>NZ_JBVJRT010000032.1:0-1110 GCF_055607425.1 Lentzea sp. NPDC037011 | reverse complement strand
AGTCATGAGTGCCATCACCACGCCGACGAAGCCGGCCAACGCGGCCGCGCGCGTCGCAGGGGCGGCGGCCAACGCTGCCGATGAGCGGTTCCACGCGGCCTCCGGGCTGCGCAAGCAGCTGAACAAGGTGTTCCCGACGCACTGGTCGTTCCTGCTCGGTGAGATCGCCCTGTACAGCTTCATCGTGTTGTTGTTGTCGGGTACGTACCTGGCGTTGTTCTTCGACCCGTCGATGACGGAGGTCACCTACAACGGGGCGTTCGAGAACCTGCGGGGGATCGAGATGTCGCGGGCGTTCGCGTCCACGCTGGACATCTCGTTCGAGACCCGTGGCGGGTTGTTCGTGCGTCAGGTGCACCACTGGGCTGCGTTGCTGTTCATGGCGGCGATCGTGGTGCACATGTTCCGGATCTTCTTCACCGGTGCGTTCCGCAAGCCGCGTGAGATCAACTGGGTCATCGGCATCGTGTTGTTCATGCTCGGTGCGATCGAGGGTTTCCTGGGCTACTCGCTGCCGGACGACCTGCTCTCGGGCACCGGTCTGCGGGTGATGGCGGCGCTGCTGATCTCGTTCCCGGTGATCGGCACGTGGCTGAACTGGTTGATGTTCGGCGGTGAGTTCCCGGGCACGGACATCATCCCGTTGCTCTACACCGCGCACATCCTGCTCATCCCGGCGATCATCCTGGGGTTGATCGGCGCGCACCTGGGTCTGGTGTGGTACCAGAAGCACACCCAGTTCCCCGGTGTGGGCCGCAAGGAGACCAACGTCGTCGGCGTCCGCATCATGCCGGTGTTCGCGGCGAAGGGCGGCGGGTTCTTCGCCGTCGTCGTGGGTGTCATCGCGATCATGGGTGGGGTGTTCCAGATCAACCCGATCTGGAACATCGGCCCGTACAACCCGGCGCAGGTCTCGGCGGGGTCGCAGCCGGACTGGTACATGGGCTGGACCGACGGCCTGGTGCGCATCTGGCCGGCGTGGGAGTTCTACCTGGGCAACTACACGATCCCGGCGCCGTTCCTGCCGTTCATCCTGGGGTTGCCGTTGCTGACCGGGATCGCGGCGGTGTACCCGTGGATCGAACGGCGGATGACCAAGGACTACGCGCA
>NZ_JBVJRT010000031.1:0-1237 GCF_055607425.1 Lentzea sp. NPDC037011 | reverse complement strand
TAAGTTCGGCGGCGACCTACTCTCCCACACCGTAACCAGTGCAGTACCATCGGCGCAGAAGGGCTTAACTACCGGGTTCGGAATGGGACCGGGTGTTTCCCCAACGCTATAACCACCGAAACACTATGAAATTACAACCAGCAACCCCGCAAGGGTCGCGATCGGTTCTGGTTGTTCTTCCAGAACCGCACAGTGGATGCGTAGCGTCTTCGTAACAAGTCCTCGGCCTATTAGTACCAGTCAGCTCCAACCGTTACCGGTCTTCCACCTCTGGCCTATCAACCCAGTGGTCTAGCTGGGGGCCTTAACCCACAAAGGGTGGGATACCTCATCTTGGAACGAGCTTCCCGCTTAGATGCCTTCAGCGGTTATCCCTTCCGAACGTAGCCAACCAGCAATGCTCTTGGCAGAACAACTGGCACACCAGCGGTCCGTCCGTCCCGGTCCTCTCGTACTAGGGACAGCCTTCCTCAAGTATCCTACGCGCGCGGCGGATAGGGACCGAACTGTCTCACGACGTTCTAAACCCAGCTCGCGTACCGCTTTAATGGGCGAACAGCCCAACCCTTGGGACCTACTCCAGCCCCAGGATGCGACGAGCCGACATCGAGGTGCCAAACCATGCCGTCGATATGGACTCTTGGGCAAGATCAGCCTGTTATCCCCGGGGTACCTTTTATCCGTTGAGCGACCACGCTTCCACAAGCCATGGCCGGATCACTAGTTCCGACTTTCGTCCCTGCTCGACCCGTCAGTCTCACAGTCAAGCTCCCTTGTGCACTTGCACTCGACACCTGATTGCCAACCAGGCTGAGGGAACCTTTGAGCGCCTCCGTTACTCTTTGGGAGGCAACCGCCCCAGTTAAACTACCCACCAGGCACTGTCCCTGATCCGGATCACGGACCGAGGTTAGACATCCAATACGACCAGAGTGGTATTTCAACGATGACTCCACAACCACTGGCGTGGCCGCTTCACAGTCTCCCACCTATCCTACACAAGCCGAATCGAACACCAATACCAAGCTATAGTAAAGGTCCCGGGGTCTTTCCGTCCTGCCGCGCGTAACGAGCATCTTTACTCGTAATGCAATTTCGCCGGGCCTGCGGTTGAGACAGTCGAGAAGTCGTTACGCCATTCGTGCAGGTCGGAACTTACCCGACAAGGAATTTCGCTACCTTAGGATGGTTATAGTTACCACCGCCGTTTACTGGCGCTTAAGTTCTCAGCTTCGCC
>NZ_JBVJRT010000030.1:0-1335 GCF_055607425.1 Lentzea sp. NPDC037011 | reverse complement strand
GTTGGAAGCTTCTATGTCAAGCGGTGGCGGGTAGTTGGGTGTTTGTGCTGCTCATGTCGGTTTTGAGTGCTGTGTAGACGATGTCGGAGAGGTGTCGTTTGAGGGCGCGCAGGGCGGCTTTGCGGGTGGTGTGGGGTCGGCGTTGCCGGTAGCGGTCGAGGTAGTCGCGTGCTGCCGGGTGGTGGCGTAGCTGGGTGATGGCCATGCGGTGCAGGGCGGCGTTGAGTTGCCGGTTGCCGCCGCGGGAGAGCCGGAATGTCGGTGTGTTGCCGGTCCAGATCGGGATGGGTGCGGTGCCGTTGTGCGCGGCGAAGGCGGCGCTGGTGGGGAACCGGGTGATGCCGCCGGTCTCGCCGATGATCTTCGCGGCGGTGAGCACGCCGATGCCGGTCAGGCCGAGCAGGGCCGGTGCCATCGGCCGCACCAGCTCGCCGAGACGCCGCTCGAGGTCGCGGATGCGGGTGCTGAGGGCGGTGATGTCGGCCAGGAGCTCGGTGGCCAGGTCGCGGCGCACTGAGCCGGGCAGGGCGCGCAGCCGGTCGGCCAACCGGGTTCGGGCGCGGGCGCCGGTGAGGGTGGCGGTGGCGGCCTCGAGTGCGGGGTCGAGGTCGTGCAGGTGCCAGCGCAGCTGGTTGATCGTCGCGGTGCGCCGTGCGACGAGGGTGTCGTGGTGGTCGACCAGCAGCCGCACGTCCAGCGCGTCCTGGTCGAGGTGTGCGGTGGGCAGGCCGTCCTCGCGCAGTGCGGCGCGGGCGGTGGCGAGGGCGTCGATGGGGTCGGACTTGCCCCGTGTCCGGGCCGCGCGGCGGGCGCGGGCCATGAGTTTGGGGGGCACGAGCACGACGCGCTGGCCGGCGGCGAGCAGGTAGCGGATCAGGCCGCCGGCCAGGCCCCGGCCGTCCTCGACCGCCCACAGCACCTGCTCGGCCTGGCCGTGTGCCCAGCTCAGCAGCGTGAACCAGGCGTCCGGGCGGGCGGGCAGCGTGCGCTGGGCGAGCTTGCGGCCGGCCTGGTCGGCGGTGACCGCGGTGAGCGTTGACTTGTGCGGATCGATTCCGCAGACCACCATCGGCACTCGTGTTCGTCCTCTCGGCCAAAGGGAGACAACACACATCCCTCGGATCGGCTGGACGACACACCTCGGTCGAGGTGGGTACAGCGTCTGGACCACGCTTCTATCAAGTCAGGCCGGCCGGTCCGAGGACCCTGGTCGCGGTGGACATTTCCAACACAAGCCACCCACCATCGGGGGCGTGGTACTTGAGAGTCACCCCACGACCAGGGCCGGACACTAACCGCTGATCACCAGCGGCACCACCAACTCTGACACCGAGT
>NZ_JBVJRT010000029.1:0-14095 GCF_055607425.1 Lentzea sp. NPDC037011 | reverse complement strand
ATGATCGTCGTCGGCGGCGTCATCCCGCCACAGGACTTCGACGAACTGCACGCCGCGGGAGCGGCGGCGATCTTCCCACCCGGCACCGTCATCGCGGACGCCGCCAAGGACCTGCTCCAGAAACTGATCGTCCTATGAGAAACCAGAGGGTTCCGATGAACATCCAGATCCAGGCGCTCGACCAAGGCAACCACATCCACGTCGTGCTGGAGGGCGGTCCGGGGAACATCACCATCCCGGAACAGGTCACCGTCGACCGAGGGAAGATCAAGCTGCCGTGCCGCGGCGGTCACGAGCACTTCGAGCGGGTGTCCGAGGAGAAGCCCTCGGTCTTCCGCTGGACCATGCGCACCTCGCTCGCCGAGTGAGCAGCGGTCTGAGGAAGTGGCCGTGCAGGGTGGACAAGAGTTGGGATGACCATGGGGTCGAAGATCGGCACGTCTGACACGTCGAACCCAGGCGGCGGACCTGCGGGCCCGGGAACAGGTGCGACGCCGCAGCCGGTGGTGAATGCCAGGCTGGTGATCTGGCTGCTGGCCGGCTCGGTGTTCGTGATGATCCTGAACGAGACGATCATGAGCGTCGCGCTGCCGGTGCTGATCGTCCAACTGCAGGTGTCCACGGGCACTGCTCAATGGCTGACCAGTGGTTTCCTGCTGACGATGGCGGTGGTCATCCCGATCACCGGTTTCCTGCTGCGGCGCTTCCCCGCGCGGGCGGTCTACCTGACGGCGATGAGCCTGTTCTCGATAGGGACGCTGCTGGCGGCGCTCGCACCGGGCTTCGGTGTGCTGCTGGCAGCGCGGGTCGTGCAGGCGAGCGGGACGGCGGTGATGACGCCGCTGCTGATGACCACGATCCTGACCCTGGTCCCGGCCGAGCGCCGAGGTCAAACCATGGGCACGCTCACGATCGTGACCGCGGTGGCGCCGGCCGTCGGCCCGACGCTGTCCGGCGTGGTCCTTTCGACTCTGGGCTGGCGCTGGCTGTTCTGGGTCGTGCTGCCGATCGCGCTGGTAGCGCTCGCGGTGGGCGCCATCTGGCTGCGCCTGCGTGACGAGCGCACCGACCCGGTACGCCTCGACGTGCTGTCCGTGCCGCTGTCCGCGGTGGCGTTCGCCGGGCTGGTGCTCGGGCTGTCGCTGATCGGGGAGAGGGCGCACGGTGCGGGAAATGGGATTCCGCCATGGGTGCCACTGGTCCTCGGCGCGGTGTCGATGGTCGCGTTCGTTGCCCGCCAACTGCACCTGCAACGCCGGGGGCGGGCGCTGCTGGACCTGCGCCCGTTCTCCGATCGGCGCTTCACGGTGTCGCTGGTGCTGATCATGGTCGGGTTCATGTCGATGTTCGGCATGATCATCCTGCTGCCGCTGTACATCCAGAACGTGCAGGAACGCAGTGCGTTCGTGGCCGGGTTGATGCTCCTGCCGGGGGGCCTGCTGATGGGCGTCCTCGGCCCGATCATCGGGCGTGCTTACGACCGCTACGGCGCCCGGTACCTGGTCGTGTCCGGTGCGGTCCTGCTGAGCGCGGCGCTGTGGACGATGTCGACCCTCGACGCCGAATCCTCGATCTGGGAGGTCGTGCTCCTCTACACCGCGGTCACGGCCGCCCTGTCCGCGATGTTCACACCCCTGATGACCGACTCGCTGGCCACCCTGCCCACCGACCTGTACTCCCACGGCAGCGCGATCCTGGCAACGATCCAGCAGGTCGCCGGCGCGGCCGGCACGGCGCTGTTCGTGACCGTGGTGACGCTGTCGTCGGTCACCGGCGGGACACCGGACGTTCCTGGAGTGCAGACAGCGTTCAGGGTCGCCGCAGCAATCTCGGTGGTGGTCGTGCTGGCGTCGTTCCTGACCAGCCCGAAGCCCCGGGTTGATCGCGGAGACGCCGGCCTCTGACCGACAGAACGGTTGTGCGGGATGTCGCTGTGTCCAAACCCCACTCCAGGAGCTCCGCGGCCATGTCGTGCGGGTCGCTCGTGACCGCGAGCCTGGTGTGACGGTCGAGCAGATCGCCGAAGATTTCGGGGTGCGCCCGACAACGTTGTTCAAGTGGCTGCGCCGAGCTCGGTGCGAGCCGGGCTGGTTCGGCTGAGCTGCGTGAGGCGTGTGCGCCGATCAAACTGCTGGAGCAGGAGAACGAGGTGCTGCGCCGTCGCCGCCCTGTTGAGCGTTGGCCATCCACGTCGTCGTGCTGGTCGCGGAGATCTGCGTGCTGCTCGTCCTCGGGGCTTGAACTCATCGACGCCAGCACATTGTTCTTGCTGGTCGCTGCGACGCTGGGGCCTGCTCGCACCCAAAAAAGCCCACTGAACTGGGCTTTCATCCAGAATCAGCGGGCTGGTTCAGACCGTCGGGACGACAGGATTTGAACCTGCGGCCCCTTGATCCGCAGGGTGGATCGGATTATGTCCTGACCTGCGGATACGTTGAATCGGCAGGTCATGGCGGCACAGTGGACGCACTTGAGTGCAGCTTGATCCTGTTGCCACGCCTTGACTTCTCTCAATTTGCTCCCATCTTTCCCCATGACGCGTCCGTGTCGACCGCGGTGGCGCGCGGTTGGTGGTCGACCTGATTCCCACGTGCCGCATGGCGCACCGGCCGAGATCACCGTGACGCATGACCTGGCCGGCACGCCCTTGAGGATCGTGCTATCAGCGAGCGTGTCGTAGAACCACTCCGACCGCGGGGGTCGGCCCCAGAGTCATCACGCGTGCTCGTCTTGCGACCTAGCGCGTCATAGGTGTACGGCCAAATCTGTCCTTCGCCCGGTTCGGCGGCAGACGCATCCAGCTCTGGGCAACGAATCCGGTTGGCCGGAACGACGAGAAAAGGTCAGCACTCGCGACAACGTGGACAGCGCCGGCTTGAGGTGGCACCAACGCTCGACGCGAAGCACTCAACCTGGACGCCGAGCTCGACGAGGCGATGGCGTTGTTCTGGTGGCGAGATGCGGTGTCGGCAGGCGTCTGGGACATCGTCACCGCGACCGGCCTCAACCGATCAAGGTCTTCGATGTCCGCGGAGCAGCTGCCGAGCATGAGCAGGTGCGCACCTGCCCGGGAGAGCCGCAGCGCCGCCAGATCCCACAGCACCCGCCGATGTGATCGCTAACATAACGCCGCCGGGCCAGTTCGCCCCCATTTCAGTTGATCATCAGTTTTCGCAGCTCAACAGTGTTTCGAAACTTGCATGGTCGAAAAATTCGACATCACAACCGCTGTTAGCGATAACAGAAGGTCTTGTCGACCGTGCCGGTCCTCGATATCGTGCTAAAAGCGCATCCGGAGTTATAGCCCGGAACACGACCGGTGGTGCACTCAGGTTCCCGCTCGCGAGGAGGCGAGGCATGGGCTCACTCCCGCGGACGACTTTCCGGGCTGCCGACGTCCTGGTCCTGCGCAGATCACCACACCGGCACCGGACGTTCTTCCGCTTGCGCTGACACCGCTCGACTCCACCAGCCGAGACCGCGCCGCTCCGGATCGGCAGGAACCCGCGCCGCCGCAACCACTCGCCAGAAATCGAGGACATCGTGGTCTCATCGATGAAACGCGTTCTGATACCCCTGCTGGCTTTGGCCGTCACCGTTGCGGTGACACCGTCCGCGTCGGCGGCCTACCCCGCCCCAGGCCGGGTCACCGGTGACATCGGCGTGCACGACCCGAGTACCGTCAAGCGCTCGGACGGCAGCTACCTGCTCGCGCACACCGGCAACGGAATCGCGCTCAAGACCTCCACCGACCGCACCGCGTTCCGCAACGCCGGCGCCGCCTTCCCCAACGGCACGCCATGGGCCAACACCTACACCGCGAACAGCCGCAACCTCTGGGCGCCGGACATCTCCTACCGCAGCGGCCAGTACTGGATGTACTACTCAGCCTCGACGTTCGGCTCGAACCGATCGGCGATCTTCCTGGCCACCAGCCCCAGCGGCAACTCCGGCACGTGGACCAACCGCGGTCTGGTCGTCGAGTCGCGCACCAGCGACAACTTCAACGCCATCGACCCCGACCTCGTCGTCGACGACCAGGGCCGCTGGTGGCTGAGCTTCGGCTCCTTCTGGTCCGGCATCAAGATGATCGCGCTCAACCCGTCGACCGGTCTGCGTTCCGACTCCACGATCCGCGCGCTCGCCGGTCGCAACGGCGGCGCGATCGAGGCGCCGAACATCGTGAAGCGCGGCAGCTACTACTACCTCTTCGTCTCGTTCGACCGCTGCTGTCAGGGCGCCGCCAGCACCTACCGCGTCATGGTCGGCCGCTCCACCAGTGTCACCGGCCCCTACGTCGACCGCAACGGCACGGCGCTGACCTCCGGCGGCGGCACCGAGGTCCTCGCCGGTCAGGGCAGCATCCACGGTCCGGGGCACCAGGACGTGCTGGCCGACAGCGACAGCGACGTGCTGGTCTACCACTACTACGCGGACAACGGCGCATCCCTGCTCGGCATCAACCTGCTGGCGATCGACTCCGCCGGCTGGCCCTACGTCCGCTGATCGAACGCAACCGACACCCGTGCAGCGGCCCGCAGGGAGAAAAGCATGATCTCGACCATCAGCCGCCGTGAACGACGGCGAACCACCCTCGTCCTGCTCGCCACCACCGCGTTGCTCGGCGGGATCACCTCCGCCCTGCCACCGGCGGTGTCGGCGGCCACAGTGGACACCAACGCGTCGTACGTGCTGGTCAATCGCAACAGCGGCAAGGCCATGGACGTCTATGACCTCGCTACGAACGACGGCGCCCGGATCGCGCAGTACACGCGCAACGACGGGGCGTGGCAGCAGTGGCAGTTCGTCGACTCCGGCGGCGGCTACTACCGGCTCAAGTCCAGGCACAGCAACAAGGTCCTTCAGTTCTCGGGCGGCTCGACCGCTGACGCCGCTGACCTGGTGCAGTGGACCGACAGCAACGCGACCAGTCAGCAGTTCCGGCTCGCGGACTCGTCCGGTGGGTACGTGCGGCTCCTCAACCGCAACAGCGGCAAGGCCGTGGAGACCTACGAGTGGTCCACCGCCGACGGTGCCAGGGTCGTGCAGTGGCCGGACACCGGGGGCGCGAACCAGCAGTGGCAGCTGGTGAAGCTGGGCGCTCCGGCGGCGGGAACGTTCACCAACCCGATCAAGCGCAACGGCCCTGACCCGTGGCTGCAGTACCACAACGGGTACTACTACCTGGCGACGACGACGTGGAACTCCACGATCACCATGCGGCGGTCGCGCACCCTCGCCGGGCTGTCGAGCGCCGCCGACCAAGTGATCTTCAACCTGGCAGGCCGCCCGAACGGGTGCTGCAACATGTGGGCACCGGAGTTCCACCTGCTGAACGGCCGCTGGTACTTCTACTACGTCGCCGGGCAGAACGTGCCGGACTACAACCCCACCCAACGGCTGCACGTGCTGGAGTCCTCCGGCACCGATCCCATAGGGCCCTACAGCTTCAAGGCCGACCTGGGCAACACCTGGGAGCTGGACCCGAGCATCCTGCAGCACGGCGGCAAGCTGTACCTGATGGGCAGCGCGATGGACGGCACCCAGTCGCTGACCATCACCCCGATGTCGAACCCCTACACGCTCAGCGGCGCGCGGCGCACGATCAGCCAGCCGACGCTGTCCTGGGAGCGGCAGACGGGTGCGGTCAACGAGGGCGCGGAGCCGCTGTACCGCGACGGGAAGACGATGATCGTGTACTCGGCCAGCGCGTGCTGGGGTCCCGACTACAAGCTGGGACTGCTCACGCTCACCGGCTCCGACCCGCTCAACCGGTCGCACTGGACGAAGTCGCCGAACCCGGTGTTCCAGCGCAACGACGGCAACGGCGTGTTCGCCCCCGGCCACAACGGGTTCTTCAAGTCGCCCGACGGCACCGAGGACTGGATCGTCTACCACGCCAACGACAGCGCCTCCGGTGGCTGTGACATGAACCGGTCGACGCGTGCCCAGAAATTCACCTGGAACTCCGACGGCACGCCGAACTTCGGCACCCCGGTCCGCCTCGGCACGCAGCTCGCCGCTCCATCCGGCGAACCCGCGGCCTGACCGACCACCCCTCCGATGGCCGGCGGCCCTCGCCGCCGGCCATCCCCCACCGCTCCCGACAGGAGACGTCCGTGCTGCAACGACGCACTTTTCTCGCCGGTGGAGTGGCCTCAGTCGCCCTGGCAGGCGCGAACCGGCTCCCCGCGCTCGCCGCACCGGGTGACACCGCCTACGTGATGGGCTACTTCACCGAGTCGCCCGGCAAGGTCGCCGACCGGTACGCCCTGCACCTGGCGGTGAGCACCGACGGCCTGAACTGGATGCCGCTCAACCAGGGCAACCCGGTGGCCACTCCCACCGCGGGCACCAGGGGCCTGCGGGACCCGTTCATCATGCGCAAGCAGAACGGCGGGTTCGTCGTGCTGGCCACCGACCTGACCGGCACCGACTTCACCCGCCAGAACCAGTACATCCACGCCTGGGACTCGGCCGACCTGCGGTCGTTCACCGAGTACCGGAGGCTGAAGATGCACTCCATGCCGACCCACACGTGGGCACCGGAGGCGTTCTGGGACGCCTCGCGCAACCAGTACGGCATCCTCTATTCCGCCAACAGCGGCGGCCGTGACGCCTTCTACGTCAACTACACCAAGGACTTCGTCAACGTCGGCACCCCGCAGCTGTTCTTCGACCCCGGCTTCAACGTCCTCGACGCCACCGTGCACGTCGGCAACGGGGTCAACTACCTGTACTACAAGAGCTTCAGCGACGGCCGCCTCTACGGCGCCCGGTCCGCCACGCTCACCCCGCGCAGCTTCGACCGGGGCACCTACACCGCCGGCGTGGTGAGCGGCGGAATCGAGGCCCCGATCGTGGTGAAGGCCCACGACCGCAACGAATGGTGGCTGTGGGGCGACTCGTTCTCCCCCGTCAACGGCGAGCTGTACGCCTGGCGCTCTGCCGACATCGCCACCGACTCGTGGTCGCCGCTGACCAAGGCCCAGTACACCCAGCCGCTCAACGCCAAGCACCCCACCATCTGCGGCATCACCGCGACCGAGTACAACGGCCTGGTCAACCGCTGGGGTGCGCCCGCCTGGAACCGGATCAAGTCCTACAACTTCTCCGATCACCTCATCCGGCACTCCGGTAACGCCGCCCGCATCGACCCCTATCCGTTCGACCCGTACCAGGACGCGATGTGGCAGCTCGTCCCGGGCCTGGCGGCCTCGGCCGGCATCTCGTTCCGCTCGGTCAACTACCCGGACCGCTACCTGCGCCACGCCGACTACGCGCTCGTCCTGGCGGCGAACGACGGCAGCGCGACCTTCGCCGCCGACGCCACCTTCCACCGGGTCGCGGGACTCGCCGACCCGGCGTGGACCTCGTTCCGCTCCCACAACTTCCCCGACCGCCACATCCGGCACTCCGGGTACGTCCTGCGCATCGACCCGATCTCGACCGGGTCGGCGGCGGCCGACCGCCAGGACGCCACCTTCCGCGTCGGCTACTGACCGCCAGTGAGGCGGACGGCGGTCCAGGACCTGGGCGGCAGGACCACGTGCAGGGCGCCGTCGGCGACGTCGGCTTGCCGCGGTCGTGGGACGACACGGTCAGGATCGGCCTCGGTGTTGGTCGCCGCACCGTCCTCGTCGTGCACGGACCACGCCTCGGCCACCGCCACCTCCCCGAACGCCGACAGGTCCGCACGGAGCTCCACCGGTTCGGTCTGGTGCCGGTTGACCGCGAACACCACCGTGTCGCCCGTTCCTGGGTCGTGCGTCGCGACCGCGTCCACGACGGGGACGTCACCGAAGCGCTTGGTCGAGTACACCGGCGAGGACGTCTCCACCCGCAGCACCTGCCCGCGCGCCAGCCGCGAGGTCAACGCGAACGGGTGGAAGATCGTCTGCCGCCACGCCGGCCCGCCCGGCTCGCTGCGGATCGGCGCGATCACGTTGACCAGCTGTGCCTGGCACGCCACGGCCACCCGGTCGCTGTGCCGCAGCAACGACATCAGCAGGTTGCCGACGACGACCGCGTCGTTCACGTCGTACTGGTCCTCGATGACCCGCGGCGCGACCTCCCACTCGGTGCGCGGCGTGTTGTGGAACCGCTGCATGTACCAGACGTTCCACTCGTCGAACGACAACGTGATCCGCTTGTCGCTCTTCAGCCGCGCGCCGACCGCGTCCGCCGTGGCGACGACCCTGTCGATGAACCGGTCCATGTCCACCGCGGAGGCGAGGAAGCTGTCCACGTCACCGTCCAGCACCTCGTAGTAGGCGTGCAGGGAGATGTGGTCCACCTCCTCGTACGCCAGCTCCAGCACGATGGACTCCCACTCGCCGAAGGTGGGCATGGCCGAGTTCGAGCTGCCGCACGCCACCAGTTCCAGGTCCGGCTCGGCCTGCCGCAACGCACGGGCCGTCTCGGCGGCCAGCCGTCCGTACTCGTGCGCGGTCTTGTGGCCGAGCTGCCACGGACCGTCCAGCTCGTTGCCCAGGCACCACAACTTCACCCCGTGCGGCGCCTCGGACCCGTTCGCCCTGCGCAGCTCCGACAGGTGCGTACCGCCTTCGTGGTTCATGTACTCGTGCACGTCGAGCGCTTCGGCGACACCGCGGGTGCCGAGGTTCACCGCGTACATCACCTCGACATCGGCCTTGCGTGCCCAGCGGACGAACTCGTCGATGCCGACCTCGTTCGTCTCGAGGCTGTGCCACGCGAGCTCGCGGCGCACCGGCCGCCCGGCGACCGGGCCGACGCCGTCCTCCCAGCGGTAGCCGGAGACGAAGTTGCCGCCGGGATACCGGACCAGCTCGACCCCGAGCTCACGGGTCAGTTCCAGCACGTCGCCCCGGAAGCCGTCCTCGTCGGCGGTTGGATGCCCTGGCTCGTAGATGCCGGTGTAGACGCAGCGGCCCATGTGTTCGACGAACGACCCGAAGAGCCGGCGCCGCACCGGCGCGATGACGTAGTGGGGATTGAGGACCAGGGAAGCGTTGAGCACGGTTCTCCTACTTCAGAGCGCCTGCCGCCGCCCCGCTGCGCCAGAAGCGCTGCAACAGGACGAAGGCGATGACGAGCGGGACGATGGCCAGCAGAGAGCCGGTGACGACGAGGTTGAACAGCATCCGGTTCCCGGCGTCCTGCTGCGCGGTGTTGAACCAGGTGGTCAGTCCGACGGTCAGCGGGTACAGGTCGGCGTCGCTGAGCATCACCAGCGGCAGGAAGTAGTTGTTCCACGTCGCGACCAGGGTGAACAGGAAGACGGTGACGAGGGCGGGACGCATCATCGGCAGCACGATCTGCCAGAAGATGCGCGGCTCGCTCGCCCGGTCGATCCGGGCGGCGTCGATCAGCTCCGCCGGCACGCTCTCGTCCACGTAGACGCGGACCAGGTACGCACCGAACGGGCTGAGCAGCGACGGCAGGACGACCGCCCACATGGTGTTGACGAGGTCGAGCTCGGACAGGATCAGGTACGTCGGCAGCACCAGCGCGGTGGCCGGCACCATGATCATGCCGAGCAGCGCGGTCTCGAAGAACCGCTTGCCCAGGAACGTGAACCGCGCCAGCCCGTAGCCCGCGGCGGCGGCGAGCGCGGTCGCGCCCAGAGCGCTGAGCCCCGAGTACAACGCCGTGTTGACCAGCCACCCGCCGTAGACGCCGCCGTCCTCGTGGAACAGCTGCTCGATGTTCTCCAGCAGGTTGAAGTCGGCGAACCACAGCGCCGGGCTGTCGAGCAGGTCCGGCTGGCTCTTGGTGGCCGCGATGACCACCCAGAGCAGTGGCACCAGGAAGTACAGGATGCCCGCGCCCATCAGCACATGTGGAAGCCAGGTCTTCGCCGTCGTGTCGCCGGCTGTGCCGCTGGTCATGAGCGTGCTCCCCGCCTGCGGCTGACGAACACGAACGCGTAGGCCACCACGAACACCAGGAAACCGAGCGCGAACGAGAGTGCGGCCGAGTAGTTGAAGTCCGAGTAGGCGAAGGCCTGGTTGTAGGCGTAGAGGTTCGGCGTGTAGCCAGCCGAGACCTGCGGCGCGAACCGGGCCATGATCTGCGGTTCGGTGAAGAACTGCATGGTGCCGATGACGGTGAAGATCACGGCCAGCGAGATGGCCTGCCTGATCGCGGGAACCTTGACCCGCAACGCGATCTGCACCGGCGTCGCCCCGTCGATGACCGCGGCCTCGTACATCTCGCGCGGCACGCCCTGCAACGCCGAGTACAGGATGATCATGTTGTAACCGGTCCACGCCCAGGTCACGATGTTGCCGAGCGACACCAGCAGCAGCGAGGAGCTGAAGAAGTCGATCGGGTCGCCGCCGACGAGCGTCGGCAGATCCGCGAACGGACCGAACGTGCGGCTGTACAGGAAGCCCCACATGAGCGCGCCGACGACGGCCGGCACGGCGTAGGGCATGAACGCGATGAGCCGGAACGCCAGGGCGAACCTGGTCGTGACGGCGTCGAGCGTCAACGCTCCGGCCAGCGCGATGCCCAGCATGACGGGGATCTGCACCAGTCCGAAGAGGACGACCCGCAGCAGGCCGTCCAGCAGCACCGGATCGGTGAACGCGCGCACGTAGTTGCCGATGCCGGTGAACCGGGTGCCGAGCGCGAGGCTCTTGCTGGACAGGCTGAGCCAGAACGCGTAACCGAGTGGCACGACCAGAAACGCCACGACGACGAGGAAGAACGGCAGTACGAACAGCGCTCCGGCCACCGGGTGCTCGGTGACCCGGCGCGGCTTGCGCCGTGGCCGGTGCTCGACCGGACGGGGAGACGGCGGCAGGTCGTCGGCCGCGGGTGCCGTGATCGGTGATGACCGCGTCACGGGAAACCTCCTGGACTGGGGGTCTGCCGCGACCCGTGGGTCGCGGCAGACCTCGGGTGCACTAACGGCTGACCTTGAAGCCCTGCTTCTCGGCGTACGCGATGACGTTCTTCTGCGTCTCCCCCAGCACCGTGCTCCACCGCCTGCTGCCCGACATCGCCTCGGCGGTGCGGTCGTTCAGGTCCTTGAAGACGAAGTCCTGGAACGGCGTGTACTGGAACTCACCGAGCTTCTGCGACACCGGCACGAAGATCTCGTTCACCTTCTGCCCGTTGAAGAAGTCGTACGCCTTGCCGGTGAACGCCGGGTCGGCCGCGACCTCCTTCGCCAGCGGGTAGAGGAACGCCTTGTTCAGCCCGATGTCCCACGCGGCCTTCGAGCGGCCGAACAGCTCGCGGGCCACCGTGGTCGCTGCCTTCGGGTTCTTGGCCTGCTTGGTCACGGTGAACGTCGAACCGCCCCAGTCGCCCTGCTCGTCGGCGCCCGCGGTCCACTGCGGCATCGGCGCGACCGCCCACTTGCCCGCGGTGTTCTTGAGCGAGCCGGCCACGTATCCGGGTGTCCAGCCGGCCGCGGCCCAGGTCCAGTACTTGCCGGAGTCGAGCGCCGCGGTGGCGTCGGCGGTGAAGAACTTGTCCTGGGCCATCTGCCCCTTGCTCACCAGGTCGCCGTACAGGTTGACGACCTTCTCGCACTCGGGTGCGGTCAGGTTGATCTTCACCTGGTCCTTGGCCTTGGCCTGCGAGTAGCCGTACGGCCGGCAACCCGCCTGCCACATCAGCCCGTTGAGCCAGCCGCCGTCGCTGCCGAAGCTCGCGATGTAGGCGTTCGGATCGACGGCCTTGATCTTCGCGGCCGCGTCGGCGTACTCCTGCCAGGTCGTCGGCACCGGGATGCCGTGCTGGTCGAAGAGGTCTTTGCGGTACATCAGCGCCATCGGTCCGCCGTCCACCGGGATGGCGTAGACCTTGTCGCCGTCGGTGGCCTGGCTCCACGCCCATTCGGCGTAGAGGCTCTTGTCGTCGTTGGCGCCGTGCTGCCCCATGTCCACCAGTGCGTCGAGGATGACGAACGTCGGGATCTGCTGGAACTCGACCATCGCGACGTCCGGCGCGCCCTTGCCGGCGGTGAACGCCGTCTTCAGCTTGGCGTACTGGTCCGGGCCGGTGCCGACGTTGGTCCAGTCGACCTGGATGTCGTCGTGGGAGGCGTTGAACGCGTCGACCACGGCCTTGAACTCCGGGTACCAGGCCCAGACCGACACGCGCACGGGTCCGTCGGCGTCGTCCACGGCACCGCCGCACGCGGCCACGGCGAGCAGGCCGGTGGCGACGAGCCCTGCACGGAGTTTCGCCATCCATCTGGTGCCGAGCATGAGTAGCGCCTTTCCGTCGCGGCATGCGTCAGTGCATGCTCGATCGCCGTCACGGTGAGTGATCGGAAATGCGGTGACCCCGTGAGGCACGAACCGAGGACCGCTGAGGTCGTGAGGTGCTGCACCACGGTTGGCGGGAGGGAGCGGATCGACCGGTACTGCCACCGTGGCGGTTGGGTCTTGCTGCGCTGCAAAGCACTATGTACTGGCTTTTGCCGCGCTGCAAGACCCAATCTGACGTAGTTCGAGCCAGATGCGGATGCGGTCCCACGACACTCGGAAGACCGGGACTTGTCGTGGCGGGGATCGGCAGGCACACTGCGCTGCAGCGCTGCAGCGGTGGGCCGCCGCGCCGGTCTCGACGGAGTGAGTACATGCGCGATGCCACGCTGCGTGACGTTGCTGAGCTGGCTGGTGTGTCCGCACGCACGGTGTCTAACGTGGTCAACGGCTACGCCCCGGTCACCGACCCCACCCGCGAGAAGGTCGAGAAGGCGATCAAGGAGTTGGGCTACCGGCCCAACGTGCTGGCCCGCAACCTGGCGAACGGCCGGTCAGGGCAGATCGCGGTGGTGGTTCCCTTCCTGGACGTGCCCTACTTCTCCGAGCTGCTGCAGGCGATCATCCCGAAGGCCCGTGAGCGGGGCTACCACGTGCTGATCGACCAGACCGACGGCGATCCCACCCACGAGCGAGAACTGATCCGGCGCGGCGCACGGGCGGCCCTGTTCGACGGGATGATCTACAGCCCGCTCGGCCTCGCGCAGGAGGACCTGGCCGAGAGCGACCCGACGTTCCCGCTCGTCCTGCTCGGTGAGCGGTCGTCCAACGCTTTCTTCGACCATGTCGGCATCGACGACGTCGAGGCATCCCGTGCGGCCACAGCGCATCTGATCGGCCTGGGCAGGCGCCGGATCGCCGCGATAGGCGATCAGCCGTACCCGACCGGCGAGGCGGCGCAGTTGCGCACCCTCGGGTACCGGCAGGCCCACGCGGACGCCGGTCTCCCGGTCGACGAGTCGCTGATCGTCCAGACGCGCCGGTTCAACCGCGCCGCCGGTGCGGCCGCCATGCGGGCGTTGCTCGATCGGGACGACCCACCGGACGCCGTTTTCGGCTACAACGACACCGTGGCGCTCGGCGCGTTGCACGAGGTGCTGGAACGCGGGCTGCGCGTGCCCGAGGACATCGCGGTGATCGGCTACGACGACATCGAGGAAGGCCGTTACGCCAACCCGGCGATCAGCACCATCTCGCCGGACAAGGACGCCATCGCCACAACAGCGGTGGAACGGCTGCTCCTGCGCATCGGCAGCACGGATCCACTGCCCGGCATAGAGGTGCGCGCCCCGCACCGGTTGATCGCCCGCCACAGCACGCTGGGGCGCGCACCTCGCGTCAAGTGATGGACGAGCCGTTGCCGGTCGCGAAGCAGCCGTTCGGCACATCGGCGAACGCGGCTCCTGGCCGGAAGGCCTCCGGAGGTCCGTCTCCAGGAACTCGGCAGCCTCGTGCGGAGTGGCGAACCTCGGCTGGCTCGGTCACGGCGATCCACTGCTCGCACAGGCGCCAGAACGCGTAGAGGAACCGCATCGCGAAGCTGTCGTCGTGGTCCTCGATCTCGCTGCCCAGCGTGTGCTCACCGATCACCCGATCCTCATCGATTCCCAGCTGGTGCCGGGGTCGGCTGTCACGCGCGCGAGACCAAACCACCCCTGGACGACAGCACCGCTGCTCCGCCTCATCCTTCGGTGGTTCCGAACCGTGCGTGGACACGGCGGAGCCGGACGGGACACCGCACAGGGCGGCACCGTCCGCTACCCGACCTCGGGCTTCCTCGACCGGGTCACCAAGGAACTGGTCATCAACGTCGTCAGCCTGCTCAA
>NZ_JBVJRT010000028.1:0-27765 GCF_055607425.1 Lentzea sp. NPDC037011 | reverse complement strand
ATCGCCATCGAGGCGGCGTCGGCGACCAGGCCGACCATGCCGAGGCCACCCTCGATCCAGTTGCCGTCCTTGATGCCGTTGAACGTGTCCATCGCGGACTCGGCGATGGAGATGCCGGTGGCCCAGCCGTTGTCACCGGTACCCGCGTTCATGAACCCCGACGGCGCGGCGTCGGGCTTGACCACCAGGGGGTTCGACATCACAGGCCTCCGGTGGTCTTCACGCTGGTCTGCACGGGCACCGTGACGTCCCTCCCCGAACGCGGTACTTCCTCGCTCGAAAGGATGACGCAACGCTGCGTCACGCGGTTCCGTTCGGTTCGCAGTTGGTCCGGATGGAGCAGGCCCGATCGAGGAACCGCAAGCACCAGCGTTACCACACGACCACTTGGCGTAGCGGTAACTGGGCCAAAAGTGTGAACAACCACAAGACCTGTATCAGCGAACCCCTGGCGGAGCCTCAGGGTGCGGACCCGGCTGACGGCCGTGGTCACCCCTGGAGTCCGGAGGTGGGTGAGCGCGATGGCTCTCGACGATGGTGACGCTCTCTGGTACTGGAACGGCAACGTCTCCCGCACGAAGAACATCCCCCAGTCCCAGTGGTTCGGGACCAGCGCGCCGCAGGACTACGGCGGGCACGGGTGGGAGATCTCGAACTTCGTCGTGTACGGGAACGAGGTCGTGGAGGGACAGCCGCACATGAGGGGCGGCGACGGCAGCTTCTCCTGGCTCAACAACAACCCCGGCAACATCACCGCCGGCGGGCCCACCTACGGCGCCTACCCCGGCAAGGTCAACTGGCACAACTTCATGATCTTCCCGTCCTGGGACCTGGGCTACGACGCGATCCGGCAGCTGCTGCGCGGGCCCGGCTACGCGCACCTGTCGATCCTCGCGGCGTTCAACCGGTACGCGCCCGCCTCCGACGGCAACGAGCCGGTGCGCTACGCCAACAACGTCGCCGCCGCAGTCGGGTGTGACGTCAACACCGTCGTCGGTGACCTCAGCGACGACGAGGTGCTGGAGATGCAGAACGCGATCACCGACATGGAGGGCGCGGTCGCCGGGTGGTCCTACGCGCGGGACGACTCCGCGTTGCCGCAGGCCGTCTTCGACGCGATCTGGTCGTGACGGTCATGAGCGCCCCGACGCAGACGCTGACCGCGGTCGCCGCGGACGCCGCCCACTGGGACGTCGGCGGCTACCGGATCTGGGCGAGCACGGAACCGCAGGTGCTGCTCTACCAGCGCACGGAGCTGCGGTTCGCCGTCGACTCGCAACGACGGCCCATCGCCACCGTCACCCGCTACCGGGAGTGGACCGGCAACAGCTTCCAGACCACCGGGGGAGCGGCCACCTTGGAGTTCTCCGGCAACCTCACCGAGGACCCGGCGGTGCTGCTGTCGTTGCAGGACACCTGGACGCGGGCGATCCGCGCCGACGGCTACCTCGGCGAAGACCCCCGTTACGTGCCGATGCCGGTGCGCGATGCCGCGCTGTCCGCGGAGGTCGACGCGGTCCGCACCACGACGACCGGCACGACGGTGCAGGTCGAGCTCGCCGCGGCCGAGGCCGACCGGTGGGCGGCGGCGGTCACGGACAAGGGCCCGGTGGCCGGAACGATCACCCTGAGCTGTTCGTACCCGCGGCTGATGCCACCGGCCACGTCCGTCGTCCGGTTGCACGGCCGCAAGGTCTACAACGGACTGGCGGCGGTGCTCATCAGAGCGGAGGACGGCGAGATCTCCGGCACCACCGGGGAGATCCGGGCGGCGTGGGCCGAGCTCGTGCGCACCGGCGCGGTCGAGGTCACGTTCAGCGGCTCACCGGCGGGCGATCTGCTCGCCGCCAGGGACGCCCTCGTCGACCAGATCAGGGAGAACCTGTTCGACCTGATGTTCGCCGTCCGGCAGGAGGCCACCACCGGCCCGCCGATCTGCGTGCTGCGCTGGAAACGGGCCGCCGACGTGCCGGACCTGCCGTTGAGCGTCACGGTCGGCGGGCTGACCTGGCTCACCGGGACGACGGTGGTGAGCGTCGCGGAGTTGTTGGCACGACTGGACTCCAGCGTGGTGCGCGACGTTGATGCCGCGGTGTCGGTGCCCGTGCAGGTGACCGTTCAGCCGTGCGAGCTCGTGGCCTCGGTGTCGGTGTCGCTGGACTTCGGCGACCTGCGGCCACCGGCGGTGCTGACCTTCGACAGGGCCGGCGGCACCCGCACGACCACGGTCACGACCGAGCACCCCGCGCAGCTCACCGTCGAGCACCGCACCCAGATCGTCTTCAGCGCGCCGCACCTGCCCGTGGTGTCGGTGCACGAGACCACCGAGCCCGGATCACCCCACGTCCACGTGCGCCCGGAGCAGTGGCTGGTGAAGCAGGAGATCTTCCTGGCGGTCTTCGACGACGACCGGCCCGCCGGGCGTGCGGACGACGTGGTCAGCCTGACCGCCAAGTGCGGCAACACCGTCTGGTCGGCCACCCTCGCACCGGACGGCGCGGTGACGGTCCACTACCCGGCGACCGGAGACCGGCACGCCCTCTGCACGGTGATCGTCGCCGGTTCCGTGGGCGGACAGCTCGTCCAGGGTTCTCGCGAGCTCCCGGCCGACACCCGTGTCGTGCTGCTGCTGGTGCAGAACGGATCACTGCGCGTCCTCACCGGCGACGAGGCCGGCGACGAGGTGGTCGACCGGCCGCTCGGCACACCGCTGGTGCGCAGGCAGGTCCCGCCGGACGCCGAGACCGGCCGGCCCCTCTCGGTGACCGTGCCCGTGGCGCTGGTGCCGCAGCCGACCACCACGTCCGGCTGGGCGGCGTCACTGGCGGCGCTGGTCGAAGCCCGCGAGCACAAGGCCATCACCCCCGCACAGGTCGCGGCTGACGCCGGCCTCGACCTCGACACCTCCTACCCGTGGCAGCGCATCCGCGCGGCGGTCGGCACGTGGCGGCTGGCCGAGGAACGCGTGACCGGCCTGTCCCCGCGCGACTGGGCGGCGCTGCTGCGGGAGTGGGGCCCGGTCTGGGCGGTCCGGCCGGACGCGCCGCACCGGGGCGTCGTCGTCTGCGGGATCGACGGCGACGGCACCCCGGAGGGGACCTCGGTGCGGGTCAACGACCCGTGGCCGCCGTTCGCGGGCACCGCCGAGCACATCACCTTCACCCGGTTCGACCGCGAGTTCGGCGCCGGAGCCGAGACCGCGCTGGTGCACGGCTGATCGCCAGGCATCCGACACGAGGAGAAACGACCATGGCAACCTTCCTCACCGAGAGCGTCCCGGTCAGCCTGTCCGGAGCGCTCGGCACGGCGGGCAACTACACGCTCTACAACTGCGACCAGCCCAACCTGGTGCTCTACGTCGCCAGACAGCCGCGGCTGATGCTCGACGACCGGGGCAAGCCCGGGGTCGCTGTCACCACCTACACCACGCAGCAGCCCGACGGCAGCATCAAGATCGCCAGTGGTGCGGCGACGATCGCCGTCAACACCACGCCGACGATGGACGCGGCGACGATCGACCAGGCCAAGGCGCTCGTCGCGGCCCAGGGCATCGCCGACCCGAACCTGGTCCGGTTCCACCCGCTCACCACGCAGAAGGGCAAGGCGCGGCTCAACCTGCCCACCATCGCGGGTGCCTCCGACCAGGCCCACAACGAGCGCGACGTCGGCACGCCCGGCGGGTCGCTGTCGTTCATGGCGAACCTGACCGAGGTCGGCGCGCTGGAGTGGGCGCAGGGCATCCGCACCGGCACCGGGATCAACGGCGACATCACGATCAGCTACGAGTACCTGCGCCGGATGCCCGACATCGGCGCCGAGGTGCGGGTGCACGGGCGCCGCATGTTCGAGCACTTCTCGGCCGCGCTCGACGTGAGCTACAACGGGTTCTTCTTCGGCGGCAGCGCCAAGATCGAGTCCGCGTGGGACGAGCTGACCCGCAACGGCACCGTCGAGGTCGTGTTCTTCAACCAGGGCCTGCCGCCGGACCTGGAGGCGCTGCGCCAGGAGATGGTGAAGACGTTCTCCCAGCAGGCGCAGAAGATCCTGTTCGAGCAGATCTTCGCGCCGATGCCGGAGGTGGCGCCCGCCCAGGCCGAGCACGGCGGCGGGTTCTTCGGTGGCGCCGGCTTCGCGCTCAAGTGGAAGCAGCAGTCCGACGCGATCGACTTCACCCAGCGCATCGAGTTCCGCGGCACCACCTGGCTCACCCAGACCATGGACATCTCGCTGGCGGCCCTGTTCAGCGGCCTGGACCCGGCGTGCCTGACGAACGTGCCCGCACAGCAGGCGTTCGACTCGGTCGTCCTGGTCGACGCGGACGAGCAGCTGGAGAGCGCCTCGGTGTCGCTGAGCTACAGCGAGGGCTCCATCCCGCGGGCACCGGTGTTCGGCAAGGAGGGCGGCACCGAGCGCTACACCGTGGTCAGCACCCGGCCCGGCGACGTCGTCGTCAACTGCGTCACGCAGCTCAACTTCGCGACACCGCGGTGGCCGATCGTCAAGGACGTGCAGCGGCGCACCGTCGGCGAGGGCGGTGACCAGATGGTCATCAAGGCCTCCGCGTCGGTCGGGCGCACCGAGATCTACCTGTTCGTCACCGAGAACGGGCGCATCGTCCTCAACCCGACCACACCGGCGGAGGACTTCCTGGTCCTCAACGTCAGCTACGAGGGTCCGCACCTGAGCGCGCCGCTGCGCGACTCGGCCCGCCTCGACACCGCGACACCGGTCAACTTCGCCTACCCGCTCGACCTGCAGGGCCGGCCGGGTGTCGCGAAGTTCAGCGCGTTCGGCCAGATCGGCGGCCGCATCCGGCGGGCACCGGAGACGGTGATCCCGCCGTCCGACACCGCGGTGTTCATCCTCGCCGACCTCACCACCGGCGCGGTCCGGCTGGTCACCAGCGAGACCCAGCTGCCGGAGGCCGGTGACGTCGCGCTCGCCCTGGTGCGCGGTCAGGCCAGGCCGATCGTCGTGGACCTCACGCCGAAGCGCCCCGACCAGGAGACGAAACCGCACAGGCCCAGGCCGTTGCCCGCCCGTCGGCCAGAGGGCATGAAGCGGCCGCGACCGGAGCAGCCGCGCCCGGAGAAGCCCCGGCCGGAGTCGGGCCGCCCGGCGGCGCCCGGTCGTCCTGGTGAGCTGATCCGCGGCTGGACGGTCGGCGTCGAGTACGGCCGCGGCGGCACCTCGCTGTGGGTGAGGCTGGCCGACGGGACGTCACGGCAGGTGCGGCTGCGCCCGTCGGACGACTGGAGCGCGTTCGAGAAGGAGAGCCGCGACGTCGAGGTCCGCCTCGACGGCAGCGGCGAGTACGTCGACACCATCCGGACGACGCTCACCGTCTGATCCGGCCGGTCAGGGAGGAGGGAGGGCACGATGCCGCACACCTATCTGGTGCCCGCACACGCACCACAGCCCGGCGAACGGCTCGTGCACTCCTACGGCAACGGTGCCGCGGTGGTCGAGGTGGCCACCGCGGCCGACCGGCCGCAGGACGGCGACCACGTCGGCACGGGTGGTCTCCGGTTGCCGGCCAGGGCGAACCGCACCGCCGTCTCGGCCGCGCGCCGGTCGATCCGGCAGGCGCTGGGCCGCCCCGCGCCGGAGGACGAGCCCGACGTCGCCGCCTACGTCGAGTTCGTCGCACCACCGGACCCGCGGTGGCTGGCCGAGGTCCGCGACCGCGGTGTCGTGCTGCTGGGCTACCAGCCGGAGAACAGCTACCTCGTGCGGGGACGGCGCAGCGACCTCGCCGCGCTGCCCGAGGCGGTGCGCACCAGCGAGGGCGACCCGGCGATCCGGTCGGTGACCGAGCTGACCGGCGCGCTCAAGACCGCACCGCCGCTGCTCGCCGAGGACGGCGAGGACGCGGTCGTGGTGCTCGCCGCCGCCCCGCGGGAACGCGCACAGGTGGTCGCCGCGGTCGGCGCCGTCGTGGAGCTGGTGCCCGGTGCGGGCAACGACGTGCTCGACGAGCAACGCGTGCGGGTCCGCGCCCGTGTCGGCGCCGAAGGGCTCGACCGGCTGCTGGCGCTGCCGGTGGTGCTGTCGGTGGAGTCGTTCGGCGACGCCGAGCAGGAGGACGAGGTCGCCGGGCTCGTCGTGGCCGGGCAGCTCGACCTCGCCGGGCGGCCGCACGGTTCCTACGACGAGTGGCTGACCGCGCACCACGTCGACGGCTCCGGTGCGGTGATCGGCATCGTCGACGGCGGTGTCGACGTCGGCCACCCCGCGTTCGCCGGCCGGGCCGAGGACCTCGCCGGTGGCCGCAAGGACTGGCACGCCACCATGGTCGCGGGTCACGCGGCCGGGGCGTACCGGACCGAACGCGACGGTGCCGGGTTCAGCTACGGGCTGGGCACGGCACCGGCGGCGACGGTGCTGTCGCAGGACTTCGGCCGCCCCGGCCGTGAGCTGTGCGGCGAGACCACCGCGCAGGCGGGCCGGTCGATCGCGATCCAGAACAACTCCTGGGGCCGCAAGCTCGCCGACCCGATGGACTACGGCTCGGAAGAAGCGTTGTACGACAGCATGGTCCGCGCCGCGGACGGCGTTCCGCTGACCGTGTGCTTCTCCTCCGGCAACAACGGCCGGTCCGGGCTGACCCGGCCCAAGGCGGCGAAGAACGTCATCGTCACCGGCAACTCCGAGAACTACCGGCCCGACGTCGGCGGCCCCGACAGCGACGACGTCCGCGACGTCTACACCGGCTCGTACCCGTCCAGCCACGGCAACTGCGGTGACGGGCGGATCCGCCCGCACGTCGTCGCACCGGGGGAGTGGACCGCCTCCGCCGCGCACGGCGTGTTCCCCGGCGAGGTCGACTACGTCAGCGACCTGATCACGTGGGGCGGCGGGTCCTCCGGCGCCAGCCCGAAAACGGCCGGGGCGTGCGCGTTGCTCGCCCAGTGGTGGCGGCGCTGGCACGGTGGTGTGAACCCGTCACCGGCGATGCTGCGCGCGCTCGTCGTCAACGGCGCCGAGCCGATCGACACCGGTGGCCCGGTCCCCAACAACCAGCAGGGCTGGGGCCGGTTGTCGTTGCGCGAGCTGCTCGACCCGGCCGTGGCGCGCCTCGCGTTCGACCAGGCCGACCTCCTGACCGGACAGGGGGAGACCCGCCGCTTCCCGGTCCGCGCGGCCGACCCGGCGCGGCCGGTGAAGATCACTCTGGCCTGGACGGACCCGCCGGGCGCGGTCGGCAGCGGCACGGCGTCGGCGAGCCCGGTGGTCAACCGGCTGGCGTTGCGCGCCAAGGAGGACGGCGGACGCACGTGGCGCGGTGGAGCTGACCGGTTCCGCGGCGGCTGGACGATGGCCGACAGCGCGCTCACCGGTGCCACGCCGACCGGTGCCGTGCTGCGCGAGGAGGGCGCGGACAACCTGCAGTGCATCTACCTCCCCGCAGGCGAAGTGCACGCGCTGGAGGTCACGGTGACCGCGCTGACGCTCACGACCGACGCGCTCACCGGCGGGTTCGAGCGGCCGGGGCAGGACTTCGCGCTCGTGATCACGAACGCCGAGGCCGACCACACCGCGTCCGGCACCACCGTGGTCGCGGGCATCGCGCGCGGAGCTCCCGTTCCCGAGCTCACCCCCGACGAGGCCGCGTGGTGGGCGGAGGGCTCGGCCGCCGAACCGGAGTGCGCCCCCGGCCGGTGGCGGGAGGCCACGGACACCTCCGCGAGCGTCCTGGCGGCGACCGGAGCGCGGTTGCACGTGGTGGCGGAGGAGGCGACGGGCCTGGCCGGTGCCGCCGCGGCCGTCCGGGAGCACGTGGACGGTGTGGACGCGGTGGACGCGGTGGCACTGCTGGGGTTGCCCGCCGGCACGCCGATCACCGAGTCCGGAGTGGACTCGGTGCGGGCGCTGGCCGGACAGGCCGACGTGCACGTGGTGTCCGACGACCCGGACCTGCTGGCCCGGCTCGCCACCGCGGTCGGCGCCGGCACCCGCGTGCGCTACCGGCTCGCCGACCACGCACCGGGACTGGGCGCGGTGCTGCGCGACACCGCGGTGGAGTCCGCGGGGCTGCAACAGGTCCTGCTCACGCGGGTGTCCGCCGACGAGGGTGTCGCGGTCAGCTTCGGCGTGGTCGCGGCGGACAGCACGCTGGTGCTCGTGTTCCCGGCGCGCACGACCGCGATCTCCGTGCAGCGACCGGGAGAGCCCGCCGCCGCACCGGGTCCGGGCACGCGGGTGGTGGAGCACGCCGACCGCACCGAGCTGGTCGTGGACCGCGCGGGCGAGGTGCCCGGCACGTGGACGGTCCGGGCGGCGTTCGCCGAGCCGGTCGTGGGCGAGCCGGTCGTGGGCGAGCCGATCGCGTGGGTCCGCGGCGGTGTGGGCCTGACCGTCGAGACACCGGAGGTCGCGCCGGGCCGGCGGTTGCTGCGCGTGAGTGCCGCGCCCGGCTCGTCGCTGCGGCAGGTCTCGTTGCCGCCCACCCGGTTGGCGCGCACACCCGACTCGGAGGCCGGACGCCCGCTCGTGCTGCGGGTGCGGCCGTCGCGTGCGCACCGCGACCGGGAGAGGGGCAACCCGGAGGCGGCGGCCCGTGCCGCGTCGGTGCCCGCGTTCGGTCACGTCGTCGACCTGCCCGGCGGACCGGCGGTGCTCGACGTGCCGTTCGACGTGGTCGGCGCCGACGCCGACGGCACTGCGTTCGCCCGCCGCGCCCGCGCCGGTGTCGTCGTCACCGGCGCCGCACCCGACCTCCCCGGCCACCTGCCCCTGCAGGTCACCGGCCGCATCACCGAGGTCCGCTACCACGGCGGAACCGTCACCGGCGTGCGCGTCACCGCCGGCGCCCGCAGCCGTGAGCTGCTGGTCCGCTCCGAGGACCTGGGCGCCGCGCTCGCCGCGATGGACATCAGCCACCCGGTCGTGCTCGGGGTGCGCGGCGCCGACCTGGAGTGGGTGTTCCTGCCGTTCTCCACCACCACCCCGAAGGAGCAGCCGTGAAGGAACGCGTCCTCGCCCTCGACCTGATCGACTCCTACCCCGTCGAGCAGCCGGAACTGCTGCACGAGCCGGACGACTACGGCGTCATCCCCCGGTGGACACCGGAGGAGGTGCCGCAACGCCTGCTGTACCCGCTCTACCAGGACGTCGAGCAGGAGGTCGTCGACCTGCCGCCGTTCGACCACGACCCGGGGTTCGTGGTGTGCCCCGACGAGACGCTCGACGTCCTGTGGTTCACCCCGACCTCGCTCGCCCTCACCGACTTCGCCCTGACCGTGCGCCGCGAGGTCCGCCCCGACGGCGCCGTCGTCACGACCGGCGGTTCCGCGGTGATCTCGGTGAGCGCGTACGTGGGCAGGCCGTACGTGGAACGGGTCGCACGGGAGCGCTGGACGTGGCGGGACACCCTGCCGCTGCCGGAGACCCGCCGCGCGCCGTTCACGGTGCTGCCCGCCGTGCTGCAGGGCCTCACCGTCGACCTGGAGCTGCCCGCGGGGGTCGCCGCGGCGCCCGCGATCATCACCGCCTCACCGCTGGCCGGTGCCGCGACGATCGCCGTCGAGCTCACCGAGCTCGGCGTGCTGGCCTGGCGCACCGCGCTGGAGCAGGGCGTGGCCCGCACGATCCCCGGCACGGTCCGCGCCACGGCGGTGATCCCGACCGCCAACCCCGACGACTGGTACCCCGCGGTCGAACACCACACGCTCGACACCCCGCTGGGCACGCTGCTGGCCGGCCGCGGCGCGGCCGACGTCCGCCAGGTCGACCCGCAGCAGACCGTCTCCCCGACCGTGGTCGTGGTGGGCAGCCAGCTCGTGGCGTCCTCCACCGTCACGCTGCGTCCCTCCACCGGCCAGGCACCGTCCTCTGCGGTCTTCGGGCCCGGCGGCGGGCGGGTCACCACCGCCGTCGTGACCCAGCACCCGGACACCGTCGGCGTGGAGTGGAAGGCCGAGGTCGCCTTCACGCCGCCGCGCTGGCCGGTCGTCCCCGCCTCCGGCCGGCTCGACAGCACCAGCGGGTGGATCACGATGGTCAAACCCGAGTCGTGGTGCGTCGGCTACGTGCTCGCCATCGTCCCGGTGGACGCCGCGGGCCGCCCGGTGCCGGCCTCGACCCGCGCCGGCGACCGCGTGCAGGGCGTCCTCAACTTCACCGCGCCCTACGTGTCCGGCGGCCTGCTCTCTTCCGCGTTCGACGCCGAGTACGGCCGCCCGACGAGCCTCGTGCTGCCCCGCTTCCCCGGCCAGCCGTTCGGCGACCTGGTGCTGACCGTGTTCGCCACCTGCGGCGGCGTGCTGGGCCAGGCGTCGCGCCGGCTGGGCGCGGACGACGTCGTGGTGACCGCGCTGGCCTACCCGGACGGCAAGGTGGAGCTGCACACGAGCACCGAGTCGTTGCCGGAGGCGCCGACCGGGCTCACGAAGCTCCTCGCGCGGCTCGGTGAGCTGGCCAGGGGGTGACGCCCGGCCTCACGGCACGGCGACGCACCCGGTGCCGTTCCTGAGCCGCAGCTCGGACCGGACGATGTCGAGGTACCGGCACCCGTCGCGCTCGTTCGGCTCGATGACGCCACCCTCGTGCCACTCGTTCCAGGCGTACAACAGCACGAAGTTGTCCACGGCCGACGACCGCGCGGACGCGTCGATGTCGTCCCGGACGGCGCCCAGCACCCTGCGGAAACCCTCCGGCGACTGGTCCTCGTACCAGCGGAAGGCCGCGTGCAGCTTGGCCTTGGCCTCCTCAGGGCTGTCACTGGACGTCACCGGGTCCTGCGTGCTGATGCCGATCCGCGGCCGTTCGTCGAAGTCCGACGTGGCGCACCGGACCACGGCACCGGGGATGGTGCCGAACCACTCGCGCTCCCCGGCCACGTACTGCTCGTACGAGCCGGTGAACCGCCCGGGGCAGTAACTGCCGTCGACCCCGTGCTGCGGCCCCGGGAACCCGTTGTCGGTGGTCATCGTGATCATGACCTCCTCACCGAGCGTGGCCCTGGCCCGCGTCCGGACCGCGTCGGTGAACCGCCGCACCGCCGCGTCGTCGATCTCGTCGCTCTTGTCGTTCTCCGGCCGGTCGTTGACCTTGCCGATGCCCCGCACGTCGCAGAGCTGCAACATCGGCCGCCCGTCGTTGGCGCGCAGGATGTTCGGCTGGCTGAGGTAGTCGTCGACGAGGATCTCCGCGGCCCTGTCGATCTGCTCGGACGGCATCCGCAACGTCCCACCGGCACCACCGCGCCACGGGTGGATGCACGGCAGCACCGTGAACTTCATGTCACCCCGGTTCCGCGCGGCCAGGAACGCCCGCAACCCCGCCGCGTACTGCTCGTCGGCCGCGCCGGGGTTCCAGTACCAGTAGAACGCGAAGTGGTCGAGCCCCGCCCCCGTGGCCTGCTTGATGTGCCGCTCCAGCGTCTCCGGCTTCGAGTCGTCGTAGTACCCGATCGATGGCTTGAGGTGCGAGAAGTCCTCATCCGGCCAGTGCCGCACCGCCTTCGGGTTGCCGTCCCGCGCGTGTCGGACACCACCCCACCAGTCGTTCTCGAACTCCTTGCCGTAGTACCGCCCGATGCGGTCCATCATGGCCCGGTTGCCCTGCGCGTCGAACGCGCCGAAGTAGATCGCCCCAGCCCGGATCCACCGCGGGTACACGTACCCCAGAGGCCCGTCGACCTGGTCGTACCCGAGCGCCCGCATCGCCCCCAACCGCGACGCCAACGCCGGCCGCCACGAGTCGGCCGCCCCCTCCTTGTGCACCCGGTAGAGCACCTCGGTCCCCGGCTGCGGCGACACGGACAGGTGCCCGATCACCCCCTCGTACCGGAACAACGGGTCGTCCCCGGAGGTCAACTGGTCCCGCTCAGCCGCGGACGACGTGAGCATGTACGCGATCCGCCCCTGCTTGCGCAGCCGGTACAACGGCGTCGACCCCTCGAACGCCTGCCGCCGCAGGTATCCCACCCGCGCATCCGCCTGCACCTGCATGCCGTGCACTTCGGCCGCCGTCTTCGCCTCAGCCTGCGACAACGTCCAGAACAACCCCTGCTCGTGCGGCGTCGCCAACTCCAGCAAGGGCACCGGGTCGGTCACCTTGCTCTCCGGGCTGCCACTCGCGACCGCGACCGTCGGCGGGTCGTTGGAGATCGTCAACAGCAGCGAGGCCGCCAGGACGGCGACTGCCAGCAACGAGACGAGAAACCGCACGGTGCCATGATGCAGGACGACGGCGTGAAACTGGTCTCATCGGAAGTGTGATCCGAGGTTGGGGACGGCTCGGCGGCATCGTTCTTGCTGGTGGGCGGGGTTGGGTGCGTCGCTGCGGCTTCCGACCTAGGAGTGAACTCGCACCGCAGCGAGCGCTGCTGGCTGGAGATGAAGCGGTCGGTCTCGCTGTCGCGCTGCAGCGTAAGCCCTCATTCAGTTTGTATGCAAACGCCATGAGAGTTGGTGCTGAAACCCGCTGGTTGAGAGTCCTCGGGTGGCCCCTGATGGAGGTGTCGCCTGATATCGGGAAGTGCGTTTTGAGATCTCGCGTACGAGTTGCGAAGCATCCTTTGTCTCCCGGTGTCAATCTGTGTCTTCGCAGGTCAAACTTCTTGAACCCTTCTCCTGCTCACAGCGGGGATTCTGTGGGACGTGTCTTGGGCGGTGACCGTGATCATCGCGGTCGTCTGGGCCTCACTTCTCTCTTCGGGTTCGGCCACGTCCTGAGTCTCGCCTTGCGGCTTGAAGTGCCGGTGTAGGTGGCGGCGCTCATCGTGCCCGTTGTTGACCTATCAATCCGTGGGGCTCTTCTGGTGACGTGTTACCTCGCGCTGTACGGCGTGTTGGTGCAAAATCTCGGCCTCTGCATCGGTTCACCCTGTTCGTCAGCGCAGTCTCGCTTGTGCTGAACGTTGCTGAGCCGGTCCTGTCGGATCAACTACGGCAACGCGGTCAACGCCCTAGCTGCCGCGCGGAGCAAATGACGATCTCTCTCGTGCGCGCTGGGCTGACGCGCGGCAGGCCACCGTCGTCAACTGACCACCGTCACAGGTGCGAGCCGATGACGAGCTTGCCCGCGGCATGGCGTGACTCGATGAGCGCCAACACCGACTGCGTCCGCGAGCGGACAGACCTCGGTGACGTGCGGGTCGCGCCGCCCGTCGATGATCAACCCGGCCACGCGCCCGCTCCAGCCGGCGTCGGCCCGGCATCCCGCCGAACTCGGTGTCCGGCGGATCTCTGACGGACAAAGCGGGCTCACGGCCGTTCGAAGCGATCCTCCAACTCTGCACTCGAGCCCGCGTGACGGACCGAAGAGGAGGAAGGCGGCAGCGGAAATGCAGGAAGACAGCCCCGGCGAATATCGACCCGGGTCCTTGCGGTGTGCCACCAAGGACTCGAACGTCAGCCGGGTCGGTCGGGCTGGTGACGTCGGAGGATCGCAGGAGTGCTGCTGCAATCAACGGACCTCGTGATCGAACGACCGTGGAAGTGCCGAGTTCGGCAGTGAGCCAGCTCGGCACCTCCGGTGCCCGAGCGCGTCCACGGACGCCCGGCGCGACCAGAACTTCCTCCGGCAATGGCGCGTCACCCCGTGAGCTGCTCGTTCAAGATCATCCTTTAGGAGGCTTGAGCGGGGTTGCTCGCCCGGTCCTCGGCAGTAGCCGGACCTGTTCTCCCAACCGTCAGGGGCCGAGGCAAACGATTGCTGATAGCTGCGCAGACTTGCGTCGGAACCCGCAGCACATCATCTTGCGCGCTGATGTGGAATCACGGTGCTCATGTGTGCTGTCGTCGCATGGGAACCCGTGTAGCTCCACCGTGGCCCAAGTGGGTACAAGCATCGTCACTGCACTGGTAAACCAGCGGCGAGACGGTCCGGCGTGCGGATAGACTGCCCGCGCGTCATGACCGGTTCGAGTGAGTTGACGAGGCTCGGATGTCGGCCTGGCCGTGCGTCGCTCGCTGCGCGATGCCCCGTGCCAGTAGACGATCGACGACTGGCTAGGATGGCAAATGTGAACACCCGTCCACTGCCTCTTCGCACCGGGTCGCCGCGGACGCGCTCGGTCTTCGGGAGGCGATCTCGGTGGTGAATTCAGGTTCGGACCTGCTTTCGAAGCAGATCGACCTCACCTCGTTTTCATTGTCCGAGCTGCAGATCCTGCGCAAGCGGGACCTGGACGCCGCAATTGATCGGACCGTCGAGCAGGCTCTGCGCACCGAAGCGGGCGACGGCATTCAGGAACAACGGTGAGCCACGCAGGCAAACTGAGGTTTCTGAGCGTTCCGAGGCATGTGTTCAACCAGATCTGCGAAGGCCCGGTTGATGTCGAGAGCATGACGTTGCTTCGGCAGGGGCAGTACAGCATTCGCCTTCTGAGGTTGAAGACGTTGCTCGAGACGGTGCCACACAGCCACTTGGTTCCCGGTGTGGCGGAAAGCGTCGATCGGGCGTGGACGGTGCTCGCGGAGGCCGAGAGTGTCGCGCCTGCGGTGGTCGAAGATCTGTTGATGCACCCAGCTGTGGGGGTCTGGCTGGCTCGCACTCTGCGCGAGGTGTGTATAGCGCCTGAGGAAACTTCGCCGTGGGCCGAAGTCGATCGGTTGCAAGCCATCGCGGCTGCTGCGGCTGTCCGATGTAGACTGTCATGCACCGTTTCGGTTCCCGTTGTGCACGGCGCTGTCACCCTGCCGACCGTCGGTCAGTGGCGACTGGACGACCGCAACGTGTCAGCGGGACGGGCGGAGCTGCGAGTCAGCGCGGGTGAGGTGCAGTTCGCCCACGGCGTGTCCTTCCTCGAAGTGAGGCGGCACAGCGCAACGGCACAAGGCCGATCTTTGCGGATCGCGTTCGATGACGTGGACCCGCACCGGGAGTTCGACGCTCCTGTCGCGCCGAACCCGCTCGACCAGACCACCTTCGACCACTGGTGCAAGCTGCTCGATGACGCCTGGGATCTGCTGACTCGCCAGCACGGGCGATATGCCGTGGAGCTGTCCGCCGGGCTGACAACGTTGATCCCTCTGAGCGCTGAGACTCCGGTGAACGCGGCGTCCTCGACGAACGCGTTCGGTGGCATCGCGTTGTCTCCGAAAGGGTCGGCGACCGATCTCGCGGAAGCGATGGTCCACGAGATCCAGCACTCGAAGCTCAACGCACTGATGGACCTTCTTTCGCTGCACCAGGACGACGAGCACTGCCGGTTCTACGCGCCGTGGCGAGACGACCCGAGGCCGCTCAGCGGGTTGTTGCACGGGATCTACGCCTTCACCAGCGTGGTCGAGTTCTGGCATGTGCAACGAGAGCTCATGCCACCTGCGCAGGCGCGACACGGCCACTTCACCTTCGCCTACCGTTGCCGGCAGGTCCGCAAGGTGATCGACGCTGTGACTGACGCACACGGCCTCACCGAGCTCGGCAGGCAGTTCGTGGCAGCAGCCTCGGCACGGCTCGCCGCGCTGGACTCCGCCGAAGTGCCCACCGATCTTTCCGACGCGGTCACAGCGCTTCTCACCGAGCATGAGGTGACGTGGCGGCTCCACCACCTGCAGCCGGTTCCGGCGGATGTGGAAGACGTCGTGCAAGCGTGGTTTGACGGGCGGCTGTGCCCTCGCGCCGTGCGAAGTGAGGTGGTGCCCGGCTCCCAGGTATGGCCTTCTTCTCGCGCGACCCTGGTCAGGCTCAGGGTGCTGGAACCGGACTCGTTCACCCGGTACGCGGATGAGTCCACGGACGCCTTGTTCGCTCGCGGTGACCACGATGCAGCCGCCGAGGCTTACGAACGTCGCGTTCAAGCAGACCCACAGGACTACGACGCCTGGGCCGGACTCGCGTTGGCGACAGGCATGCGTGCCCTGGTCGAACAACCGGAAACGGTGCGAGCTCTGCAGCTCAGGGTATTCGCTCACACCGGCGTCCCGCCGGTTCCTCGCAAACTTGCTGCTTGGTTGTCAGTGGCCTGAGAGCTCACAGTTCCATGGTGTCCGTGTCGCAGGTCGCTCTGGTGTTCTTGCTCGCCAGAACGGTGGCGGGGTGCTCCTTGCCCAAGACCCGGAGGAAACCGTCCATCGTCCGCGCGTAGAGGACCCTGGCCCCCTCAGGTTCTCCCGCCTGCAAGAGGTCCATGGACAGGTTGAGGGCGATGGCGAGCGTCGACGGATGCTCCTCGCCCAGCACGTGGGTCGACCTCGGCAGCAGGTCCTCGTCCAGTTGTCGCGCGCCGGCGTGGTCGCCCAGGACTGCCAGGTCGCTGGCGAGGTTGGTGGCGGCCACCAAGGCGAACGGGTGGTCGGCGTTGAACGTGGCGCGTAGCCCGTCCGTAGCGAGTTCATCGAGTTCGCGAGCACGTTCCAGATCCCCTTGCAGTCGGAGGACCGATGCGAGGTTGATCGCCGCTATCAGCGTGTAAGGGTGGTGAGATCCGCGGATCTCCCGGAACCTGTCATAGCCCGTCTCGGCTGCCAGGTGTGCACCGCTCAGATCACCGACGTGGCGGAGGTCGACGGAAAGACTTGTCAACGACGTCACGGTGTCCAGGTGTCGATCGCCGTGGCGGAGGCGGTACTGGGCGACGCAGTGCTCCGACAACTCCTTCGCGCCGGCGTGGTCTCCGAGCTTGCGCAGGGTCACCGCCATGTTGCGAACCGCGCCGATGGTGTAAGGGTGATCAGCGCCGAAGAGCTCCTGTTGTCGCTGCAACGTGTCCTGCTGCAGGCGCCCCGCATCCTGGTAGGCGCCGCATTCCCGGAGGTCCATGGCAAGCGCGTTCATCGACCGGTAGGTCATCAGGTGGTCGCTGCCGAGCACGGCGTTCCGGCGTCGCCAGGTGTCCTCGTCGAGGTCGCGCGCTCGGAAGAAGTGACCCATGAGCCGGTAGCAGCTCGCCAGGTTGTTCGCGTACTGGAGCGTGGCCGGATCGTCTTCTCCCATGATCAGGCGGGACCTGTCGTACACGGTCTGCTGCAGTTCGAGTTCCTGCGCGAACATGCCCTGGGAACGCCGGTCCGCCGCAACGGTGTCCAGCATGCTCAACACCCGCTCGTCGTCCTCGCCGACCTCCTCGCGCAACGCGGCGAGGTTCCTCTCGTTGACGCGCATGGCCTCGTCGATCTTGCCGAGCCTGCGCAGCGCGATGGCGTAAAACCTGGTCAACTCGAGCGTGTCCAGGTGGGTCTCTCCGAGGTCCTCCCGCCAAACCTGCACGGCTTGCTCCGAAAAGTCCAGCGCGCCACCGTAGTCGCCGCTCGCGAGCAGGTACTGGATCAGGTTGAGAACGAGCACGCGCACCCAGGACTCGTGGCATTCCACCGCGCGAGACATCGTGGCGTGCGGCAGGAGCTCGGCGTACCTCGACCAGTTGGTCGAGTCCTCCGGGTCCGCTGGATCGCCGTGCGTGAGCAGTACGTGCACCGCGTGGCGCAGCTTCTCCTGGTCTTCCGGTGACACCTGGTTCTTCAGCACTGTCTGCACCAGCCGGTGCAACTGCAGTGTGTTGTTCCTGTGGTCGATCTTGGCAAGGCTGTACCGGCTGATCTCCCGCACGGCCCGGTTGAGCTTGATCGGGTCTCGGAAGGCCTCCGCGAGAGCCTCAGGTACGGGCGCGCTGCGCACGCCGTTGAACCACCGCCTTGAGATCGGCTCCGGACCGAAGAACGCACAGACCTGCAGGAGTTGCAACGCCGCCTTGTGCTCGTTCCTCAACCGGTTCAACGGTACGTTCCACGCGGCCGCGACCGGGAGCTGGTAGTCCGACGACGAACCGGACTCGAGCAGTTCCAGACGGTTCTGGTGAAGCAGGTCCAGGTATTCCGACACCTGCATGCCCGTCTGTGCCCGCCAGGCCGCCGCCTGCTCGATCGCCAGCGGGAGGTCACCCAACGCCTCCGCCAGCAGGTCGGCCTCTTCGTACGAGATCTGGCCCCCTCGCCGCCGGAGCAACTCAATGCTTTCCGCGCGGGTGAACAGATCCACCTCGACCGGCCGCGCCACCCCCGCCCACTCCGAGTTGCGCGAGGTGACGACCACGTGACCGGTGCCTGCGGGAAAGAACTGCCGCACCATTTCGGGCCGGTCTGCGTTGTCGAACACCAGGATCCATCGTGTGTACGGCTCGCCTTTGCGCAACGCTTCCAGCACTGCTGGAACCGCCATGTCGGCCGAGGACGCCGGCAGGTTCAGCTTCTTCGCCAGTTCCACGAAGCTCGAGGTGATCTGCGCGGGGTGCTCGGCGGAGATCCACCAGACGAGGTCGTACTCGAGAGCGTGCTGGTAGATGTACTCGACGACGGTTTGGGACTTTCCCACGCCACCCATGCCGTGCAGCGCTTCCGGCAGCACCGCGGTCGCGCCCGGTTCGAGCAGTCTCAGACGTAGCACTTCCAGCAGTTCTCTGCGACCGACGAAGTCCGGGTTGCGCAGTGGAACCGGGCCCCAGATCTGCGGGGGGCCGGACGTGTTCCGTGACCGGCCGGTTGGCTCGGACGGTTCGACGGTCGTCACGTCAGTCTCTCCGGCCATGAGCTCGGCATCTGCTCCTGCTTCCTGATCCGTGGAACCGGCGACTGACGACTCCAGGTCGATTCTGGCGGTCGTCAATCGCCTTGCACGTCGGGTGTACGGCCCGGACAGTGCTCGTAACACGGCTTCCTGCACGCGTAGATATGGCAGGTTTTCAACGGACATCACCGGTTCTTCGGCGGCATCGGGGGCTTCGAGGGCGGCGCGGAAGCCGCGCAACAGCGAGTGCGTGTCGCCTGCATGATCACTGAGCGCTCTGGCCACGCGGATGGTGTCCGCTCGCTGTGCCGTCGCGAGCAGTTCTTCCCGCACACCCTCGTGGAAGTCGTGGGTGACGTCGGTGGCGTCCAGCCCGGGGTTCGTTGCCCGCAGCCGCTTCAGCAGTCCGCCGAGCATCACTTCGGCCAGCGTGGTCAAACTCGAACCGGGCAGCAGGACTCGCTGCACCAGCGTCATCAGCGGCAGGGTCAGCGGTGTCGCCGCGAGCAGGCCGGCGAGGTGGAAGGCCTCCACTGAGGCATGGGTGCGGAAACGCAGTACTCGTTCGCGAGGTGTGTCCGGTGCAGCGCGCGAGTTCGTCGGAGCCGCTACCGCATCGTCGACAATCGAGGAAACCAGGGTTGCGGTCGTCTCGATCCACTCGCCGTCGGCGGACGTGAGCAGCTTCGCCCACCCCGCCATCCAATCTGAGGACAACCCCAGCACCGGAACGGCGACAGCGTTCGTCAACTCCTCCGCCTCGATCTCGGCACTGGACTCGACCGCCCTCACCCGGAGGGCTTTGTTCGCTGCTCCTGGTCGCCTTGCCGACAGGCGTACTCGGCGTGGCGTCAACCCGCCCCAAAGCCAGAGCCGCTGCTCCAGCACCTGCACGATCGCCACCGGCATCAATTTTCCCCACAGAGCCAGCAGTCCCGTCATCGCGCCGTTGCGCCACGCTCTGCCTATTGCGTCGGTGAGCACCAGCACGATCCGCCTGCCGGACGGGTCGATCAGATGCGACCAGTGCCAGGACTTGCCCACCGCACCATTGACCTTCAACCGCAGTTCGTTTTGTGCCGCCTGGGAGCAGTCGAGCAGGTACGACCGCACGTCGCGGAACGCGCCTTGTCGCTGCAGCAGTACCAGGAACTCACGTGCGGTCTGCTGCCACAGTTCCATGGAGGGCCCTGCATCGATCACGAGGACGACGTCGAACTGCCGCCACGGTGCCGCCCGCCATTCGGGGAGCCACAACCCGTCCTGTGCGGCCCGGACCGCCGTCTGCTCCTCGTCGAGCACCGTTCGCCACGGAGAGTCGGACGAACGCATGAACGGGCGGAGCGCGCGGCTGATTCCTCGCGCGTTGGGAAGGGCGGGAACGGTCGGCCACACCGATGGGAGAGCTTCCGCGCCTGCGGCGTGCGTCGCGGAGGACACGCCGCTGACCGAGCCGGGTCCGAGAAGAAGGTTCTCAGGGCTGGTTTCCGGTGTGTTGCGCTTGTCCTGCGCCTCTTCTTCCGCCGGGATCTCGGCCGTCATCGGATCGGGAGAGGTGGAGGCGCTGGACCGGTTCGCTGCTGCTCCCGCTTCTCCCGGCTTCAGTCTTCCGCTGAGCCAGAGCGCATCGCGCAGCTCGTGCCAGGTGAGGTCCGCGGTGGAGACCGCGTCGTCCGGGCGCTTCATTTCGCTGAACTGGTGGAGAACGATCGACATCGCACGTGCTGGGTCGACCGCGGGAGGCCTGCTGTCCGGTGGAGGTGCGTTCATCCAAGCTCCGCCGACAGGGGATGCCAGATCGCTTTCAACAGTTCGTTCCAGTCGTCATCGTGCTGGTACCGGCCGGAGGTCGCGAGCTGGGTGGCGAGATGCACGGCGTTGAGCAGCTGGTCGGAGGCGAGCCCGCCAAGCTGTGTACTTCGCTCCAGGAAGTCGGTGATCAGTCGTGCCAGGTCGACAGCTTCCACGCCGCCGAAATGCGCCGCTACCATGCTTCCGAGCTGGTCGAAGTTCGGCGGATCGACGTGCAGCGTCAGACAGCGGCGGAGGAAGGCCGGCGGGAACTCCCGCTCGCCGTTGCTCGTGATGATGACGACCGGGAACTCGCGGCAGCGCACGACACCGTCCCTGACGACGGCGGAACCGCCGCGGTCTGCCGTCAGCACGCGCACCTCTGGCTGCCGGGCGGCAAACCTCACGAGTTCGGGGATGTCGTACTCACCTTCCTCGAACACGTTGAGAAGGTCGTTGGGAAGGTCGATGTCACCTTTGTCCAGTTCGTCGATCAGCAGCACCCTCGGAAGTTCGCAGGGCAGCAACGCCGTACCGAGGGCACCGAGGTGAATGTAGTCGCCGAGGTCGGAGTCGCCGACCGCGATCGAATCCTGCTTGGCTGACGCCTGCACACGTCCGATCGCGTCGTACAGGTACAAGCCGTCCTTGAGGACTGTGCGACTGGTGATCGGCCACCTCAGCACAGGGCCGAGACCGAGTTCTCGAGAGATGAGGTAGGCGAGGGATGACTTGCCCGTACCGGGGTTGCCGGTCACCAGCAACGGCCGTCGGAGGTAGATGGCCGCGTTCACCATCGCCACCTCCCGCGGCTGGGGTCTCCGCCTGGCCGTGCGCAAGCCGCCAACCCGGCGATCTCCTTCTCCGCCGTCGTCCTCGTCAGGTCGGAAGACATCTCCTGTTCCGGTGAACCTCCGCCATGGTGGGGCCTGCGGTAACCACGCCACCGACGACGCTGACACCTGGCCGGTGCCTTGGTACACCCGCCAGTCCTCGCCGTCACGTCCGCCGGGCGACTCCGCGGGTTTCGCCGGATCGGTATTCGCGCTCACGCCACCGACATCCTTTCAGGGGGTGCCGGATCACTCGGCACCACGACTCGCACCGGATCGTCTAGAAGAATCGTCAGCTTCGACGCCACGTGGCCGGAAACTGCGCCCTGCTCGAACGCCGCTACTCTCGCCAGCCGGACCCGCTCGAGCAGGTCACGAGGATCTCCATCTGCTCCGTGCAAGAGGTTATCGACAATTCTGATGAACTCGTCGGTGTCGCACTTCTCGCGGTGCCACACGATGAGGGGGACACCTGCTCGCAGGCCTGCGGCGACTTCGTCCCGCCCGACCATCTCGGTCCGCGGCGGAGCACTGAGCACAAGAGAGACCAGCTTGGGAGTACGTGCGAAGGCAGAGGCAAGCTCGCGCAGCCCTTCGTCGTTGGAGGGCTTGCTCCACCACGCAGATTCGCGATGCACTGCACCCGTATCGATCAGCTGCGCCAGCAATTCGTCCCAGCGGTCGTGCCACCACCTGTACCACGTTCGCTTGACCATTCGGTCCAGACTGCGGACGACCACCGGATAGCGGCATCCCACAGGTTCAGGAATAAGGGACTCAGTTTCCCAGGGCCACTGGTCGACATCAAGGTTGATGATCTCGCTGGGGAGCACGAACTCGATGCGGATGTCGGGTCGATATCGGAGCCAGTCCTCCTCAGCCTTTTCGACCAGTGCGGCCACCCGCCTCTTCACTGCTGCTAGATCGCCCACCATGTCAGGCCCGCGCACTGGAGACCACTCCGCAGGACGGCCGAGTTGCCGCCAGTGGGAAAGCCGGTACGCATCACCCGATGCGCCCTCGCGCTGCACCTGAAGGATCAGATAGGCCTCGGACTTGACCTGTGGCGTGTTCTCGGTGTCCACCTCCACCGAATCGCGGCGCACCGCCACCAGTTCCGCTGACAGTCCGAGGCGTGCTGCCTGCCGGTCAACCCAGCGACGCAGTTCCGCAGCCAGTTCCGGCCGTACCCTCGCGGCAAGCTGTTCAACGAAGACCAGCGGTTTGGGAATTCCACTCGCATCGGCATTGAGCGTCTCCAGGGCTCGCAGCACTTCGACGTAGGTGGTTTGTCCCAACATCCTGGGCGCCGCCAGGCCCACCACGGTGTGGTAGATCTCAGCGATGTCCGGCAGTACGACACCCTCCAGAAGCCGGTAGAGCCTCGCGCTTTCCTCTCTCGACCAGAGTTCGGGAGCGGACATTGCCCCCACCACGTCCCGAAGTGCCGCCATGTGCTTCGAGCCTTGTTCAACTCGTTCCAGCACGAGCGCTAGTGTGGTCAACCCGCTCGGGTGGTGCCGGCAAACCTCGGCCAGGCTGTAGAGGTGCCGGGTGGGGTGTTCATGTTCCTCGAACGGTAGTTGCTCACCCAACTCGTCGCACACCATCCGCGAGATGAGGTTGCGCCCGCTTCTGTCCATCAGACAAGGAATACGCCGCAGTACTTCCACAAGTGGCCACAAGGCGCCGCGATCAACACTCTGCTCCGCCCATGGCATGTGCGGCCTCCCCGGTCGAGGTCGGTGATCGAAGTATGGCAGTGATTCGCCGACGTCACCGCAACACTTCAAGAACGCCGTACGTTACAGAGAGCCGGAAGATTCCTCCGACAACCGCCGCGCCGCTTCAGCCGAATGGCGGACAGGAATGGAGTCCTCCTCCAATTCGCTCAGAACGCGGAGGAGGTCGGCGAGTCCGTCATCGTAGTCGAGGCAAGTGCGCACGAGCGCGTACACGTGCAGCCGTGTCGCCTGGTGGTGCGGTACGGCGTTGGAGATCTGCGGGCGCAGGCGGGACAACACCAGCCGGCGACTTTGCTCGTCGCGGATGGAAGAGACCGTGAGCAGGGCATCAACAAGGTCGGTGAGTGCATCGCCCTTGCTGGGTGCTGGTGTCGGGCCGTGGAGGTGGACGTCTCCATAAATCGCTCCCGCCTGCACCAGGTAGCCGTGGACCTCTCCCGCGTTGTGGTTCGTGCACCGGGCTGGCTCGTCAGTCATCCGATCAGGCTGACACAGCCTGCGGGTGGTGTAGAAGACCGCTTCTACAGCAGTCGACCACGTGCCAGGGCTGGTGTCTGATCACCGGCCCACCGCCGTCGGATGCCGAGCAGATAGCCGGTTGACTTGCGGCATCCCAGCAGACGCACTGCGCTCCAGATCTTGGAATGACGCGACGTAAGACGTCGTCGTGTCGAGGCTCGTGCTCATATGCGTTTGCTCTATGCGGAAGTCAGTGTCGCAGGACCGCTCCGCCAGCCTTCCAGGCCTGCTCGACGAACTTCTCGCTGGCGCGCTGGGCGCGACACCGCTGCATCTGACCGACCGGCAGTTCGTCCCACGGTCAGAGGATGCTCCACGGCTGGGCATGATCGTCACCCAGTTGAGCGATCCGTCGTGTGACCTCTGCGGCCTGCGGGGTTCCCGGCGCGGACTTCCGCGCGTTCGTGGTGATCATCCTCAGCTCGCGGAGATCCCTGAAGACCTCGTAGCCGTCCCACTCCCGGACGTCACGTCCGTAGCGCTCGCAGAAGTTGTCGTACTGCTCCGGAGGGAACCCGAACCTGCGGCAGTGGACCTCGATCGTCACGAGGTCCCATTCCACGGGGCCGAACACCGCACTTTCCCAATCGCAGAGGACCGCCTGACCGCTTTCGTCCCACAACGTGTTGCGGTGCTGGGGATCGCCGTGGATGAGGCGAGGCTCGCTGAGCTCGACCTGCTGCAGCCGAGAGGTGACGTCGCTGAGATGTCGCTCCAGCCGGTTTCGCTCAGCAGCCGACACGATCGTGCTGGAGTCGATGGAGCGCCGGATCGCACCCAGGGCATCAAGTTGCGGCAGTTCGATCGGCGCTGTTGTCAGTCTGTGCAGCGAGAAGAGCGGCTCAGCGATCTCGCCGGCCGACATCTCGCGGTTCTGGGGGAGGTAAGGCCACAAGGTCACTGCGCAGCCGGTTATGTCCAGCGGCTGCTCGATGTCGAGCAGCGACAGCGTGGGAACGTGCCGCTCGGACAGCCAGCGCACCAGCCTGACGACGTTCTCGGTGTGCCGGATGTTCGGGCGCAGGACCTTCACGATCACCGGTGCCGTGACGAGCCGGTACACGGCGTTCGTCTGATGCCTGAGCAAGACCATCCCAGCCGGGTCGAGACCAGCCCGCCGGCTCGCCTCGGCCGCGACGAGCGCGGTGCGATCAGGTTCGAACGTGGATTCAGTCAGGCGTGGGAGTTCGTGGATCGCCGCCATCAGTTGTTGCTGACCGGCGCCACGAGTTCACGCAGCTCACTGACTGCGGGACGCTGCCACCGCTGTGTTGGTATGGCTTTCACGACATCGGTTGCGCGTGTCAGCACGATTCGCGTCCGGTGCTCTCCAGGAAGTTCGAGAAGCGTGTTCACCGCCAGCGCGCACGCGTCGTCGATGTCGCCGTCGGCAGCCTCGCCGACGGCCTGGTCCAGCTTGATCAGCGCCGGGTCGATGACCAGCGTCGGATCGGCACGGTAGCGGCGCAGAGCTTCCTGCTGCACCTGGCGAGCGCGGTCGAACTCGCCGAGGTAGGTCAGGGTGCCGGACAGGTACAGCAACAACCGCTTGTCGTTGAACTCGAACGCGGCGTCAGTCGATGGTGTGTCGAGCTGGTCAACCAGACGCTGGGCGGTGGCCATCGCGCGTTCGGCGCCGTCGGCGTCACCGAGCCGCGCGAGTGCGCGCCCTTCGGCGGCCGCGGCGAGAGCGGTGGCGCTGCTGACCGCACCCGCGGCGAGCGTCTGAGCTTTCTGCGCCAGGGAGACGGTGCGTTCCAGACGCCCGTAGTAGTACGGGAGCATTGCTTCCTGTGCGCGAACCTGCGCTCGCAGAAGGCCGTCGGTGGTGTCGTCGGCGGCCAGACGAGCGGTGCCGTACCAGGAGCGCGCGCGGGTGACCTGACCGAGCTTCATCAAGGCGTCCGCGTTCAACAGGCTGAGCACCGCGGTTGCCGTGGACAACCGTTCCTGCACCTTTGCGGGCTGCCGCTCGTCAGCCAGCTCGCGTACTTCGAGGAGGTCCGGCATCAGGTCGTCGAGCATCTCGGCGGGCGGGGTGTGGGTGTAGCTGTCGATCCAATCGACGATCCGTTCTTCGATCAGCTCCAGGCGTCCCATCGAACCGAGTCCTTTCGAGAGGGTGCCGTCGACGAGGCTGCGCGTCCGGTCGAGTCGTGCGAAGAGAGTGTCCTGAGTGGACGACTGGGCTGGCCAGATGACCGAGACAGCGGTCGAGTCGTCCGGGGTGGTCTGGGCGAGTACGGCGTCGAGGTCCGCAAGTGACAGGTCGAGGGCGGTAGCGAGCCTCTTGCGTTGCCTTGCCTGCGGCCTCTGGCCTGAGCGCCACCGTGCGACGGTTGAACGGTCGACCTCCAAGGCTTCGGCCAAGGAGTCGATCGTGAAACCGGCGTCCTCGCACGCTTTGATCAACGCGTCGCGTTTTGGGCTCATCGACGTCCTCCCCGTCGCCTCCACCCTACGGTAGCGGACGCGCATTATTGCAGGTCAAGCCACATATGCGTACAAGATGCGCACGGACTGCGACCGAACCGCGCACTTGATGCTCTGGTCGAATGACTCGGGTCCCACTTTCCTGGGGAGAACCATCTGGCGGTGGACAACCTGTCGCCGATGTCCATGAGAACGCACAAGGTGGGTGGCGGTCGTTGTTGTCGTGGACCTGACTCCGGCGCAGGCCACGGTTGTGGCCCGAACTGCCGCGGGCTTCGGCAGAGCGGCCACTGCCGTTGCATCGGCAACGTCACCAGGCGAGTCAGCGGTCTTGTTCAGCGAACTTCGTCGTCGACCTGACGGCCGTCTCGAATCAGCGGCACGGAAGAAAGCACAGGAGAGATGACGAAAACCGACCAGCGCAGTCTCACCGTGGCACCACACGTGACCTCGTGGTCTGCTGAACAGAACCTGCAGTGCAGCGTGGTCGTGCGCCCCGACCGCCACGGAGTCGGTTACGTGAACGAGCTGCCGGGCGACCGCGATGAGCACGGCGTTCTGTGGATGAAGGTCGCCGAGCGCCACGGTGCAGGCAAACCCGTTTTCGCGCGGGTCCATCCGGCACGGCAGCGGCGGGCGATGAAAGAACTGCGGTGTCAGGTCTGTGCCGAGCCGGCTGACCGAACGTCGGACGGTGTCCTGTGGTTGATGCGGGATCACCGGGAGACCGAGGGACCGGACTGGCCTGAAGACATGGCGTCGGTGGAACCTCCCATCTGCATTCCATGCACAGAGATCTCGTTGCAGCGCTGTCCTGCGCTTCGTCGTGGCGCTGTCGCAGTGCGGGTTCGCGAGTACAGCGTCATGGGAGTCCGTGGCACCTTGTACCGGCCCGGCGTGTTCGCGCCGCAGCCGATCAAGATCGAGCACCTCGTCTACGGTGACCCGCTGACTGGTTGGATGGTCGCGGCGTCCTCGTTCCGCCTGCTCCAGGATTGCAGCTTCGTCTCGTTCGAGGAGTTGGGCATTGCGGCAGGTCTGGGATAAACGGCAATGCCAAAGGACTTCCGGGCCACGGCGCTCGAACGCGCTATCGGGCGGAAACTCGCCGCGTGGCGCGATGCACGGCAGCTCAGCCTGACCGAGGCTGGTCGCTTGGTGGGGTTCAGCAGCGCCAAGCTTTCGATGATGGAGAACGCCATCCAGCCGTCTGCGGTCCTGGACATCATGGCGCTCGGCTACGTCTACCAGGTGCCGGCCCTGGAGTGGCAGACCGTCGTGAAGCAGGCACAGCATGCCAACCTGGTCCGCGCGGTCACCGACGATGTCGTGCTGTTCGACCCAGCCGAGGATCTTCCGGCGCTGGTGGGTGAGGCCACAGGCCTGGGTGTCCTCGCGCCGGATGCCGTGCCCTCGCTGCTCCAGATTCCCGACTACGCGCACATCGTGGTGGATGCCGACGACCCTGTCCGTGGTGGGAGGCACGCCGTGATCAGGCAAGCCTGGGCGCAACGGCTCGGCGACAGGAATCCGATCGTCGTCCGGGCGGTGTTCCCGGAGTCTGTGCTGCGGACGACCGTCGGCGGTCCCCGAGTGATGAAGGCGCAGCTGCTGCACCTGATGGAGCTGAGCGAGCTGGAGACCGTCTCGATCAAGGTCGTGCCGCGCGCTGCGGGTGCCTGCCCGGTGACGGGCGTGTCGTTCACGTTGCTCAGCTTTCCGCACCGCCAGCACAGCGACGTCGCGTACTTCGAGTCGTTCATCAAAGGCGAGTACGTCGAGGACCTGGGCTTGACGGAGAAGTGCGTTCGGCGCTTCGAAGCTCTCAGCACGCTGGCACTGGATGAGGGTGAGTCGGTGGAGCTCATCGCCGAGGCAGCGGCTGAGCTGTCCAGCTAAGAGGTCCTAACAGAATCGTTGGACGTGGCGGTAGCAGATGATGCAGGTAGCGAGGCCGAGGAAGGCTTCGTGGATGTCGTCGCGGCGTTCCC
>NZ_JBVJRT010000027.1:0-38297 GCF_055607425.1 Lentzea sp. NPDC037011 | reverse complement strand
TACTTGAGAGTCACCCCACGACCAGGGCCGGACACTAACCGCTGATCACCAGCGGCACCACCAACTCTGACACCGAGTAGTACTTGCAGACGCCGGCGAAGTTCAGCCGTGGTCGCGCACGCCCTTCAGCGCGGTGCGCAGGCAGGCCGCCCGCACGCTGGCCGGCCGCAGCTCCGACCACCACGACGGCAGTGCGGACCGAGCTGGTCGCCGAACAGCAGCAGCGTCTTCTCACCGGTCACCGGCCACCGCGCAGGTCGGCCAGCACGGCGTGCGCGGCCCTGCGGCCGGAGTGCAGCGCGCCCTGGATCGAGCTGGTGTCGCGGTGGTCGCCGCAGACGTACCGGCGTTCGCCCGCCCGCACGGACTGCTTGAGCCGGTGCGGTGCGGCCATCGACGGCAGCGCCCGCGGGATGTCGTAGCGGCGCAGCACCTCCCAGTCGCGGGTGTCGGTGTCGTACAGGCGGTTCAGGTGGTGGCGGACGTCCTGTTCGGACGCTGCGCCGAGCACGGTGGCCTGCACCAGCGGGGTTCGCGGCGAGTACGGCCGCGACACCTCCGACATCACCGCCGTGTTCACGACCGGCCCGCCGTTCGCGTCGACCACCAGGCACCCGTCGCGCAACGGCGACCGCGGCGGGCCGAAGTACCAGGTGGTGACACCGTTCCAGCGCGGTTCGACCAGCCCCGGCAGCAGCCGCGCCGCCGTCGAGCCGTCCGTGGCCACGACCACCGCGTCCGCCGGGACCCGACCGCCCTCGGCCAGGTCGACCCGGTCGTCGTGCACGGCCCGCACCGCGGTCTCCAGCTGCACGGTCCCCTCGGGCAACCGGGCCGCCAGCGCCCTGGGCAGCTCCCCCATGCCGAGCGCCGGCACCGCTGCTCCCCCGCGTGCGAAGCTGCGCCACACCAGGTGGAAGAACCGCGACGAGGTCCGCAGCTCCCGCTCCAGGAACACCCCGGACAGGAACGGCCGGAACACCGCCTCCACCCCCCGTTCGGTCACCCCGAGCCGCCGCAGCTCGTCGTACGTCGTGCGGTCCGGTGCGGCGAGCAACGGCCGCACGGGCCCGAACGCGTCCGGTGCGGAGAACCGGGCCAGCGCCGCGAGGTCCCGCGCACCGAGCACGTGCTGGCGCAGCAAGCCGTCGAACGCCGACGCACCGCTGCGCGGGTCGGCGAGCAGGTCGTGCCGGCCCTCGTCGTGCACGAACACACCGGGCCGCAGGTGCCGCAGCGGGAACGGCCCGAGGTCGAGCCGTTCGAGCTCCGGGTAGGCGGGCAGCATGATCTGGAAGCCCCGGTCGAACCGCACGCCGTCCACGACGTCCGTGCGCACCCGCCCGCCGACCTCGTCGCCGGCCTCCAGGACGGTGACCTCGTGACCGGCGGCGGTCAGCTCCAGTGCGGCGCTCAGACCGGCCAGGCCGGCGCCCACGACGACGATCACGATGGCCTCCAAGGGGAACGGACGACGGGCGTCCGAGAACGGGCAACGGGCGTCGGTGCGGTTCCAGCCAGTACCGGCACAGCGGGCACGGTCACGCCGTCCTCCACCGGCGCGCCGCACCGCGCAGCAGCGGAACCCGCCCTTCCCGCGGTACCGTCCACAGCTCCGTCCCGGCCACCCCCCACCGGCTCAGCAGCCGGTTGGCCGCCGCGAACCCGGTGGTGGCCGCGCGTTCCATGAGCGCCACCGGCAGGTCGATCCGCACCAGGTCACCGGCGAGGACCAGGAACTCGTCGGGCGTCCGCACCCCCGGCCGGCGCGCGTAGCCGCCCGCGGGGAACAGCGGGCAGTCCTCGCGCAGCTCGTGCCGTTCGTCCACCACGACGGCGCTCTTCGTCTCCGGGTACACCTCGGTCAGCTGGTCCCACAACCGCTTCCTGGCGTCGGCTTCGTCCACGTCGGACGGAAGTGCGTAGCCGTGCAGCTCCACGACCGACCCGCCGGTGCGGGCGGCCCACGCCCGTGCCTCGTGCTCGTAGTGGTCGAGCACGCTGATGTTGTCGAGCAGGTCGTGCCCGCCGGTGCCGAGGAAGCCCGGCCGGTCGGCGTCCACCGGGCGGTCCAGCCAGTAGCGGGAGACCAGGAACCGCGGTGCGGTGCGCAGGCCGGCGACCCGTTCCCGCCAGGCCGCGTCACCGAGGAAGGGCGACGCCTCGACGACCGAGCGCAGGCCGGGGACGTCGGCGGCGAGCACCACGGCGTCGGCCTCGATCGCGCCGCCGCCGATGGTCACGGAGTACCGCCGGTTCTCACCCGGCTGCACCGACCGCACCTCGGCGCCCGTGCACAGGGTGGCGCCCAGCGACGCCAGGTGCCGGCCCAGCGGGTCCCACAGGCCGTGCGGGAACGGGTCGGCGGCCACGTCGAACAGCAGGCCCTCGTCGGAGCCGAGGAAGTAGATGTGGAACATGACCGCGAGCTCCGCGGCCGACATCCGGGTCGGGTGGGCGAAGAAGCTGCGGGAGAACACCTCGAACGCCAGCGCGTGCGCGGCGCGGGGGAACCGGATGCGCTCCAGGTAGGTCGCGGCGTCGAGGCCGTCGAGCTCCTCGTAGACCCGCGGCACCGACACGTCCAGCAGCGACAGCGCCGCCCGTGCGTTGATGCCGGGCAGATCGCGCCAGCGGAACGTGGGGCTGCTGCGCAGGAACGCCAGCGCGTTCCACGGCACGGTCGTCGGCAGCCCCGCGAAGCTGTCGCGGTGCCCCGAGGCGTGCTGCAGCGGGTAGTCCGGCAGGGCGGTGAGCGCGCGGCCCGCCGGGTCGACGCGCTTCAGCAGCGCCCGCAGGTTGTAGTACTGCCGGAAGAACGCGTGGAAGCCGCGGGTCATGGTGGCCGCGCTGCCGTCGGCGAGCCGCGTGCTCCACCCGCCGACGCGGCCACCGAGGTAGTCCTCCCGTTCGCACAGCACGACCCGCGCGCCCCGTTCGGCGAGCAGCGTCGACGCGGCGAGTCCCGCGATGCCGCCGCCCACCACGGCCACGACGGGTGCGTCGCCGTCGAACTGCGGGCGCCCGGCCGGTGCCGGGACCCGCACGGCCCTGCGGTCCCTCACCGCTGCCCTCCCGGCGCGTGACCGAGGAAGGTGTGCACGACACCGAGCTGCAGACCGGGCACCGGCGAGCTGCACACGCCGGTGTACCCGTTGCGCCGCAACCGGTCCCGCAGGGCGGTGGCGCCGTCGAAGTCGACCACGCTGCGCCACAGGTAGGTGTAGAGCGACCGGTCGCCGGTGACCAGCCAGCCGGCCGGGACGACGACGCCGCACAGCGCCGTCCACACCGCGCGGCTCACCAGCGAGTCGCGCACCGAGTACTCGTGCAGCACCAGCCGGCCGCCGGGCCGCAACAACTTTCCGATGTGCCGCAACGTGGAGTCCGGGTCGGGCAGGTTGCGCAGCAGGTACGCGGCGAACACCGCGTCGAACTCGCCCTCGTCGACGTCCTCGGCACGGCTGTGCACGAACCGCACGGTGCTCGGCCAGCGCTTCCGCCGCGCCTGCGCGAGCATCCCGGCCGACGCGTCCACGGCGACGACCTCCACGCCCGGCGCCGCGGTGACCAGTGCCGCGGTCGAGGCGCCCGTGCCGCAGCCGAGGTCGAGCACGCGCATGCCCGGCCGCAGCCCGAGCGCGCGGGCCGAGCGGCGCAACGCCTGGTGGTAGCCCGGGTTCAGCCCCACCAGCAGGTCGTACCCGCGGGCCGCCCGGTCGAACTTCCCCGGCACCTCAAGCTTGTTCACGTGCCTGCCTTCCCCGTTCCCACACCATCAGCACCGCCGTCACCATCGCGAAGCCGTAGAGGAAGTCCTCCACCGGGATGTCCCACGGCACCCTGATCCCGCTGATCGCCCAGTCCGCGTACAGCACCACCGGTGCGTCCAGCTTCGTCAGCCACCCGTCCACCGGGACCTGGAACCCCAGCACGATCGCCATCGTCACCCAGTACGCCGGCAGGGCGAACAGCCCCGTCCGCAGCACGAGCAGCTCCAGCAGCACCACGAGCACCGCCGCGGCGACCGCGGCGAGCAGGTACTCCTCAACCATCGGGCAACCACCGGCCGGCCAGGCCACGCACCGCCTCGTAGGTCAGCACCGCGCAGGTCGGGATGACGACGAAGAAGAGCACCTCCTCGATCGGCAGGACCCCGGCCAGCTCGATCCCCGTGGTCGCCCGCGGGTGGAAGCTCCAGTGACCGCGCAAGATCGCCACGACGTCCCAGGCGGCGAGGACGAGCAGCACCGGAGCGACCGCGCGGGCCAGCTCCGGCCACCGGCGGTAGACACCGCGGCCCATCCACTCCAGCGGCAGGGTGATCAGCAGGCACACCCCCAGCACCGCGAGGTACTCGTACTGGCTTCGCATCCGTCCGCCTCCCTGTGGACGACCGTATGGGGCTGGTCGGAGGTCTGCACAACGGGCGGGACAACTCGTCAGGGTGATCGTCGCGGGCCCAGCTCACCGCGGTGGGCGACGAACGGCAACAACTCGAACACCCGCCGGACGGCATCGGCGGCACCGGTGACGTCGTGCCCGGTCTCCTCGGGTCGCACGGCGGGTCACCCCCGCTGCGAGGTCAGCGGCGGCTCGGCACGGGAGTGGCGAGCAGCTGCCGGTAGAGCCGTTCGACGCCGCGTGCGGCGTCCGGCCAGGTGTGGCGGGCGTGGACCCGGTCCACACCGGCGATGCCGCAGGTGATGCGGAACGTCTCGTCGTCCAGGACCATCCGCAGCTTTCTGACCAGCTGCTTCACGTCGTGCGGTGGCACCAGGACGCCGGTGACGCCGTCGATCACGGCATCGGTGAGCCCGCCGACCGCGGTCGCCACCACGGGCACACCGCAGGCCATCGCCTCCAACGGCAGCGCGTCCCACGTCGCCTGCGCCGGCACGCACGCCACGACGTCCGCCGACCGCAACAACGCGGGCAGCTCCGCGCGGCCGACCGACCCGGCCAGCTGTACCCGCTTCTCGACTCCCAGCCGGTGCGCCCACCGCCGCACCCGGTCGGCCTCCCCTGCCGACAGCGCACCCGCGATCACCAGCTCGACCCGCGGCAGCCGCGGCAACGCCGTGACCAGGTCGGTCAGCCCGTTGTCCGCCAGCGGGTCCGCGACGGTGACGATCCGCTGCAGCTCCGATCGTTCCGCGGTGGTGCCGTGCGACTCGAACAGGCCGACGTCGACACCGCGGGACGCGAGCGCGATCCGCCGGCGTGGAATTCCCGCGGCGGCCAGGTCGAGCATCTCCTGCTCGCAGGTAGCGACGACCAGCGCCGCCTCCCTGCCCACCAGCCGTTCGACTCCGGCGCGCTGATCGCGACCGCCGCCGAGGCCGTGGAAGGACTGGACGACGGGCACACCGGAGGGTTGTGCGGCCAGCACGGCCGCCAGACCAGGGCGCCAGAAGTGCGCGTGCACGACCTCGGGCCGTGCGCTCTCCCATTCGGACCGCAGCTCGTCGACGTACCGGCCCAGCTGGGTCTCCGGCAGGTCGGGCGGCTGGTGGTGGACGGTCACGTCGTGCCCCAGCGCGGTCAACGCCCCGGACAACCCGGTGACGTGCACCTCGCGCCAGCCAGGCGCGTCCTGGACGGTGAGCATCGCAATCCTCATGGCGTGAAGCCATCCTTTCCGAACGGAATAGACCGTACGCAAAGGGCTGCATGCTGAACCCGATTTCGAACCTAGCGCAAAGCGCGGTTGCCCGCAGATCGCCGATCCCAAACCTGTGACGGACCCCAGGTCTTCTTCAGCCGTAAAGGATGTGTCGCGTTGAGACAGTCCAATGTGGACAGAAAGAGACGACGAGCGACACCAGAGGAGCTAGTTTGCTAGCATAGTAGCCATGGCCGGAGAGAAGCAGCAGTTCAACATCTACCTCCCCGCCGCACTGGTGAGACGGGTCAAGCACGCCTCGGTCGACGCGGACGTGTCGCTGTCGGCGTTCGTGGAGCTGGCGCTGGAGAGCTACCTGCGCCAGCTGGACGAGGGAGGACGGCGATGAGAGTGGTGCCCATCCGCTACACGGCGGACGTCGCCGCGGCACGGCGCTTCTACCTGGCACTGGGCCTGCGACCGGGTGCGGAGTCCCGGCCGGGCGCCTGGGTCGAGCTGCCGGCCGCCTCCGGGATGGTCGCGCTGCACGACGCGAAGGACGTCGCGGCGGGAACGTGCGAGCTGGCGTTCGAGACCGACGAGCCGCTGGAGGACGTGGCGCGGCGGCTGCGGCTGGCGGGGTTCGCGCCGGGGCCGGTGCTGGACGAGAGCCACGGGCGGTCGCTGCGGGTGCGCGATCCGGACGGGGTGTGGGTGCAGGTCAACGCGCTGGACCGCGAGCTCTGCACGTGACGACGCCACGGACGCCTGCGCTGACGCTGGCCATCGGCATCGTCTCGCTGGAGTTCGCGGCCGCCGTGGCGACCTTCGTGTCCTCCACGCTGCTGCCGGCGGTCGTGCGCGACCTCGACGCGCGCACCTCGGTGGAGCTGCTGATCTCGGGTGCCACGCTGGGCCTGTTCGTGGCGCTGCCGCTGGCCACCCGCGTCCTCGGCCTGACGGGCGCGCGCGGCACGCTCGCCATCGGCGTGCTCGCCTACCTCGCCGGCACCGCGACGGCGGCGACCGCGATGTCGGCCTGGGTGTTCGCGGCGGGGCAGTTCGTCGCCGGGTGCGCGAGCGGGCTGCTGGCGGTGTTCGGCATCAGCGCCGCCATCCAGCACCTCGACGACCAGTGGCGGGTGCGGGTGATCGCGGCGTCGTCGGCGATGTGGGTCCTGCCCGCGCTCGCCGGGCCGGCGGCCACCCTCGCGCTGGAGCACCTGGTCGGGTGGCGGTGGACGTTGCTCGCGCCGGTACCGGTCGTGGTCGCCGGGCGGGTGCTGGTCCTGCGGGCGGCGTCCGGCCCGGTCGACCGCGGCGCGGACCGGCCGCTGTGGCGCACCCTGCTCGTCCCGCTCGGGGTGGGCGTGGTCGTGTTCGGCGACCGGTGGTGGCTCGGGGCCGCCGGCATCGCGGTCGCCCTGGCCGGTGTCGCGTCGATCATGCCCGCGGGCACGCTGCGCGCACGCCGGGGCGCACCGGCGGCGCTGGTGGCGATGACGTTGTTCGCGGTCGGCTACTTCGGCGCGGACAGCCTGGTCACCGTCCTGCTGACCGACGGCTACGGCACGACGATGGCGCGCGCGGCCGTGGTCCTCAGCGCGGCTCCGCTGGCGTGGGCGTTGACCAGCCTGACCGTGCCCCGGCTGCGCCGCGCCGGCCGGGAGCCACCCCCGGCACTCGGCCTCGCGCTCACCGCCGCGGGGGTGGGCGTGCTCGCGGTGGGAGCACCGGACTTCACCACGGCTGTGGTGGCGTGGACGCTGGGTGGCGCAGGGGTCGGCCTGGCCTACCCCGGCCTGTACCTGCGGTGCACGACCGGTGCGCGGCTCGGCGCGACCGAGCTGGCCACCGCGGTGATCACCGCCGAGGCGTTCGGCGGTCTGCTCGGCCGTGCCGTCGGCGGTGCCCTCGTGTCGGCCGGCGACCTCGTGCTCGCGTACGGGATGTTCGCGGCGTTCCTCGGCCTCGCCGCGGTCGTCGCGAACCGGTCACGCGCCTAAGCCACGCGTCCCGCGACAAGGCCGGGGCACCTCCGGGCTGAGCCACGGGTCACGGCCGAAGCCGCAGTCACAGGCCGGCCGCAGGCCCCGGCCGAAGCCGCGGGTCACGAGCCCAGCGGGATCTCCAGGCTCACCGTGCCGCGCAGGTCCAGCCACGCCCGGTCCGGCCCGCGCACCAGCCGCAGCACGACCTCCTCGCACTCGGGGCAGCGCGCCACCAGGCCCGGCGCGTTGCGGTAGACCCGCAGCGCCGCCACCGAGCCCCGGTGGCCGCAGCCGGCGCACCGGCCGGTCGCCGCGGTCAGGTCCACGGCGAAGATCTCCCGCAGGTCGCCCGCGAGCGCGTTGCCGTCGACGTGGTCGTCGCTCATCGGTGGTCTCCTGTCAGCCGAAGCGCTCGGTGCGCACACGTCGGGGGTCGTGGCCCAGTGCCACCAGGATGTCGGCCACCGTCTCGACGAAGCCGGTGGGCCCGCACACGAAGCAGTTCGGGGTGAAGTCCGGTGGCCAGCCGTGCGTGTTCAACGTGGCCACGCCGATCCGCTTCGGTTCCGACGCGCCGTCCGGGGCCCGTCGCGTGTGCACGAGGTGCACGTCCAGACCGGCGTCCTCGCGGGCACGCCGGCGCAGCTCGTCGGCGAAGTACACGTCCTCGGGCGTGCGCACCGAGTACACCAGCCGGAACGGCACGCGGCTGCCCTGCTCGGCCCGCGCGCGGACCATCGCCATCAGCGGCGCGATGCCGGAGCCGCCCGCGACGAGCAGCACCGGCGCCGGATCGGTCGCGCGCCAGACGAACCAGCCGCCCACCGGACCGCGCAGCTCCACCTGGTCGCCTGGGGAGAGCACGTCGCACAGGTACGGCGAGACCTCGCCGTCGGCCACCCGCTGCACGGCCAGCTCGACCCGGTCGCCGTCGGGTGCGGAGGCGATGGAGTAGCTGCGCTGCACCGAGTAGCCGTCCTCGGCGGTCAGCCGCACGTCGACGTGCTGGCCGGCCAGGTGACCCGGCCAGTCCGGCACGTCGAGCACGAGGCTGCGCGCGCTCGCGGTGATGGCCCTGTTCTCGGCGACCGAGGCCACCCGCCAGGTCAGTCGCCCTGATACCGCTGTTCGCGCCATGGATCTCCGTAGTCGTGATAACCGGCGGTTTCCCAGAACCCCGGTTCGTCCTCCAGCAGCAACTGGATCCCGCGGACCCACTTCGCCGACTTCCAGAAGTACAGGTGCGGCACCAGCAACCGGGCCGGGCCGCCGTGCTCGGGCGTGATCTCGTCGCCGTCGTAGCGGTAGGCGATCCAGGCCTGCCCGTCGAGCAGGTCCTCCAGCGGCAGGTTCGTCGTGTAGCCGCCGTAGGACTGGACGAGCGCGAAGTCCGCCGCCGTCTCGACCTCCTCCAGCAGCACGTCGAGCGAGACGCCCTTCCACCGCGTGCCGAGCTTCGACCACTTGGTGACGCAGTGGATGTCCGTCGTGATCTTCTCGGCCGGCAGCTCCATCAGCTGCTGCCACGACCAGACGTGCCTGTGCCCGGCCTCGGTGCTGATGGTCAGCTCCCACCGGTCGGTCGGCACCCGCGGCGTCGGGCCCGCGGTGAGGACCGGGAAGTCCTCTGCCAGGTACTGCCCTGGCGGGAGCTGCACGTCGGAGGACCGGCGCCGCCCGGAGAAGCCAGGAGAGACGATTGCCATGGGCACAAGTAGACGACACCCGCTCGCCGAACGCCACGGGTGATCACGACATGCCGTGATGATCACGTCGTGCCACGATGGCCGCGTGGCAGTCGATCGACGCAGCTTCCTCCTGGCCGCCGGGCTGACGGGCGCCGCCACCGCGCTGGCCGCCTGCACCGGCGCCCCTCCCCCGACGCCGACCTCGACCCCGACGCCGGCAGCGGCCGCACCGTCCAGTTCGTCCGTTCCGAGTGGACCGCCGGACTGGGCGGCGCTGCGGGCGCGGCTGTCCGGTCAGCTGCTGCTGCCCGACCAGGAGGGGTTCACCTACCAGGGTTTCAACCCGGTGTGGAACCAGCGCACCCCCGCCGCCGTCGCGCGCTGTGCGTCGGCCGACGACGTGCGGGCGTGCGTCGAGGCGGCCCGGCGGCGGGTGCCGATCGCCGCCCGCGGCGGTGGCCACAGCTACGCGGGTTACTCCTCGCCGGAGGACGGCCTGCAGGTCGACCTGCGCGAGCTCGCCGCGGTGGAGGTGCTGCCCGGTGACCGGGTCCGCGTCGGGGCCGGCGCCCAGCTCGGCGAGGTGGCGCGGGTGCTCGCCGCGTCCGGCCGGTGCCTGCCCACCGGTACGTGCCCGACCGTCGGCGTCGCCGGTCTCACGCTCGGCGGCGGGATCGGCGTCCTCGCCCGCAAGTACGGGCTGACCTGCGACCACCTGGTCTCGGCCACGGCGGTCACCGCCGACGGCCGGGTCGTCACCGCCTCGGCCGAGCAGGAGCCCGACCTGTTCTGGGCGTTGCGCGGCGGTGGCGGCGGGAACTTCGCGATCGTCACCGAGCTCGTGTTCGGCACTGTGCCCGCGCCGCAGGTCACCGTCTTCTCGTTGCAGTACAACGCCGGTGTCGCCGACGTGCTCGGCGCGTGGCAGGGCTGGATCGCGCAGGCGCCGAACGAGCTGTGGTCCAACGTCGTGGTGCGCGGTGCCGCCGAGCCGAACTGCCGGGTCGGCGGCTGCTTCGTCGGCACCCCCGGCGAGCTGACCTCGCTGCTGGCGGCGCTGCCCACGCCCGCGTCCCGGTTCGTCCAGCCGCAGAGCTACCCCGAGGCCACGCAGTACTTCGCGGGCACCGGGATCCAGCACGAGTCGTTCGTGGCGTCGTCGCGGATCGTGCAGAAGCCGATCAGCGACCCCACGCGGGCCGTGGCGCTGATGAACGGCCAGTCCAGCGAGTCGTACCTGATCTTCGACGGCCTGGGAGGCGCGGTGTCCGATGTCGCGCCGGCCGCCACCGCGTTCCCCCACCGCGCCGCGCTGGCCTGCGCGCAGGTCTACTTCAAGACACCGCCGGCCGACGCCACCGCGACCGCGCAGGCGATGGGCCAGGTGCGCGACGGGCTCGGCGAGCTGGTCGGCGACTCCGGTTACGTCAACTACATCGACCCGCAGCTGCCACGATGGGCCGAGGCGTACTACGGCGACAACCTGGCCCGGTTGCGGGACGTCGCGCGCAGGTACGACCCGGACGGGGTGTTCGCCTTCGCCCAGTCCGTTCCGCGCTGAGGGAGGGTTCGTGGAGGACGTCCGCGTCGAGGAGTCCGGCACCACCACGCTGATCTGGCTGGACCGCCCGGACCGGCGCAACGCGGTCGACGGCCCGATGGCCGCGCAGCTGTTGGAGGCGTTCCGGGCGTTCGAGGCCGACCCCGCGCAACGGGTGGCGGTGCTGGCCGGTGCGGGCGGCACGTTCTGCGCGGGCGCGGACCTGACGTCGGTCGGCGATCCCGCGCGGCGCAACGAGCTCGACCCCGCGGGCGGCGGTGGCGGTCCGATGGGGCCGACCCGGTTGCGGCTGAGCAAGCCGCTGATCGCGGCCGTCAGCGGGCACGCCGTGGCGGGCGGGCTGGAGCTGGCGCTGCTCGCGGACCTGCGGGTCGTGGAGAGCGACGCGGTGTTCGGGGTGTTCTGCCGGCGCTGGGGCGTGCCGCTGATCGACGGCGGCACGGTCCGGCTGCCCAGGGTCGTCGGCCTGGGCCGGGCGCTGGACCTGATCCTCACCGGCCGCCCGGTCGCCGCCGACGAGGCGCTCGCGATGGGACTGGCCAACCGGGTCGTCGAACCCGGTCAGGCGGTCGCGGCGGCGCTGGAGCTGGCCGAGCAGATCGCCGGGTTCCCGTTCGAGTGCGTGCTCGCGGACCGGGCGTCCACCTACGCGGGGCTCGACCTGCCGCTCGCGGAGGCGTTGCGCGCGGAAGGCGCGGCCGGTGTGCCGGTCGTGGCCCGTGAGGGTGCAGCCGGCGCCGCCCGGTTCACGGACGGCGCCGGAAGACACGGCACCTTCTGAGCAGGTTGCCAGCTGTCGTGCCTTTGACGCCCCAAGTCGTACTTGCAGACGCCTGAGCAGCAACGAGGGGGCGGACAAAGCTTTTGGCCAGGTGCTCAGGCGGCGACCAGTTCCTTCTCGGACTTCTTCGTCGTCTGCTTGACCTTCTTGTTCGGCAGCGAGAGCCGGAAGACCTTGTGCCACGCGGAGAACACCTGCTTGGGCAGCGGTCCGCTGACGTAGTCCAGCTCGTACTTCTCGAACAGGGCCTTCACCTTGACCGCGACCTCGGCGTACCGGTTGCTCGGCAGGTCCGGGAACAGGTGGTGCTCGATCTGGTGCGACAGGTTGCCGGTCATGATGTGCATGGCCTTGCTGCCGCTGATGTTCGCCGAGCCCATCATCTGGCGCAGGTACCACTGGCCGCGGGTCTCGCCCCTGATCGAGCGGCGCTCGAAGACCTGCACGCCCTCGGGGAAGTGACCGCACATGATCACCGAGTGCGACCACAGGTTGCGGACCAGGTTCGCGGTGAACGTCGCGGCGAGCGTGGTGAGGAACGACGGGCCCGACAGCAGCGGGTGGATCACGTAGTCCTTGAGCACCTGCTTGCGGATCTTGCGGCCGACCGCCTTGGCGCGGGCGCGGAACTCGGGGTTGTTGCGGCGGCGCTTGTGCAGGTTCTTGCCGAGCTCCAGGTCGTAGGCGGCGATGCCGTACTCGAAGAAGCAGGCGTTGATGAAGTTCCACAGCGGCTGGCCCAGGTGCATCGGGTGCCACTTCTGGTCCTCGTCGACGCGCATGATGCCGTAGCCGAGGTCGTTGTCCTTGCCGATCACGTTGGTGTACGTGTGGTGCAGCTCGTTGTGCGAGTGCTTCCACTGGTCGGCCGGCGAGACGTGGTCCCACTCCCAGGTGGTGGAGTGGATCTTCGGGTCGCGCATCCAGTCCCACTGCCCGTGCAGGACGTTGTGACCGATCTCCATGTTCTCCAGGATCTTCGCCACGGACAGGCCGGCGGTGCCGATGAGCCACGCGGGCGGGAAGATCGAGAACAGCAGGATGCCGCGGCTGGTCAGCTCCAGCTTGCGCTGCACCGAGATCACCTTGCGGATGTAGGCGGCGTCCTTCTCACCGCGGCTCGCGATCACCTCGTCGCGGATGGCGTCGAGCTCGCGGCCGAGCTCCTCGATCTGCTCGTCGGTGAGGTGGGCGGTGGGGTCGATGGCGGTCATGGAGCTCGCTTTCGAGGGGTTCGGCGGCTGGAGGTGGGCCGCTTCGCGGGGGAAGGATGTCTGTGGTGGGGTGCGGGTCAGCGTTCGAGCTCGCACGGACCCGCGGCAGCGGACACGCAGGTCTGCACGAGCACGCCCGGCTCTGCCTCGGTGATCTCGCCGGTGCGCAGGTCGCGGACGGCACCGGACTTGAGCGGCGTGACGCAGCCGAAGCAGATGCCCATGCGGCACCCGGAGGGCATCAGCACGCCGGCGCTCTCGCCGACGTCCAGCAGCGGGGTGGCGCCGTCGGCCTCGACGGTCTTGCCCGTGGTGCCGAACGTGACCTCGCCACCCTCGCCGGCGACGACGACGGTCGGGCGGAACCGCTCGGTGTGCAGGCGCTCGGGGATGCCGTGCCGGGCCCAGTGCGCCTCGGCGGCGTCGAGCAGGCCCGCGGGACCGCAGGCCCAGGTCTCGCGCTCGGCCCAGTCGGGCACGAGGTCCTCGAGCCGGGCGACGTCGAGCATGCCGTGGGTGTCGGTGTGCAGCTCCAGCAGCCGCAGCGCCTTGTCGGCGACGAGGTCGTGCAGGTCGTTGCGGAAGATGACGTCCTCTTCGCGTGGCGCGGAGTGGATCATCACCACGTCGTCGAGCCGGGTGTCGCGCAGCATGCCCATCGCGGGCGTGATGCCGCTGCCGGCGGTGAGGTAGAGGACCTTGGCGGGCTTCGCGGCGGGCAGCACGAACTCGCCGGTGGCCTGGTCGAGGTGGATCACCATGCCCGGCTTGGCCTTGCGGACCAGGTGGTTGCTCACCTTGCCGTCCGGGATGGCCTTGACGGTGATCGTGATGCGGCCGTCGGCGCGGTTCGTCGGTGACGTCACCGAGTACGCGCGCCACAGGCGCACGCCGTCGACGTCGACACCGACGCGGATGTACTGGCCGGCGACGTGACCGCGCCAGCCTCTGCCCGGCCTGATCACGATGGTCGCGGCGTCCCCCGTCTCGGGGTGGACGGCCTCGATGCGACCACGCAGGTCAGCGCCCGCGCGCAGCGGGCTCACCAGGTCGAGGTAGTCGGACGGCAGCAGTGGCGTCGTGACCAGCTCAAGCAGTTTCCACGCCCTGCTGCGTAGGGCGGCACTCGTCATGACTCCAGCTTGATGCGCCACAGGGCGTAAAGTCCTGTCCGCAGGACGTGAATTTGCTCGACCAGATTGTTCGCAGGGAACAAATCGTGACTCAGGCAATGCGGCGGGCCACCGAATTGGCCCTGGACGAGACGACGGTCACCGCGCTGCGGGCGGCCCTGAAGACCACGGCCGACGAGGTGGTGCAGGCCATCATCGACGAGGTGCCGAGCTACGCCGGTGCCCTGTCGGGCCGGATGGGCGGCACGATACGGCGTGCGGTGCGCACGGCGCTCGGACATTACCTGGACCTCGCGGGTGGCGTGGCCACCGGTGGGGACGCGAGCGACGCCGCCTACGAGCTCGGCCGCGGCGAGGTCCGCGACGGCCGTTCGATGGACGCCCTGCTCAGCGCCTACCGCGTCGGTGCGCGCGTGGCCTGGCGCGGGCTCGCCGAAGGCGCCGTGGCGGCCGGTCTGCCCGCCGAGGAGGTGGCGAAGTTCGCGGAGCTGACCTTCGCCTACATCGACGAGCTGTCCGCCGCGTCGGCCGCCGGTCACGCCGACGAGCTGGCCGCACGCGGCATGGCCCACGAGCGGCACCTGGAACAGCTCGCCCGCGACCTGCTGACCGGCGCGGGCGCCGAGGCGCTGCTGGCCTCGGCGAACAGGGCCGGCTGGCCACCGCCCACGACGGTGACCGTGGTGCTGCTGCCCGCCGCGCAGGCCCGCCCGGCGTTCCGCGCGCTCGACCCCGGCACGCTGGTGCTGGACGACCTGCCGGACGCGACCGGCGTCCTGCTGGTGCCCGACGCCGACCGCGCGCACCTGTTGCGCCAGCTGACCGACCGCAGCGCCGTTGTCGGTCCCGCGCGACCTTGGGTGCGTGCGTCAGCCTCATACGCACGGGCGTTGCGCGCGCGTGCGGTGTCGGCGGACATCCGTGACACCGAGCAGCACTTGGTTGAACTGGTGCTGACCGCCGATGCCGACGCGTACGCCGACCTGCGCGCACGCGCGTTGGCCCCCTTGCACGCGCTGCCGGAGAACTCGGCGCGCCGGCTGGAGGAGACGTTGCGGGCGTGGCTGCTGCACCAGGGGCGGCGGGAAGAGGTGGCGACGGCGCTGTTCGTGCACCCGCAGACGGTGCGGTACCGGATGCAGCAGCTGCGGGACCTGTTCCCGGACCTCGGGTCACCGCAGCGGGTGCTGGAGCTGACGCTGGCCCTCGGCCTGGAGCGCTAGACGAGCGAACGCGCTCACCGCATTCTGGCCCTTGACAAGTGCTGGCGGTGTCGATGCGTACTACCGAAGCGTAGAACACAATGGTTCACAGTGGGGGCGTCGCTCAGACCCGATAGCTGACAGACGCGTAGGCGCGATAGCCGCATCGTCGGCCAGTCTCCGGATCGTACGGGCAGCAACATTCCGAGACGCCCAGCGATACAGGTGTGTGGCGGACGACGTGCACAACACTCTCACCGGCGACAACTCAGGTCAGCTCGTGCAGGCCAGGGACGTGAACCAGGTGATCTTCAACGCGGCCCCGGTGACACTCCAGGCGCTGGCCGGGCTTCCGCCCGCGACCACCAGGTTCCTCGGTCGCGAGGACGAGCTTCGTGAGTTGCGCGCGACGTGGCAGCGTTCGGGACCAAGCGCGATCGCCTCAGGACTAGCAGGAATCGGCAAAACTGAACTATTGCTGCACGCGGCACACGCGGCGATCGAGGAAGGAGAATTTCCCGGAGGAGTCCTCTTCGTCGACCTTCAAGGCTACGACGATGCGCGGCGGGTGTCGCCAACGCAGGCTCTCGACAACTTCTTACGTGCGCTCGGCGTCGCCGGCAACGACATTCCACCGGAGGAAGACCAACGCTCAGCACTGTTCAGGTCGATGCTGGCGAAACAGGACCGCATGTTGGTCGTGCTTGACAACGCATCCTCGGTCGAGCAAGTCAAACCGCTCCTACCTGGCGTTCTGAGGCACAAGGTGGTGATCTCCAGCAGACATCGCATCAACGGCCTCGATGACGCACACCACCTTGAGATCGGCGCACTCGACGCGGCAGCTTCCGAAGCTCTCGTGGGAAGCATTGAGCTCGCCCGCCTCTGCGGATACTTGCCCTTGGCGTTGAGAATCATGGCCGCACTACGTGATGAGGACTCGCACACCGACTGGGTGGCTGAGCTCGCACAGGCTCGGGACCGGCTCGACCTGCTGGACGACGGTGACAGTCGTGCCGTTCACGCGGCCTTCGACCTCTCGTACCGCGCCCTCCCCGTCGATCAGCAACGGTTGTTCCGATTGTTGGCACTGCACCCAGGCGACGAGCTGGAGGTGGACAGCGTCAGCATGCTCGTCGACCTGCCTGTCGCCGCAATTCGCAGGCAGCTTCGCGAGCTGCGCCGAGCTCACCTCGTCGAGGACAACGAGCCCGGCTGGTACGGCTTTCATGACCTCATGCGGCTCTACTCGCATCGAAGATTGAAGGATCACGACCCCGTTGAGCGGCAAACCGCACTCCTGAGGGTGCTCTCCCACTACACCACCATGTCTGAGATCGCGAACGACGTGCTGGAAAGCTGGCGATCCGGGAAAACACACGAACAGTCCGGAACTTTTAGCGATCCTGACAAGGCGATGAAGTGGCTTGCCCGGCGCCGACTGGTCCTCATCGCCACCGTGACAGCGGCAAACCTGGCCGGTGAACATCGCTTGGCATGTCGACTAGCTGCAGCATTGAACTACCTGTTCGACTTCGGAAGGCACCACGACGACTGGATCGAGGTGTGCAGACTGGGTCTGAACAGCGCACAGAGCATAGGAGACGACCAAGCCGAATGCATGTTCCTCAGCGTGAGCGGCTACGTACTCGGCCGGCAGCGGCGTTCCGAAGAAGCGATGAGCTGCAGCGAACGAGCATTGAAGCTCAGCATCAGACTGGGCGACACTTTTCGGCATGCGTGGATTCTCCGCGACATCGCCGGGTTTCACTTGCACAGTGGACGTCATGAGGAGGCCCTGACTACCGGCACGGCGGCGCTGGAGCTGTGCCGTACAAATGGGGACCAGCTGGGAACTGCACGCAGCCTCGGGATCCTCGGGACGATCTACTCGTCGATGGAGCGCCTAGAGGACGCACTTGGGGCCCACATGCAGGCCAGAACGATCTACCGCCAACTCGGCAATCAGCTGTATGAATCGTTGTCGCTGGTGGACATCGCAACTGATCATCGAGCGCTAGGCGGCTTCATCGAGTCCCGGGACTGCGCATCGATCGCGGTCGGATTGCTCCGCGGATCACCGCACGTCCATCTGGAGGGACTTGCATGGGAGGCGTTAGGGGAAGCACAGGCAAACCTCGGGCAGCTCTCCGAAGCCGTGGCGGCGCTGACTACCGCAGTAGAATTATTCGGAAGAGTGGCAGATGAGCCCAGGATCACTCATGTCCAAAGCCGGCTCGCTGAACTTACCGGAGAACAGAGAACCTAAAACACCGACTATTGCGATCGAACACCAATCCGCACTAATCAAACATTAGCCGCCGAGCGATTTGCAAACCCAGGGATTCACCTGAGCTCTCTTCAACTTTTAGTTGTGGAAATTGCCACCCCTGAGACCCTGAGACAAGTTCGGACAGAGGAGAGATACGACAGCTGGGACGAGGCACCCGGCGGCGAGCCGGTCGATGTGGTTCGACAAACCCATACCCCACACGGCAACCGCGGGGTCATGACATCGCTCGACCTTCCAGGACCGCACTTGTCCGCGAGGTCTGCGATGACTGCTGTGCTGCCGTGAAGTGAGATTGAAGTCCAGAGCTTGAATATCCTCGACTGATGCGATGCCGAACCTTTCCAAGCTTTTTGCAGTTCGGCGAACAGGTTTGTCGTGTCGGAATTCCGAAGTCTGACACCAGGACTCGAAGACGATATTTCCGCCAACACAAAGGTAATAGCTTTCGAAGATGTCTTCTTCTAATCCACATTGGGCTCCAGACTTCAAACTCCAGTCAGAACGATCAATTTCTTGGTGCCACATGTGTTTTCTGTACAGAGGCCAGCCCCACATCCTTACTGATCCGACCGGCGGACCTCCCCGTTCCACCAGCGCAGGGGCGACAAAGCTGCTGAGTAACACACTTGCCACATGTCGCGCTCGGCGACGCAGCATCGCTTCAAGTACTGCAACGGTTTCTGGCGATGCGTCGTACAACCGGTCACCTCAAGAGTAGCTGCAAAAAATCATCATCTCATACGTAGATCGTCCGTGATGTTAATTCGTTAGCCCAGCAACCGAAGTTCGCCTGTTCGGACTAGGAGGCTAGTATGCAGTTCGATTAGTGACCATAGGTGGTCGAGCCAGAATGCGTGTGTGAGTCCAAATCCGGCGATGGTGCGTTCATCGTGCTGTTTCGCTGACTTTTTGGGAATCTAGTTGGCGACTCAAAGTGATCAGCGGACCGGACCGGCTGGCAAGCCAGTCGGTCCACTCTTGCAATGGTCATGGGTTCCTGTCGTTCGCCAATGTTCAAGAGACGCCGGGCATGCGAGCGGCCAAGGCGATGAGCTCCACGACCTTGGCCTTGCATCGTGACAACAGGTCTGCCGCGCGTTCCTCGGCCCCGATGCGTTGCAGCAACCGGTCGGCCTCGGCGAGCCGCACCGGTAGGTCGAGCGCGCGGAACTCCCCGCGGCCTGCGTGGCGAGGCTCCTGGCCTCGGTGTGTTCACCGGCGGCGAGCAGGGCCCTGGCGAGGCCGAGGCGGGTGAGCGCGAGGAACGGGCGGGCGCCGATGCGGACGTCCATCTCGGCGGCCTCGCGGTAGTGGCCGATCGCGCCGGTGACGTCGTCACAGGCCATGGCCAGGTCCCCGAGCAGCCACGGGGTGGCGGCGCTGCAGAACACCGAGCCAGCCCGTCGGCGGCGAAGTGCGGTTCCAGCGAGGCGAGCGTGCGGTGCACGATCGCGGTGGTCTCGGCGTCGCCGAGCAGGCAGGCGACGACGCCGATCGGGCTGACCATCGGCGCCCACATCGGCCCGACCTCCAGGGTGGCCGGCACGGCGCGGAACCGCTCGAACGTGGCGACTCCCGCGCCACCGCGTCGTCGATGGTGCCCTCGACCAGCGCCATCCCGTATCGGCCACCGCGCGGGCGGTCCGGTTGAGCTCCCAGGCGTCGTCGAGCCGCCCGGTCAACGCCGCCCTGGCCGCCCGCAACCAGTGCAGGTGCCACTAAGCGACCCCGTGCTGCCGCGCCGCGGCGAACTGCTCGATCAACGCCAGCTCGCGGTCCACCCCGACCAAGTCCCAGACCTGGAACGCCACGTCGACCAGCCACACGTACCCCCACAGCTCTACGTGCGGCTGCCGCGCGCTCCTAGCCAGCTCGACGGCCCGCTCGGCGAGCGCGACCCGTTCGTTCTGGAACTGTGGCGCGCACAACACCAGGTGCCGCGCGTGGATCCCGTCGAACTCGGCGTCGGGGTCGCCGCTGCGGACGGCGAGGTCGAGAAGCGGCCGTGGACAGCTCGCGCGCCTTCTCGCAGGCGCACCCGCGACGGTAGCCGCCATGGCGCGACGGGCGAGCAATCGGGCGCGCAGCGCCGTGAGCTGCTCGGGCAGGACCCGGCGCTGCTGCCGGTTGCCGACCGAGTCGAGATCTACCCCGTCCACGAGGTGCACGAGCACACCTGAGCCCGGTCGTGACCGCCGCGCGACCCTCACCGCCGGCCTGTGGCAGACCGAACGCTGCTCGGCGACGTTCCGAGTCGGCAACCTGGGGCCGCACCGGGACCGTGCCCGTCACGGGCGGCACCGTCGAGATCGGACCGAACGGCGCGCTGCTGACCGTGTACGGCACCCTGGGCCTGGTGGCCATCGACACCGGCAATGCCAGACGTGACCGGGACCGGCACCCGACGATGACGTTCACCGCCACGTCGGTGGTCCTGGCCGGGCGCAGCTGGCTGGTGACCGGCACGCTGCACGCCCCGGCACGTCGGCGGAGCTGAGCGGCGTCACCGGCGAGACGCGGTCCTGACCGCGAGGCTGGACCGCAGGACGCTGGGCATCCGCGCCCCGGGGTTCTTGATCGGCCGGTGGGTGGAAATCGCGGTGACAGCGACGATCCAGCGCACGTAGGTTGCGGACCGTGGTGCAACACCAGCCCGTCGAGAAGACCTGGCCGCGGATCGCGACCTGGGTCCGTGAGCACGCACCGGCGCTGCACGCGGCCTTCCTGCCACCACAGAGCTTCCGGAGGGCTGGTCTGCCACCTGACCTCGCCGCGTGGTGGCGACTGTTCGGCGGCGTCGACCTGGCCCGGCTCCGCGACTTCAGCCCGCTCCTGCCGGTGTCGTGGCATCCGTTGGACGCCCGCTCAGCCCTCGCGCACCGCGCCGCGCGGACGGGGTGGCTACCGATCGCGGTCGACTGCGACGGAGGCGCCGACCTGCTGGTCGTGGACCTGGCCAACGGCAGCGTGATCACCCACGAGGACGGCTCGGGCCTCCTGCCGGCGCCGGACTGGCCCAGCGTCACCGCGATGCTCGACCACCTCGCACGGTTGCTGGATCGCAACGACGACCCGCTGTACCGGCTGTGGTGCTGGGACGACGGCCACCTCTCGTGGGACGTCCGCCCCCAGAGTTGAAACGACAGCACCGCGGTCACGCATCCGGCGTGACCGCGGTGCTGTTCGAGCGCTACGAGCTCAACGCGGCTGGTAGGTCAGGCAGTTGGCCATGTGGTCGCCTTCGCCCTGCCCGACCCGCACGCTCTGCGCGGTGCACTCCAGCGACGCGTTGTGCACGCAGTCGGTCCGGGTGCAGGCGCCCACCTGGGCCATCACCTTGTCCAGGCCGCCCTTGGTGCTCAGCGGGATGAACGTGCCGCAGTCGGCAGCCCCGTTGTCACCGCGCACGGTGATCGCGAAGGCGTGGCAGCCGTCGTGGTTGTAGGAGCAGCCGCTCACGGTGCACTCGTGGACGGCGGGCATCGCCGGGTTCTCGAGGGTGGTCATGTCCGCTCCTGTGATCCGTGGTGGGAATGTGGTCCGGTGATTCGGACGATGCCACCGCTCACCACGGCCCGCAATTCGAACGGCAATTAGGATAGCCTTCCCTCTCGGGATTCGACAATGACCCGGAACCGGGCGTTGAGCTGCGGATACATGCTGCGGCCGCATTCACCTCACCATTCTGGTCGCGATCCAAACACCCCCGTCCGTGGACTATCTCCACGCAGTCCGCACATGCGAGCGGACCGGTCGGTCGCGGACGTCGGGCTCGTGATCCTCGCGATCCCGTGGCACCGGTTCGGCGAGCTCGACCCGGCGCCGTTCGCAGGCAAGGTCGTCGTGGACGCGATGAACCACTGACCACCCGCCGACCGCGCACTCGGCGTCGCCGGCGACGACCCGGCCGCTGTCGCGCTGGTGGCGGAGTTCCTGGCGGGCATCGGGTTCGACCCGGCGCCGGTGGGCGCTCTCGCAGCAGGACGACTGCTCGAACCCGGCAGCCCGGTGTTCGGCGTCGCAGTCAGCAGGTCCACTCTGGAAGGAGAACTCCAACACGCAGATCCGGGACTGATCCCGTGTTCATCTGAACACAGGAAGTCATGATCGCGGGAGCAGCGAGCCTTTTTCAACCTGTTTTGGCAGGTCAGGGCGCTGTCGCGAAAGCGCTGCGCGTCGTCGGCGCGCGGAAACGCTCTCACGCTGCCACCACAGAGTTGGTTGCAGTTACAGGCGAATGACAACGTTGTCAGATCACCCCAATTACCGCCAACCGGCCTATGTTCGCCAGTGAGAGCGCGACCATCAAGATCGTGAACGCGGTAACAGCGGGCCACCTGACAACACGGGATTCGTCACGTGTTCCGGTCCACCGCAGCCGACACGCGACCTGGGCTGGGCACGACCACGCTTGCACATGCCCGGTGGTTCCGGAACGTCCACCGGCGGGTTCGACGGCGTCGTTGTCGCCGAGGAGCAGACCACCTTCGCGCCGGCCGGCACGAGCGCACGGGAGCTTTCGGCGTAAAAGACCACCCAGGGCAAGGGCGACAGCGAGTACGCGAAGAGGCTCACCGGTCCGAGCGGCGAGGCCCCAGGAGAGATCATCTGCGTTCAGGTCGTTCTGGCCGCGTGGCCGAAGGCTCCCGAACGGGAGGTAGCACGACGCCAGGAGAAGCGCGGGCTCGACGTGCGGGCCTGCGACGTCGATTCGCTCGACACCCCTCGATGCGGCCATCGTCCTGGCGAACCGGGAATTCTCCCCGGCGCTTCTGCTGAAGGAGATGGGTTCCGGGCCAGGATCACGTGACCTACCTGCTCGGCAACCGCGATTTCGGCCATGAACAGGCATACCGGCTCGGCACGCTTGCCCGACGCAGTTTGCCCGCTCTGCGGCGGCGGCGCATCACCGCGGTCGCATCGAAGACACATGTGATGGCGGTTCTTGCAGGTCTGCCGGAAGTCATGCCGCACAACCGGACCACCGCCCACGCAAAGCGCTCGACTGGGACACCCCAGCCGAGCGCCCGACCACGCTCCTGGCCGAAACCAGGTGACCACCTTTCTCGCGATGACCCCTGATATTTGTGCGGGTGCCGCGGCTACTTCCTCAGCACCTGTCGACACGGCGTGTTGAGGGACGGCCTCGTTGTGGGATCAATCGCCGAGCCCGTTCGATATCCAGTTCGTGATGACGCCGGTCAAGCACGCTCCGGCAGCAGCGGCGGTCACAGCTCCAGGGCCGGCGGGCCACGCGTAGATGGCAGCACCCACGGCGCCGGCGAGACACGCCCTTGAGGTATCGGCGTACAGGCCAGTGGGGTCGATGCGGTTGACGGGGTTGCCGCCGACGTAGGCGTACCGGCTGGCGATGTCGGGCTCGAGGATCAGGCTGATGGGGTCGAGAGCAGTCCAGTTGCCGGTGGCCAAGTCGTGCCAGCGGACGCCGTGTTTGAGCCAACCGGTGTTCTCGTCAAGCAGACCTCGGGTGTGACGAATGGGGTTGGACGAGGCTGCGGTTCCGGTGGCGCTGAGCTGTTTTCCGGCGGGGTCGTAGGTGTAGGTGGCGGACACGGCTCCGGCGTTGGTGATCAGGTTGACCGGGCTGCCCTGGTTGTCGAGCGCGTAGTAGTGGACTCCGGCAGGGGTGTGCAAGGCGATGGGGGAACCGGTGGGGTCGGTGTCGATGTAGCTGGTTTGACCGTCTTTGGTGATCGACTGCAGCATCGGGACACCGTTGGTGTCGTTGCGTCCGTAGACGTAGCTCGTTGTGCTCCCCCCGGTGGTGGAGGAGACGAGCTCGTTCTGGTCGCCACCGCCCCATGTGTAGGTGCTCGAAGACGATCCTTGAGTACGGGCGGTGGTTTGGCCTGCCGCGTTGTAGGTGAAGTTGCCCCGGGTCGGGTCGGCGGTGCGGTTCCCGGCGGCGTCATGGCTGTAGCCGGTGTTCGAGATCTGGTTGCCCGTGTTGTAGGTCAGGGTCTGCGCGGTGGTGCCGTCGACCTTCGCAGTGAGCCTGTTGCCGGCCTTGTCGTAGGTGTAGGCGTAGTCGTGACCGCCGAGGTTCGAGACCGCGGTGAGCCGGTTGGAGGTGTCATAGCTGTAGAGAGACAGCGCGGAGTTCAAGTTGTCGGTCGACCACTTGATCAGACCTGTGTCGGTGCCGGCCGATGCCGACGGGCACGCTTGCCCGGCGACGTGGGGCGAGTAGCAGAACCCCGTGTCGAACGTCTTGGTCGCGTCGTTGGACGCGCGTGAGGTCCAGGTCCGTGAGATCCGACCGGCCTTGTCGAAGACGGTTTTCGTGTGGGCTGCGAAGGTGGTTCGGGAGACGTTGGCGTTGAACCAGGTGTCGGTGCGCTTGCCGTTGTCGTCATAGGCGAAAGCGGTCTTCTGCCCGTTCGGCAGGGTCATCTCGGTGACTTGGTTGGCCGCGTCGTACACGTAGCCGGTGGTACCGCGGGCGTCGGTCTTCGACGTCAGGTTGCCTGCCTTGTCGTAGCCGTAGGACAGTGTGCCGCCGCCGGAGGTCGCGGTGCGCGAGGTGACCCGGTTCTGAGCGTCGTAGGTGAACGTCGTCGTGCCCGAGGCGTCGGTCCGGGTGAGCACGTTCCCGGCATCGTCGTAGGTGAAGGCCACGTCGGGCGTGGTGTCGGAGTACTGGATGGTCTTGACCCGGTCGGCGCGGTCGTAGGCGTAGATCGTGCGCAGTCCGCGACCGTCGCGGACTGCGTGCAGCCGTCCGAACCCGTCGTAGGAGATCACCGTCGGTGCCAGGCTCGAGCCGGCCGGCGGGGTGATGTCGGTGACCTGGTGATCGGTGTTGGCGGTGTAGTCGGTGAGGTTGTCGCGCGGGTCGGTGGAGGTGTTGAGGGTGCCGTCGGCGTTGTAGTCGACCTTCGAAGTCGCGCTCGCGGTGGCGTTGGTCGAACTGAGCGGGTTGCCGGCGCCGTCGTAGGTGAGCAGCTTGTTGTTGCCCTGTTCATCGGTACCGCCGGACGGCAGGTACCTCGCCGCTCCGGTGTTGGCGTAGGTGGCGGTGGACTTCGCCCCGGTCGGCGACGTGATGCTGGTCAGCGACTCACCGGCGTTCACGGCCGGGTCGTGCCCGAAGACGGTGACGCCTCCGGTGCCGCTGGTCGAGGTCGCGACGTCGTGGAACGGGGTGTAGGTCTTGGCCCGTCCCCGGCCGAGCGGGTCGGTCACGGACGTCACGAGTTCCTGGGCGTTGAGGAAGTAGTCGGTCTGCGGGCCGTTGGCGGGAGTGGCCTCGGTGTTGTTCGGGCTCGCGACCAGCGTCTCCCCGGCGGAGTAGTAGGTGAATCGGGTTGCCGCGCCGCCGGCCGGGTTCTCCTGGGTCACTTTCTTGACCCGGTGCGAGGTGTCGTACTGGATGGCCGTCTGCTTGCCGGCGCCGTTGGTGATCGTGGTCAGATCGCCGGTGGTCGCGTCGTAGCCGAAGCGGGTGTCCCGCGAGGTCGGGTCGGTGATCTTGGTCAGCTTGCCTGAGGTGTAGGTGTAGACGACGCTGCGGGGAGTGCCTTCGTCGCCGGTCTGGGCGATGGTGGTGAGGTTGCCCGACCAGGTGAGGTTCGCCGTCCGGGCACCGGTACCGCCGCGGGTCGACACGATCTGGGTCAGCTTGCCGGAGGTGTAGGTGAACGTGGAGGTCTGGGCGTTGCGGTCCCTGATCGACACCAGCCGTCCGGTCGAGTCGAACGCCGACACCGAGTTGCTGTCGTGGTCGGTGATCGTCCAGCCCGAGGCGGTCTTCACCATCGCGACCTTGAAACCGGCAGGTGCCGTGTACGCCGTCGCACCGGAGGGCTGGAACAGGCCCTCGCGGCCTTCGGGCGCGAGGTAGAGCACGGAGTTGTCGGAGTTCAGGACCACCTTGGTGTCCTGGCCGACCCTCATCGCCCATCCTGCGCCGGCCGATCCGGACGGCAGCGCGGCGCCCGTGCCCAGACGCAGGCTGTTGTAGGTCAGACCCAGCTGAAGATCGCCCTGGATGCCGGGCAGCGCCAGGTCGGAGGTCGTGACCAGCAGATTGCCGGTACCGACGTCGACCGACGCGGACACCTTGTCGGAGATCGAGAATGGAATCCGGGTCGCCGATGGGCGAGGACCGGTCATGCCTGCAGTCAGTACTGCGGCGGCCTCTGCCGGAGTCGGCGCAACCGCGACGACACTGCCGGAAAGCAGCATCAGCGCAACCACTGCGGCGTTCACCGAACGACGGCACAGCATACTTCGGTTTAACAAATCATCCCCTTGGGCTGTGAATGGACTTCCTGTGTTTTCGCGCGATGTTCGTGACCGCACGGCCACGCCACACGATGCCGACGCACCTGCACTCGGACAACACGCCACCATCCCGACATGGCGCGACATGCCCTGACCAGGCTCTACCTCCGAGCATGGGATGACTGCCATACTGGCCCGTGACACCTGAGCTTGGGGAGGGCGGTAGGTGTGCCGGAAGGGAACGAAGAACTCGCGTGCCACCTTGCGAAGCTCAAGCAGCGGAGCGGACTGAGCTATTCCGAGTTGGGCAGAAAAGCACACGTCAGCAGTTCCACCCTGCACAGGTATTGCTCTGGAAAAACAGTCCCGCCCGACTACCAGACCGTAGTCGGAATTGCCACGGCCTGTTCAGCCGATGACGTGGAACTGGTCGAACTGCTCGCGCAGTGGAGGGCGGCGACAGGCCGACCGGTGATGCCGCACACCGCGGATCGAGCACCGGAACCTCGTGCACTTCCTCGGTCTCTGCCGCGCACGCGCGCCCTGTCCCGGGTGTGCGTCGTGCTCATGCTCGCGCTCGTCCTGGTGTCGCTGGCAGCCAGCGGCACGGACGTCGGACCCGTTGCCGCGCAGCGGCAGATCACCGGTCCGTCCTGGCAGCGCGAGCAGCCGCTGGCTCCGTCGCTGTTCGGCGTGACGGCATCCTCGTCGAGCGGGGTGATGCCGTCGTTCCGGGTCGGCAGTCTGCGGTTCTGGGACAGCGGTACGCGGTGGGCGAGGCTGCAGCCGCGGCGCGACACCTATGACTGGACCGTCCTCGACCGCCTCGTCGTCGGCGCGCGGAAGGCAGATCTGCCGGCCACGCTGGTGTTCGGCGGCACACCGGAGTGGGCCGCGCCCGCCGGGCCGAAGGCACCGTACGGAGACGGTTCGCGTAGCGCGCCGCCCGACGACCTGACCGTGTGGGAACAGTTCGTCAGCGCAGTGGCAACCCGTTACCACGGCCGGATCGACGCCTATGAGGTCTGGGTCCACGCCAACGACCAGCGCTACTTCTCCGGTACGACGGCCACTCTGGTCGAGATGACCAAGCTTGCCGGGCGCGCCATCAAGGCCGCCGACCCGCAAGCGGTCGTGGTGTGCCCCTCGATCGATCGGCTGTGGACGTACGAGGGCCGCTCCGTACTGCGCGAATTCACCGAGCTGCGCGGCTACGACCACTGCGATGTCGCAGGACTCAAACTGCATCAGCAACGCGCGGCTGACCCGCCGGAAACCATGATCGACCTCCTGCAACAGATCGACGGTGCCCTGCACGACGCGGGCGTGCACCCACGCCTGTGGAACACCGGTGTCACCTATGAATACGTGCGCGACGAACGGCTGGACGAGCAGCGTGCGATCGACTACGCCACACGCTTCTACCTGGTCGCGATCCACGGCTCCCGCTTCAACCTCGAACGAACCTACTTCTACAACTGGGGCGGTGGCGGCCTGCCCATCACGCTGCAGACCGTCGGCAGCCCACCCACGAGCGCCGCACTCGCGGTGGAGGAGCTGCAACGGTGGCTGACCCGCACCAGGACCCGGGGATGCGGTCAAGGGCTCGCCGTCGGCCTGCCTGCCACCGTGTGGCAATGCGAGTTCACCGCGGACGACGGTCAGCTGCTCACGATCCGCTGGACCCACGAGCACACCGCGACGACAGCCCTCCCACCAGACGCCACAGAGGTGCGCACCCTCGACGGCACCAGCCGGCCAGTGCACGCAGGCGACAGCCTCACGGTCACCGGGACACCGGTACTCATCGTGCAGCTGCCAAGGGACTAGAAAGGCGAGTCCGCCCGGACAAGATCGTTGAGGGATCGGACGTCCCGAGAGGGCGGGGAGGAAGGCTCAATCGGTACGCCCGCGCGATCTGTCTGCCCAGCGGTATGACGTCCGTCAGCAAGTCTCGAATGGTTGCCACTGCACGGCAGCGCTACGTCTCACCGAGCTGATTCCCGCACTTCATGCATCACGACGACCAACTTCGATCTGTCGCCGCTGACTTGCTCCACGCGACGCGCAGGTGGTCGCGCACGCCGCGCGGACCGCCTCCGCCGCACCGCGGCTCGACGTGGTCCAGCCGCGCCTAACGCACGCGGGGACTCACGAAACTGGTGATCGTGCGCACCGCCACGGTCGCCCACGACAGCACCAGGGCGGCGTAGAGCACGACGGCCACGACGACGAACATCGGCGAGTGGACCTTCGCGGCCAGCGCGCTCGTGCCGGTCACCAGCGTGCCGAGGGGGAAGACGAAGCTCCACCACGTCAACGCGAACGACATCCCGGCCCGTGCCGCGCGCACGGTCGCCGCGGTCGCGATGGCCACCCACAGCAGGGCGAAGCCCCACGTGGTCGCGCCGTACAGCACGGCGAACGCGGTCTGGCCGGGCAGCACCGCGACGCCGGCGAGCAGGTTCGCGGCGGTGATCGACTGGCCGAGCGGGCCGAGCACGATCCACAGCGTCGGCACCACTTCGCCGGGGCCGTGCTGCACCAGCCGGTGCCAGATCTGCGGCACCAGGCAGACCGTCGCGAAGAGGCTCACGCCGAACAACGCGTAGCAGAGCAGGACCATCGTCTGCTGGAACTGGCCGGGCGGCAGGTGCGCGGCCAGCAGCGCGCCGGACGCCGCGGACACCATCGGCGGCACGACCGGCATCAGCCAGCCGGCGAACGGCAGCTCACCGCTGCCGAACATCCGCAGCGGCACCACGACCGACGTCACCAGGCCCAGCACGGTGCCGAGCGTCCACAGCGTCCAGTCGATCGCGAGCGCCGCGGTCAGGCCGACGAGGTCGGCGCCCAGCAGCAGCGCGCCGGTGCCGACCGTCATCAACCCCATCGCGGGCGCGCCCCAGAAGTGCGCCATCACCGGGTCGCGCAGCTGCGCGCGCACGGTCGCCCACGTCCAGCTGCGGACTGCGGCAACCGTGAGGAACACCAGCAGTGCCGCGTCCAGCAGCCACACGAACGTCGCCGCGGTGCGCAGACCGGGGACGTGCAGCGGGAGCGAGGCAGCCGCAGTGGCGACGATGCCGGTGCCCATCACGGACGCGAACAGGTTGGGGCCGAAGGGCGCCGCTCGTCGCACCTCATGGGGCACGGTGTGTGGGTGAGGTGCGAGAGCGGTCACGACACCAAGGTGCCCTGCGCGCGCCCACCTCGGTAGGCACCGATCTCCGATGACGACATAGGCTGCCCCTATGCCTTTGCCGGGACGCGTCACCGACCTCGTCAGCTACGAGCTGCTGCTGAGCGTCGCGGAGCTCGGCAGCATCGGCCGTGCCGCGAAGGCCCACGGCATGTCCCAGCCGTCGGCGAGCGAACGCCTCCGGGTGCTGGAGGCCCGCGTCGGCGTGGCGCTGCTCGAACGCACCTCGCGCGGCGCGACGCTCACCACGGCGGGGCAGCTCGTCGCCGGTTGGGCGGCACCGGTGCTCGCGAAGGCGGCGGACCTCGACGCCGGTCTGACGAGCCTGCGCGCCGACCGGCAGAGCCACCTGAAGGTCGCCGCGAGCCTGACCGTGGCCGAGTACCTGCTGCCGGCGTGGCTGATCGCGTTGCGCACGGTCAGCCCGGACACCGCGACCGTCCTGACGGCGGGCAACTCCGCGCACGTCGCCGACCAGGTGCTCGCCGACCGCGCCGACCTGGGTTTCATCGAGAGCACCGACGTGCCCGCCGGTCTCGACAGCCGCGTCGTCGGCCACGACGAGCTGGTGCTGGTCGTCGCGCCCGGCCACCCGTGGGCCCGCCGCCGCAGGATCACCGCTGCCACGCTGGCCGCCACGCCGCTGGTGTCGCGCGAACAGGGCTCAGGCACCCGGCAGGCGCTGCGGTCGGCGCTGCGCGGGATCGACCTGGAGATCACCGCGGACCCGTTGCTGGAGATGTCCTCGACCACCGCGATCAAGGCGGCGGCCACCGGCGGCATCGGCCCGGCCGTGCTCAGCGCCCACGCGGTCGCCACCGACCTGGCGACCCGCGCGCTGGTCCGCGTCGAGGTGACCGACCTCAACCTCGACCGCGCGCTGCGCGCCGTGTGGACCAGGGGCAGGGCACCCCGCGGCCCCGCCTCCGACCTGTTGACCATCGCGATGCGTACGCTTCCACCCCGTGGCGACCGGCGGTAGCAAACAAGTGCGCGCGGCACGCAAACGCCGCAAGCGGATGGCGCGCGTCGCCCACGACCTCTCCGACGCGCAGTGGGACGCGCTGAAGTCCTCGTGGGGCGGCTGCGCCTACTGCGGTTCCGCGGCCGGTTCGTTGCAGAAGGACTGCGTGCAGGCGTTGTCGCGCGGTGGCCGGTACACGCTGGGCAACGTCGTGCCCGCGTGCGGGTCGTGCAACGCCAGCAAGTGCAATGCCGAGGTCACCGGGTGGTTGCGGCGCAAGAAGCTGGACGAGAAGGCGTTCCTGTTGCGCCACCACGAGATCTCGTCGGTGCTCACGACGCGGTTCGGGCAGCCCTAGGCGGCGTTGCGGATGGCGGAGTAGCTCCTGAAGAGTGCGTCCCACGCGTCACGGCACCGCTGGTCCAACCGGGGATCGGCGGTCTGACCGCCCGCGGCGAACCACGGTTCGCACGACTGGATCTCCCCGAGCTGCTTGCGCACGTCCGCGACGGCGCTGCGGGTCGTGGGCGAGAGCCGGTCGCCCTTCTTCTCCACCTCGCCGATCACCTCGGACACGTCCGGCATGACCTTCGCGCAGTTGTCGGCGGGGTCGACGGGCTCGCCGCGCAGGCGGGTGACGCAGGAGGTGAGGAGGGTGCCGATGGCGTCGAGGCGGGCGTGCTGGTCGGCCAGCGGCGAGACGGTCTGCTCGGGGGCGGACGTCGGCGCGATCGCGGGGACCGACGTCTCGGAGCCGCAGGCGCTCAGCAGCAGCGCGAGTGCGACGAGGTGACGCTTGTGCATGGTTGACGAGCTACCACATCTTCTGGCGAATGGGTCTTGGCGGCGGGCTGCCGCCGCTATCCTGCCGCGTGCGCGGGCTGCTGTCAGCGGGAACACGCCAGAGGAGGGGCCATCACCAGGGTGAACGTGCTGGGGCCGCTGGAGGTGTGGCGGGACGGCAGCCGGATGGGCCTGGGCGGGGTGAAGCAGCGGGCGTTGCTCGCTCATCTCGCGTTGAACGCGAACAGCGCCGTGTCCCTCGACCAGATCGTCGAGGTCCTCTGGCCGAAGAGCAAGCCGCGGTCCGTGGTCGCGAACGTCCGCACGTACGTGTGGCAGTTGCGGCAGGTCCTCGGCGAATGCCTGCGCACGAACGGCACGGGTTACGTGCTGGCGTTGACGCCCGACGAGCTCGACGCGCTGCGGTTCGAGCACCTGGTCACCGAGGCGCGCACCAGCGGCGACGCACTCGACCTGCTGCGGACCGCGGAGGGGTTGTGGCGCGGCCGGCCGGTCGAGGACCTGCCGGAGAACGACGCGTGGCAGCCCGTGATCACCCGGTTGGAGGAAGTGCGGCTGACGGCGACCGAGCAGCGGCTGGCGTTGCAGGTGGCACGGGGACAGGGCGACGAGGTCATCGCGGAGATGCGCGCCCTCCTCGAAGTGCACCCCTATCGCGAGAGCATCTGCTATCAGCTGATGATCGCGTTGAAGCGCACGAACCAGCGCGTCGAGGCGTTGAAGGTCTACACGGACATGCGCGCACGGCTCGCGAACGATCTGGGACTCGAACCCGGCCCTGTGCTGAAAGAGGCACATCTCGCCGTGCTGCGCGGCGAAGAAGAAGACAACGCACCGCCGATCCGGCAGCTACCGCCGTCGGTCGCCGACTTCTGCGGACGCGCCACGGAGATCGCCGAGCTCGCCGAAGCGTTGCGCGACAGCGGCAAGGTGGCGGTCGCGGGCGTGACCGGCGCTCCGGGCGTGGGCAAGTCGACGCTCGCGGTCAGGGTGGCGCACGAGGTCGCCGCGCACTTCCCGGACGGGCAGCTCTACGTCGACCTCGGCGGCACGGCCGAACGACCGCGCGACCCGGCCGACGTGCTCACCGAACTGCTGCACGCGCTGGGGGTCACCGGTGCGGGGCTGCCGTCGCGGGAGGCGGGGCGGGCGGCGTTGTTCCGCTCGAAGCTCGCGGGGCGGCGGGTGCTGGTGGTGCTCGACGACGCGGCGTCGGTGCGGCAGGTGCAGCCGTTGCTGCCGGGTGCGGCGGGGTGCGGGGTGCTCTTCACGAGCAGGCGGCGGCTGTCGGAGCTGCCCGGTGCGCGGCAGGTGGAGCTGCTGCCGTTCGCACCGGCGGAGGCAGCGGAGCTGCTGACCGGGATCGCCGGACGCGATCGGGTGGAAGCCGAGCCGGACGAGGCGGCGGCGATCACGGCGGCCTGCGGGCACCTGCCGCTCGCGATCAGGGTCGCGGGCGCGCGGCTGGCCGGTCGGGGCGGGTGGCCGTTGCGGGTGCTGCGGGCGCGGCTGGTGGACGAGTCGACGCGGCTGCGCGAGCTGTCCTCCGGTGAGCTGGCGGTGCGGGCGAGCTTCGACCTGAGCGTGCGGCAGCTGCCTGCCGACGAGGCGGCCGCGTTCGTGCGGCTGGCGCTGCTGGGGCCGCACGACTTCCCCGGCTGGGTCGTGGACGCGCTGCTGGACCGGCCGGGCAGCGAGCACCTGCTCGACGGGCTGGTCGACGCGCACCTGCTGGAGGCGTGCGGGACCGACCGCCTCGGGCAGCCCCGCTACCGGTTGCACGACCTGCTGCGGTGCCACGCCCTGGAGCTGGCCGACGCGCTCCCGGACCGGGCGGAGACGCTCGACCGCACGCTGCGCACGTGGTTGTGGCTCGCCGTCACGGCGGCACGTCGGCTGCCGGTCACGTTCGGCACGACCATCGCCCCGGTCGCCGCGGTGCGGGCGCCCGAGCACCTGCTGGCCGAACCGGTCGGGTGGTTCGAGGCGGAACGGCGCACGCTGTGCGGCGCGGTCGAGCTGGCCGCGGCGGCCGGGCTCGACGACGTGGCGTGGCAGCTGGCGGCGGCGTGCGTGCCGTACTTCGACCTGCACAGCCATTACGACGACTGGGCGCGCACCCACCGGCGGGCGCTGGCGGTCACGAGGTCCGCCGAGGGCAGGGCGGCGTTGCTGCGGGGCATCGCGCAGGTGCACATCTACCGCGACGAGTTCGACGACGCCGAACGCGGCATGCTCGCGGCGCGGGACCTCTACCGCGTGGCCGGCGACCCGCGCGGCCAGGGCATCTCGATCGCGGGCGTGGGCACGGTCTGGCGGCTGCGCGGCGAGCACGAGCGGGCGATGGCCTGCTACACCGAGGCGCTGGAGCTGCTGGAGACGGCCGGTGACCTGCACTCCGTCGCCCACCTGCGGGCGTCGGTCGGCGGGGTGCACGGTTCGCTGGGCGACCAGGAGTCGGCGCGCGTGTGGCTGATGAGCGGCCGCAGGCTCGCGGCGGACCTCGGTGACGCGCACCGGGAGGCGTTGGTGCTGGTCCGGCTCTCCGCCCTGCACCGCTCCCTGGGCGAGCACGACGCCGAGCTCGTCTCCGCGCGCAGGGCCGTGTCGATCCTGCAGGACCTCACCGACGAGCGGTGCACGGCGTTCGCGCAGGTGGAGCTGGCCGAGGCGCTGCTGTCGAACGGCTGCCCGGAGGCCGCGCACGACCTGGTGCAGCAGGCGCTGGAGACCTACCGCCGCACCGGCAACCGGGAGGGCGAACCCGCCGCGCTGCGCACGCTGGCGCGCGCGGCGGGTGCACTCGGTCAGTTGCTGTTGCCGGGCTTCCAGCCGAGGTAGTTGCTGAAGTAGCCGACCGAGCCGGCGTGGCCGATCTTGCCGCCGACGCTGGTCGACCAGAAGCCGCCGTTGCCGTCGGCGATGCCCACGTGGCCGTACTGGCTGATGTTCCAGAAGACGAACGCGCCCTTGGGCGGCGTGCCCGTGGTGCGGCGGGTGCCGTCGGAGGACCGCCAGTGGTCGATCGCCGAGGCGTGGTGCGTGGCGCGGTCCCACGCGAGCCGCACGGCGCGTTCGCAGTAGCCCTCGTAGGCGGTGCTGCCGCGGCGGCTGGACATCCAGTTGACGGCACCGGCCGCCGTCTGCTGGATCGTGAAGTCGCCCTCGGCCGCCGGCACGGACGCGGTGTCCTCGAGCCACGGCGCCGCGACCTCGACCGCGCTGGTGCCGGTGTACTGCTCGGTGGCGTTGGCGGGGGCGGCGGTGCTGATCAGAGCCGCGCCCAGTACGCCGACGACCGCGGCCGTCACTGTGGTGAAACGCATCGGAGAATCCCCTCTTCGCATGACCTGCTGTGTCGCGGTCAGGAGCCTTGCCGCATCCCATCCACGGCCGATACACCGCGGATACACCCGGGGTGCCGGTGCCGGTGGGTCAGGCGCGGACGCAGGACTGCTCATCAGCCGGTGCTTCCTGTTGCTGTGACTGACTTTTCGCTGCTCCTACTCCTGGACGGACGCGGCCGGTTTGGGCGTGAAAGCGCGATCACCCCGGCGGCGGTGAGCACGACGGCCGCGCCGAGCAGCAAGGCCGGCTGGTAGCCGCGGCTGAGCAGCGGGGACGCCAGCAGCGGGCCCGCGACCTGACCAGCGGAGTAGCCGGCCGTCAGCAGGGCGGCGGAGTTCGGGTGCAGGCCGGCGCCGAGGTTCAGCGCGGTGAGGGCGATGCCGAGGAACGTGGCGCCGAACAGGACGAAGGCCAGGACCACGACGACCGGGTCCGTGCTCAGCGCGGGCAGTGCGATGCCGGCGGCCTGCACCACGAGTGCGCCGGTCAACGCGCGCCGCTGGTCGAGGCGGGCGAGCAGGAACGGTGACGCGGCGGCGGCCAGGCCGGTCAGTACCCACGCGCCGCTGCCCAGTGGACCGGCGGCGGCGACCAGGAACGTCCCGGCGATGATGTAGCCGACGCCTTCGAGCGCGTACCCCGCGAACAGCCAGGGGAACGAGCCGCCGCGCGCGGTCGCGGTACGAGGGCGCGGAACCGGGCGCAGCTGCCAGGCCAGGGCGGTGAACAGCGCGGACAGGCCCGCGACCAGCCACCACGAGACCTGCCAGCGGCTGTCGGCGAGCACGACCACCCCGGACAGTGCGATGCCGGCGCCGACACCGCTCATCCCCCAGCCGGGCCGGGTGCTGACGGCGAGCACGAAGACCAGCGCGCTGGCCGCCCCCGCGATGAACCGCAGCGCGGACCACGCCACGACGCCGTGGGTCAGCGGCATGCCCGCCAGCGACAGCGTGAGCACCACCAGCGCCGCCCGGTGCACCGCCCGTGTGTGCAGCCGCGCGGCCGTCGCGGCCACCGCCCCCGCGAAGTAGCCGAGGTAGTTGGCCGTGGCCAGACCGGCGCCTGCCGACGCGGTGAGCCCGGCCTGGGCGGTCATCAGCGGCAGGATCGGCGTGTAGGCGAACCGGCCGAGGCCCATGCCCGCCGCGAGGGCAACGGCAGCGCGGGCACTCACCGTCGGACCACCCGACGCCACAAAGGGTCCACTTCGGACTGCACGACGAGTTCGACTTCCATGCTCCCATCGTGCGTTCGCACACCCGTGATCTCCACGACCGTCCATCTCTCTGGTGGAAGGCGCAGCCTCCTACGATGAGACCGTGGAGCTGCGTCAACTCAGGTACTTCGTGACCGTCGCCGAGGAGCTGCACTTCGGCCGGGCGGCCGCGCGGCTGCTGATCGCGGGGCCGTCGTTGTCGCAACAGGTCAAGGCGCTGGAACGGTCGCTGGGCGTGGCGCTGTTCGACCGGGACCGCCGCACGGTGGCGCTGACGGCGGCCGGGGCGGCGTTGCTGCCCGAGGTGCGGGCGCTGCTCGACCGGGCCGACGAGCTGCGCAAGCAGGCGCAGCAGCTGTCCGGGTCGTCGCCGGTGCGGATCGGCTACGTGAACTGGGTGCCGCCGGACCTGTCGCTGCGCACCGCCGGGGTTGCACCGCTCTACGTCGACGCCTGGGTGGTGCCGTCGCACGCGCAGGCCGCGCGGGTCGCCGACGGCAGCCTCGACCTCGCGGTGTGCTGGGTGCGGGCGGCCGACCTCGACCGGCTCGGGCTCGCCGCCGACCTGCTCGGCGCCGACCGGCTCTACGCGGTCTCCCCCGGCACCGACACGAGCCCGGTGCGCGCGCGGGACCTGGCGGTGCTGGTCGACGACGACGTGACCTCGTGGCGGTCGTGGAACGAGTACGCCGAGGAGCTCGCGGAGTTCTCCGGCGCGAGGGTCGTGCGGATCGACAACGGCGCGATCACCGGGCCCGCGTTCTTCGACCACGTGCGGCGCTGCGTCACACCGGTGCTGAACTCGCCCAAGGGCCAGACCACGCCGCTGCCGCCGGACCTGGTGGCGCGCCCGGTCGTCGAGCCGGAGGTGCTGTGGACGTGGTCGCTGGTGCGGCGGGCCGACGAGGTGCGGCCGACCGTGCTGGCCGCGGCCGAGGCGATCACACGGGGCGTGGGCGACCTGGGGCTGCACCGGCCCGGCGTGTGGCTGCCCGCCGACGACCCGTGGCGCGCGTCTCGGCCGGTTCCGAGCGGGTCGCCGCCGGAACGCGCGTAACGGTCACCCTGGTGAGGATCGCGCCGGGGGTGGAACGGGCATGGGCGCTGTCGTGACGGGCACCCCCGTACCGTGAAGGACGTGAGCACCACTCTCGGCACCCAGTTCGCCACCGCCGTCCCGGAGATGGCCGTCGCCTGGGAGGCGGCGGAGGTCGGGGACCCGACCCTGCTGGCCCTCAACGAGCCGCTGGCCGGCGAGCTCGGCCTCGACCCCGCCTGGCTGCGCACCGGCGACGGCCTGCGGTTCCTCACCGGCAACGCGGCGGAGGGCGTCGCCCAGGCCTACGCGGGCCACCAGTTCGGCGGCTACTCCCCCAGGCTGGGTGACGGCCGTGCGCTGCTGCTCGGCGAGATCGAGGTCGACGGGCAGCTGCGGGACCTGCACCTCAAGGGCTCTGGCCGGACGCCGTTCGCCCGCGGTGGTGACGGGCTGGCGGCGGTCGGGCCGATGCTGCGCGAGTTCGTCGTCAGCGAGGCGATGCACGCGCTGGGCGTGCCGACCACCCGGTCGCTCGCGGTCGTGGGCACGGGCGCCACCGTGCACCGCGAGACGCCGTTGCCGGGTGCGGTGCTGGCACGGGTGGCGGCGAGCCACCTGCGGGTCGGGAGCTTCCAGTACGCGCGCAACACCGGTGACCTGGACCTGCTGCGGCGGCTGGCGGACCACGCGATCGCACGCCACTACCCCGGCCGTTCCTACCTGGAGTTCTTCCGCGAGGTCGTCGGCAGGCAGGCGAGGCTCATCGCCCAGTGGATGCACCTCGGGTTCATCCACGGCGTGATGAACACCGACAACATGACGATCTCGGGCGAGACGATCGACTACGGGCCGTGCGCGTTCATGGAGGCGTACGACCCGGCGACGGTGTACAGCTCGATCGACCACCGCGGCCGGTACGCGTACGGCAACCAGCCGGGCATCGGGCAGTGGAACCTCGCACGGCTCGCGGAGGCGTTGCTGCCGCTCTTCGACGAGGACGAGGACGCGGCGGTCAAGAAGGCCGTCGGCGTGCTGGAGGAGTTCGAGGGCCGGTACCTGACGGCGTGGCAGGAGGGCATGCGGGCCAAGCTGGGCGGTGCCGGTGACGACCAGCTGATCGGGGACCTGCTCAAGCTGCTGCACGAGAACCACGTCGACCACACGTCGTTCTTCCACCACCTGACCAGGGGCAACCCGCGCGACCTCGTCCTGGACCTGGCGGGCATCGACGCGTGGCTCGCGCGGTGGCGTGCGGAGGGCCCGGACACGGCGGCGATGGCGGCGGTGAACCCGGTCTACGTGCCGCGCAACCACCTGGTCGAGGAGGCGCTCGCGGCGGCGACCGGGGGTGACCTGGGGCCGTTCGAGCGGCTGCTGGACGCGGTGCGCCGGCCCTACGACGAGCGCGAGGGGCTGGAGCGGTACGCGGAACCGGCCCCGCGCGACTTCAGCGAGAGCTACCAGACATTCTGTGGCACATGAACCTGTTCCCGATCGGGCACGTCGAGTCACCGCTCACCGACCGCGCTTCCGCACCCCGCCAGGGTGACGAGGGCGCACCGGAGGCGTGGGTCGTCGTCGTGCCCCAGTACGCGCGGGCGATGGCGGAACTGCAGGCAGGCCAGGAGGTCCTGCTGCTGACCTGGCTGGACCGGGCAGACCGCGCGGTGCTCGCCGTGCACCCGCGCGGTGACGAGGACCGGCCGGAGACCGGCGTGTTCAGCACCCGGTCGCCGGACCGGCCGAACCCGATCGGCCTGCACCGGGTGCTGGTCACCGGCGTCGAGGGCCAGAAGTTCCGGGTGAGCGGCCTGGAGGCACTCGACGGCACACCGGTGGTCGACGTGAAGCCGGTCCTGGCCGACGAACGCTGACCACCTCCTCCCCTCCTTGCTGCCCGGGCATCTGCAAGAGTTGGAAGCTTCTATGTCAAGCGGTGGCGGGTAGTTGGGTGTTTGTGCTGCTCATGTCGGTTTTGAGTGCTGTGTAGACGATGTCGGAGAGGT
>NZ_JBVJRT010000026.1:0-47467 GCF_055607425.1 Lentzea sp. NPDC037011 | reverse complement strand
ACCACCGGACAAACACTCCACACACTCACCAAACACACCGGCCCGGTCAACTCCGTGGCCTGGTCCCCCGACGGCACCCGCATCCTCACCGGCAGCGACGACAACACCGCACGCATCTGGGACCCCATCACCGGCCAGCAAGTAGGCACCTACCTGGTGTTCTTCCCCGAAGAAGAGTTCGCCGTCCTCGAAGCAGGAACCGACGAGTTGGCCGGCTGCACCGACGGCGCCTGGCGCTGGCTCGGATGGCAGGTCGTCCGCGACGGCCACATCGACCGCCTGCCGGCGGAGACCTTCGGCCCACTCCCCCCAATACCCGAGTAGGCAACAAAAAACGGCTCGGCGGCCGGACCATCAGCCCGGCCGCCAAGCCGTCACCACAAAGCCGAAGAACTCAGCCGTTCAGAACCGCGCGCGACATCACAACACGCTGGATCTGGTTCGTGCCCTCATAAATCTGCGTGATCTTCGCGTCCCGCATCATCCGCTCCACGGGGAAGTCCCGCGTGTACCCCGCCCCACCGAACAGCTGCACGGCATCGGTGGTGACCTCCATGGCCACGTCGGACGCGAAGCACTTGGCCGCAGCGGTGATGAACCCGATGTTCGGCTCACCACGCTCAGCCTTCGCAGCGGCGACGTACACCATGTGCCGCGCGGCCTCGATCTTCATCGCCATGTCCGCGAGCATGAACTGCACGCCCTGGAAGTCCGAAATGGACTTCCCGAACTGCTTGCGGTCCTTGACGTACGCGACCGCGGCCTCCAGGGCACCCTGCGCGATGCCCACGGCCTGCGCACCGATCGTCGGACGCGTGTGGTCCAGAGTGCGAAGAGCCGTCTTCAGGCCGGTACCCGGCTCACCGATGATCCGGTCGGCAGGGATCGTGCAGTTCTCGAAGTAGATCTCCCGGGTCGGCGAGCCCTTGATGCCGAGCTTGCGCTCCTTGGGGCCCACGGAGAACCCGGGGTCGTCCTTGTGCACCACGAAAGCCGAGATGCCGGCGGACTTCTTGGCCGCCTGCGGGTCCGTCACCGCCATGACCGTGTACCAGGTGGACTCGCCGGCGTTGGTGATCCAGCACTTGGTGCCGTTGAGCACCCAGTGGTCGCCGTCCAGCAGAGCACGCGTGCGCATCGAGGCGGTGTCCGAGCCGGCCTCGCGCTCCGACAGGGCGTAGGAAGCCATGGCCTCACCGGAGGCGATGGACGGCATGACGAGCTGCTTGAGCTCCTCCGAGGCCGACAGGAGGATCGGCATGGTGCCGAGCTTGTTCACCGCCGGGATCAGCGAGGAGGACGCGCAGACGCGGGCCACCTCCTCGATCACGATGCAGGTGGCGACGGAGTCGGCGCCCTGGCCGTCGTAGGACTCGGGGACGTGGACGGCGGCGAAGCCGGCCTTGACCAGGGCGTTGTGGGCCTCCACCGGGAAGCGCTCGTTCTCGTCGACCTCGGCCGCGTACGGTTTGATCTCCTTCTCGGCGAGCGAGCGGACGGCCTCTCGCAGCGCCTCGTGCTCCTCGGCGAGCTGGTAGGTGCCGAAGCTCGGGTTCACCTTGTTACCTCCCGGTAGCGAGTACTCGGCACGATGTTAGCGCCCGTTCACACCGGGCGCCGCTGTGCCGTTGAGCACTCAGAGGGACTTCTGCAGAGCCGCGTCCTTGTCTAGTACGAGCTGCTCGAGTTCTGCCTGGAAGCGGGCCATGCGCTCCTGCAACGCCACATCGGACGAAGCCAGCACCCGCACGGCCAGCAGGCCCGCGTTGCGCGCTCCACCCACCGAGACGGTCGCGACCGGGACGCCTGCGGGCATCTGCACGATCGAGAGCAGCGAGTCCATGCCGTCGAGGTACTTCAGGGGCACCGGGACGCCGATGACCGGCAGCACCGTGGCGGAGGCCACCATGCCGGGCAGGTGGGCGGCGCCGCCCGCGCCGGCGATGATCACCCGCAGACCGCGCGACGCCGCGGAGGACGCGTAGTCGAGCATGCGCTGCGGGGTGCGGTGGGCGGAAACGACGCTCACCTCGAACGGCACGTCGAACTCGGTCAGTGCCTCGGTGGCGGCCTTCATCACCGGCCAGTCCGAGTCGCTGCCCATGATCACGCCAACCTGAACCGCACTCACTGCGCGCTCCGCTTCTCTTCGCCGTGGATGTCGTACCCGTCCGACCAGACGCCGGTGGACAGCCAGTCCGCCGCCAGCCGTGCGCGCGTGCGGACCGTCGTCATGTCGTTGCCGAGGAACGTCACGTGGCCGACCTTGCGGCCCGGCCGTTCCTCCTTGCCGTAGAGGTGCACGTGCGCGTCCGGGAAACGGGCGAACAGGTGGTGCACGCGCTCGTCCGGGCCCATGGCGGGCGGTTCGGTGGCGCCCAGCACGTTCGCCATCACCACGGCCGGGGCCATCAGGTCGGTGCGGCCGAGGGGGTAGTCGAGGACCGCGCGCAGGTGCTGTTCGAACTGGGAGGTGCGGGCGCCCTCGATGGACCAGTGGCCGGAGTTGTGGGGGCGCATGGCGAGCTCGTTCACGACGACGCCGGAGGCGGTCTCGAACAGCTCCACGGCCAGCACGCCCACGACGCCCAGCGCGTCGGCGACCTTCAGGGCCAGCTCCTGGGCCTCGTCACCGTCCAGCGCGGGGGCGGGGGCGAGGACCTCGACGCAGATGCCGTCGGACTGCACGGTCTCGACGACCGGCCACGCGGCGCCCTGGCCGAACGGCGAGCGCGCCACCACGGCGGCCAGCTCGCGGCGCATCGGCACGCACTGCTCGACCATCAGCGGTGTCCCGGCCTCCAGCAGCTCGGGCACGACCCGTTCGGCGCCCGACGGGGTGTTCAGCATCCACACGCCACGGCCGTCGTAGCCGCCGCGGACCGCCTTCAGCACGCACGGCCAGCCGTGTTCGGCACCGAACCGCAGCACGTCGCGGACGTCGTTCACCTCGGTGAACGGCGGCACCGGCAGGCCCAGCTCCGCCAGCCGCACCCGCATCTTCAGCTTGTCCTGCGCGTACTGCAGCGCGTCCGGGCCGGGGTGCACCTTCACGCCCTCGGCGACGAGCGCGCGCAGGTGGTCGCCGGGCACGTGCTCGTGGTCGAACGTGACCACCTCGCAGCCCTTCGCGAACGAGCGCAGCGCGTCGAGGTCGGTGTGCGTGCCGAGGACCACGTCGCGCGCCACGAGGGCGGCGGGGTCGTTCTCCGAGACGGCGAGCACGCGCAGCGACTGTCCGAGCGGGATCGCGGCCTGGTGGGTCATGCGGGCGAGCTGCCCGCCGCCGATCATTCCGACGACGGGGAGACGGGTACGGGAGTCCACGGTTCAGGCAGCCTACCTGCACGTTCCGCAACCGCCGAACGGTGCCTGCTGAACGGCCACACCCCCAGTGGAGCCGTTCAGCAGGCGAGCGGGACCGGCCTACCCCTGCGCCGGGGCGGGGGCGACCGGAGCCGTCGAGACGTCACGGCGGTGCGAACGCGAGGGTCGCCAGCCGCCGCCGTTGCGCAGCAAGCGGAACGTCAGCCACAACGCCGCCGCGGCCAGTGCCGCGCAGACGCCGAACTCGATCCAGCGGAAGACGTCGATGCGGTCCGCCGGCTGGTAGTCGGTGTAGGTGCCGATGGCGGAGCCGGTGCGGCGCATGCAGCCGTTGGGGACCAGGCCCGCGCACTGGTCGGGCACGGGCACCGGTTCCAGGTCGCGGCCGACGAAGCCGTCGCCGATCTTCAACGCGTCGTTCGGCACCGCCGGGTTCTGGTCCCAGCGCGCGATCGAGCGGTGCACCGGCAGGTAGCGGTCGCGGGCCACCACGGCGAGCACGGTCCGGACGACGGTGTAGCAGACGAGGGTCGCGGCCATGGCGGTGAGCGTGTGCCGGGTCAGCAGACCGGCCAGGACGCCGATGGCGAGGCCCAGCAGCGCGTACCCGACCTGCACCACCCAGTTCGCCTCGAACATCGGCCACGACCGGTCCTCGCTGCCGCCCAGGCCGTCGCCGACGCCGACCAGCGCGGCGAGCACCGCGGCGAGCAGGCCGAGCACGACCAGCTTGCCGCGCAACCACTGCGCGGGCGTGACGTCCTGGCCCCAGGCCACGAAGTAGGTGCGTTCCTCCAGCTCGCGGGCCAGCAGCGGGGCACCCCAGAACGCCCCGACGACAGCGCCGAACCCGAGCTGCACCACCAGGCCGTAGAACGCGGCCAGCGTCATCGTCACCTGGAAGTGCCGCAGCTCCGCCGACACGAGCCCGTACGCCGCGAACAGGGCGAGGGCCGAGGTCGTGGTGATGGCCCAGCGGTGCTGGCGCCACGTCAGCCAGATCATCGTCTCCGCGTTCACGCCGCACGCTCCAGGTGTGCCACGACCAGCTCCTCCAGCGTCACGTACCGGGCGGTCCACGGCTCGTCCACCCGGGCACCGCCGGAGCGCACCAGGAACGTCGACTGCGCCTGACCGTGCCTGGCCAGCACCACCGGTCCCTCCACCGGTGGCTGCGAGGCGTGCGGGCCGGTGTAGAGGACGTGCTCCTCCAGCAGCTCGTCGGTGTCGCCGTCGACGAGCACGCGGCCGTCGTGCATCAGCAGCAACCGGTCGGCGACGCCACCGATCTCGGCGACGACGTGCGTCGAGAAGACGAGCGTCATGCCGTTGTCGGAAACCTCGGTCAGCAACGCGCTCATGACCCTGCGGCGCGCCAACGGGTCCAGTTCGGACAGTGGTTCGTCCAGCAGCAGCACGTCCGGGCGCGCGCCCAACGCCAGCGCCAGCGTCACGTGGGTGCGCTGGCCGCCGGAGAGGTCGCCCATCTGCAGCCGTCGCGGCACCTTGAACCTGGTCAGCCACGCGTCGGCGAGGTCGTTGTGCCACACCGCGTTCATCCGCCGGCCGAACTGCAGGACGTCCGCCACCTTGAAGTTGCGGTAGATCGGCTTGTGCTGCGGCACGTACGCGACGCGGCCCGCGACCGCCGTGTGCCCCGACTCCGGGGGCAGGTGCCCGGCCAGCACGTTCAGCAGCGTCGACTTGCCGGAACCGTTGGCGCCGACCACGGCGGTGACGCTGCCCGGCGGCAGCTCGAAGGAGACGCCACGGATGGCCCACTTCGAGACTTCGGCCGCGACCACGCTCATTGCGCTCCCCTGCTCAGCACCTCGCGCAGCAGCGCGTAGATGTCGTCGTCCTCCAACCCGGCGGCGCGTGCCCCCGCGACCCAGCCGGCGAGCGTGACCCGCAGCGGGTCCAGGTCCTCGGGGGCGGCGGACCCCAGGGACGCCTTGACGAAGGTGCCGGAGCCCTGGCGGGCCTCGACGAGACCGGCGAGCTCCAGCTCGCGGTAGGCCTTCAGCACGGTGTTCGCGTTCACCCCGCTGCGCGCGACGACGTCGCGGACCGTCGGCAACCGGTCGCCCGGCTGCAACCAGCCGAGCCTCATGGCCTCCCTGACCTGCTGCCCCAGCTGCAGGTACGCCGGAAGGCCACTGCCGCGGTCGACGTGGAACTCGACCACACACGCTCCCCAGATTGTGCTACTGAACTAAGACAATAGAACACTTCTCGCGCCGTTGTGAAGTGCACGCGGGGAGCTTTCGTACTCCAGGAGCGCACGCGGGGGCCCCGCGTTCCCCAGAAGGGAACGTGGGGTCCCCGCGTGACGGTGGGGAACGGGGAGCGCGCGGGCGCGGGACAGGGGGTCAGCGTCCGAGCGACGTGAGGAGGGCGCAGGCCTGGGAGTGGGTGTCGGGGAGGCGTTCGGTCCACACCTTCGCGGGACCGACCGGGCTGACGTGCGGGTCGTCGGCGAGCCGGTCCGCGCTGAGGACGCGCAGGTTGGAGACGCGGCGCGCGAGGGTCTCGTCGCGGCGGGCCAGCACCGCGGCCACGCTCGGGCCGAGGGTCGCCAGGGTCTCGCCGCCGTCGAAGACCGTGCGCAGGGCGTCGGAGGCCAGCGTCATCGCGACCACGCGGGACCAGCCCGTGGCGCGGTGCGTGTCGAGGCGCAGCAGCACCAGCGCGTAGTCGAGCGGCACGACCGGCGTCTCGCGGTACACCTCGCCCAGCCGTGTCCGCAGGTAGGCGGTGGTGGCCAGCCCGGTCAGCGGGTCCTCGGCCGCGCAGTCGCCCGCCTGCCTCGTCACCACGTCCGCCCACCCCAGCGCCGTCGTGCGCACCATCCGCGACGGGAGCGCGTCGACGTCCGGCGACACGACGTGCGACTCGTCGGTCAGCACGGCGTGCAGCGCCGCCAGGTCGAGCAGCGTCTCGCCGAGACCGGCACCCGCCTCGGCACGAGCCCGGCCGAGCCGCACGAGCGCGTCGGAGGGGTCGGTGCCCTCCGACACCGCCGCGCACACCTCGTCGACCTCGGCGAGCGGCCAGTCTGCGGGGAACGCCCAGCCCGCGGCCATCGTGGCGGTCCGCCATCTGGCCTTCAGCAGGCGTTCCGCTTGTGCGACTCCCACCCGGTCCGTCTCCCTTCTCCGTGGATTCCAGGTGGGAGACGCGCCCGTGCCCGGCTCGTGACGCAACCCTCGCGGGGGATTGAGATGACTCTTCCGCGGGCCGTAGGTCACACTGGGCGCGCGAGGAGGGGAAAGAATCTTGGCGACCGTTCCTGCAGACGTCCAGGGCCCGAGCGACGCGGAACTCATCGAGTCCGTGCGCGGAGGGACCATCGACGCCTACGGCCAGTTGTACGAACGGCACGTCTCGGCGGCCTACAACCTCGCCCGCCAGTTGGCCCGCTCGCAGGCCGAGGCGGACGACCTGGTGTCGGAGGCCTTCGCGAAGGTGCTCGACACGCTGCGCGCCGGCCGCGGCCCCGACTCGGCGTTCCGCGCGTACCTGCTGACCGCGCTGCGGCACACCGCCTACGACAAGACCCGCCGCGACAAGAAGGTCGACCTCACCGAGGACATGACCGACGTCGCGCCGCCCGTGGCGTTCAGCGACACCGCGGTCGCCGGTCTGGAACGGTCGCTCGCAGCGCGCGCGTTCGCCGCGTTGCCCGAGCGTTGGCAGACAGTGCTCTGGCACACCGAGATCGAGGGCCAGTCACCCGCCGAGGTCGGCCCGCTGCTCGGGTTGACGGCCAACGGCGTGTCCGCGCTCGCCTACCGCGCCCGCGAGGGCCTCAAGCAGCAGTACCTGCAGATGCACCTGGCCGAGACCGACGCCGAGCGCTGCAAGGCGACCGTCGACCGGCTCGGCGCGTGGACCCGCGCCGGTCTGTCCAGGCGCGAGGCGACGCAGGTCGAGGCGCACCTCGACGAGTGCTACCGGTGCCGTTCGCTGGCCGCGGAGCTCGCCGACGTCAACGGCGCGCTGCGCGGGTTCGTCGCCCCGCTGGTGCTGGGCGCGGGTGCCGCCACCTACCTCACGGTCGCGGGCGCGACCAAGGTCGCCGTCGGCGCCGGTGCCGCCGCGGGTGGCGCGGGCGCGGCCGGTGCCGCGCTGCCCCGCCAGCTGCTCACCATCGGTGGTTCCGCCGTCGCGGTGGTGGCCGCCGTCGCGATCGCGCTCGCCTCCGGTGGCGGCGAGCAGGCTCCCGCACGGGTGCAGGCCGAAGCGCCGCCCGCGCAGACGGTCGTCCAGCCGCCGCCCCCGCCCGCGGTCCAGGTGCCGACGCCCGTCCCGCCACCTCCGCCGTCTCCGCCGGCGCCGGTCCCGACTCCGGAACCGGCACCCGAAGCGCCGGTCCCCGCCCCGCCGCCGCAGGCGCCACCGGCCGAGGAGCCGGCTCCGCCGCCGCCCGCCGTGCTGACCCCGACCGTCCCGACCGGGTTCACGCTCACGCCCGGCGAGGAGGCCAAGGACCTGCCGATCACCGTCCGCAACACCGGCGGCACCGCGGCACCGCCCGCGAGCATGGTGCTCACGCTGCCGCCGGGCGTGCTGTCGACCGGCGGGCCCTCGTCGTTCGCCGCGCGCCTGCTGCAACCGGACGGCGCCGCCGACCAGACCGTGAACTGCCCGGCCGGCAGCGGCGTGATCACCTGCACGACCCCGCAGGGCATCGCCCCCGGTGGGCAGGCGACGTTCCTCTTCCGGCTGCGCGCCACGCCCGAGGCGGTGACCGGCGTCATCACCGGCGCCGTCAGCGCGGGCACGGCGATCAGCGTGAACGTCAGCGTCGGCGTCGAGGTGCCGCCGGTCAACGACGACATCGAGCTCACCGCCTCGACGTGGCACCAGGTGTTCTGGGACCCGCGGGTCGACGTCCAGGTGCGCAACCGCGGACCGCGGCCGGGCACGCTGAAGCTGGAGCTGTCCGCGTCGTCCGACGTCGTGGTGTTCACGCCGTACCGCGACTGCACGCGCACGGACAAGAACGTCCTCCGCTGCGTCGCGGACCTCGAACAGGGCGCGAAGTTCCGGATGTCCGCGTGGGCGTTCGGGCTGCCGCACCGGGGCGGGTCGATCACCGTGACCGCCACCCTGGGCAACGCGACGAAGTCGGTGACCGTGCCGGTGAAGGGCCGGCCGGACCACTGGCCGGTCGACCCGGTGGAGCCACCGGCCCCGGCCCCCGTGCCGACGACCGAGCCGGCGAAGCCGACCGAGCCCACGAAGCCGGGCCGGACGACCGAGCCGTCCACGCCGGTCGAACCGACCACCCCGGCAGTGCCTCCGGTCCCGGTGCCGACCCTGCCGCTGCCGTCCACACCGCCGTCGACCACGGTGCCGGTGCCGCCCACGACCACTCCGCCCACGACGCCACCACCCACGTCGGAGCCGTGCCAACCGCCGCCGGTGTGGCGGCTGCCGCTGATCCCGGACCTCCTGCCGTGGCCGTGCCGGACGCCTGAACACTGATTTCCGGACATTCCAGATCAATCCGGACGTTGCGGAAAGTAACACCCCGGGGCGATGGCCGTTACCTTGATCCGTAAGCTGGCGCGGTGCTGCCGATCGCTCGCAAGGTCCTGAGCTGGTTCCCCGAACCTCTCCGGTTCCTCATCAACAAGCACCGTGAGCTGATCCGGTTCGCCGTCGTCGGCGGCACGACGTTCCTCATCGACAACGGCGTCTGGTACGCGCTGAAGCTGACGATCCTGACCGACAAGGTCGTCACGGCCAAGGTCATCGGCGTGCTGGTGGCGATCATCGCCTCGTACGTGCTGTCGCGCGAGTGGTCGTTCCACACCCGCGGCGGCCGCGAGCGCCACCACGAGGCGGCGCTGTTCTTCCTGGTCAGCGGCCTGGGCGTGGCGATCAACATCCTGCCGCTGTGGCTGTCGCGGCACCTGTTCGGCCTGCAGGCGCCGGCCGTGCCGGCACTGACCGAGGAGATCGCCGACTTCGTGTCCGGCTCGATCATCGGCATGCTGCTCGCGACCGGGTTCAAGTTCTGGGCCATGCGCCGGTGGGTGTTCCCGGACGCCGGTGCCCGGCCTGACCGGCGAGTTCACCCGATCTCCGTAGACTCGTCTCGTGTCACTATCCGAAACAGTGGTCTCCCGGTTTCCGGAACCGATCCGGTCGATCGCGCTGAAGCATCGTGAACTGGTCAAGTTCGCCCTGGTCGGGGGCACCTGCTTCATCATCGACACGGTGCTGTTCTTCGGCATCAAGACCCTGGTGCTCCCATCGCACCCGGTGACGGCGAAGATCATCGCGACCCTGGTCGCCACGATCGTGTCGTACGTCCTGAACCGCGAGTGGTCCTTCCGCACCCGAGGCGGCCGTGAACGGCACCACGAGGCCGCGTTGTTCTTCCTGGTCAACGGGATCGGCATCGTGCTGAACTCGGCGCCGCTGTGGGTGTCGCGCTACCTGTTCGACCTCCAGGAGCCGCACGTCACGCGGGTGACGGAGGAGCTGGCGGACTTCCTCAGCGCGCAGATCGTCGGCACGCTGGTCGCGATGGCGTTCCGCTGGTACGGGTACAAGAAGTGGGTGTTCCCCGAGGAGAACGCCCGCAACCAGCGCCCCCTCGACGACGAGCAGGCGCTCGGCCACTCCTGAGCTACCGGGGCGTGCTCGGCGCCTTCCAGGGGATGCCGACCACGTCCTTGGCCTTCGGGACCGGCAGGAACACCGCGAACGTCGCGGGCCGTGCCGTCGACAGCTCCAGCCGCCCGCCGTCCGCGTCGACGAGCGCGCGGGCCAGCGCCAGGCCCACGCCCGTGGAGCCACCGCCGGACACGCCACGCTCGAAGATGTGCGCGGCCAGCTCATCCGGCACACCGGCGCCGCCGTCGGACACCTCGACCACGACCGTGCCCTCCTCCCCTCGCGCGGAGACGACGACGGAACCCTCGCCGTGGCGCAGGGCGTTGTCGAGCAGTACACCGATGGCCTCGCGCAGACGAGCGGGCGTGGCGCGCGCGAGCAGGCCATCGGGCACACGGACGCGCAACGCACGGCCCTGGCTCTTGACCTGTTCACGCCATTCCTCGGCGATGGCGGTCAGGGCGGGGCGCATCTCCAGCGGTTCCGCATCCACGGCACGGGCGGCGCGGGCGGCGGCGAGGAGCTCGTCGAGGACGGCGGCCAGGCGTTCGGCCTGTTCGAGGGCGGCACGGGCCTCGGCGGCCGTGTCGGGTTCCGGGTGCTCGGCAAGGGCCTCCAGGCGCAGCTGCAGTGCCGTCAGGCGGCTGCGGAGCTGGTGGGAGACGTCACCGACGAGCTCACGTTCGCGTTGGACGAGGCGGGCGAGGGCGGTGGCGGAGGTGTCGAGGGCCTCGGAGACGGCGTCGAGCTCGGGGATGCCGAAGCGCTGGCCGTCCTCGCGGAAGTCGCCGGCACCGAGGCGGGACGCACGGGTCGCGACGTAGATGAGGGGCCGCGACAACGTCTGCGCCGTCACCAGCGCGACGACCGTGCCGGTGCCGACGGAGAGCGCGAGCAGCAGCAGCACCAGGCCCGCCACCTGGTACTGCGTGGTGTGCATGGGACCGGAGGGGATCTCCAGCCGCACGGTGCCCTGCTGGGCGATCGTCAGCTCGACGGTCAGCGGGTCGGCACCGGGCGACGGACCCGTCACGGTCGTCGCGCCCCCGGACACCACGGTGAGGCGGCCACCGGTGGGAACGGCGAACTTCACGGCCTCGACGTCCAGGACCTGCCGGCCGGCGATCTGGTCGTCGAGCTTGGTCGCGATGCTCTGGGCGCGTTCGGTGAGGTCACCGCGGGCGCTGTCCTCGACGAGCGTCAGCGCCGAGTAACCCAGCGGGAGGCCGAGCACGAACCCGGTGACGGCGACGGCGAGCAGGATCGCCCGCAGGATCCGGCGGCGCATCAGTCGGCGTTGAAGCGGAAACCGCGGCCGCGCACGGTCGCGATGCGCTTCTCCGCGGAGTTCGGGGTGCCGTCGCCGAGCTTCCGCCGCAGCCACGACATGTGCATGTCGAGCGTCTTGCTGCCCTTGAGGTCCGGGTCGTTCCAGACCTCGGAGAGGATCTCGTCGCGGCTCACGACCTGACCAGCGCGCTGGATCAGCACCTTGAGCAGCTCGAACTCCTTGTTCGCCAGCTGGACCTCCCCGCCGTCGACGGTCACCCTGCGCGCGGCCAGGTCGACCCGCACGCCGTTGACCTCCAGCGTGCCGGGCGCGCGGCGGCGCAGCAGGGCGCGGATGCGGGCCATCAGCTCCGCCAAGCGGAACGGCTTGGCCACGTAGTCGTCCGCGCCCGCGTCCAGGCCGACCACGAAGTCGACCTCGTCGGCACGGGCCGTGAGCATCAGCACCGGGATGCCCCTGCCGTTCTGCCGGAGTCTGCGGCACACCTCCAACCCGTCCATGCCGGGCAGTCCCAGGTCGAGCACCAGGAGGTCGATGCCCCCGGTGATCGCGGCGTCGAAGGCGCTCGGCCCGTCCCCGACGACCTGCACCGAATAGCCCTCCCGCGTCAACGCGCGGGAGAGCGGTTCCGCGATGGCCGGGTCGTCCTCGGCCAGCAACACCACGCTCACGGCAATCAGACTATTCGTGGAACGATCGCCGCGTGTCACGCCACGATGCTGATCTCGAACTCGCCCTGCGCCTCGCCGACGCCGCCGACGCGATCACCGCCACCCGGTTCCGCTCCCACGACCTCGCCGTGGAGCGCAAACCGGACCGCACCCCCGTGACCGACGCCGACATCGCCGTCGAGGACGCCGTCCGCGCGCTGCTCACCGCCGAACGCCCCGACGACGTCGTCATGGGCGAGGAACGCGGCGGCACGCTGGACGCCGCACGGGTCTGGGTGCTCGACCCGATCGACGGCACCAAGAACTTCCTGCGCGGCGTGCCGATCTGGGCGACGCTGATCGCCCTGGTCGTCGACGGCGTGCCGGTCGTGGGCGTCGTGTCGTCCCCCGCGCTGGGCCGCCGCTGGTGGGCCGCCGCGGGCGGGGGCGCGTTCGCCTCCGACGCCGCCGGTGAGCGGGCGATCTCCGTGTCCGGGGTGCGGGAGCTGGAGGACGCCTACGTCTCGACGACCGACCTCAAGACGTGGGTGCGGTACCGCACCCGCGAGTCGTACCTGCGGCTGGTCGACGCCACCTGGGAGAGCCGCGCGTTCGGCGACTTCTACCAGCACTGCCTGGTCGCCGAGGGCGCGATCGACCTGGCCCCGGAAGCGGTCGCGAACCCGTGGGACATCGCGCCGTTCCAGGTGCTGGTGACCGAGGCGGGTGGCCGCTTCACCTCACTGGAGGGTGAGGAGCGCTACGACGCCGGCAACGTGCTGACGTCGAACGGCCACCTGCACGAGGCCGCTCTCACGCTGTTGGCGCCGTGAGGGTTCCGCGTGCGACCTGGGCCCAGGCGAGGCGGCCGAAGAGGTAGTGGCACGCCACGCTCTCGTCGTCGAACCTGGCCCAGTCGTACCGGTTGCCCTGCTCCTGCCAGAACACCTCGTAGCCGTCCTCGGTGAGGACGCACCAGCGCTGGTCCGCCTCCTCGCCGATGCTGACGACGTCGTCCGGCACACCGATCCTGGTCAGCCACTCGGGCAGCGTCTCGACGTTCATGCGGTGATCTCCGTGAGGTAGCCGAGCGCGACGAGGTCGGCGACCGGGTGGGTGGTGCGGTACCGCGCGCCGCCGCCGGGCTGGCCGAACCAGGGTGCGCTGATCGTGCGGTGGACGGGCAGGTCGCGGACGACCCGGTAGCGGCGGTAGCCCTGTCCGGCGCTGTGCGGCGGCAGGGACCGCTCCGCGTACGGCGTGCCCGCGGTGCTCAGGACCCGGCCCTCCGGCGTGCCGAACCGGTCGAGCTCCGCGCCCGCCTGGAGCACCTCCGGCTGGCTGGCCTCGTAGCCGCCCTCGCGTTCGGCGGGCCACCTCGGCTCGCCGTCCTCGGTGAGGAACAGGGCTTCCCAGTCGCGTTCGTGCATGCCCGCCAACGGGTCGTAGCCCTCCAGCAGGGCCTGCACGACCGGGTGGTCCGCGCCGAGCCCACCGGTCGGCGCGAACGGCCGCGGGGTGGACGGGTCGACCAGGTCCGCCCGCGGGTGGTCCTGCGGGGCGAACCGGGCGACCGGCTCGGTCTCCTCCTGCTTCGGCGCGGGCAGCTGTCGTGCGGGCTTCGGGGCCAGTCGCGGGGGCTGGCCCGCGCTGAGGAAGACCGCCATGAACCAGCTGCCGACCGCGGCCGCCGTGTAGGCGTGGCGGGCGATGTCGTAGGCGATGCCGGGCGCACCGGCCAGTGCCTGCGACTGGTCGCGGTTCTCCAGGCGGTCGGCGATCGGGCTCGACTGCTGGCCGAGGTCCACGCCGGGGGCCACCGGGGCCGAGACGAGGGTGTCGCCGGGGTTCGGTGCGGTGGAGCCACCGGTCGCGGCACCGCCGGGCGCGTCGTCGGCCGGGTCGGGCAAGCCGTCCTTGAGCAGGGCGTCCTTCGCCGGGTCCTTGGAGAGGCCGTCCTTGGCACCGGGCTGGCCCTGACCGGGCTGGCTGCCGGACTGGCTGGATTGGCCGGACTGGGAGGTCTGGCCGGGACCGCTCTGGCCGGTCTGGGTGCCGAGCTGGCCCGGCTGGTTGCCGAAGGCCTGGCCCGCCGCACCCGCGGCACCTGCCGCGCCGGGCGCACCCGCCTTGCCCGCCGCGGACTGCGCACCCGGACCGGACTGCGCGCCGGGGCCGGACTGGGCACCCGGCTGAGCCGTGCCCTGGGCTGCGGCCTGGGCACCGGGCTGAGCGCCGACCTTGGCACCCTGCTGGCCCTGACCCTGCTGGCCCTGGCCGGTCGCACCGGCCTGGCCCTGCTGACCGGCGACCGCGGCACCCGCGTGGGCCGCCGCGGCCGGAGCCGCGCCGACGGCACCGGCAGCACCACCCACCGCGCCACCGACACCACCGGCGGGTCCGCCGATCGGGCCGGACGGGCCGGACGGGCCGGACGGGCCGCTCATCCCCGGGCCGGCGGGTGCGTTCGGAGCGCTCGGGGCACCGGTCTGCGGGGCCGCGGGCTGGTTGTGCAGATCGGGCGTGAACGGGCGGTCGAGGACCGCGGCACCCGCGGCCTGCGTGGTGCCCTCGGCGACGGGGCCGAGGCTGCCGTGGACGCTCGGGATGGCGTCGGCGGCGTGCTGCGCGACCGGGGCGACGACGTCGGCGACCGGGCCGAGCACCTGCGGCAGGACCTGCGGGCCCTGGCCGCGGCCGGGGCCTTCGCCACCGCGGCCGGGACCGTCGGCAGGACCCTGGCCCCCACCCTGGGCGGGACCGTGGCCCTCACCGCGACCCTCACCGCGGCCGTGCCCGTCACCGGGGCCGTCGACCGCGTCGAGGACCGGTGCGGCGGCCTCGCGGCCACCGGGGACCGCGTCGAGGACGGGCGCCACGACGGCGGCGGCCGGTGCGGTGACCGGGGCCGCGGCGTCGAGGACGGGTGCGGCGACGTCGGTCACGGCGCCGACCACCGGGGCGACCGGGGCGGTGACCGCGCCGAGCACGGGTGCGACCGGTGCCGTCACCGCGCCGACCACGGGGGCCACGGGTGCGGTCACGCCGGACACGACCTCGGCGACCGGGGCGGTGACACCGGTGACGACCTCGCCGACGGGCGCGAGGACGCCGCCGAGCAGACCGCCGGGAGCGCCACCGAGGTTCAGGCCGGGGCCGTGGGAGCCGGGCGCGGTGTTGACCGGCTGGCCGGCCTGGCCCATGTCGACCCCGCTGTCCAGGCGGATGGCGGAGGTCAGGGTGTTGGTCAGGTTCGCGACGTTGGCCGCGGCGCCGCGGATCAGCGTCTCGAGGCCGAGCAGCGCGGTCTGGTTGCCGGTACCGGCGGCGGCCTTGGCGGCGTCGTTGTTCTTCGCGAGCGTCACGAGCTCGCGGACGATCTCGACCTTGGCGGCACCGACCTGCTTGGCGGCGTGGTCGAGGCGTGCGGCGGCGGCGTGGCAGCCCTTCGCGGCGCGCTGGAGGTCGCCGTCGGGTGCCACGACCTTGGTCCACGTACCGCGTGCGGCGTCACCGGTCGCGCCGTGCAGGCTCTCGAACGCGCGGCCGGCGGCGCCGTCGGCGGAGGCACCCAGCCGGGTGATCTTGTCGCCGGCCTCGCGCCAGGCCGTGGCACTGGCGCGCAGCTTGTCCTCGTCCGCCTTGGGCCACGAGACGCCTGCCTTGGCGGCGACCTCGGCGAGTTCGGCGGGAAGCTCGATGCCCATGTCAGCCGTCCAACCTTCTCATCGCGGTCGCGTTGCTCTCCTCGACGTGCCGGTACGTCTCCGCGGTCTTGGCGAACTTGTCGCCGACGCCGCCGAACGTGGTCGCGACCGAGGTCAGCGCCGCGGCCGTGGAGTTCGCGGGACCCACGTGCGAGTCGGCGAAGCTGCGCCCGGCCGCGTCGTCGCCCCAGCAGGCACCGAGCGCCGACAGCGTCTTCTCGAGCGCACCCGTGACCTCACCGGCCTGCGCGGCGAACCCGCGCAGCTCGCCGGCACCGGCGTCGAGCCGGCCCAGATCGGCGTCGTACCCGGTCATCGCGCCCTCCTGTTGATGAGCTCGGAGTCGAGCCAGCTCTCGCGCTGCTCGTTGTCCTCGTCGTCGTCCACGCGCCGGTGCGCGGGCTGCTGACCCAGGACCGCCCGGTTGTCGTCGAGCCCGTACTCGTCCGGCTTGAGGTCCGCGGTGCCCGCGACCAGCGCCGCGGGGTCCGTGGCGGCGGGCAGCACGGCGCTCAACGCCTGGTAGGTGCCCTCGGCGGCCTGCGCGGCAGCGGCGGCCACGGTGCGCACGACCAGCTCGGCGAGCTGCTCCGGCCGGTGCCGCCGGTAGGCCACCTCGGACAGTTCCAGCGCCGTGAGCTCGCCGCGGCCGCCCACCGTCGCCGTGACCGTCCCGTCCGGACTGCTCGCCCGCCCGGCCACGGTCGCCAGCTCGCGCTGAACGGACGCCAGCTGCTCGCGGCTGCGCCGGTAGTCGGCCATCAGCTCCTCGACCTGCGCACGGTGGTCGTCCACCGAGTCCCCCTCACACGCATAGCCCTGGGCTCGGGCTGCTTGGACGCCGTTGCCATTAGATCGGTTCCCGGCGACTTCAGTTACGTACGATCAACGACGTGTTCGCCTTCGAGGATCTGCCGGCAGGCCGAATCATCCCGCTCGGCGAGGTGGTCGTCGACCGGGACGAGATGGTCGACTTCGCCCGGAAGTTCGACCCGCAGCCGTTCCACCTGGACGAAGAGGCTGGCCGCGACTCGATTTTCGGTGGGTTGTCCGCTTCCGGCTGGTACACAGCGTCCCTCTGGATGCGCGTCTACGTCGACAAGGTCCTCTCGAACTCCACCGGGCAGGGCTCGCCGGGGGTGCGGGAGCTGCGCTGGCTCGCGCCGGTGTTCGCGGGCGACCGGCTCGCGTTCGAGGTCGAGGTCCTCGGCGCGCGGCTGTCGAAGAGCCGGCCGGGACTCGGGCTCGTGGAGATGCGCGGGTCGGCCCTGCGCGGCGGCGAGCTGGTCTACCGGTTCGAGTCGACGGGGATGTTCGGCACCCGCGGCTGACCGGACCCGCTACCCCGCCAGCGCCCGCACGACCCGCGACGGGCTCGGCCGCCCGAGCCGTTCCGCCATCCACACCGACGTCTCGACCAGCTTGTCGAGGTCCACGCCGGTCTTCACGCCCAGCCCGTCCAGCATCCACACCAGGTCCTCCGTCGCGAGGTTCCCGGTCGCCGACTCCGCGTACGGGCACCCGCCGAGCCCACCGGCCGACGAGTCCACGGTCGTGACGCCGCACCGCAACGCGGCCAGCGTGTTCGACAGCGCCTGGCCGTAGGTGTCGTGGAAGTGCACGGCGAGCCGGGAGACGTCGCGGAACTCGCCCAGCAGCGCCTCGACCTGGCCCGGCGTGGCGACACCGATCGTGTCGCCGAGCGAGAGCTGCGAGCAGCCCAGGTCCAGCAGCCGTTCGCCGACGGCCACGACCTGGGAGCGGGGCACCGCGCCCTCCCACGGGTCGCCGAAGCACATCGACACGTACCCGCGCACCGACAGGCCCGCCGCCAGCGCACGGGTCACCGTCGGCTCGAACATCTCGAACTGCGAGTCCAGCGTCCGGTTCAGGTTGCGCGAGGCGAACGTCTCGGTGGCCGACGCGAAGATCGCGATGTGCGTGACGCCGGCCTCCAGTGCGCGGTCGAGGCCGCGCTCGTTCGGCACCAGCACCGGGTAGGTGACCCCGGCCCTGCGGTCGAGGCCGGCCAGCAGCTCGGCGGCGTCGGCCAGCTGCGGCACCCACTTCGGGTGCACGAAGGACGTGGCTTCCAGGACGGACAGACCGGCGGTCGCCAGGCGGTCGAGGAACTCGATCTTCACCTCGACCGGCACGACCGCGGACTCGTTCTGCAGGCCGTCCCGCGCGCCGACCTCCCAGATCGTCACCGACGACGGCAGCGAACCGGAGCCGACCACGTCGGGCAGGCCGACCTCACGCGCGCCCATTGATGGTCCTCTGCTCGAAGTCGTCTTCGGGGTTGTCGTTCATCTCGCGGTACAGCAAGGTGTGCACCTTCTCCACGGACGGTACGTCGTCGATCGGGATCGGCGCGTCCGACGCCGACTCGACGACCAGGGTGCCGCAGCCGAGCACGCGGTCGACGAGGCTCTGCTCGAACCGGACGCTGTTCACCCGCGACAGCGGGATGTCCAGGCCGGTGCGCTTGACCACGCCCTCGCGGTAGATCACCCGGTCCGAGGTGATCACGAGGTGGGTCGTCCGCCAGCGGGCCAGCGGCACGAGCGTCAGCCCGACGACCAGCAGCAGCGCGACGACCGCCAGCACGGTCCAGGCGATGCCCGCCCACGACAGGTCACCGACGAGCCCGGCCAGGTAAGTGCCGAGCACGACCACCACCAGCAGCCAGAACACCGGGAGGACCAGCACCTTCCAGTGCGGGCGCCGGTGGATCACGACGTGCTCGCCGGAGCTCAGCAGGTCGTCGGGGTAGGCCATGGGACAACCCTAGCTACGCAGGGCGCAAATGCACCACGTCACCAGCGGACACGCCGTGGTCGACGCCGTCGGTGCCGCGCACGACGAGGGTGCCGTCGGGCTCGATCCGCTGGGCCGTGCCTTCCAGCTGCACGCCACCGGCGAGCTCGACGCGCACGCGTTGCCCGACGGTCGCGCAGTGCTCCTGGTACTCCTCCAGCACACCGGACTCCACGGCGTCGCCACCGTTCTTGCGCCACACGCCTTCCAGCCCCGCCAGCTCGACGAGCAACCGGAAGGCCAGCTCGCCGCGGTCGAGCTCGCTCGCGCCCACGTCGGCCAGCGACGTCGGGGCGAGCCCACCCGGCGCGGGCTGCACGTCGTCCGGCAGGGCCGCGACGTTCAGGCCGATGCCGACCACGACGGCCGGCTCCACGCCCGCGGTGATCTCGGACAGGATTCCGGCGCCCTTCTCGCCCTTGGCGCCGAGCAGCAGGTCGTTGGGCCACTTCAGCGCCGCCTCGACCCCGGTCGAGTGGGCCACCCGCACGAGCGCCAGTCCGGCGATGAGGTTCAGCCACGGCAGCCGCTGCGCCGGCACGTCCGCCGGCCGGAACAGCACGCTGACGTACAGCCCGCCCTCCGGCGACGACCAGCTGCGCCCGCGCCGGCCCTGCCCCGCGCTCTGCTCCAGCGCGATCAGCACGGAGCGGTCCCGCGCGCCCGCGACGGCGGCGGCGGTGAGGTCCGCGTTCGTGGAGGCGGTGGTCTGCACGACGTCGAGCGCGGCGTACGGACCGTGGGGTGCGACCAGCCGCGCGCGCAGCGCTTCGGCGTCGAGTGCGGTGTCCATCGCGCCAGGCTATTGGAACGGAAGAGGGTACGTGCGATCGAACACGACCAACAGGTTGCCGTGACCTGGACAACTGCACGGGGCAGTTCAGCAATGGTCTCGTTAGGCTGCGAGCCCATGAGCAGTGCGACCGAGCCGATCGGAAGCGTCCCCGGCGACGCTTCAGGCGCTCCCGACGTCCACACCACCGCGGGCAAGCTCGTTGACCTCTACCGGCGCAACGACGAGGCGGTCCACGCCGGCTCGGCGCGCGCGGTCGAGAAGCAGCACGCGAAGGGCAAGAAGACCGCCCGCGAGCGCATCGACCTCCTGCTCGACCCCGGCTCGTTCGTCGAGCTGGACGAGCTGGCGCGGCACCGCTCCACGAACTTCGGGCAGGAGACCAACCGCCCGTACGGCGACGGCGTGGTGACCGGTTACGGCACCGTCGACGGCCGTCCGGTGTGCGTGTTCTCCCAGGACGTCACGGTGTTCGGCGGCTCGCTCGGCGAGGTCTACGGCGAGAAGATCGTCAAGGTCATGGACCTGGCGATCAAGACCGGCCGCCCGATCATCGGCATCAACGAGGGCGGCGGCGCGCGCATCCAGGAGGGCGTCGTCTCGCTCGGCCTGTACGGCGAGATCTTCACCCGCAACGTCCGCGCGTCCGGCGTGATCCCGCAGATCTCGCTGATCATGGGCTCGAACGCGGGCGGGCACGTCTACTCCCCCGCGCTGACCGACTTCGTGGTGATGGTCGACCAGACCTCGCACATGTTCATCACCGGTCCGGACGTCATCAAGACGGTCACCGGCGAGGACGTGACGTTCGAGGAGCTGGGCGGCGGCCGCACGCACAACACCAGGTCCGGCAACGCGCACTACCTCGGCAGCGACGAGGAGGACGCGATCGCGTACGTGAAGGAGCTCCTCTCGTACCTGCCGTCGAACAACCTGTCCGACGCGCCCGCGTTCGAGCCCACCCTGGCCGCCGGCTCGATCTCCGACTCGATCACCGACGACGACCGCGCGCTGGACACGCTCATCCCGGACTCCGCGAACCAGCCGTACGACATGCACGAGGTCATCAACCGCGTGCTCGACGACGGCGACTTCCTGGAGGTCCAGCCGCTGTTCGCGCCGAACATCCTGGTCGGCTTCGGCCGCGTGGACGGCCACTCCGTCGGCGTCGTCGCGAACCAGCCCACCCAGTTCGCCGGCTGCCTCGACATCGACGCCTCCGAGAAGGCCGCGCGGTTCGTGCGCACCTGCGACGCGTTCAACATCCCGGTGCTGACGTTCGTGGACGTGCCCGGCTTCCTGCCCGGCACCGACCAGGAGTGGAACGGCATCATCCGCCGCGGCGCCAAGCTGATCTACGCCTACGCCGAGGCCACCGTCCCGCTCGTCACCGTCATCACCCGCAAGGCTTACGGCGGCGCGTACGACGTCATGGGCTCCAAGCACCTCGGCGCCGACATCAACCTCGCGTGGCCCACCGCGCAGATCGCCGTCATGGGTGCGTCCGGCGCGGCGAACATCGTGCACCGCAAGAAGCTGGCCGCTGCGGCAGCCGGTGGTGAGGACGTCGACGCGTTGCGCGGCCGGTTGCAGCAGGAGTACGAGGACGCGCTGTGCAACCCGTACGTGGCCGCCGAGCGCGGGTACGTCGACTCGGTGATCCCGCCGTCCTACACGCGCGGGTACGTGGCGCGGGCGTTGTCGATGCTGCGGGACAAGCGGGAGACGTTGCCGCCCAAGAAGCACGGGAACATCCCGCTGTGAGCGCCGCGGACGAGCAGGCCGCTCCCGAACGGCCGTTGCTGCGGGTCGTCAAGGGCGCGCCGGACGACTACGAGCTGGCGGCGCTGACGGTCGTCGTGGCCGGGCTGGCCGCGGGTGGGCCGGTCGAGGACGCGCCGGCGCCGCGGTCGGAGTGGGCCAACCCCGCCCGGCGGGTGCGCAGGCCGTTGCAGCACGGGCCGGGGGCGTGGCGCGCCTCGGGTCTCCCCGGCTGATCCGGCGTCTGCAAGTACCACCGACTGCCAGTCGGTGGTACTTGCAGACGCCTTCTGGCTAGCAGGGAACGCGGCGGCTCGTGAAGTCGAGGCCCACGGCCACCTCCCGGCACCGTTCCTCACCGTCCACCCTCAGCTTCAACGTCCAGAACACGCTGCCGTACGACTCGGTCGTGCGCAGCACCTGTGCGTCCTGTGTGGGCAGTGGCTGCCGGGACCGCAGCGCGGGTTCGACCTGTGCCAGCAACGCGTTCTCCGCGCGGTCGGCAGGGTTGGCGAACGGCCAGACGGGTACGCCGTAGCCGATGGGATCGCTGGCGAGCACGCCTCCGACGGCACCGGCGCCGAGGAGGGCGCCGAGCGCGACGAGGAGTGCGGCGGTCCGTCTGCGCTTGCCTTCGCGATCGGGACCGCGTTCGGTGAGGACAAGCACCCAGCGCTTCACCCCACCGAGGGTGCCGACGGAAGAGGAGAGCGCGCATCAGTAGTCCTACGCAATCAGCAGACCGGGCTGCCTGGCGTGCCGTGTACGCCCTTTGCGTCGGTTTCTTCATGACGTTGCTGGACACCACGATCGTCAACGTCGCGATGCCCTCGATGCAGGCCGGGCTCGGTGCCTCGCTGAACGACATCATCTGGGTGAACAGCGCCTACCTGCTGGCGTTCGCCGTGCCGCTGCTGATGACCGGCCGGCTCGGTGACCGGTACGGGCCGAAGCGGCTCTACCTGATCGGGCTGCTGCTGTTCGTGCTCGCCTCGCTGGCGTGCGGGCTCGCGGGCAGCTCCACGGCGCTCATCGCCGCCCGCGCGGTGCAGGGGCTGGGGGCCGCGGCCATGACGCCGCAGACGATGGCGTTCATCACGCACCTGTTCCCGGCGGACCGGCGGGGTGCCGCGCTGGGCACGTGGGGCTCGGTCGCGGGACTGGCCACGGTCTCGGGACCGCTGCTGGGCGGTGTGCTGGTCACGCACCTGGGGTGGCAGTGGATCTTCTTCGTGAACATCCCGATCGGGGTGGTCGCACTGGTCCTGCTCGCGCTGTGGGTGCCGGACCTGCGGCCCGGCCGGGCGCACCGGTTCGACGTGCTGGGCGTGGTGCTGTGCTGCGCGGGGCTCGGGCTCGTGGTGTTCGGCATCCAGAACGGCGAGCACTACGGGTGGGGGCGGGTCGCGGGACCGGTCACGATCCCCGAGGTCGTGGTGGCCGGGGTGGTGGTGCTGGTGGCGTTCGTGCTCTGGCAGGCGGCCCCGCGCAACCCGGAGCCGCTGCTGCCGCTGCGGATCTTCCGCAACCGCAACTTCTCGCTCGGCAACGTCGCGAACATCGCCATCGGGTTCACGGTCACCGCCTTCTTCGTGGCGCTGGTGCTGTTCCTGCAGACCGTGCCGAAGCTGTCGCCGCTGATGGCGGGCCTGGTCACGGCGCCGGCGTCGCTGATGTCCGGCACCACGGCGATCTTCGCGGGGCGCTGGTCGAACCGGGCGAACGCCAAGGTGCTGCCGATCAGCGGGTTCGTGCTGCTGGCGGTGAGCATCGGCACGATGACGTTCCTCCTGCACGACGGCAACCAGTGGGTGCTGGTCCCCTCGCTCGTCGCGCTGGGCGTCGGCATGGGGCTGGTGTACTCGCCGCTCACGAACATCTCCATCCGCACGGTCGACCGGTCGCTGCTCGGTGCGGGTTCGGGCATCTACAACACCTCGCGGCAGTTCGGGAACGTGCTGGGCAGCGCCGCGATGGGCGCGGTGCTGCAGGTGGTGCTGGCCGCGACCGGCGACTTCACCACGGCGGTGCGGGCGACGTTCTGGATGCTGATCGCGGTGCTCCTGGTCGGGCTGGTCGCCGCGGTGGCCTTCCGGCCCGTGACCCCGGCGACCACACCCCCGGGGAGCGCACCGCCCGTGCCAGACTCCGGGCGTGCACCTGATCCTGGCCTCCCAGTCCCCCGCTCGTCTTAGCGTGCTGCGGGCGGCGGGCATCGAGCCCGTCGTCCGCGTGTCCGGTGTCGACGAGGACGCGCTGGTCTCCTCGCTCACCGACCCGACGCCCGAGGAGACGGTGGTCGCGCTGTCCGCGGCCAAGGCGGAGGCGGTCGAGCACGACGACGAGTGCGTGGTGATCGGCTGCGACTCGATGCTGCTGTTCGAGGGCGAACTGGTCGGCAAGCCGGGCACGGTCGAGGTCGCGCGGGAGCGGTGGCGGCGGGTGGCCGGCAAGAGCGGTGTGCTGATCACCGGGCACACCGTGCTGCGGGTGTCCGGCGGGGAGGTGGTCGGCCGGGCGTCCGCGGCCGAGTCGACGACCGTGCGGTTCGGCACGCCGGCCGCCGAGGAGCTGGAGGCCTACCTCGCGACCGGTGAGCCGCTGCACGTCGCGGGCGGCTTCACGATCGACGGGCTGGGCGGCTGGTTCATCGACGGCATCGACGGCGACCACACCTCGGTGATCGGCATCAGCCTGCCGCTCACCCGGCGGCTGCTGGGCCGGTTGGGTGTTCCGGTGTCCACACTCTGGTAGCCCTGGTCACACTTCCTCCCAACAGGGAAGATTGCCCCCAGCGGACGCGTTGGGGGTACGCGGTGAACGAGTATTTGACGCGTCGTCGGACCATCGACCACGGACGCAGGACGAGCACGGGCTGTACGGGCTGACCGCCCCCAGCCCCCTTTCGCTCATCCCTGCCCAGGAGATGTTCCAGTGTCGATCGTCCAGACATACCGCAAACCCAAGGTCTTCGGCCTGACCGTGCTCGCCGCGCTCGTCCTCGGCGCGCTGGCCGGCTGGCTCGGGAAGGGCACGTGGCTCGCACCCGTGCTCGCCTGGATCGGCGGCAACTTCACCAAGCTGCTCCAGCTCACCGTCATCCCGCTCGTGTTCACGGCGATCGTCGTCGGCATCGCGTCGCTGCGGCACCTCGGCGGCGGCCGCACCGCCGCGCGCCTGGGCGGCAAGACGTTCCTGTGGTTCGGCATCACGTCGCTGGTCGCCGTGCTGATCGGCCTCGCCGTCGGCGCGGTCCTCAAGCCCGGCCAGGGCGTACAGATCGAACCCGCCGCCGGTGCCGTCGACAAGCTCGCCAAGCGCGCGTCCGGCTCGTGGAGCGCGCTGCTCGACAACCTGGTCCCGTCGAACATCTTCAGCGCCTTCACCGAGGGCGACGTGCTGCAGGTCGTGTTCATCGCGGTGCTCGTCGGCTTCGCGGCCTACGCGCTCGGCGACAAGGCCGCGCCGTTCACGAACCTGGTCCGCTCGTTCTTCGACATCGTGCAGAAGGTCGTCGGCTGGATCATCCTGCTGGCCCCGATCGGCATCTTCGGCCTCATCGGCAACGCCGTCGCCACGTACGGCAACTCGTTCGTGCGGCCGCTGTTCTCGTTGATCGTCGCCGTCTACCTCGGCACCGCGATCGTGCTGTTCGTCGTCTACCCGGTGCTGCTGAAGTTCGTCGGCAAGGTCTCGCCGGTCGAGTTCTTCCGCAAGTCGTGGACGGCCATCCAGTTCGCGTTCGTGTCCCGCTCGTCGGGCGCCACGCTCCCGTTGTCCCGCAAGGCAGCCACGGACCTCGGCGTCTCGCAGGAGTACGCGAACTTCGCCGTGCCGCTGGGCACCACCACCAAGATGGACGGCTGCGCCGCGGTCTACCCGGCCGTCGCGACGATCTTCATCGCGAACCTGTTCGGCATCCAGCTCTCGGTGTGGCAGTACGTCGGCATCGTCGCGGTGGCCGTGTTCGGCGCGTTCGCGACCGCCGGCACCACCGGCTGGTACACGATGCTCACCCTGACGCTGGGCGTCATCGGCCTGCCGCCGCAGGTGATCGCGACCGGTGTGGCCGTGGTCTACGCGATCGACCCGATCCTCGACATGATGCGCACCGCGACGAACGTGGCCGGGCAGATCACCGTGCCGGTCGTGGTCGCCCGCAGCGAGGGCCTGATCGAGGACGGCGCTCCCGCCGAGAAGGAACTGATCAACGCCTGACGCCTAGGCGTCGGTGCAGGGACGGAGCTGGGACAACCTCGGCGCCGGTGCGGGCCAGCCTGGCAGCTGCTCCCGCGCCGGCGCCGCCTGCGTGCAGCCGATGTCCGGACCGAGTGCGCTGAACACCTGCACGAACGCGTCGCGGCACTGACCGCCGCACGCGAGCTGCGCGGCGACGATGTCCGCGACGCCGTCCTCGTCGACGTCGTGCAGCCCCAGGTAGGCCGCGCTCGCCAGGTACGTCGTCTGGATGCGCGACCACGTGCCGTTCTTGCGGACCAGCACCTCGCCGAGCACCTCGTCGTTGTGCGGGCCGCGCACCAGGCACACGCTGACCGCCGACGCGTGGCACAGCAACGAGTCGGCGGTGATCGTCGCGCCCGCCTCGGCGGTGGTCATCTCGAAGATGAACGTGCCGGTCTCCCCGGTCACCCTGATCCGCCCGCCGCCGGTGCCGCCGAGCAGCTCCACCATGTCGCCGCCGACCGACCTGCCGACGACGGACTGGCAGACGGTGGTGCCGCAGCGCATTCCCCCGCCGCTGCCGGACTGGCCCGAACCGGTGTGGTCGGGACGCTGGGAGTAGGCGAACACCAGCCCCGCGACGACCACGGCGGCAGCGACGACGGCGACCACCCGCGAGGACCTGGCTGCACCCACAGAGCAGATTGTGGCGGATGGGCCCACGATGGATGTGAAGTGAGCCGTCTCTCCCTCTCCCCGTTCACCGGTTTCCGTAGACTGCGGCACCAGCCAGAGCCGTAATTGCCGGTCCCAGCAGGAGGTACGACGCCGTGTCGCTGCGCAAGGTCCTCATCGCCAACCGCGGTGAGATCGCCGTCCGGGTCATCCGCGCCTGCAAGGACGCCGGGCTGACGAGCGTCGCCGTCTACGCCGACCCCGACCGGGACGCGCCGTTCGTCCGGCTCGCCGACGAGGCGTTCGCGCTCGGCGGGAACACCCCCGGCGAGAGCTACCTGTCGATCGAGAAGGTGCTGGCCGCCGCAGCGCAGTCCGGTGCCGACTCCGTGCACCCCGGTTACGGCTTCCTGTCCGAGAACGCCGAGTTCGCGCAGGCCGTGCTGGACGCGGGCCTGGTCTGGGTCGGCCCGACCCCGCAGGCGATCCGCGACCTCGGCGACAAGGTGACCGCGCGGCACATCGCGATGCGCGCCGGCGCGCCGCTGGTGCCCGGCACCAAGGACCCGGTGTCCGGCCCCGACGAGATCATCGCGTTCGCCGAGGAGAACGGCCTGCCGATCGCGATCAAGGCCGCGTTCGGCGGCGGTGGCCGCGGCCTGAAGGTCGCGCGGACGCTGGAGGAGATCCCCGAGCTGTTCGACTCCGCGGTGCGCGAGGCCGTCACGGCGTTCGGCCGCGGCGAGTGCTTCGTCGAGCGGTACCTGGACAAGCCGCGCCACGTCGAGGCCCAGGTGCTCGCGGACACGCACGGCAACGTGATCGTCGTCGGCACCCGCGACTGCTCCCTGCAGCGCCGCCACCAGAAGCTCGTCGAGGAGGCGCCCGCGCCGTTCCTGACCGACGAGCAGCGCGCCACCATCCACTCGTCGGCCAAGGCGATCTGCCTGGAGGCCGGCTACCACGGCGCCGGCACCGTCGAGTACCTCGTGGGCCTCGACGGGTCGATCTCGTTCCTGGAGGTCAACACCCGGCTGCAGGTCGAACACCCGGTGTCGGAGGAGACCACGGGCCTCGACCTGGTGCGCGAGCAGTTCCGCATCGCCGCGGGCGAGAAGCTGCGGTACACCGAGGACCCGGCGCCCCGCGCGCACTCGATCGAGTTCCGGATCAACGGTGAGGACGCCGGCCGCGGCTTCCTGCCGGCGCCGGGCACCGTGACCACGTTCGTGGCGCCGTCCGGGCCGGGCGTGCGCGTGGACGCCGGTGTGGAGAGCGGTTCCGTGATCGGCGGGCAGTTCGACTCGCTGCTGGCCAAGCTGGTCGTGACCGGCGAGACCCGCGAGGAGGCCCTGGCGAGGGCCCGGCGCGCGCTGGACGAGATGGTCGTCGACGGCATGGCGACCGTGCTGCCGTTCCACCGCGTGATCGTGCGCGACGCGGCGTTCACCGCCGAGAAGCCCGAGGGCTTCACCGTGCACACGCGGTGGATCGAGACGGAGTTCGACAACCGGATCCCGCCGTTCTCCGGTGGCGCGGACGCCGCCGCCGAGGAGGCGCCGCGGCAGACCGTGGTGGTCGAGGTCGGCGGGCGGCGGTTGGAGGTGTCGCTGCCGGGTGACCTCGCGGTGGGCGCGCGTCCGGCCGCCGGTGGTGCCGCCGTGAAGAAGCCGGCGAAGGCCAAGCGCGCGGGCGGCGGGTCGGCGGCGGTGTCCGGTGACGCGGTGGCGGCGCCGATGCAGGGCACCATCGTGAAGGTGGCCGTGGAGGACGGGCAGACCGTCGCGGCCGGGGACCTGATCGTGGTGCTGGAGGCCATGAAGATGGAGAACCCGGTGACGGCGCACAAGGCGGGCACCGTGACGGGGCTGGCGGCCGCGCCCGGTGACCCGATCACCCAGGGCACCGTGATCTGCGAGCTGAAGGACTGACAGCTCAAGCATCTGCGGGGGAAGCAGGGTGGGGGCTCGCCTACCATTGAGGGGTGAGCGACCCGGCACGGGACATCCGCATCGGCGACACCGAGCGCAGCCAGGCGTTGCAGGTGCTCGGTGAGCACATGAGCGCGGGCCGCATCGACGTGGACGAGTACGGCGAGCGGTCCGCGCGGATCACCACCGCGAAGACCCGCGGTGAGCTGCTCGCGCAGTTCCGCGACCTGCCGGACCCGCGGCCGCAGTTCGCCGTGCCGACGCCGATGTTCGACCAGCCCTCAGCCGTGCCCGCGCGCCGCTGGGAGGGCGCGGTGGTGCCGGTGGTCGGGGTCGCCGTGGTGATCGCGTTCTTCGTGCTCGTCAAGAACCCGCTGATCTTCCTGCTCATCCCCGCCGTCGCGATCCTGTGGGGGCAGTGGAACGGGCGCCGGCGGTGAAACCGCTGCTGCTGCTCGACCTCGACGGGGTGCTGCGCGCGTATCCACCGACCCCGCCGGACATCGCCGCCGTCGCGTTCGAGCCCGGTCTGCTGCACCGGGCCGTCACCGGTGAGATCACCGACGCGCAGTGGCAGGACGAGATCGCCAGGACGATCCCCCGCGAACGGGTCGACGCGTGGGCGGCGGGCGGTGAGGTCGTTCCCGAGGCCCTGCACCTGGCCCGGCTGGCACGCCGGCAGTGCTTCGTGGCGCTGCTGTCGAACGCGACCACGCGGCTGGAGGCGGACCTGGCCCTGCTCGGGCTCGACGGGGAGTTCGACGCGGTCTTCAACTCCTCCCGCCTGGGCGTCGCGAAGCCGGACCCCGCGATCTACCGGCGAGTGCTCGACGAGCTCGGCCGCACCACGGCGGTGTTCTGCGACGACAGCGAGGAGAACGCCGTCGCGGCGACCGCGGCCGGGTTGGACGGCGTGCACGTGCCGGACGTGCGGGCGCTGCGGGTGGCGCTGGCCACGCGCGGGCTGGTCCCGCCGACCGTGCTGCTGGTGCTGCCCGACCGCGACGAGGCCGAGGAGCTCGCCACCGAGCTGCTGGGAGAGGGCTGGGCGCCCGCGCGGGTGCACCGGGACATGCTGGCCGGTGAGGACGACGCCGAGGACGTGGACTGGGTGGTCGAGCTGACCACCGCACCGGACGGCTCCCCCGCCTCCGCGCACCGCGACGAGCTCGACGAGCTGGCGGAGCGGCACGACGGGTTCGCCGCGGAGCACTAGCCTCACCCGCGTGGAAGCAGTCGAGATCAACGCCGGCGAGTACTACCTGAGGGCGTTCCGGCGGGACGACCGGATCAACGACGTCCCGGCGATCACGGCCGCGTTCGCCGACGAGGAGACGCGCCGGTACATGCCGAGGATGGGGCTGCACAACGAGGCGGCGGCCGAGATCTTCGTCGACTACCTGACCAACGGCTGGACCTACGAGCAGCGCGTCTCGTGGGCGGTGTGCGACGCGACGACGGCCGAGCTGCTGGCCGGTGTGGTGATCCGCGACCTGGACCTGAAGTTCGGGCTCGGCGAGATCACCTGCTGGACGCAGCCGGAGCACCGCGGCCGTGGCGTGCTGACGATCGCGCTGAACTCGACGCTCGCGTTCGCGTTCGGCGGGCTGGGCGTGCACCGGGTCGCCTACCGGCACGCGGCGTCGAACAAGGCGTCGCAGCGCGTCGCGGAGAAGTGCGGGTTCACCCTGGAGGGTCGACTTCGCGACGAGGCGATAGTCGATGAGCAGCGAGAAGACATGTTGCTCTGGTCTCGCCTGGCCACGGACCCCTTCCCGGAGCAGCTACGGTGACCGGCCATGCGGATCCGAGCGCTCCTCACCGCCGCGGTGGTGGTGCTGGCGCTGGCGCTGACCGGGTGCACGACCGGGCCTGAACGCAGCTCCGGCGACAGCAGTGCCCCGCCGCCCGCGCCCACGTCCTCGGCGACCAGGCCGTCCCTGCCGCCCCGGCCGCTGGCGGTCCCGCTGGACGAGGTCGACCCGTGCGCGGTGCTGACCGCCGACCAGCGCACGGCGCTGAGCCTGGACAGCCCGCCGAACCCGTACGTCGAGACGAGCTTCAACGGCGCGAAGGCGTGCTCGATCCGCAGCACGACCAGCGGCAACGTCGCCCGCCTCGCGCTCGTCCTAGTCTCCGGCGCCGACGTGTGGATCTCGGAGAACGCCCAGGTCGAGTACGTCATCGGGGCGATCGAGGGGTTCGCGGCGATTACTGTCCGCACACCCGGGATCGACGACGTCTGCAACGTCGAGGTCGACGTCGCCGAGGGCCAGTTCCTCGACGTCATGTTCCGCGACGGTGGCAATTCCAGTGGCGCGCAACAAGATCATTTGTGTCTCGGGGCCCAGCGGGTGGCGGAGGCCGCGATGGCCAGTTTGACCCAGAAGCGCTGACCCACACGGGGGGAAGTCACCCGTTGCACTCCACAGCGTTACCTTCGGTGGTTAGAGTGGCTGAGCGCTTGCAAGCACAACCGCCGGAGGTTCCACCATGCCGCCAGGGGGACGCAGCGGGGCTGACTCCTCGCCGCCCGTCCAGCACGAGCTGAACGTGGAGCCGGACGCGATCCCCGCGTTGCGCAGCACCTTCTCAGCCGCGTTGACGAAGCTCGACAAGCAGATCGAGCTCGCCGTCACCGAGTTCCGGGTCCGCCCGTGGGCCGGCGACCCGGTCAGCGCCGAGGCAGCGGAGAAGTTCAACGAGCGGTCGGTCACCGACGGCGACTCCGCCCTTGAGGCGCTGCAGAACTACCAGCGGCAGCTGAAGACGGCGATGGACAACCTGAACCAGATCGAACGCCAGTACCGCGTGGTCGAGGGCGACAACACGGGCCTGATGGGGAAGAGTGGTTGCTGAGATGGTGGAGCACCGCTGGCAGGGCTACAGCCACGAGGAACTCTACGCGCGCATCCACGCCGGTCCCGGCGCTGCTGCCTCGCACACCTCGGTCGAGCGCTGGGCCGGTGTGTCCAGTGCGCTGAGCGAGATCAACGACGACCTGCACCGCGGCATCGCGAAGTCCGGCGCCCGGTGGCAGGGCAGGGCGGCCGAGCAGGCCGCCGCCGGCATGAACCCGCTCGCCGCCTGGGCCGACGGCGCCCGCGGCGGAGCCGACGTCATGCGCTACTCGGCCGAGCTGCAGGCCGACCACATCGCCAAGGCCCGCGCCGACATGCCCGCCCCTGTGAAGGTGACGGCGGAGCAGCCGAACGCGCTGGTCAGCGGCATCGTGCACCTCTTCGGCGGCCAGACCGACCACGAGCAGCAGGAGGCGGCAGCGGACTCCGCGGAGCGCCGCGCCCGTGAGGTCATGGCCACCTACGCGTCGTCCACGACGGCGAACACCTCGACGCTGGGCCAGTTCACCCAGCCGCCGCAGCTGCAGATCAGCGCCTCGGGCATCACGTCGAGCAGCGGCCCCGGCGTGCACACGCCCGGTGGCTGGGTCTTCGGCCCGCACGGCGGCACGGGCACCGGTCCGCGCACCCGCACGGGCTCCGGCTCGCGCGGCTCGACCACCGCGCCCCCGCGTGGCGGCAGCGGCACCGCTCCGGGCACCACGACCCGCAGCTCGGGCGTGTCGCCCGCGGCGACCACGGGCAGGGGCACCGGTTCGACGTCGCTGTCCTCGGCCGGCCCGGCCGGCACCGCGGGCACGTCCGGTCCGGCGGGCACCGGCGCGGCCGGCGTCGGCACCACGGGCGCCGTGCCCGGTCAGCGCACCGGCAACCGCTCGTCGTCCTCGGCCGGCACCGGTGAGGTGAAGGAGATGGAGGAGGGCGCGACCGCGTCGTCGTCGGCGGCCGTCGGCCAGATGGTCGGCCACACCGCGACGGTCAACAACGCGGGTGGCGCCCACGGTTCGTCGATGGGCCCGCTGGGCACCGTCGGCGGGCAGAACAACGACCGCGTGCACCAGCGCTCCGTGCCGTTGCCGCAGTCGTACGACCCGTTCGGCGGCATGGGCCCGCGCAAGGGCGAGGACGAAGAGGACCTTGAGCACAAGGCCGCCGACTACCTGCGCGAACGCGATGACATCTACGGGATCGGCAGCTACGCGCTGCCGGTGATCGGGGAGAGCACGACCGACTGATGACGCTGCTGGGCCTGGACCTCGGGACGAGTGACACGCGCGACCCGGTGGTCATCTCCGCGCTGGAGTTCGACGTCCTCTGGGAGCACCTCGGCCTGGAGACGATGCCGCTGGTGCTCAAGGTGCCCTCACCGGGCAAGACCCGCGAGGAACGCCGCGTGCTCGAGGACCAGGTCTGGCGCCAGCTCGGCGCCCGCGGCCTGGGTGGCCCGCGGTCGCTGGACCCGACCCTGGAAGACCTGCTGCACGTGCTCAACCGCCCGCAGCGGGAGATCGACGCCCGCCTCTGGCTGCACGAGCGCAGCGTCCGCCTGCTGGCGGCCGGCAAGGGCCAGGCCGGTGTGCTCGCCGTCCTCGACGGCGGCCAGCTCCTGCTGCGCCCCGCGGAGGCCGACGGGCTGCCCCGCGAGGCCCTGACCGTCCTGCCGTCCGCGCCGGCCGGGGAGGGCCACTCCATCACCCTGCCGTCGGCGGACCTGGACGCGGCGGCCTCCTCGGCGGCCTCACCCGAGGACCTGGAGGCCGAGCTGCGCTCCCGCGGCCTGCGCGCCGACGACGCCCACGCGCTGGCCGACATGGTCCGCGACGCCACGCACCGCGGCCAGTTCGGCGCGGCGGCCCGCGACAAGTGGGGCAAGCGGGTGCGGCCGGACCGGGTGGTCTCGTTCTACGACACGCCCCAGGGCCGCTACCTGCAGATGCGCCGGGCCTCGGAGGGCAGGCCGCCGTGGTCGACGATCACCCCGGTGGACTACCGCCGGCTGCACCACCACCTGGTGGAGCTGCTGGAAGAGGCCACCGGCCGGCCGTCCTGACCCGTCACGCGCCCCTTCGCCCGCCTGCTGAGGTGCACGCGGGGAGCTTTCGTGCGCTGTGAGCGCACGAAAGGGCCCCGCGTGAGGGCAGCGGCGCGGGGCGCGCAGGGAGAGGGAGCTAGGGGCCGATGCCCTGGCAGGGGCGGGTCCGCAGGTCGTTGACGTAGTCGTGCGGAGCGCCGGCGGCCTCGGCCGCGTCCGCCACGACGCCGATGTACCGGGCGGAGGGCAGGCCGCCCTCGTACGCGTCGAGGACGTACAGCCAGGCCACCACGGACCCTTCGAGGGTCTGCACCCGCAGCCTGATCTTCTTGTACAGCCCGAGCGCCCCCTCCCACCGGTCCAGGCGCGACTCGTCGCGCGGTGAGACGTCGTAGAGCACGCAGAACGTCTGCTGGTCCGGCTCTTCGACGATGGTGGCGAGCGCACCCTCCCAGCCGAGGTCCTCGCCGCCGAAGGTCAGACGCCAACCCACGAGCCAGCCGGTCCCCGCGAGCGGGGAGTACGGGGCTCGCTCCATCATCTGGTTCGGATCCATGTTCGACCCGTACGCGGCATAGAGCGGCACGTCCGACAGAGTAGCGACTCGACGATCAGCTTTCGGTCCTGGCGACACGGCGGTTCGCGACAACGCGTACGGTTGTCCCGGCCAGCAAGCACGCAGAAGGGAACTGATCGTGACCCGCATCGTCATCATGGGCGGCGGACCCGCAGGTTACGAGGCAGCCCTGGTTGCGGCTCAGCACAGCGCTGACGTGACCCTGGTGGAGACCGACGGGGCGGGTGGCGCGTGCGTGCTGTACGACTGCGTGCCGTCGAAGACCTTCATCGCGTCGGCGGGGGCCCGCAGCGCCTTCCGCAACGCCGGTGAGCTGGGCATCCAGACCAACAACGACCAGGCGGCGGTCGACCTGCCGGTCGTGCACGGCCGGGTGAAGGGGCTCGCCCTCGCCCAGTCCGCCGACGTGCGGGCGCGGTTGCAGCGCGAGGGCGTGCGGCTGATCAACGGCCGGGCCCGGTTCGCGGACGGTTCGAAGGGGCTGGCCCAGCACCGCGTGGTCGCGACGACCCCGGACGGTGCCGAGGAGGTCCTGACCGCCGATGTGGTGCTCATCGCAACGGGTGCCACCCCGCGCGTCCTGCAGGGCGCCGAGCCGGACGGCAAGCGCGTCCTGACCTGGCGGCAGATCTACGACCTGCCCGAGCTGCCCGAGCACCTGGCCGTCATCGGCTCCGGTGTGACCGGTGTGGAGTTCGCCAGCGCCTACACCGAGATGGGCGTGAAGGTGACGATGGTCTCCAGCCGGGACCGGGTGCTCCCCCACGAGGACGCGGACGCGGCCGCGGTGCTGGAGGACGTGTTCGCCGAGCGCGGCACGGCCGTGGTCAAGCACGCGCGCGCGGACAAGGTCGAGAACGTCGGCGACGGCGTCCTGATCCACCTGGAAGACGGTCGCACGATCGAGGCGTCGCACGCCCTGATGACCGTCGGTTCCGTCCCGAACACCGACGACATCGGTCTCGACAAGATCGGCATCGAGCTCGGGCGCGGCGGTTACATCCCGGTCGACCGGGTCAGCCGCACGAACGTCAGCGGCGTCTACGCGGCCGGCGACTGCACCGGTGTGCTGCTGCTCGCCTCGGTCGCCGCCATGCAGGGCCGCATCGCCATGTGGCACGCGCTGGGCGAGGGCGTCAGCCCGATCAAGCTCAAGACGGTCGCCGCGAACGTCTTCACCAACCCCGAGATCGCGAGCGTCGGCATCAGCCAGCAGGCGATCGACTCGGGCGAGGTGCCGGCCCGCACGATCATGCTGCCGCTCGCCACGAACCCCCGCGCCAAGATGGAGGGTCTGCGCCGAGGCTTCGTGAAGCTGTTCTGCCGCCCGGCCACCGGCGTGGTCATCGGCGGTGTCGTGGTGGCGCCGAACGCGAGCGAGCTGATCCTGCCGATCGCGCTGGCCGTGCAGAACCAGCTGACCGTCGAGCACCTCGCGACGACGTTCTCCGTCTACCCGTCGCTCTCGGGCTCCATCACCGAGTCCGGCCGCCAGCTCATGCGGCACGACGATCTCGATTAGGTAGCTCAGACCTCCCCCGGCAACCGAGGCGCCCTCCGGGGCGTCTTCGGGGTGCGAGTTCCACTCAGGGGGAGAAACAGATGAAGCGCATTTTCGCGACCGTCGTCGCGCTCGGAGCCACGTTCGCATTCGCACATGCAGCGGGTGCGCAGGAGAACGCCGGGTTCACCCTGGACAGGAGCGAGTACCTGCCGGGCGCACCGGTCGGGGTCACCGCTGACCAGGGGCACAACTGCGTCGGACCGGTCACCTCGAAGGGTTTCGCCGCGCCGATCGAGCTCGAGAAGAACCAGCCGAACCTCCTCGCAGGTCGCGGGACCGCTGTCGACCAGAACGGTGAGTACGAGGCCACGGCGACCTGCGGGGGCAAGCCGGTCACGGTCAAGTTCAGGGTGGTCGAGACGTTCTACTTCTTCCCGGACGACGTGGTCGAGGCGGGCGGCACCATCGACGTGCACCGGCAGGTCACGGCGATGTGCACGGGCCCGGTGACGTCCGCCGGGTTCGTCGAGCCGATCGACATCGTCTACAAGACCGAGGGATCGTTGCGGAACGGTCGCGGCAAGGTCGTCGACACGCCGGGGACCTACGAGGCGTCGATGCAGTGCTCCGGCCAGACCGCGACCAGGAAGTTCACGGTCAAGGCCAAGGCCGGACAGCCCGCGGCGAAGCCGAAGACGCCGATCGTGAAGCCCAAGGGCGCGCCGCAGACCGGCGGCGGGGGCACGGCCCGGTGAAGCGGCTCGCCATCGCGGTCGTGGTGGTGGCACTGGCGCTGCTCAGCGCCTGTGCCACCCCTCCCGCGGCAGAACCGCGGACGATCCCGCCGCCGACCGGTTCACCGGCGCACCCGACCGGTTCCGCGGCACGAACGGTCGCCGAGAAGGGCATGCCACCGTCGGAACCGACCGAGGTGCGCATCCCGAAGATCGGTGCCACGTCGTCACTCGTCCCGCTCGGTCTGAACGCCGACGAGACGGTCGAGGTGCCGCCGGTCGAACAGCCGATGCAGGCCGGGTGGTACCGGCTCGCACGCACTCCCGGCGAGGCCGGTCCCGCGATCCTGCTGGGTCACGTCGACGGGCTGAAGAAGCCGGGGATCTTCTTCCGCCTCAAGGAACTGGTCGCCGGTGACGAGGTCGAGGTGTCCAGGAAGGACGGCACCACGGCCAGGTTCCGCGTGCGCAAGACCGAGCAGATCGCCAAGGCCGGTTTCCCCACCGAGGCCGTCTACGGCGACACCGCCGAACCCGAGCTGCGGCTGATCACCTGCGGGGGCAGCTTCGACGAGGCCGCGCACAGCTACCGGGACAACATCATCGTCTACGCGACGCTGATCTGAGGAAAAGGCCGCCTGTCGGCAACCGAACCGCCCGCTCGGGCGTGTTCGGTACCAGCAGTCCATGTGCCCGAGGGGGGAGAGACAGCCATGATCAGGTCAGTTGCCGCGCTCGCGGCCGTCGGCGTGGTGTTCGCGCTCACGCCGATCGCCGCTGCCCAGGAGGACGTCACGCCGAAGTTCTCGCTGGGGGGCGAGGTCTTCCCGCACGCTTCCGAGTTCACCGCGACGATCGAGGAGGGCACCTGTCCCGGCGGTCCGACGTCGCTCACGTCGCCCGGCTTCGCGACGTTCGACCTGGCCACCCTGCGCGGCAGGTTCGCCGACGTGCAGGGCCCGTTCGCGGCGTACCTGGAGTGCAAGGGCACCAGCGCACAGGGGGTCGTGCGCTACCGGCTGGACAAGCCGCAGCCGCCGGTGCCCCCGTTCGACGGCCGGTTCCTCGACAAGGAGGTGTACGCGCCGGGCGAGACGATCAAGGTGCAGGTCACCGGGTACTCGTTCTGCCCCACCGCCGAGTCGAACGGCTTCGTCGCACCGATCAGCCTCCCGAACAACCCCGGGGGCAGCGCGCACGGCGAAGGCAAGGCGACCGGCACGCCAGGAACGTACGAAGCGACGGTCCACTGCTACAAGAACCAGACCTTCGTGAACACGTTCACCGTCAAGGCCCCGCCGACCACCCCGACGACCTCCACGACGCCTCCGGCAGCACCCACGGCCAAGCCCAAGCCGCCCATCGTGAAGCCCAAGGGCGCGCCGCAGACCGGTGGAGGCGGCACGGCCTGATCACAGTTCGGCACTGTCCTGGCCGGACGAGCAACCTGACCACCGGATGTGCGTCAATGGGTTCGTGGGGACTCGTGTCTTGATCGCGGTGCTGAGCGTGGCCCTGGCCGGCACCGCCTGCTCGCAGCCGGCGCCGAAGCCGACGGCTGCGACGAGCGAGAGCGCACCGCCGCCGGTGGTGTCGCCGCTCGGCAACTCGGATCCGATGGAGCTGAGAGTCGAGCGCATCGGCGTGCGGTCCTCGCTGATCCAGCTGCCCCTCGGCGCGGACGGCGCCGTGCAGATGCCCCCGGCCAACGAGGGCATGCAGGCCGGCTGGCACCAGACGCAACCGAAGCAGTGGATCATCGTCGGGCGGATCGAGAGCAACGGGGCCCGCGGCGTGTTCTACCGGCTGAACGACCTGGCAGAGGGCGACGTCGTCGAGGTGTCCAAGAAGGACGGTTCGGTGGCGCGGTTCACGGTGACGCGCACCGAGCGGGTCATCCGCGACGACTACTTCGCCGAGGCCGTGGCGAAGGACGCGGACCAGCAGGGGCTGCGGCTGATCACGTGCGGCACCCGCGACAACGTGATCGTGCACGCTGTTTGACGGCGAGTTCGTGCCGGTCGTCCGGCACGAACTCGCCGTGCCGTGACTCCTAGTCCTCGACCCAGTCGAAGGTCTTCGTGACGGCCTTCTTCCAGTTCGCGTACTCCGACGTGCGGCGGGAGTCGTCCATCTGCGGCTCCCACTGCTTGTCCATCGCCCAGTTCTCGCGGATGTCGTCCTCGGTCTTCCAGAACCCGACGGCGAGCCCGGCCGCGTAAGCGGCGCCCAGCGCGGTCGTCTCGGCCACGACCGGCCGGATCACCGGCACACCCAGGATGTCCGCCTGGAACTGCATCAGCAGCTCGTTCACGACCATGCCGCCGTCGACCTTCAACGCGGTGAGGTCCACGCCCGAGTCGGCGTTCATCGCGTCGAGCACCTCGCGCGTCTGGAACGCGGTCGCCTCCAGCACCGCGCGCGCCAGGTGACCCTTGTTGACGAACCGGGTGAGGCCCACGATCGCGCCGCGGGCGTCGGAGCGCCAGTAGGGCGCGAACAGGCCGGAGAAGGCGGGCACGAAGTACGCGCCGCCGTTGTCCTCGACCGACCGCGCGTGCCGCTCGACCTCGGCCGCGTCGCCGATCATGCCGAGGTTGTCGCGCAGCCACTGCACCAGCGAGCCGGTGACGGCGATCGAGCCCTCCAGCGCGTACACGGGTGCCGCCTCGCCGATCTTGTAGCAGATCGTGGTCAGCAGGCCGTTCTCGCTCATCACCTTCTCGGTGCCGGTGTTGAGCAGCATGAAGTTGCCGGTGCCGTAGGTGTTCTTGGCCTCGCCGGGCGAGAGGCAGGCCTGCCCGAACGTCGCCGCCTGCTGGTCGCCGAGGATGCCCGCGATCGGCACGCCGGCGAGCGCGCCGCGTTCCCGCACCTGCCCGTAGACCTCGGAGGAGGACCGGATCTCCGGCAGCATCGACATCGGGATGCCCATGTCGGATGCGATGGAGGAGTCCCACTGCAGCGTGTCGAGGTCCATCAGCATGGTGCGGGAGGCGTTGGTCGGGTCGGTGACGTGCACGCCGCCGTTCACCCCGCCGGTCATGTTCCACAGCACCCAGGTGTCCATGTTGCCGAACAGCAGGTCGCCCGCCTCGGCCTTCTCGCGGGCGCCCTCGACGTTGTCGAGGATCCAGCGGACCTTGGGGCCGGAGAAGTAGGTGGCGAGCGGCAGGCCGACCTTGGCCCGGTAGCGCTCCTGGCCGCCGCCCAGCGCACCGAGCTCGGTGACGATCCGGTCGGTGCGGGTGTCCTGCCAGACGATGGCGTTGTAGACGGGCTCACCGGTGTTGCGGTCCCACACCACCGCGGTCTCGCGCTGGTTGGTGATGCCGACGGCGACGATGTCCGCGGTGGTCAGGTCGGCCTTCGCGAGCGCGCCGGCGGCGACCTGGCGGGTGTTCTGCCAGACCTCCTTCGGGTCGTGCTCGACCCACCCGGCCTTCGGGAAGATCTGCTCGTGCTCCTTCTGGTCGACCGACACCACCCGCCCGGAGTGGTCGAAGATCATGCAGCGGGTCGACGTGGTGCCCTGGTCGATCGCGGCCACGTACTGGGTCATGCGCGTGTGTCCTTTCAGACCGGGAGAACCAGGTAGAGCAACGCCGCGAGTGCGCCGCCGACCAGCGGGCCGACGACGGGCACCCACGAGTAGCCCCAGTTTGCGCCACCCTTGTTGCGGATGGGCATGAGGAAGGCGTAGGCGATGCGCGGACCGAGGTCGCGAGCGGGGTTGATGGCGTACCCGGTGGGGCCGCCGAGCGACGTGCCGATGACCAGGACCACGAACGCCACGCCCGCGTAGCCGAGCGCCGAGTTGCCGAACTGCGGCAGTCCGCCCTCGGCGGCCTTCGCGGACGGGGACAGCAGGACCCAGGCGACGAGCACGAACGTGCCGATGACCTCGGAGACCGTGTTCCACAGCGCGTTCGGCACGGTCGGCCCGGTGGCGAAGATGCCCAGGGTGTTCTGCGGTTCGTCGTGGGTGTCGAACTGCAGCTTGTAGGTCGCCCAGCAGAGCATCGCGCCGATGATCGCACCGGCCATCTGCCCGAGGACGTAGAACGGGACGTCACCCCACGGCGTCTTGCCCGCGATGGCGAGCCCGAACGTGAGGGCGGGGTTGAGGTGCGCACCGCTCGGGTTCGCGATGCTCGCACCCGCGAAGACCGCGAACGCCCAGCCGACGTTGACGAACAGGAACCCCGTGCTGTTGCCGAGCGTGTCTTTGAGCACCTGGTTCGCGACCACACCGGTGCCCAGGAGGATGAGGACCGCCGTCCCCAGCACCTCCCACACGAAGATCGAGCCTGCACCCACCGTCGGCCTCCTTCGTCTGCGGCCAGGAGGAGCGCACACCCGGAGGTCAGGCCGCGCTGCCCGCCTGCAACGTGCTCGGACGCTATTACCGGGCTGATCAGTTGTCCACGCGAGGTGGGTTCGCCGGCCGTTTTCAGGCCGTTGGGACCCGGTGCGCTCGCCCGTGGGCGGAGGTCGGTGACTGCAGGTAACGTGATCCGCGAGTCGGCACAGGGGAGGCATCCGTCGTGGCCACGAGCAAGGACGCAGCTGAAGCACCGCAGACCCCCGTCGCCCCTCCGGTCACCGGCGGGCTGGGCCCCGCCGAACGCGAGGAGGCGTGGCAGCGCCTGGGGTCCGAGACGTTCGACGTCGTCGTGGTCGGCGGTGGCGTGGTCGGCGTCGGCGCGGCACTGGACGCGGCCACGCGCGGCCTGCGGGTGGCCCTGGTGGAGGCCCGTGACCTGGCGTCGGGCACGTCGAGCCGGTCGTCCAAGCTCTTCCACGGTGGCCTGCGCTACCTGGAGCAGCTGGAGTTCGGCCTGGTCCGCGAGGCGCTGCGGGAGCGCGAGCTGATGCTGACCCGGATCGCGCCGCACCTGGTGAAGCCCGTCGCGTTCCTCTACCCGCTGACCAACCGGATCTGGGAACGCCCGTACACCGCGGCCGGCCTGTTCCTCTACGACACGATGGGCGGGGCCCGGTCCGTGCCGGGGCAGAAGCACCTCACCCGTGCGGGTGCCCAGCGGCTCGTGCCCGCGTTGAAGCGCGACGCGCTGATCGGCGGCATCCGCTACTACGACGCCCAGGCCGACGACGCCCGGCACACGATGATGGTCGGCCGCACCGCCGCGCACTACGGCGCCGTCGTGCGCACGTCGACCCAGGTGATCAGCTTCCTGCGGGAGGCGGACCGCGTGTCCGGCGTGCGGGTCCGCGACGTCGAGGACGGCCGTGAGGTCGACGTGCGGGCGCACGCGGTGATCAACGCGACCGGTGTGTGGACCGACGAGCTGCAACGGCTCTCGGGTTCGCGCGGCCGGTTCCGGGTGCGGGCGTCGAAGGGCGTGCACATCGTCGTCCCGCGCGACCGGATCGTGGCCGAGGCGGGCATGATCCTGCGCACCGAGAAGTCCGTGCTGTTCGTGATCCCGTGGCGCAACCACTGGATCGTCGGCACCACCGACACCGACTGGAACCTCGACCTCGCGCACCCCGCCGCGACCAAGCACGACATCGACTACATCCTCGAACACGTGAACTCCGTGCTCGCGACGCCGTTGACGCACGACGACATCGAGGGCGTCTACGCGGGTCTGCGCCCGTTGCTGGCCGGTGAGTCCGACTCGACGTCGAAGCTGTCGCGCGAGCACGCCGTGGCACGGGTCGCGCCCGGTCTGGTGGCGATCGCGGGCGGCAAGTACACGACGTACCGCGTGATGGGCGCCGACGCCGTGGACGCGGCGCAGGTCGACGTGCCGGGCCGCATTCAGCCGTCAATCACCGACAAGGTGCCGCTGGTGGGTGCCGACGGCTACCACGCCCTGGTCAACCAGGCCGACCAGCTCGCGGCCAGGCACGGCCTGCACCCGTACCGCGTCCGCCACCTGCTGGACCGCTACGGCTCGCTGGTGCACGAGGTCCTCGGCCTGGCCGCGGGCAACCCGGAGCTGCTCAAGCCGATCACCGCGGCCCCCGACTACCTCCAGGTCGAGGCCGTCTACGCGGCGTCGCACGAGGGCGCCCTGCACCTGGAGGACGTCCTGACCCGCCGCACCCGCATCTCCATCGAGTACGCGCACCGCGGCGTGGACTGCGCGGAGGCCGTGGCCCGCCTGGTGGCCCCGGTCCTCGGCTGGGACGACGACGCGGTGAAGCGCGAGGTCGAGGTCTACAACGCGCGGGTCGAGTCCGAGCGCACCTCGCAGACGAAGGCGGACGACCAAGCTGCGGACGCCGTTCGTGCCGCGGCTCCCGAGGCCCGTCCGCAGTTGACCGAACCCGTGAGCTGACGAGCCGGCCTCGGGCATGCTGGGCGGCATGCCCGGGGTCGATCGTCGAACGTTCCTGAAAGCCACTGCCGCCGCCGGTGCCGCTGGTGCCGCCGTCACCGGCACCGCGCACGCCACCACCGCACCCGTCTTCGAGCACGGCGTCGCCTCCGGTGACCCGCACCCGGACGGCGTGCTGCTGTGGACCCGCGTGGTCACCGACGGGCCGATCCGCTGGGAGGTGGCCCGCGACGCGTCGTTCACGCACGTCGTGGCACGCGGCCGCACCCTCACCGGCGCCCACCGCGACCACACCGTGAAGGTCGAGGTCTCCGGCCTGCGCCCGGCCACCCGCTACTACTACCGCTTCACCGCCGCCGACGTGGTCTCCCCCGTCGGCCGCACCAAGACCGCTCCCCGCCCGTCCGCCGACTGCGGCTCGCTGACGTTCGGCGTCGTCTCCTGCGCGAACTGGATCGCCGGCCACTTCGGCGCCTACGGCTACCTCGCCACCCGTGACGACCTGGACGCCGTGATCCACCTCGGCGACTACGTCTACGAGTACTTCGAGCCCGGCGTCCGCGTCACCGAACCGCAGCACGAGTGCGAGACGCTCGACGACTACCGCACCCGCCACGCCCAGTACAAGACCGACCCGCACCTGCAGGCCCTGCACGCGGCGCACCCGGTCATCGCGACCTGGGACGACCACGAGTCGGCGGAAAATTCCTCGTCCATCGGCTCCCCTGTCCACGACCCGGCCACCGAGGGCCCCTGGGGCGCCCGCCTGGCCGCGGCCACGCAGGCCTACTTCGAGTGGATGCCGGTCCGCGAGGGCAAGCTGACCCGCCGCCTGCACTTCGGCCGCCTCGCCGACCTCACCATGCTCGACCTGCGCAGCTACCGCACCGACACGACCATCCTGGGCACCGCCCAGCGCGCCTGGTTCACGTCCGCGCTGACCGACGGCCGCGCCCGCTGGAAGCTCGTCGGCAACTCGGTGATGCTGGCCCCGCTGAAGATCCCGCCCCTGCCCGGCCTGCCGCCGACGAACACCGACCAGTGGGACGGCTTCCCCGCGGACCGCGAGGTCGTGCTGCGCGCCCTCGACCGCGCGGGCATGAAGAACGCCGTGTTCCTGACCGGCGACATCCACTCGTCGTGGGCGATCGACGTGCCGTTCGGCGAGGGCACGGTCGCCACGGAGTTCGTCTCGACCTCGGTGACCTCGGACAACTTCGACGAACGCATCGGCGTGCCGCCGCGTTCCGCGTCACTGCAGATCGAGGCCCAGTTCCGCGCCCTGAACCCGCACGTGAAGTTCGTGGAGCTCGACTCGCACGGCGCGCAGGTGCTGACCGTGACGCCGGAGCAGGTGCGGATGGACTGGCACTACCTCACCGACAAGCGCGACCCGAACACGGCGGTGACTCTCGCGCACTCGTGGCGGACGCTGCACGACACCGCTCAGGTGGACCAGGTCCTCTGACACGAACGGCGTCTGCAAGTACCACCAACCACGTGGTTGGAGGTACTTGCGGACGCCTTCACAGCTAGGCGAGGGCGGCCAGGGCCGTGTGGACCAGCACGCGCACCCCGACGAGCAGGGCCCGTTCGTCCAGGTCGAACGTCGGCTGGTGCAGGTCCCGCTGCTTCTCCACCCCGTTCCACACGCCGAGCCGCGCGAACGACCCGGGAACGTGCTCCAGGTACCAGCCGAAGTCCTCACCGCCGGAGGACTGCTCGGTGCCGGCCAGCGCGTCGTCGCCGAGTGCGGCCTCGATGCCGGCGCGCAGGATCTGCGTCGACTCCCGCTCGTTGACCACGGGCGGGACGCCGCGGCGGTGGTGCAGGTCGAACCCGACGCCGGTCGGCAGCAGCAGACCGGTCACCAGGTCCTTGACCAGCGGTTCCAGCTCGGCCCAGATGTCGCGGTCGCCGGTGCGCAGGGTGCCGCGCACCAAGCCGTCCTGCGGCACCGCGTTGGGCGCCTCACCGGCGTGGACGGCACCCCACACCAGCACGGTGCCGGAACGCGGGTCGACGCGGCGGGACAGCATCGTCGGCAGGCCGGTGATCACCGTGCCCAGCGCGTGCACCAGGTCGGCGGTCAGGTGCGGCCGCGACGTGTGGCCGCCCGGTGACGAAAGCCGCAGCTCCAGCAGGTCGGAGGCGGAGGTGATGGCGCCGATGCGCGTGCCGATGCGGCCGACCTGCAGGCGCGGGTCGCAGTGCAGGCCGAAGATCCGCTCCACACCGTCGAGGCCACCCGCGGCGAGCACGTCGAGCGCTCCGCCGGGCATGACCTCCTCGGCCGGCTGGAACACCAGCCGCACCCGTCCTGGCAGCTCGGTGGCGGAGGCCAGTGCCAGCGCAGCGCCCAGCAGGACCGTGGTGTGGGCGTCGTGACCGCACGCGTGCGACACACCGTCCACAGTGGACGAGAACGGCGAGCCGGTGTTCTCGTGCAGCGGCAGGGCGTCCATGTCGGCGCGCAGGGCCACGATGCGGGGACCGCGGCCGATGTCGCAGATCAGGCCGGTGCCGCCGGGCAGCACGCGGGGCTTGAGGCCCACCTCGCGCAGCAGCTTCGCCACCAGCTCGGTGGTGTTGTACTCGCGCCGGGAGAGCTCGGGGTGGGCGTGGATGTGGCGGCGCCACGCGACGACGTCCGAGGCGTGTGCCTTCAGCCAGTCGTCGAGCCAGGCGGGGCCGCGGCCCTCTCCGAGATCATCCACAGGAGACATGCTCACCCCGGTGGGGTCGACGAGCATCTCAGGGGAGGAAGAAACCGCAGCGCCGGAAAGGCGGGAGTCCAGGACCGTCATGCGGCACCTCCGCTGGCCAGCAGGCGTTCCCGCTGCTGGGGGTCGGTGGCTGTCGCGATCGTCGTCCAGGCCATGGCGAGTGCTCCGTCGAGCATCGCGCGATCGGCCGATGCCGACGCACAGGCGGTCGCGAACTCTTGTTGGTGGTTCACCGCGTCTCCGCAGTCGATGGCAATGGTCGGGTGGATTGCGGGCAACACTCTGGTGACGTTGCCCATGTCGGTGCTTCCGATCTTCCTGCCCGCTTCCTCTTCTCGGGAGAGCGGCCGTCGCCCCAGCTCGGTGGCCGCGTGCCGGTAGGCATCGGCGAGCCACGGGTCGGGGGTCAGCTCGGCGTAGATCGGCGAGACCTGCACGACCTCATGGGTGCAGCCGGTCGCCAGCGCTCCGGCCCCGAAGCAGTCCCGGATCCGGTTCTCCAGGCGCTGCAACGATTCCAGGTTCTCCGCCCTCACATCGAACATCGCCGATGCGCGGGCGGGTATTACGTTCGGGACCGTACCGCCGTTCGTCACGATGCCGGTCACCATCTGGCCGGGCTCGAGGTGCTGCCGCAGCAGGCTGATCGAGATCTGCGCGACGGTGACCGCGTCGGCGGCGTTGATGCCCAGGTGCGGGGCGGCGGCCGCGTGTGACGGCTTGCCGCTGTAGTGCACCTCCAGGTCGGTGATGGCGAGCGAACGCGCGGCGCACGACTCGTACGGCGCGGGGTGCACCATCATCGAGAACGAGACGTCGTCGAACACGCCCCGCTCCAGCATCAGCACCTTGCCGCCACCGACCTCCTCCGCGGGCGTCCCGATCACCTTCACGGTGACACCCAGGCGGTCGGCGACGTCACGCAGCGCAAGAGCGGTTCCCACCGAAGCGGCAGCGATGACGTTGTGCCCGCACGCGTGCCCGACCTCGGGCAACGCGTCGTACTCGGCGCACAGTCCCAGCACGAGCTCGCCGTCGCCGAACGTCGCGACGAACGCCGTGTCCAGGCCGGCGACACCGGACTCGACCTTGAAACCCTCGCGGGCCAGCAGGGAGGTGATCTTCTCCGCGCTGCGGTGCTCCTCGAACGCCAGCTCCGGTTCGGCGTGGATCGAGTGCGACAGGTCCACCAGCGCGTCGGAGTACCGCTCGACGGTCGAGCGTGTGCTGATCTTCAAGTCGGTACCCATTTGCCACCATCCTGCATCACCGCCCCCAGGACGCGACGCGCTGATGATGATCAACCGGCTGGCCGGTCGCAGCGCTGCGCCGAGCGGCGAGCGAGTTTCGGTCTGACCGATCAACGATGACGCAAATGGCCGAGAAGCACGCTTAACTTTGACTATTACGTCCCATCAGATGGGACGCGGCGTCTCAGGCGAACACACCTCGAACGTCCTCGAGTCAGCCCTTCTTGGCCGCTCGCGCCTTCTTCCACGCCGCCCACCGCTTCTTGTTGCGGTAGTAGACGATCGTGAACAGCACCAGCGCGATGCCGCCGATCCACAGCTTCTGCTTGGTCTCCTGCCGCACCTCCGGGGACGGCTCCTGCGGCGAGTCGAGGGCCGGACCGGGGTTCGCCGTCGTCTGCGCCACCACCACCGCGGGGGCGTTCGCACCCTCGTCGGCGACCGATGTCCCGGCGATCCCGAAGACGCCCATCAGCGCGAACACGCAGGCCAGCAGCAACCTCGACATGCCCTGAACTCTACAACGAATACCACGATCGAAGGTCACCCAAACTAGTTACGCACTCACCCAGCGTCGGCCTGGAAGGCTTTCAGGATCTGCTCCGCGGCGAGTGTCGCGGTGAGTTCCCCGCTGCGGACCTTCTCCTCCAGGGAGGGTGCCGACGCGCGCACGGCCGGGCTCTCGCGCACCTGCCGCCACAGCGAGTCGCGGACCATCATCCAGGTCCAGTCGACCTGCTGGCGCCGCCGGCGTTCGTCCAGCTCCCTGGCCTCGCTCAGGGTCGTCCGGTGTTCCAGCACGCGGGACCACAGCTCGTCGAGACCGACCCCGGTGAGGCCGGAGCAGGTGAGCACGGGCGGGTGCCACACCGCGTCCGGCGCGCGCAGCAGCTTGAGCGCGCCCGCCAGCTCACGTGCGGCCTTGCGGGCGTCCAGCTCGTGCTCGCCGTCGGCCTTGTTGACCGCGATGACGTCCGCGAGCTCCAGGATGCCCTTCTTGATGCCCTGGAGCTGGTCGCCGGTGCGGGCGAGGGTGAGGAACAGCGAGCAGTCCGTCATGTTGGCGACGGCCACCTCGGACTGCCCGACGCCGACCGTCTCGACCAGCACCACGTCGAACCCGGCCGCCTCGACCAGCACGATCGTCTCGCGGGTGGCCTGGGCGACGCCGCCGAGCGTGCCGGAGGTCGGCGAGGGCCGGATGAACGCGTCCGGGCTCACCGACAACCGCGCCATCCGCGTCTTGTCGCCCAGGATGCTGCCGCCGGTGCGGGTGGACGACGGGTCGACGGCGAGCACCGCGACCCGGTGGCCCCGCTCGACCAGCATCGTGCCGAGTGCGTCGATGAACGTGGACTTGCCGACGCCGGGGACACCGGTGATGCCGACCCTGACCGCCGCGCCGGACTTCGGCAGCAGCTCGACGAGCAGCTCCTGGGCCTGCGCGCGGTGGTCGGCGCGGGTCGACTCGACCAGCGTGATGGCCCTGGCGAGCACGCTGCGGTTGCCGCCGAGCACACCCTTCGCGTACTCGGCGACGTCGATCGCCCTAGCCATGGTGGCCGAGCTGGTCCGCGAGCTTGACCAGGAGGTCCTTGGCGGCGTCGGCGATGACGGTGCCGGGTGGGAAGATCGCCGCCGCTCCCGCGGCGTGCAGTTCGTCGAAGTCCTGTGGCGGGATGACGCCGCCGACGACGATCAT
>NZ_JBVJRT010000025.1:0-57604 GCF_055607425.1 Lentzea sp. NPDC037011 | reverse complement strand
TCGGTCACGATCGCCAGCGCCCAGCGCTGGCAACGCTCACGAGACCACATCGACAGCCTGGAAAAGGCTCTCGCCTCCCGGGCCGTCATCGACCATGCAAAAGGTGTGCTGATGGCCGTGCACTCCTGCAGCGCCGACGAAGCCTTCACGATGCTCGTGCAGCGCTCACAGCACGAGAACGTCAAACTCCGCGACGTAGCCAAGAGCCTGCTCGACTCGGTCGCCGGTTCCTGAGCAGCCGGTGCCGTTCGTGGCAGTCGCGTAACACCTCAGCGGTCATTCGTCTTAAGCCCTCAGGCGTTTGAGGCGCCGCTGGAGGAGCTCGTCGTGGCGCCCGGAGATCGAACACCCGAATCACAGCACCGTGATCACGCAGGTCACGAACCCGGCAAGCCACCATCCAGCAGGAGACCTCGCGGCAACCCATCCTGCGGATGATCGCGGCTCCGCTGGCGGGACCGAGAAGGCGAGCCCGAACCGGCATCATGACGCAGCCGGGATGCCCCGAGTGGGTCTCGTGCATGGTGATCAGACGCAGGCCAGGCGGACGCGGTACGAGCCCATCACCCATGCGGCTGAACTGCGGTTCGGCCGTACGCGTGCCTCGTGCGAGGATCGGTACGGGTCCGCGGGAAGGTAGCGGTGTGCCGCCGACGACGTTCAGCGATGTTGAGGCCACGCTCAACGCCGCCGCGGACAAGGCCCAGCAGGTGCAGCAGATGCTCCAGCAGGTCGTGGAGATGGCCGAGGAGTGCGCGACGGCGCTCACCGACGTCATGGCCGGAACCGGCGAGCAGGCCGATGCTGAGATGGTCACCAGTCAGTTCGCCGCTGTGCGAGTCGGCGCAAAGGACCTGCTGGACGTCCTGGTATCGGGCTTGCAGGGCATCGAGAAGGTTCATCAGCAGTTCGCGACCAAGCCGCCGACAGCCTCAACCCCGACGTCCGGCGGGACAGGCGGTGGCGGCCGGCAGTCGGATACCTGGGCGCGGCGCACGATCGAGCCTTCCCGCGTTCAAGACCAGCGGGATCTGCCGCGATGATGACGGCAATGAAGACCTCGTGCAGAGCGGCCGGGAGCCCGACGGCGAGCACACCCGCATCAATGATCACCTGACGAAGGTGGGTGTGCTGTGGCCGGGTCAGAACGCCGAGGTCACCAAGCACGTCGAAACCAAGGTCGCCTGGCGCATGCGGCAGTCCGGCGTCAACCGTGCCGAAGTGGTCGTGAACAAGGAAGTGTGCGAGGGCATGTTGGGTTGCCGGGAGGTGCTACCGCTCGTACTGGGCGCCGGTCAGACACTGACGGTGCACGATCCGATGGGTTCGCACACGTTCCAGGGAAGGGATGCACGGTGACGTACACGCTGGACTGGTACTTCTACAGCGGCGCCAACCGCGCTCGTGAGCCGTTCGAGGTCCGATCCGAGTCCGACCTCAACCGTGCGCTGGCAGCGATCCTGGCCGAACCACAGCCACATCCGACCCAGATCGCCGCGCGCGAGCTCCCCCGGTTCGGTCCGGCGAAGATTCCCGACCGCATGTTCAAGATGGACGTATCGCCGACCGGAGAGCACGTGGCACTGCACTACTTCGGGCCGACGGACCCGCGGCGGGCGGTGCGAATGGTGACGATGTGGGCCAAGCAGAGCGCACCGGAGCAGACTCGGTCACGGTCGACCCAGGTCGAAACGCTGGTCCTGCGGCACGCGGGTGACCTACCGCCGTCCACTGTGGATGCGATGCCCCCGCCGGAGCACGACCTGGACCTCACCCTGGAACGACACCCCTGGGTGACGTCATCTCCTACTGCCGTCCCGGACGACGTGCCGACCCTGTACGTCGATTCGGCGAACGAGACGGAGTTCCCGCGCGACGCGATCATTCCACGCGACCTCGCGGTCGCGGCGCTGCTCGAGTTCGCGGTGACCGGCGTGCGTCCAGAATCTGTTCAATGGCAGCCGTTCGAGACTTACTGACCAACGGCTCACAGTGCCGATCGGTGCCTCGCGGAACACCAGACGAGGGCACCACGTCAGCGCCGGCATGCTTGAAGACAGCAGCTTGTCGTGGAGGACGACGCCGAACGACAGCGTCGAATCTGCACTCGCGCCTTTCCGCAACCTGCCAGGGATTGGCAGCCACCATACTGCCCGCTGATCCCTGGGAACAGCGGTTACGCCATAACGGTTCACCGCCGCGATGACAGTCAGAGCCTGGGTCGACAGGTTCTGAGCTGCAAGCGCGCAGCGTATTCTGCGACGTGTCCCTCAGGGGCTCGGCCAATGAGGTGGGCCAACGTCCGCACCGATAATCATGCGCACACACTCGCCCCATAGAGCGCACATGAAAAAGTTCGCACATTCGTGCGATTGAGAGACCCTGGTGGATCGCTCATGTGATGGCGACCATTGGGAGCGACTCCGTGCGTTGAACGTGCCAGAACAGCCCTCAATGGACCTGAACGGAACCGCGCCGACCTGCAGGAGTCCCGTTTACGCAGGTCAGCGCGTTCCTGGCGTTGCAGGTCACACAGATGGAGCCCTCGGATCGGCCTGAACTGCGCCCAACTGCACCAAAGCGCAGGTCAACAGCCCTGAACGCACGCTCATAACGGCCCAGAACGGCTGTCGTTCGCCGTGTCCACCGGGACCGAGCCGAAGAATCACCCAGCGTTGTTGCGCCGGCGACGGAAGAAGAAGGCGCCGCCCGCGAGCACGAGCGCCGCGCTCGAACCGCCGACGAGCAACGGCGCGATGGACGACGTGCTGTCCGTTCCGCTTGCAATGCCGTAGCCGCTCGACATCCCCTTGGTGTCGTAATCCGATGCGGGCAGCTTGTCGGCGTAGCGGGCCTTGACCAGCTTCTGGTACTCGCTCAGCGACATGGACGACTTGCCGCCCAGTCCTTGCCGTGCCTGGTCGTTGAGCGGCTCCACCGTGGTGAGCTTCAGCTGGTACCAGCCACGGATCTGCGGCTCTGAGAACACCAGGACCCCCGCACCGGCCTTGCCGGCGTACTCGGCCTCGTCGTCGCCCTCGCGCACCGCCGCCAAGTGCCAGCCGCCGCCCTGTGTGGGGGCGAGCATGACGGTGGCCTGGCGGTCGTTGACGGTGTTGCTCAGCGAGGACACCAGGCGGGCCAGTTTGACCGCCTCCGTGGCGATCGGCGGGGAGGTGCCCGCGACGAAGCCCGGCGTGATCTCGCTGACCGCCAGCGGGTCCTTGATCGTGAAGGCGGGCATGCCCTCGCACGGATTGGCCTTGTCCGGAACCATCTGCACGGGTTGGGACCCGCCCTGGGGCACCGGCACGGCGAGGAAGCGGCACACGGCGTTGCGGACGTCGGCCGACTTCACGGCGTTGAGAGCGGCCTGGTAGTCGGGGATGTCCACCGGGAGCGGGTCCTCGGCCGGGGCCGCGTGGGCGGGGCCCGCGACGGACAGGAGCGCGGATGCGCCCAGTGCCAGGACCGCGGTCAGGCGGGAAAGGCGCGAAGCAGCCCGCCGCCAGACCGTTCTTGGTTCGCACATGATGCCTGCCTTAACGGGAGATGCCGATCCGGGAGTGGGTCCACTTGAACGAGCTGTTGTTGACGTAGTCGTTGTAGTTCCACCACGTGTAGGTGGCGGTGTCCGGCCACGGGTCGGCGACCGCGATGGTGTTGTTCGACGTGTCGAAGCCGTAGACGACGTTCATGTGGCCCCCGCCTGAGGTCCACCCGATGCGCGCACCGATGGGGCGGGAAGCCTTGACGTCGGTGTAGATCTGGTTGAACGAGGCCGCGCTGCCCAGGCCCGAGCCGGGGTGGGCCATGCCGAGGCTCTGCCAGCCCCTGGCCATGTCGTCGAGCGTGGCAGGCTGGTTGTTGCAGCCGTAGTAGGGCTGGGCCCGAGTGCAGAAGTCCGCCTGCGTGCTGCCGACGCCCTGGTACTTGGCGATCGTCAGGCCCGAGGCGGCCCAGCACCACTGGGTCTTCTCCTGCTTGTACATGGCGATGCCGTCGTACGCTGCTTCCGCTTGCGCCGCGCCTGCCGCGGTCACGAGCAACCACGAGGTCGTCAGCGCGATGGCCGATGCCGTGATCGCGAATGTGGATCTACCCATTTCCTTGTCCTCCTGGATGTGACGAGTACCGGGAGACCTGAGGACATGAAAGCGCGAAAATTCGCTGCCACGCAGAAACAACACACAAATACGCCCACAAGAGTGAACTCCATGAATTCCAGCTCCCAGGCCGGAGTCACGAATTACCGAACATCAACAACGAGCCGCCGAAGCCGCCACTGGTTTCCAGTCTTTGCCCGTGAAGGTTGCGGCATTGCACTCTTTACGGTGTCGAAGACGGTCCGAAAAGGCCACCATCCGCATCCGCCCACGGAATGCGAGGGTGACTCGAACACTTTGAGGTGAATGCCAGGAGGTCCCGATACCTAAGGGTCCAGCTTGAGCGAACCGTGACCGACGTCGGTGCTGTCGGCGATGGCACGGACCAGGTTCAGCAGGTCGTCGTGGAGCTCGTCGGTCATGCGGTCCTCGGCGACACCGCGGAGGAACACCTGGTTGACACCCCTGATCGCGGCTCGGCCCGCGGCTCCCGACAGGTCGTCACGACCGGTTCCGTCGAAGGGGAAGCCGGTTCCGGGAGTTCGCTGGGAGACCTCGGCCTCCGCCATGGCGACCACGCCGGGGTTGGCCAGGGCCATGGCGCGGGTGAGCGCGGCTTCCTCCTGGTCGACGTTGTCGCGCAGGTCGTGCCACCACCTGTCCACCAGGTCGATGAACTCCAGCGCGGGGTCCTCCCGGTGCAGCGCGATGATCCGCTGCTCGATGGACGCGGGCCATTCGGTGATGAAGTCGAGCTTCGACGGGAAGTAGCCCGTCACGGTCCGCGGCGCGACCTCGGCCGCCTCGGCGATGTCGGCGATCGTGGTCCGTTCGTACCCGTGTTCTGCGAACAGGCGCAGAGCCGTGTGCAGGATCAACCGCCGGCGTCGCGCTTTGGACCGCTCCCGAAGCCCCGGACCGTCACTGGCCACCCGCACCCCTCCCGCACTCCGTTGACCACCGCCTGCGTGCACCTCAGCATACATGCTTCCCATGGCTAAAATGCCGTCTTGTGCAAACTTGCCGTCCATGGCAATCTTTTGCCGGGCGGCCGGAGTCGATCACCCTCCGAGTCCGTCGAGCAACGCGTTCACGGACGAACCGCCTGAGAGGAACACCATGAACACGTCCTACGCGGACGCCGCCGGCTTCCCGGTCAGCGACCCCACCCCCGTCCTCAGCTGCAGTCCCGTCTCGCTGGAGGTGCCGGGCAGGCCCGTGCCGCTGGAGATCAAGATCTCGGCGCCCGTGACCGGGACCGACCTGCCGGTGCTGCTGCTCTCGCACGGCCACGGCATGACCAACTTCCTCTCCTCGCTGCGCGGCTACGGGCCCCTCGCGGACTTCTGGGCCGCTCACGGGTTCGTCGTCGTCCAGCCGACGCACCTGGACTCCACGGTGCTCGGGCTGCGCGACCAGGACCTGCCCGACGCGCCGCTGTTCTGGCGCGACCGCGCCGTCGACATGCGGATCGTCCTCGATCACCTGGAGGAGGTCATCGCCACGATTCCGGGGCTCCCGGGCCGTGTCGACACCGAGAAGGTGGCCGCGGTCGGGCACTCGGCCGGTGGCCACACGGTCTCACTGCTGCTGGGCTCGCAGGTGTCCGACCCGGACGACCCCCGGGAGAAGGACCTCTCCGACCCCAGGGTCAAGGCCGGCGTCGTGATCGGAGGACCTGGCATCGCCGACGAGCACTTCTCGCCGTGGGCCGCGGAGCACTACCCGATGATGAAGCACATCGACTTCGGGCAGATGACCGGTGCCGCGCTCGTCATCGCCGGCGACGAGGACCTGAACCCCCACTTCTCCTCCCGGCTCAGCTACCGCTGGGACGCCTACACCCACAGCCCCGGCGGGAACAAGACGCTGCTGACCCTCCTGGGCGCACAGCACCTGTTCGGCGGGATCTCGGGCTACGACGCCGTGGAAACCTCCGACGAGAACCCCGAACGGGTTGCCGCGCTGCGGGCGCTGGTGTGGTCCTACCTGCGGTCCCAGTTGTTTCCCGGCGACATGTCCTGGGACATCGCCGTGAAGGCACTGGAGAGCCGGAAGACGCCTCTTGCGCAGGTCGAGACCAAGTAGCCCGCGACGTGCGGACCGCGGTCGACACCGCAGCCCCGCATGTCGCTCGTCAGACCACCTCAGGAGGAACCCATGAACATCGCGATCCTCGGCACGGGCAAGGTCGGTTCCGCATTGGGGACACGACTGGCATCCACCGGTCACCACGTGGTCTACGGATCACGGACGCGCGCAGGCGAAGAGGGAACGGTCAGCCCGCGCGAAGCCGTCGCGTCCAGCGACGTCGTCGTCACCGCCATCCCCGGCACGGCCGTGGTCGCCGCCTTGGAAGACATCGGGGAGGACGTGCTGGCCGAGAAGATCGTGCTCGACCCCTCGGCCGCTTTCACCCCGCAGATGACGATGGCCTACCCCGGTGACAGCGTGGCCCAGCAGGTGCAGGCGCGTTTCCCACGGGCCCGTGTCGTGAAGACGCTCAACACGATGAACTTCACCATCATGGTCGACCCGCTGGCGTCGGTGTCCCAGGCGACCGTTTTCCTCAGCGGCGACGACAGCGCGGCCAAGACCGTGGTCACGGGCTTGCTCGGCGACCTGGGGTGGCCCGGGAGCAGCGTCCTGGACCTGGGCGGCGTCCACACCGCCTTGGCCACCGAGCACGTCGCTCCGTTGTTCTTCTCGACCGTCAGGGCCCTGGGAACCGCGAAGTTCAACATCTCCGTCTCGCGGTGACACACAGGTCGTCGCGATGGACGCACAACGCCCGCGGGGCCCGGGTCCACAGGAGACCCAGGCCCCGCGGTCGTGCGTGATCAGGAGTGGACGGGGATCTGCTCGTAGATCACCTTCCACTCGTAGGTGCCGGCGAACCCGTTGGCCCACAGGGAGTTCACCCGAGCCGCCTCGGTGGCGTTGGGCGAGGCGACGGTGCAGGACGTGCCGGGGCCACCGCCCGACATCAGCTCCGAGCACGGGCCGCTGTAGTGGTCGGGCAGACCGAGGGCGTGCCCGGTCTCGTGCGCGGTGATGCGGGTGACGTAGTACTGCCGCGCCTGCGTGTAGTCGATGAAGATCGTGCCGCTGCCGTGGCCGTTGGTCGAGGCGTACGAACCGCGCGGGTCGTTGCCCTCGCGGTAGCGCAGGGTGGCCGCGCTGCGGTTCTCCACCAGCTTCACGTTGGACACCCGCGCGTTCCAGTTCGCCGCACCTTGCCGGATGGCGCTCGCGAACGTGGGGGCGCTGCTGGTGTCGTAGTACACGGTGACCGCCGCCGCGGTGGGCGGGGCCTCGGCGGCCGACGCCTGGCCCGTCAGGGGTGCGACGACGGTTGTGGCCGCGGCGAGCGCGACGGACAGGACGACTTTCTTGAACATGGGTTCTCCTCGCTTGCAGGGTGCGAAGAATGGAACCTCGGGGTTCCGCCACCCAACGTAAGGAGAGTCGTCGTGCCCGTTCGCCCGCCATTGGCGTGAAGCGGTTCAGCGCTCTTCACGGTTGACGTAGCCCACTATTCGGACGAAAGCAGCACAACCAGCGAAAGCGGGGCGAATGGTCGTCACTGTGCGTCAGATGCCGAGCTGACCGCCCCGGTAGTGGCGAGCGCCTGGGCGCGGGTGATCACGGGCCGGTACCCCAGCTCCGCCACCGCCTTCGCCGTGTCCACAGTGCACGGCTGCGAGAAGAACCAGAGCAACGGCACCGGCACGTTCTCCACGGCCGTGGAGAGGTCGAGATCCGGTACCGACGGCTCCACCGCGTGGAGCCGGAACTGCGTCTCGAGGAACGACCTCAGCTCCACCGGCTCGCGGTCGGTGATGAAGTACGCCTCTCCTGGCCGACCGTGCAACCAGCCGAGGACCAGTCCTTCCACGGCGTTGTCGACGTAGGTCACGTCGGTGCGCACCCTGCTGCCCTCGATCCAGGCGAACCGGCCTTCCCGCGCCGCCGCCACGATCGCGCCGATCAGGCTGCTGTGCGGTCCCCACACGAACCGCGGGCGGATGACGACGGTGCCGAGCCGGTCGTCCGAGGCCTCCGCGACGAGCTGTTCCGCCTGCGCCTTGGTGGCGGAGTAGGCCGCGGGCGAGTCCGGGCGCAGCGGAGCGGTCTCGTCCGCGTCGACCAGGGGGTCACCGGCCAGCAGCGCGGCTTCCGATCCACAGTGGACAAACCTGCGGGCGTGCACGCGGCGTGCGCCTTCCAGGGCGGCTGCGGTCCCGTCCACCGTCACGAGCCGGTGCCGTTCCGGGCTCGCCGCGAGGTCGGTCTCCGCGGCGAGGTGGAAGACCACGTCGTAGGTGTCGCCGGGACGGGCCCAGGTGGTGGGGTCGAGGAGGTCTCCCCGGACGGCGGTGGCGCCCGCGTGCTCGACTGCGGCGGCCGCTGCGTCGCTGCGCGCCAGGGCGGACACCGCGTGGCCGTCGGCGACCAGGCGGCGGATCAGGGCACTTCCGATGAAACCGGACCCGCCGGTGACGAATGCTGATGACATGTCAGGTCCAACGGCGGTGCAGGAAGAACACTTCCCGTCGCAGGATCGATATAAATTGCCCTAATGATAACTTTTGTTTATGCCAACTCTGCGCGCGCTGGAATGCCTGCTCGCCGCGGCCGACCTGGGTTCGGTGACGCGTGCCGCGCAGCACCTGCACCTGTCCCAGCCGGCGATCTCGCACCAACTGGTCGCCCTCGAACGTGAGGCCGGCACCGCCCTGCTGATCCGCGACCGCCGCGGAGTGCGTCTCACGGCCGCCGGACGCGCCGCGCTGCCCGAGGCTCGCCGGGCCGTGGCCGCCGCCGACGACGCGGTCCGCCTCGCCCGTGCGGTGGGTCAGGCCGCCGGAGGCACGGTCCGCGTGGTGTGCGCGCAGAGCCTCACGGTGGCGTTGCTGGCACCGGTGCTGGCCCGGTGGAACGCCGACCGGCCCGGCGTGACGATCGCCTTCCGCGAGAGCACGGACCCGGAGCCGGCCCTCGCCGCGCTGGAGTCCGGGGAGGCTGACGTCCTGCTCGTGCCCGACCTCGGCGCCACCGGCTTCCACGAGACCACGGTCGCCGAAGAGGAGATCGTGGTGGCACTGCCGGTCCGGCATCCGCTGGCCGCACAGCCCGCCATCCGGCAGGACGACCTGCACGGCCGGTCCTTCGTGCACTTCACGCCGGAGAACAACCTCGGCGCGTGGATCGAGAGCAACCTCGACGCCGACCTGAGGGGGTCGGTGGTGGCCCGCACCGCCGTGACGACGCACGCGCCCCAACTGGCAGCGGCGGGCCTGGGGATCTCCGTGGTGCCGGTCAGCGCCATCACCGCGGGTTTCACCGGCGTGGTCCGCTCCTTCGAACCGCGGTGGACACGCCGCCTGGTCGCCCTGACCGCGGGCCCCCACGACCCACTCACCGCTCAACTCCTCACGGACCTGCGCGACGGAGGGCTGCACGTGCCCGGCGACGTCGCGGACCAGCTCGCCTCCGCGACCTCGGAACAACGCTGATCGAGATGTCGGTCGTTCAACCGACTGTGCGCCGCCACACCGGTGGATATCTTGCGAGGAACGCCCGCAACAGCTGGAGGAGCACCATGACGACCGCCCGGCGGATTCTCACCGGTCTGGCCACCGCAGGACTGTTCATCTCCGTCCTCGGCGCGGGATCCGCCACCGCCGCCACCAAGGGCAAGATCTACATCTCCAACAACTGCGGCGCGGCGGTCTCCACGACGATCCACCGCACCAGCGGTGCGATGATCGCGGGCACCTCGGCCGCACCGGCCGGCAGCTACTTCGGCTACCCGGTCGACCCCGGCACCTACGTGGTCCGCGTGCCCGCCGGGAGCCGCACGGTGACGATCCTCGACCTCGGCGGCAAGGCGCACACCGCCGTCGTCAGGGCGTGCTGAACCGTCCTGCCAGGACAGAAGGGCCGTCACCCGAGTGGTGACGGCCCTTCTGCCGTAGGCCTTCTGCTCGCCACCGCCCACCGGCTCGCGTGCGAAGTGGTGCACCGCGAGCGGTCGAGCAGTGGTACTGGGGCGTGCCGCTCCCCTGCGCGACGATCGGTTCGGTCGCGGGAAACCCCCGCCACCGCTGATCGGAGAAGGAGCAAGCCATGCGGCACCTCACCCGCCGTCTCGCCACCGCCGCGGCCGTCGCCGCGACGCTGACCGGGGTCTCCCTCGTCACGTCGCCCGCGGCCTCTGCCCTCGCGCCGGGGACCCTGTTCCAGTACGGGGCGCTGAGCTGCAAGGCACTGGCCGCCGCCGACGGCGACGGCCTGGTGGAATGCACGGGCCAGCAAGGCACCAACTGGCGGTCCGTCGTCAAGTGCACCTGGGGCCTCACGTACTACGGCAACTGGCAGAACAACTACCTCGGTGGCACGACGCAGTCCCGGGCCGACTCGAACTGCTTCTGGGGCGTCGCGGACGTCACGGTCACCGGGAGCTGATCCCCGCGCGGAGCGACGGCGGCACCGGTCACCTCTCCCGCAACGGGGTTAGGCGCAGTGCCGAGGGGTAGTCAGGTCCCGGTGAGGCCCGGTGCCGGTGGTGCGGGGCACGCGAAGGAGGATCCGTGGAACTGACTGCTACGACCACTGTCCGCAAACCCGTGGCGGAGGTGTTCGCGTTCTGGCGCGATCTGCAGAACCTCCCGACGTTCATGGGGCATCTCGAGGAGGTCCGCACCACCGGTGCCCGGACGAGCCACTGGGTCGCCGACGCGCCGTTCGGGACGAACGTCGAGTGGGACGCCGAGATCACCGACGAGGTGCCCGCCGAGAAGATCGCCTGGCGTTCGACCGGTGACGCCGACGTGCCCAACGCCGGCACGGTCCGGTTCGTGGCCGCCCCCGACGGGGAGAGCACCGAGGTCCACGTCGGACTGGTGTACGAGATCCCGGGCGGTGCGATCGGCAAGGCGGTCGCCCGGTACTTCGGCGAGGAGCCGCACCAGCAGCTCGACGACGACCTGCGCCGGTTCAAGCAGGTGCTGGAGACCGGTGAGGTCGTCCGGTCCGACGGTGCCCCGTGGGGCAAGCGGGCGCGCGAGGAGTTCCCGCAACGCCCGGCGCAGCCGCTGTCGGACGCCGAGCTGGAGAAGGGAGCGGGCGCATGAGGGCGACCACCTGGGCCGGCCGCAACAAGGTCGAGGTCCGCGACGTGCCGGACCCGAAGATCCTCAACAGCCGCGACGCGATCGTCCGGATCACCTCCACCGCGATCTGCGGTTCCGACCTGCACCTGGTCGACGGCTACGTGCCGACCATGCAGGACGGTGACGTCCTGGGCCACGAGTTCATGGGCGAGGTCGTCGAGGTCGGCTCGGGCGTCGCCGCGGACCGGCTGCGCGTCGGGGACCGGGTCGTCGTGCCGTTCCCGATCGCCTGCGGTGCGTGTGCCGCCTGCGCGGCCGGGCTGTTCTCGTGCTGCGAGAACAGCAACCCGAACGCCGGGATCGCGGAGAAGATGTTCGGGCACCCGGTCGCCGGCATCTTCGGCTACTCGCACCTGACCGGCGGTTACGCGGGCGGGCAGGCCCAGTACGCGCGCGTGCCGTTCGCCGACGTCGGCCCGTTGAAGATCGAGTCGGACCTGACCGACGAGCAGGTGCTGTTCCTCTCCGACATCCTGCCCACCGGCTACATGGGCGCCGAGATGTGCGACATCCAGCCCGGTGACGTGGTCGCGGTGTGGGGTGCCGGGCCGGTCGGCCAGTTCGCCATGGACAGCGCCAGGGTCTTGGGCGCCGCGAAGGTCATCGCCATCGACAAGGAGCCCTACCGGCTGCAGATGGCCGAGCAGGCGGGTTACACGCCGGTGAACTTCGACGAGGTCGACGTGCGGTCCCGGCTGCTGGAGCTGACCGGTGGGCGCGGGCCCGACAAGTGCATCGACGCGGTCGGCCTGGAGGCCACGCACGGCAGCGCGCACGTCTCCGCCTACGACCGGGTCAAGCAGGCCGTCAAGTCCGAGACCGACCGACCGCACGCACTGCGCCAGGCCATCATGTCGTGCCGCAGCGGCGGCGTGGTCTCGGTGATCGGCGTCTACGGTGGACTGATCGACAAGTTCCCCGCGGGCGCGTGGATGAACCGCTCACTGACCCTGCGCACCGGCCAGTGCCACGTCCACCGCTACATGAAGCCGCTGCTGGAGCTCATTGAAAGCGGGAAGCTGGATCCGACCCGGATCATCACCCACACGCTCCCGCTCGACGAGGCGGCACATGGCTTCGACATCTTCAAGAACAAGCAGGACAACTGCGAGAAGGTCGTCCTCAAACCCTGACGGGCCACGGCGTTCGGTCACCGCGGCGAACACGGTGACCGAACCGCGGTCAGCTCGGCAGCACGAGCCGGTTGGCGATGTCGTACAGGTCGGCCTGGGGCACCCCGCCGGCGACGACGACCGGGGCCCCCCCGATGGCGTCGAGGACCCACAGGCGGCGGTAGCCGTCTTCGTCGGTGTAGCGCGTCGCGTGGCCCTGCACGAACTGCCCCGGCGTACCGGCCGGTTCGCCGACGACGGCGCTGCTGACGTGGACCGTCGGCTGAACGGTGCACGTGCCCAGCGAGTAGCCCGTGGTGGTCTCCGGCATGGCCGGGGACCGGTCCAGGCCCTGCTGGACGTTGAACGCGCAGATCCGCATCCCGTCGGGCAGGTCGCGCAGGCCGTAGGCCGGGGCGACCGTCGTCGCGCCGGGGAACTGGATGTTCTCCGCGATCCGGCGGCCGGTGTCGGCGAGCTGCTGCGCGGGTGCGGTGCTGCCGTGCGCGGCGGCCACGTGCACGTACATCGAGCCGCCGTCGGGGTGCGCCACGTACAGCTCGTACCCGCCCGGCCCGGTGGACACCGAGCTCTCCACCCCGCGCTGCCCCTTGACCGTCACGGCCTGGCCGGGACCCGACTTGAACATCGCCTCGTCCAGCGACACCATCCGGAACTGCTGGACGCCGATCTCCAGCACCTGGTCGCCGGCCGTGACGGTCAGCATGTACTCACCGCCGTACAGGGGCGTGGCCGGGTCCTCCGCGCTGAACCCGACGTTGATCCGGTGCACCCGGTGGGCGACCGTGCCCGGTGGGAGCCAGCCCAGCGAGTAGGGCATCCGCAGACCCGCCGCCGCGGCCTGGCTCGTGGGGGCCGGGGTCTCGGCTCCACCGGCGGTGGCCATCGGCTGGGACTGCACCGCGGGGTCCGGCCGGTTCAGCACCACGGCCGTGACCGCGCCGAGGGTCAGCACGGTCGCCCCGGCGGCGACCACCAGCGGCCGGCCCAGCGCGGAGCGCCTGCTGTCGATGCGCCGGCGCGCTGCGGCGAGCACCGCGTCGCTGTCGGGTGCGTCGGCCTCGCGCGCCGTGAAGGTGTCCTTGATCAGGTTCTCGATGTTCATCACGTCTCCCTGGCCTCCGCCATCTGCTCGATGACCAAGCCGTTTCGCAGTGCGGCCAACGCCTTGTGGGCGTGTGCGCGGACGGTCGCCTGGGCGCAGCCGAGCAGCCCGGCGATCTCGGAGTCGGGCAGCTGCTCGTAGTACCGCAGCACCACCACGGCGCGCTGGCGCTTGGGCAGCCGCGCCAAGCGCTGCCACATGTCCTCCCGCGCGGCGTGGTCCGACGCGAAGTCGTCCGCCCGTGCCTCGTCGGGGAGGTCCCCCGACGCGGTCACACGTGCGGACCGGCTATGTCGCCAGGACAGGTAGCCGTTGGTCACCATCCGCAGCACGTACCGCTCGGGGTGGTCCGCGTGGCTGATCCGTGACCAGTGCCGGTACATCTTGACCAGCACGTCCTGCACCAGATCAGCAGCCTGTTCCCGTTCGCCGGTGAGCATCGTCGCGTACCGCAGCAACCGCGGCAGCTGTGCTCGGGCGAAGTCGTCGTAGTCAGCCATCACCCTTGAAGACTCACGCCGACGGCGATCCGTTTACCGGCTTCTCGGACAACGCGCCGGCCACACCTTCACCGTTCGGCGGGCCAGCGCCCGTGCGTCCCCTCACCGGCGGGGTGCGGCCGGAGAACGGTGCCCGGCGTGGGCGGCACCGCCTTCCTCGTCAGCGCCGCGAGGCGGAACAGGGGCCCGACGAGCAGGTCGTAAAGGCCGGGCAGGAACCGGAAACCGGCGACGATGAGCGGGTTCGCGGGTCCTACCGGCACGCTGACGTGCCGCTGCGGGTGGTCGGCCAGGCGGACGATCGCGGCGGCGACCCGCTCGGGGCTCAGGACCGGAACAGGTGGCCGCGCCGCACGACCGGTGTAGTTGGCGGCCTGGTCGTAGATCGGCGTGTTGATGCTGCCGGGGCTCACGATGCACACGTGCACGCCTGGCTCGTCGCGCGTTTCCTGTTGCAGGGTGCGGAGTACGGCGCGTTGCCCCCACTTGGCCGTGGAGTAGGCGCCCATCTGCGGCACGGTGATGGAGCCGAGCAGCGAGTTCACGCCGATGAACACGCCGGTGCGCTGGCGGCGCAGAACGGGGAGGACCGCCTGCGCCAGGTGCAGCGTGCCGTGCACCGCGGTGTCCACGACCGTGGTGAACACCTCGGCAGGCATCTCCTCCACGGTCCCGTACCCCATCACCGTCGCACTGTGCACGACGACGTCGATGCGCCCGTGCAGGTCCATGGCCTTCCCGACGATCCGGCCGGCGCCACCGGGATCGCCGATGTCGTCGGCGACGACGTCGACCGCGGCGGTTCCCACCGCCCGGCAGGCCTTCTCCGCGGCGTCGAGCGCCGCACCGCTGCGGGAGGCCAGGACCACGGCATCGCCGCGGGAGTAGAACGCCACCGCCGCGGCCAGCCCGATCCCGCTGCTCGCGCCCACCACGAGCACCACTCGGCCGGTCATGGGTTCAGCACGACCTTGATGCAGCCGTCGCTCTTGGCGCGGAACATCTCGTAGCCGCGCGCGGCCTCGGCGAGCGGGAGGTGGTGCGTGGTCAGGTCCAGGGTGCCGAGCGGATCGGCCGGGTCGAGGACCAGCGGCAGGATCTCGTCGGTCCACCGGCGCACGTGGGCCTGTCCCATGCGCAGCTGGATCCCGCGGTCGAACATCTCCATCATCGGCATCGGGTCCTGCTCGCCGCCGTACACGCCGGACACCGACACCGTGCCACCGCGGCGCACTCCCTTCACCGCGGTGTGCAGGGCGTCGAGGCGGTCCAGTGCGACCTTGTCGATCACCTTCTGGGCGATGCCGTCGGGGAGCAGTCCAGCGGCCTTCTGCGCCGCGGCGACCAGTCCCCCGCCGTGGGCCTCCATGCCGACGGCGTCGATGGTGGCGTCCGGCCCGCGGCCGTCCACCATCTCGATCAGCTTGGCCGCCACCTCGCCGGAGCCGTCGAACTCGTCGAGGTTCACGGGTTCGGCCCCGTGGCGTTCGGCCAGCGCGAGCCGTTCAGGAACCCGGTCGACGCCGATGACGCGGCCGGCGCCGAGGTGCCTGGCGATCCGGGCGGCGAACTGCCCGACCGGGCCCAGCCCGAGCACGGCGACGGTGCCACCGGGAGGCACGTCGGCGTAGCGGACGGCCTGCCACGCGGTCGGCAGGATGTCGGACAGGAACAGGAACTGCTCGTCGGGCGTGCCGTCCGGAACGACGATCGGCCCGAACTGGGCCTGCGGCACCCGCAGGTACTCGGCCTGGCCGCCGGGCACCGAACCGTAGAGCGAGGTGTAGCCGAACAGGCTCGCGCCCTTGCCCTCGCCGCGCACCTGCGTCGTCTCGCACTGCGCGAACAGGTCGCGCTCGCACATCCAGCAGTGCCCGCACGAGATGTTGAACGGCACCACGACCCGGTCGCCCACCTCGAGGTGACCGCTCGCCTCGGAACCGACCTCCTCGACGACGCCCATCGCCTCATGGCCGAGCACGTCGCCCGGCTTCAGATAGGGCCCCAGCACCCCGTACAGGTGGAGGTCGGATCCGCAGATCGCGGTCGAGGTCACCCTGATGATCGCGTCGGTGGGCTCCTCGATCCGCGGGTCCGGAACGTCGACCACCTGCACCTTCTCGTTGCCCTGCCACGTCAGCGCCTTCACGGGTGCCTCACCTCTGACGCTGGCGTGGTGGTACTTGCTGACCTGGCCGGGGTGCGCGGCGACGCGTTCAGCGCCGTGCGCACGACCGCCGTCGAGCGGGTGATCCGAGACATCCGACTTCCCCTCGTGACACTGGTGGACAGGTCAGCAGTACCCCGCAAAATCGACTCAAAACCGTTTCAACCTGTTCGTGGTAACGGACGGACCCCGCCGATCGAACGACCTCGGCGTAGAGGCAGCGTCACCCGGTCGGCTGGTTCACCCTTTCCGGTAGCCGTGTCGCCGGGCACTCGCGGAACGGGTTGCCTAGGTTGCGTCGTCATGACCGAAGTTCGTGATCTCAAGTACCGGCAGTGGTTCAAAGGCGCCGATGTCGACGGCGACGGAGTCATCACCTGCGAGGACGTCCGGCTGATGGGCGAGCGGTACGTCGCGGCCCGCGGTGCCGCGCTGCAGCCCGCGACCGCCCGCCACCTCGTGGAGGGGCTGGAGGCGTTCTGGACCGGTGTGATCGCGCCGATGGACCAGGACGGTGACGGGAAGGTCGACCTGCGGGAGATGACCGAGGGGTTCCGGCGGGCGCTGGGCGATCGCGGCCTGTACCCGCAGCAGGTCGGACCTGTGGCCGACTGCTACTTCGACCTGATCGACCTCGACGGGGACGACCGGGTCGACCGCACGGAGTTCGAGGAGATCTTCCGCCTCGCGGGCAACGTCTCCCCCGAGGACTGCGCCGCCGTCTTCGACGCGCTGGACGTCGACGGCTCCGGCGGGCTCGACCGCGCCGAGTTCCACCAGGCGCTCGCGGAGTTCTTCTACGGCGACGACCCGCACGCGCCCGCCGCCCACCTGTTCGGCAAGATCACCGCATAACCGCCACGCCGTGTCGTCCGGCCCGCTGCACCCGAAGCCGAGGCAGCGGCCGGACAGGACCCATTTGCACTACATCACTCCGCCAGCCGCATGAGCAACCATGGTCCCGGGCCGGGAACTTCGGTGGCAGAGGTGATGCATGGTCGAGCAACGCATGTCGGTCGCGACCCATTGGGGCAGTTTCGTCGCCGTGGTCGAGTCCGGCCGGTTGGTGCGGATCGAGCCGAAGCCCGGTGACCCCGCTCCCTCCCCCATCGGCCCCGGGATGGTGCGGGCCGCCGACGACAGCGCGCGCGTGCTGCGCCCCGCCGTGCGCAAGGGCTGGTTGGACGGCGAGCCGCGCGACCGCGGCACCGCCAGGGGCTCCGACGCCTTCGTCGAGGTGAGCTGGGACCGTGCGATCACGCTGGTGAGCGACGAGCTCCGCCGGGTCCGCGCAGAGCACGGGGACACCGCGGTGTTCGGCGGGTCCTACGGGTGGGCGAGCGCGGGCAGGTTCCACCACGCGCAGGGACAGCTGCACCGGTTCCTGGCGCTGGGCGGGGGCTTCACCGACTCGCGCAACACCTACAGCACCGCGGCTCTGGAGGTCATCCTCCCCCATGTGATCGGCGGGCACCCGTGGAGCTACCAGAGCCGGATGCCGATGTGGGACGAGATAGCCGAGCACTGCGAGCTCGTGGTGGCGTTCGGCGGGCTCGCCCTCAAGAACAGCCAGATCAACCCCGGCGGGCTGGCCCGGCACCAGACGCGGGACCTGCAGCGCCGGTGCCGCGAGGCCGGCGTCCAGTTCGTGAACATCAGCCCGATCCGCAGCGACACCGCCGGGTTCCTCGACGCCGAGTGGCTGCCCGTCGTCCCCAACACCGACACCGCCGCGATGCTCGGCATCGCACACACGATGCTGGTCAACGGCTGGCACGACGAGGACTTCCTGAGCCGGTGCTGCGTCGGGTTCGACCGCTTCGCCGCCTACCTGACCGGCGAGCTCGACGGCGTCCGCAAGGACGCGGCCTGGGCCGCGGGGATCACCGGCCTCGACCAGGACGTGCTCACCGGTCTCGCCCGCCGCCTCACCGCGCAGCGGTCACTCATCATGGTCAACTACGCGGTGCAACGCGCGGACCACGGTGAACAACCGATCTGGATGTCCGTCGTGCTGGCCGCCATGGCGGGCTCCCTGGGCCGGCCCGGCTGCGGCTGGGGTGCGGGCTACGCGACGATGGACGCGACCGGCGTCGCTCCGGACCGCCCGTTCGTCGGGACCATCCCCGCGGTCCCCAACCCGGTTCCCGACTTCATCCCCGTCGCCAGGATCGCCGACGCCCTGCTGCACCCCGGTGAGGTCATCGACTACGACGGCAGCAGGCTCACGCTGCCCGAGCTCCGCCTCGTCTACTGGTGCGGGGGCAACCCGTTCCACCACCACCAGGACCTGCACCGGTTGACCCGCGCGTGGCAGGTTCCCGACACGGTCGTGGTGCACGAAGCCTGGTGGAACACGACGGCCAAGTTCGCGGACATCGTCCTGCCCGTCGCCACCAGCCTCGAACGCGACGACTTCGCCGCCGGTTTCTCCGACCCCCACCTCGTCGCGATGCCGAAGGTCCGCGAGCCCGCCGGCGAGTCGCGCACCGACCACCACATCTTCGCCGACCTGGCCGCCCGGCTCGGGTACCACGAGGAGTTCACCGAGTCGCGCTCCGAGCTCGACTGGGTCCGCCACCTCTACGAGGAGACGAAGGCCCAGCTCGGTGACACCGCCGCGCTGCCGGACTTCGACGACTTCTGGCGCAGCTCCACCGCCGCGCTGCCGGCCTCGACCGGACCGTTCCCCGGCAGCTTCGCAGCCCTCCGCTCGGATCCGCGGCAGTTCCCCCTGACCACGCCGTCGGGCCGGATCGAGATCTTCTCCGAGGAGATCGACTCGTTCGGCTACGACGACTGCGCAGGGCACCCCACGTGGTTCGAGCCGGTGGAGTGGCTCCGCGCCGGGCTGGCGGACCGGTTCCCGCTGCACCTGATCTCGAACCAGCCCGCCTCACGCCTGCACAGCCAGTACGACAACGGCGGCCACAGCCTCGCCTCGAAGATCCGCGGGCGCGAACCCGTGACGATCAACCCCTCGGACGCCGCGGCGCGCGGCATCGAGGACGGCATGGTCGTGCGCGTCCACAACGACCGGGGGAGCTGCCTCGCGGGCGCGGTCCTGTCGGACGACGTCATGCCCGGTGTCGTGCAGCTGTCCACCGGAGCGTGGTGGGACCCGGTCGAGCCGGGCGTGAGCGGGACGCTGGACCGCCACGGCAACCCGAACGCCCTCACCGCGGACCGGCCGTGCTCGCGCCTGTCCCAGGGACCCAGCGCCCACAGCGTTCTCGTCGACGTCGAACCCCATGACGGCCCGCTCCCCGACGTGCTGGCCTTCACCCCGCCGCGGATTCTGGGTGATCAGCACCAAAACCCGTTGCGGCACACGTGAACCTCCTCTTTCGAGTTACGTGCGGCGAAGTTCTCCCCGGAATGCGTGACACTGGGGATCATGGCGATCACTCGACGCATGTTTGTCAGCGGCGCAATGGCGGCGCCTGTTCTCGCGCAGCTGCACGGAGGGACGTCCGCGAGCGCGAGCCCGACCGCTGACGCGGCGTTCACGCTGCTGGACGGACTGGGTGAGATGCGGCTGACCGACGTCGCGCGCGAGCGGCTCGCGACGGAGAAGATCGAGGTGCAGGCCCTGGCGCCGGCCACCGCGATCGTGGGGGCGGACGGCACGACCGTCGTCGGCGTCAAGCTCCCCCCGGAGTACAGCACCGGCACCATCAGCCCGGTGGGGCAACCCGGGAAGGGGTCCGGACGCGCGCTGGGCGGGGTGGTGCTGCGCAACGCGAAAGCCCGGATGGAGATCGCCGGAATCCGGGGATCGGTTCCGGACGGGCGGGTCTTCGCCTTCCTGAAGATCAACGACCAGTGGGTCGGCGAGCTGCCGCTGTACGCCGGCGATGTCAGCGCGGTGAGGCTGTCCGTGCAACCGGGGGCGCCGGGTCAGCCGACCGTGATCAAGGGCAGCAACATCCCGATCACCCCCACCAAGGAGGGCGTGGACGCCTTCACGAAGGCTTTCGGCGTTGCGTTGTTCTCCGTCACGGACACGGTGTTCACCGCGACGGGCGGGGGCCGTGCGTGGCCCGTGCCGGACTCACTGCCCGTCTGACCACTTCGGAACGACGACCACCGGCGCACCGGGAGAACCCCGTGCGCCGGTGGTCGTCTTCGTGTCAGTTCACCCCCATGACGGCTTCCCAGGGGTGGGTCCTGGTCGTGGCGATGGCGACGGCCTGGAGGCGGCTGGCGCGCAGGAAGGGGTAGGCGGCCTCACCGTGCGGGCCTCCGCTGTCCCCGGTGCCGCCGAGCCCCGGCGTGTACGGGGCGTGGGCCATGTGGGAGTCGTTGACCTTGAGCACTCCCCCGTTGGTCACCGCCGTGGTGAACCGCTCGACCACCTCCCGGCTCTCCGCCCACAGGGAGTTGCGCAGACCGAACCTGTTGCCGTTGAGGAACCCGATGCAGCGGTCGAGCAGGTCAGGACCGTCCTCCGGCACCACCACCGACAGCAGCGGGAAGAAGCATTCCTCGCGCACGGCGGACATGGTCTCGGCGAGCTCGAAGCCGTCGATGCGCACCACGGTCGGTTCGATGAACAGCCCCTGGGGATCGGGTTCGCCGCGCAGGTCGATCTGCGCGCCACCGCAGACCTTCGTGGCGCCCGCGCGCAACGCCTCGTCGAGGCAGCGCCGGAAGGCCGTGGCGCGCAGGACGGGGCTGAGCACCGTGTCGGAGTCCTCCGGGTCACCGGGGCGCAGCGCGGACGCGGCCTCCCGCAGCCGGGCGAGCAGCTGGTCGGCGACGGCGGGGTGGACGACGGCGTACTTCGGGCCGATGCAGGCCTGGCCGGAGGCGTAGAACGACTCGACCAGCGCCGCGGTGGCGTGTTCGAGGTCGGCGTCGTGCCACACCAGCAGGCCGTCGTTGCCGGACAGCTCCAGGATCGCTCGCTTGCCCCGCTCCACGCACTCGCGTTCCAGTGCCAGCCCGCGGGCGCTGGAGCCGAAGTAGTAGATGGTGTTCACCAGCGGGCTGTCCAGCCACTGCCGCATGGTGACCTCGAAGTCGGCGCACAACACGTTGATCGTTCCCGGCGGCGCCCCGTTCGCCTCCAACGCCGGGATGATGACGTTGTGCAGCGCGTGGGCCAGCGAGCTGGCACAGCTGCGCGGCACCCGGATCACCACGCTGTTGCCCGCCAGCAGCACCAGGGAGGCGATCAGCCCGTACAGCGGGACGTTGGCCGGCGGGTCGACGCAGACCACGCCGTCGGGCTGGCGTTGCAGCACGATCGTGTGGTGCGGCGTGCTGATCTCCTGCCGCAGCAGGGAACGCGCCAGCTCCAGGCTCTCCGGGCGGACGAGGTGCAGCACCGCGTTGAGCTGCGCCTCCGCCAGCAGGCGCGGGCACCCCTCCATGCGCATCAGCCGCGCGAGCTCCTCGCGGTGCTCCAGGAACCTCTCGTACAGGTCGCCGACGCACGCCAGGCGGTCGGTGAACGGCACCAGGCGCAGCCGCGCCGCCGCTTCCGCTGCCGCCCGCAGCGCTGCCTGCCCCTGTTCCGGCGTGGACAACGCGACCGAGCAGAGGATGTGCGGGTGGGCGTGCACCTCCTCCTCGGTGCCCTCGCGGAGCAGGCGGAACAGGGACGCCGCAGTGGTCCCGCCGGGGTCCAGGACGGCGCGCACGCTCATGCCGTACGCGCGTTCGTCGGTGTCGACGAGCGCGCCGCCGATGTAGAGCGGGAAGTGCCGCACGGTCGTCTGGGTCACTGGTCGTCCTCGGTCTTGAAGTAGGTGGCCAGGGAACGGGCCAGGTCGTCGATGCCGGTGCTCGCGACCACCCGCATGACCGGGATCTCCCGGCCGAACCGGCGCCGCATCTTGGTGACCAGCTCCGCACCCATCAGGGAGTCCACGCCCAGCTGGTCCAGCGGCCGGTTGCGGTCGATGCGGTCCGGTGCGACGCCCAGCACCTCGGCGAGCGTCTTCACGACGTGGTCGGCGACGAGCTCGACCGCCTCGTCCACCGAGGCCTCCCGCAGCCGGGCGACCAGGTCCTCGTCCTCGCCGTCAGCGGTCTGGTCGCCCCCTGTCAGCTCGCCGAGCCTCGGGGTGGTGAGGTGGGAGTAGAGGCGGCGCAGGAACTGGCCGTCGTGGCTCCACACCAATGCCACCTCGGGACCGCCGACCAGGTCGTCCAGCGCACGGCGCACGGCGCGCAGCGGCAGCAGGTTCAACCCCGCCCTGGTCACCGTCTTGGCCGTGGCCTCGTTGCGCGCGACGTAGCCGACCTCGGCGAGGGCACCCCAGGCGATCGCCTGCCCGGCCAGCCCCCTGGCGCGGCGAGCACGGGCCAGCGCTTCCAGGAAGAGGTTCCCCGCGCAGTAGGCGGCCTGACCGGCGTTGCCCACCACGGCCGCTCCCGAGGAGAACAGGAGGAAGAGGTCGAGGTCGTGGTCACCGGTGAGGCGGTCGACGACCATCGCGCCGGCCATCTTCGGTGCGAGCACGGCGCGGAACCGCTCCGGCGTCAGGTCCGCGATCATCGCGTCGTCGAGCACCATCGCCGCGTGCACCACGCCCCGCAGCGGGGCGCCACCGCCGTCGATGGCGTCGATGACAGCGCGCATGGCGGACTCGTCGGTCACGTCGGCGGCGTGCACGGACACCGCCACCTCCCGCGCGGTCAGCTCGGCGACGAGGTCCCCGGCCCCCGGCACGGCCGTTCCCCGCCGGTTCACCAGTGCGAGGTGCCTGGCCCCGCGGTCCACGAGCCAGCGCGCCGTCTCGGCACCGAACCCGCTCGCGCCACCGGTGACCAGGTAGGTGCCGCACGGGTCGGCCGCGAAGGCGCTCGACCGGGCAGCCCGCTCGACCGGTGGCCGCCGGTCGAAGGTGACGACCAGTTTGCCGATGTGCCGGGAGTGCTGGAGGGACCGGAACGCCTCTGCGGCCTGGGCAGCCGGGAACGCCCGGTGCGGGATGGGGTGGACGGCTCCCGACCGGACGTGGTCGATGATCCGGTCGTGCTCGGCGGCGATCTCCTGCAGCCGGTGGCTGCCCAGCTGGTCGACGTCCACGGCGAAGTAGCTGATGTTGTTGCGCAACGGGAACAGCGAGACGTTGCGGTCGCTGTAGAGGTCGCGCTTGCCGAGCTCGACGAACCGGCCGCCGAACCGCAACAGCTCCAGGCTGCGCCCGATGAACTCACCGCCCAGCGAGTTCAGCACCACGTCGACGCCCTGCCCGCCGGTGACGGCGAGCACGTCGGCGGCGAAGCTGAGGCTGCGCGAGTCGAAGACGTGCTCCACGCCGAGCAGCCTGAGGAAGTCGCGCTTCTCCTCGGTGCCCGCGGTGGCGATCACCGCGGCACCCAGGTGGCGGGCGCACTGGAGGGCTGCCAGCCCGACGCCACCGGCGGCGCCGTGCACCAGGACCGTCTCGCCCTTGGCGAGCCCGGCCTGGTTCACCAGCCCGTAGCTCGCGCTGATCAACGCGACGGGCATGGTCGCCGCGGCGACCAGGTCGATCCCGTCGGGCACCGGTCCCACCAGGTTCTCGTCCGCCAGCACGTGCGAGGCGAAGGAACCGGCGACGGACCCGAAGACCCGGTCACCCGGCCGGTACCGGGTCACGCCGGGGCCGACCGCCGTGACCACTCCCGCGCACTCGCCGCCGAGGTGCGTGCCGGTCATGCCGGCCTCCACCACCCAGCCCGGCAGCAGCCCGACCGCGAGCAGCGCGTCGCGGTAGTTGATGCCCGTCGCGCGGACCTCGACGGCGACCTGTCCGGGGCCGGGTTCCGGCATCTCCGCGGCCACCCACGCCAGCTCGTAGGACGGTCCCGCGTCACGGGCGATGAGCCGGTACGGGGTGGCGGGGTCGTCGGCAGCCGGTGCGGGCAGGTCGCGCAGCCGCGGCACGAACCGGCCCGACGCGGTGAGCACCACCTCGTCCTCGTCCGCCGGATCGAGGACCTCACGTGCGATCCGGTCGACCGGGACGTCGTGCCCGGCCGACACGCGCCGGATGCCGAGCAGGCTGTGTTCGGCGGCCACGGTGCGCGTGGCGCCCCAGAACGCGGCGCCGGCCGGGTCCGCGGCCCCCTCGGGCGCCGGGTTGACGCCGGTGGGGCGGCTGACCAGCCAGAGCCGCGTCACCGCTCCTGCGGGGAGCTCGGCCGACCTGACCGCGAGCGCGCGCACGAGCTCGAACCGCCGGGTGGTCGCCTCGACGGCGGCCGCCGGGTCCGGACCGGTCTCGGCGAGCACGAGCACCACATCGGTCTCGGAAGCGGTGAACCAGTCGGCTGTGCCGGTGCCGGCGGTGGTCCGCACCGCGTCGGCGCCCAGCTCCGCCAGCCTCGTCGTGAGCGTCGCGGCCAGTCCGTCGTCGGTGTCGTCCTCGGCGACGACCACGACACGGCCGGTGGTCGCGACGCTCGTCGCCTCCTGCACCGGAGCGGTGCGCGGCACCCTGCTCGCTGTCGTCAGCGAGCACAGCTCGCCTTCGAGGACCGTGCGCGCGGCGTGGAAACCGTTGCCCGGCAACAGGTCACGCCACTGCTGAGCGGACAGCACCGGCGAGGCGGGCCGCAGGTCGAGGTCGGTCATCGACCAGAACTCCGGTACCAGGCCGAACGGCAGGGCGAGCAGCAGCGGGTCGTGGGCCTCGACGAACAGCAGACGTCCGTTGTCGGTCAGCACCTCCGACACCGCGCGCAGCGCCGCACGCACGTCCTTGGCCGCGTGGAGGGCGTTCCCGGCGACCACCACGTCGAAGCCACCTGCCTCGACGTCGGGCTGGTCGAGGTCCAGGGTCCGGTACTCGACGAAGTCGTACCGCGCGAACCGTGCCTCCGCCGGAGCGAGGCAGACCTGCGAGACGTCCGTGAACACGTACCGCGTGCGGTCCGCCGGCAGCACGGGCAGCAACGCCGCGGTCAGCGCACCGGTGCCGCCGCCCACCTCGAGAATCCTGAGTGGACGATCCGCCGGCCACGCTTCGACCAAGGCGCGCATGACCTCCGCGGCGGCCTGGTTGCAAGACCGCAGTGACGGAGACAGGTCGTAGTGGTGCGCCAGGGTGTCGCTGCCATGCGCGGGAGAAAGGATGTCCAGCGCGTCGCGTTCACCGCGCAGCAGTGCGGCCAGGTGCAGGCCGCACCGGCCGAACAGGGTCAGGTCCGCGACGTGCTCGGGGAAGTCGGTGACCAGGCCCGCGAACGCGGGTTCGGCGACGTCGGGGCGGATCCGCCAGCGGGTGCGCCCCTGGAACTCACCGAGCCACTCCAGGTGGTCGTGGTCGGCGGCGAGTCCGGTCAGCAGGTCGAGCAGGCGGCCGAACTCCGGGCGCACTCCGGCGGCCAGCAGGTCGTCGGTGAAGAACACCTCCGCGCCGTCGAGGATGGTGGTGAACGCGCGCACCGTGAAGGCGGCGGTCGCCGCGAGCCGCCGTCGCCGCAGCTCCGCGTACCCGGTGACCGGCCGCCCCTCGACCAGGGGCGACGGGCAGGGCACCGCCGCGGTGGGCGGCAGGCCGCGCGGTGCGGCGCGGAGCTCGGTGTGCTGGCGCAGGACCACGCGCCGGCTGGGCACCTTGACCCGCAGGAACCGGCAGTCGAGCAGTTCCAGCTGAACGGTGCCCGCGTCGTCGGTGAGCGTGATGTCGGCCGAGGCCCAGGACTCCGCGAGCGTGCGGCAGCGGAAGTGCACGGCGCCGGTCTTGGTGGGCGGGCTCCACAAGCGGGCTGAGCCGACCGCCACGGGCAGGTAGGAGTCCTCGTCGGCGACGTGGCCGCGGCGGATGCGGCCGAGCTGGATCGCGGCCTGCGGGGCGACGTCGGTCCACGCCGGGTGCGCGTGGAACCCGGTGAGGTCCAGGTGGCCGCAGTCGTAGTCGGCCAGCACCTCCGTGCCGTCGACCCACAGGTCGGAGATGACGAGGAACTCGGGGCCGTAGCCGAGGCCGATCCGCTCACCGTCGGCGTACAGCGTCTCCCGGTCCACGTGCTCGCCCCTCCCGGCGAACCGCGTGCGCAGCTCGGCCAGGTCGAGCGGTGGCGGGGCCGGGGCCACCTGGCGGCGCACCCGCCCCCGTGCGTGGGTCAGCCACACCTTCCCCTCGGCCGAGCACGTGGCGACCCGGAAGACACCGTCCTCTTCGGACAGCGACACCTGCATGCGGGGCAACACGGACTCGTCGTCGGGAGCCACCAGCGGCTTGGTGATGTGCAGCTCCCTCACCTCCGCCGGTCCGTCGAACACGAGCTGCCCGGCCGCCCAGCCCATCTCCAGGTAGCCGGCCGCCGGCATGATCGGCGTCCCCGCCGCCCGGTGACCGGCCAGCCACGGCCACCGCGCAGGGTCCACGGTGGTCTGCCACGTCGGGTCGGAGACGGCGACCCGGTCCCCGAGCAGCACGTGGTCGGGCGGCGCGCTGGCACCGCCCCAGGTGTGCTGGTCGCCCAGCCAGAACCGCTCGCGCCGCCACGGGTAGGCGGGCGACGGCACGACCCGGCCCCGGCGGGGGAAGAACCGTTCCCCCGCGATCGGCACGCCCGCGGCCAGCGCGGACTCCACCGAGCTCAGCAGAGCGGCTGGTCCGGGCTCGTCGCGGGTGAGCGTCGGCAGCACGGCGAGCACGCTGTCCTTCGCCGCTCGCTTCAGGTACGTCCGCAGCACCGGTTTCGGCCCGATCTCGATGATCGTGTCGAACCCGGCCGCGACCAGGTGGTCGGTGGCCGCGGCGAACCGGACGGGCTCGCGGACGTTGCGCCACCAGTACCCGGCGTCCAGCCGCTCCCCCGCCAGGGGCGCGCCGGTGACCGTGGAGACGAAGTCGACGGTGGTGGCTTTCGGCGCCAGACCGGCCAGGTCCGCCAGCAACGGGGCGCGCACCGGTTCCATCGCCGTGCTGTGGAACGGGTAGTCCAGTTCGAGCAGGCGGCAGAAGACCTCGCGCTCGGCCAGCCGGTCGGCGAGGTCGTGCAGGTCGGCCCTCGGCCCGGCGACCGTGACGTCGTTCGCGCTGTTGATCCCCGCGATCTCCATACGCCCGTCGTACCGCGCGAGCAGGGCCTCGGTCTCGTCCTGCCCGAGGCTGACCGCGGCCATGGTGCCGGTGCCCGCGGTGGTCGCCTGGGCCCGGCTGCGCGCCACCACCAGCCGCACGGCCTGCTCCACGTCGTAGATCCCGGCGGTGAAAGCAGCGGCGACCTCACCCACGCTGTGGCCGTACACCGCTTCCGGCCGCAGGCCGCGTTCCGCGAGCACCGCCACGATGCCGGCCTGCACCGCGAAGAGAACGGGCTGGACCACGCTCGTGTCGTGGAACCGCGGCTCGGCCGACCGCAGCTCGTCGGCGACCGTCCAGCCGGCGAGCGGCGCCAGCACGGCGTCGATCCCGGCGACCGCGGCGGCGAACACCGGGTCGGTGTCGACGAGGTCGGCCGCCATGCCGGCCCACTGCGCGCCGTGACCGGAGAAGGCGAAGGCGACGCGGCCCCGCTCGGTCGCCCGCTGCGGCGGAACCTGCTTCGCCAGCCGTTGCCGCGCCTCGTCCGCGTCGGCGGCGAGCACCACCCGGCGGTGGGCGTGCTTCCCCCGTCGCTGGGAGGAGGTGTAGGCGAGGTCGGCGAAGTCCGTGCAATCGGCCAGCCGCCGGTCCATCCGGGCCACCGCGTCGGCCAGGGCGGCCTCGGTGTGCGCCGAGACGACGATCGGCACCGCGGTCGCCACGCGCAGCGCGGGCGGAGCCGCGGGTGGTTCCTCCAGGACGACGTGGACGTTCGCACCGCCGAACCCGAACGAGTTCACCCCGACCAACCGGCCCTCCGCCGGCCGCGACCGCTCCACCGGCGTCAGCGCCAGGCCGTCGAAGTCGATCTCCGTGCTGCGCGGGCTCGCGTGCGGGGTCGCGGGGATCTCGCCGTGGCGCAGCACGAGCACCGCCTTGCACAGCCCGGCCATGCCCGACGCCGGTTCCAGGTGCCCCAGGTTCGCCTTGACCGAGCCGATCGGGAGCGCCGCGCCGGTCCGGCGGAGTCCGAGGGCGCCGCCGATCGCCCGGCACTCGACCGGGTCGCCGATCGGCGTGCCGGTGCCGTGCGCCTCCAGGTAGGCCAGGTCGTCCGGGTCGAGCTCGAACCGGTCGTAGACCTGGCGCAGCAACGCTTCCTGGGCCGCACAGCTGGGCAGCACCAGCCCGCTGGTGTGCCCGTCGCTGTTCGTCCCGGACCCCGCGATCACGGCGTGGACGCGGTCGCCGTCGGCAACCGCGTCGGCCAGGCGCTTGAGGACCAGCACGCCACCGCCCTCGGCGCGGACGTACCCGTCGGACTGGGCCGAGAACGGGCGGCACCGCCCGGTCGGCGACAGGAACCCCGCCTTGGCGAACCCGACGTAGGTGATGGGGTTGAGCAGCAGGTTGACCCCGGCGGCGAAGGCGACGCGTCCGCCGCCGTGCCGCAGGTGCTCGCAGGCCAGGTGGACCGCGTTCAGCGACGAGGCGCACGCCGTGTCCACCTTGAGACTGGGCCCGTGCACGTCGAGCTGGTGGGACAGCCGGTTCGCCGTGTTGGACAGGGCGGCACCGGAGTTCGTGTAGGGACCGACCGCGGACGGGATGAGCATCTGCTGCCCTCCGTAGTCCAGCGCGGACACGCCGACGAACACGGCGGCATCCGTACCGGCCAGCGCCGCCGGGTCGATCCCGGCGTCGTCGAGCGCCTCGACACCCAGCTCCAGCAGCAGCCGCTGCTGGGGATCGATGCACACCGCCTCACGCGGGCTGATCCCGAAGAAGTCCGCGTCGAACCCGGTGATGTCGTCGAGGTAACCGCCCGCGAACGTGTAGGACTTGCCCGGCCGCATCTGGTTGGAGTCCCAGTACCGCTCGACGTCGAACCGGCCGGGCGGCGGCGCCCCGACCGCCTCACGCCCCGCGGCCAGCAGCGACCACAGCCCCTCCAGATCGCCGACCCCGCCGGGAAAACGACACGCCACGCCCACGATTGCGATCTTGTCCAGCACGCCCGGATCATTTCGGACCGCGGGTGCCGGATCCACGCTGGCGCAGGCACTCACCCGGATGACCAACCCATCAGGTGACACCGCCACCGCGTTTCGGTGGTGAAGCCGTCGGGAAGCCCGATGATCGACCGTGAGGAGGGCGATGGATCCCCGGAGTCGCAACGGCCTTGTGGGCATGGTCCTGGCGGCGGCTGCGTCGCTGACGACCCTGCTGCTCGGGTGGCCCCTGGTCGTGCCGATCCTGCTGTTCGCCGCCGGATGGCTGCTGGGGGGCTACGTGGTGTGGAACTCCCTGCGCCGCCGCTGACGCGAGACCACGTGCTGCTCGCCGGTGTGCAGCGGCAGCCGGCCGTCAGCACGTGAAGTGACCTGGGACACGTCGTGTCACGAAGTCCGGCGACGCGCCGTCTCCATGCCGATTCCCGAAAACGGAGGAGGCAGTCATGGCCGGCAGCACGCACGTGGTCGTTATCGGTGGCGGGTACGCGGGTGTCATGGCCGCGAACCGGCTGACGCAGCGCGAGGACGTCGCGGTCACGTTGGTCAACCCGCGGTCCGAGTTCGTGCACCGGGTGCGCCTGCACCAGCTGGTGGGCGGGTCGGACGCGGCGGTCGTCGCCTATGAGGACGTTCTGGCGCAGGGTGTCCGGCTCGTGGTGGACGCGGTGGACGTCATCGACGCGGCCGGGCGCCGGGTGCGGCTGTCCGACGGCTCGGCGCTCGGCTACGACTACCTCGTCTACGCCGTGGGCAGCGGCAACGCCGAGCCGGACGTGCCGGGGGCGGCTGAGTTCGCGTTCCCGATCGCCACGCTGGAGACGGCGCAGCGGCTGCGTTCGGTTCTCGCCGACACGGCCCTCGCCGCGCCGGTGACGGTGGTCGGAGCCGGTCCCACCGGCATCGAGACCGCGGCCGAGCTGGCGGAGCTGGGCCGCCGGGTCACGCTGGTGTGCGGCGGTGTTCTCGGCCCGTACCTGCACGCCCGCGGCCGGCGCGCGGTCGCACGGCGGCTGGCGGCGCTCGGCGTGACCGTGGTCGAGGGCGGCGACGCGAAGGTGACGGCGGTGACCAGGGACGCCGTGCGGCTGGCCGACGGCAGGGAGCTGGCGAGCGCGGTCACCGTGTGGACGGTGGGCTTCGCCGTTCCGGACCTGGCGTTGCGCAGCGGTCTCACCACCGACACGGCGGGCAGGCTGCTCACCGACGAGACGCTGACGAGCGTGGACGACGAGCGCGTCGTCGCGGCCGGGGACGCCATGGCGCCGTCCGGTCTGGCACTGCGGATGAGCTGCCTGAACGCGATCCCGACGGGTGCGCGCGCCGCCGACACCGTGCTCAGCCGGCTCGCGGGCGAGCAGCCGGAGCTCCTGCACCAGGGCTTCTACGCGCAGTGCATCAGCCTGGGCCGTGCGGCGGGCATCTTCCAGCTCGCCACCAGGTCCGACGTCGCGGTCGGCGTGCACGTCGGCGGCAGCCTCGGCGCCAAGGTCAAGGAGAGCATCTGCAAGGGCATCCCCGACCACCTGGCCGACGAGGGGCGCAAGCCCGGTTCGTACCGCCTGCACCGGTTGCGGGGCGGTGCCGAGAAGCGCCGGCGGCTGCTGGACGCGCACCGCGCCGGGCTCCAGGAGCCGGCCGCACAGCGGGTCTGACCGTCACGCGAGGGAGGCGGCGATCTTCGCGACGGTCGCTTTGGCGGTCGGCCCGACGCCGATGAGCGTGGCGGACGCCGGACCGGTCCAGCTGCCGTACCCGACCAGGTGCAGGCGTGGTTCCTCGACCGCGGTGGTGCCGTCGACGGCGATGCGGCCGTTGGCGGCGCGCAGCCGCAACGGTGCGAGGTGGCCGAGCGCGGCCCGGAAGCCGGTGCACCAGATGACGGCGTCAGCGTCGGCGAGGACGCCGTCATCCATCGGTGTGGCGACGAGGAGGCCGCTGTCGCGTGCCTCCCGCACGGCCGGCACCGCGACGATGTCACCGAGCTCGCCGACGCCGCCGTGGCGGGTGGCGATGTCGAACAGGGCCTTGCCGTCGATCTCGTCGGGCATGTACCGCGGTGGCCGGCGGGTCATCCACGTCAGCTCGGCGTGAGGCAGCAGGTCGGCCGCGATCTGCGCACCGGAGTTGCCGCCGCCGACCACGACGACCTTCCGGCCCGCGAACTCCTGTGGGCCGGCGTAGTCCACGGTGTGCAGCTGACGCCCAGGCAGCCGCACCGACGGCCGGAACGGCCGCCACCACGTGCCGGTCGCGCTGACGACGTGCCGTGCCGACCACGTTCCGTTGTCGGTGTGGACGAGCAGGCCGTGCTCGTCCCGGCCGACCTCGCGCACCTGGACCGGCCGCTGCACGGGGATGTCGTAGCGCTTCTCGTAGGCGGTGAGGTAGTCGACGACGTGCTGCGCGGTCGGGTAGCCGTCCGGGAACGGCGACATCGGCCAGCCGGGCAACGAGCTGTGGCGTGCGACGGAGAACAGCCGCAGCGAGTTCCACGTGAGCGGCCAGGCGCCGCCCGGCACGGGTCGTGCGTCGAGCACCACGTGGTCGATGCCCGCGCGGCGCAGGTAGAAGGCAGCAGCGAGCCCCGCCTGCCCGCCGCCGATCACCACGACGTCAGAGCTGGGCACGAGCTGCCCAGCGACGCCGGAGCCACAGGCTCACGTAGACGAGTGCGACGAGCACCGGAACCTCGATCAACGGACCGACCACGCCCGCGAGCGCCTGCCCGGAGGTCACGCCGAACACTCCGATCGCCACGGCGATGGCGAGCTCGAAGTTGTTGCCCGCCGCGGTGAACGCGAGCGTCGTGGTCCGCTCGTAGGAGAGCCCAGCGGCCTTGCCCAGCGCGTAGGAGCCGGCCCACATGATGGCGAAGTAGACCAGCAGCGGCAGAGCAATGCGGGCGACGTCGAGCGGGCGGCTGGTGATGTTCCCACCCTGCAGCGCGAACAGGATGACGATCGTGAACAGCAGCCCGCAGAGGGCGATCGGGCCGACGCGCGGCAGGTACTTCGCCTCGTACCACTCCCGACCCTTCGACCGCTCCCCCAGCTTGCGGCTGAGGTAGCCGGCCAGCAGCGGGATGCCGAGGAAGATGAGAACGGACTTGGCGATCTCCCACGCGGAGAAGTCGACGGATGCGGTGTCCAAGCCGAGCCGGCCGGGTAGCAGGTCGAGGTAGAACCAGCCGAGCACACCGAACATGACCACCTGGAACACCGAGTTCAGCGCGACGAGCACTGCGGCTGCCTCACGGTCGCCGCAGGCCAGGTCGTTCCAGATGATGACCATCGCGATGCAGCGGGCGAGGCCGACGACGACCAGTCCGGTGCGGTACTCGGGCAGGTCGGCCAGGAAGGTCCAGGCCAGCGCGAACATCAGCGCGGGCCCGAGGACCCAGTTCAGCACCAGCGACAGCAGCATCGTCCGCCGGTCGCGGGTGACGGTGCCGAGCTCGTCGTAGCGGACCTTCGCGAGCACCGGGTACATCATCAGCAGCAGGCCCAGGGCGATCGGCAGCGACACCTCGCCGATCCGCACCGCGTCCAGCACGCTCTGCAGGCCCGGCACCAACCGGCCGAGCAGCAGGCCTGCGACCACGGCGAGGCCGATCCACACCGGCAGCAGCCTGTCCAGGAAGGACAGTCGGTGCAGCACGTCCGGTGCTGCGGTCTGAGTGGTGCTCAACGGGTTCTCCGGGATGTGGTCGGGTCAGTCGCAGCAGGTGCTGGCGTCGCGCAGCGGCCCGCCCGGCGCCAGCACGGCCGCCAGCGCGTCGATCGCGGCGTTGTCGACGCGGTACCAGCTCCACGTCCCGCGGCGTTCCCTGCTCAGCACACCGGCCTGCACGAGGATCTTGAGGTGGTGGCTGAGCGAGGACTGCGGCATGTCGAACTGGTCGGCGAGGTCGCAGAAGCACGCCTCCTGCCCCTGCGTCCGGCGCACCAGCCCGACCAGCTCGACCCGGATCGGGTCGCCGAGCGCCTTGAACAGGCGGGCGGCGGTCGTCGAGTCGAGCAGCACCTGGTCCTGGCTCGTCATGGCGTGAACCATAGCGACTTGGATTGACAAAAGTCGATACAGCGGGTGTGATCCGCATCGACAAACTCCGGTCCGAGGAGAGCGCCGTGTCCCACACCCCCGAGGTGCTGTTCGTCTGCGTGCACAACGCCGGCCGCTCACAGATGGCCGCCGCGCTGTTGCAACACCACGGCATGGGCCGCATCGCGGTGCGCTCCGCCGGGTCGGCGCCGGCGGAGGAGGTCAACCCGGCCGCCGCCGCGGCGCTGGCCGAGTGGGGGCTGGACATCACCGCCGAGGTGCCCTCGAAGCTCACGACCGAGGACGTCGAGGCGTCCGACGTGGTGATCACGATGGGGTGCGGTGACACCTGCCCGGTGTTCCCCGGCAAGCGCTATCTGGACTGGCAGCTCGACGACCCCGCTGGCCGGGGCGTCGACGCGGTGCGGCCGATCCGCGACGACATCGACCGGCGGGTGCGCGCCCTGCTCGCCGAACTGCTCGGCTAACGCGGCACGCTGGCGGTCGACAACGCTGCCGCCAGCACCCCGACCACCCCCAGCACGACGAACACGGCCGCGTAACCACCCAGCCACGCCGCCAGCGCACTGCCCGCCCACGGTGCGACCGCCGACGTGAGCATCACCGGCGCGGTCAGCAGGCCGTTCAACCGTCCGTAGTGGACAGCACCCCACCGGTCCGTGATCGCGGTCGCCTGCACCAGCGTGAAGATCCCGCGCGTGACGCCGGCGAGCACCGACCCGGCGACCAGCAGCAGAGCCGGTCCGGGCACCACGCCCAGCGCGACCGTCACCGCCGCGCTGACCAGCAGCACCAGCAAGGTCCGCACGCGCACCGACGTCCGCGCGGACAACCTGCCGTACCCGAGCCTGCCGAGCACCTGGCCGATCCCGCCCAGCCCGAGCGCGACGGCGGCCGCGGTCGTCGTCATGCCGCGTTCGGTGAGCAGCGGCACGAGGTTGATCACGACGGCGTACACGCTGAACGCGGCCAGGCTCATCGCGACCACGAGCACCAGGAACGGCCTGCTGCGCGCCACCACCGACGGGGTGTGGACGGTTTCGTGCTCGACCGCGGGCCACGGCAGCCGCAAACCCAGGAAGTGCAGTGGAACCGTTGTGACGGCGAGGATTCCGGCCAGCACGAGGTAGGTGCCACGCCAGTCCAGGCGGTCGTTCAGCACGGCCGTCAGCGGCGCGAACACCGTGCTGGCCAGCCCGCCGACCAACGTCACCGCGGTCAGCGCCGTGACCCGGCGCGTTCCGTACCAGCGGGTCAGCGCGGCGAACGCGGGCGCGTAGAACACCCCGGCCATGGCGACGCCGGTCAGCAGCCACGCGGCGGAGAACCACACCGGCGAACGCGCACTGGCCAGCGCGACGAGCGCGACCACGGCGAGGGCGGAACCGGTGGTCATGATGGCGCGCGGCCCGTGCCGGTCGAGCAGCCTGCCGACCGGGATGCCGACCAGACCCGCCACGACCTGGCTCGCGGAGAACCCGGCCGTGATCGCCGCGAGCGACCACCCGGTGCGCGCGCTGATCGTGGGCAGCAGGACCGGGAACGCGTAGTAGAGCACGCCCCAGCTGATGATCTCGGTCGTGCACAGCACAACCAGCACGCGCCGCACCCCGCGGTCGACGCCGGGCCGCGCCGTCGTGGTGTCAGCCGACAAGGCCGCTGCACTCTCCGGCGGGAGCGTCGAACACACCCGCACCACCGCACACCCCGGTCTCCGGCAACACGAGCTCGACCCGCCCGGCGGCCTCGTGGTCCCCCGCGATCCGCGCGACCACCGAACGCACCTGCTCGTAGCCGGTCAGCGCGAGGAAGGTCGGCGCACGGCCGTAGCTCTTCATGCCCACCAGGTAAACGCCCGGCTCGGGGTGCCGCAACTCGCTTTCACCATGTGGGTAGACCGTGCCGCACGAGTGCACGTTCGGGTCGATCAGCGGCGCCAGCCCCGTCGGCGCCTGCAGCACCGGGTCGAGGTCGAGCCGGACCTCCGACAGCCACGACAGGTCCGGCCGGAACCCGGTCAGCGCCACGACCTCGTCGAGGCCGCCGACCTTTCGTCCGTCGAACGACTCCAGCGTCAGCCTGCCGTCGTCTTCGCGCTCGACCGCGCCGGTGCGGAACCCGGTGACGATCTCGACGCGACCGGCGTCCACCGCCTTCTGCGCCTTCAGTCCCAGGGCACCACGAGCCGGCAGTTGGTCGGCTTCTCCGCCACCGAACGTCGTGCCGACCGAGCCCCGGCGCAACAGCCACACGATCGTCGCACCCAACTCCGGTTCCGCGAGTGCGACGAGAGCGGTGAGCGCCGAGTGGCCGCTTCCGGCGACCGCGATCCGCTTTCCCGCGTACCGATCGCGCTGCGCCGCGAGGTCCGGTGTCCGGTAGCTGATCCGCGCTGCCTTCTCCCCTTTGGCCGGCAGGCCGTCGCCACCCAGGGGGTTGGGCGAGTTCCACGTGCCGGATGCGTCGATCACCGCTCGTGCCGCGATGCGCTCCTCACCGGACTCGCTGTGGACGTGCACCGTCAAGGGCTCGGTTTGCCGGCCCGCGTCCACCACCCGGTCCCGGCCACGCCGTGCGACACCGACCACGCGCGCACCGAACCGGACGCGGTCGCCGAGCGCCTCGGCGAGCGGTGCGAGGTACAGGTCGACCCAGTCCGCGCCGGTCGGGCAGGTGCCGGTCTGCGGGCGTACCCATCCTGTTGCGGTGAGCAGCTTTTCGGCAGCGGGGTCGATCAGCTCGTCCCAGCGTGAGAACAGGCGGACGTGGTTCCACTGCGACACCGCCGCTCCTGCCCGGTCGCCCGCTTCCAGCACGAGGACGTGCTCGCCCCGCTGGACCAGATGTGCTGCCGCGGCCAGGCCTGTGGGGCCGGCGCCTACGACGACGACCGGGTGATCGCTCACTGCACGACTCCTTGCATCGAAGAGTTTCGAAGCAAGACTCTATCGATCGTCTTCGATGGAAGCAATCATCGATCGGCGTCGATGGTCGCATTGGACGTTGCCCGCCGTGCGGACGCGACACGCCGGCTGCTGTCCGACCGAGTCGAGAACGCGACCCTGTCGTTCCTGCCGGGCGGGATCGTCCTCAACCCAGCGCAACGGTCACGTGGTGCGCAGTGGTCGTGCAGCCCGACGTGGTCGGTCTGGCGAGCGCACGCCGACCAACGTCAGTACAGGTCGGCGAGAACCAGCGTGCTCTCCTCCACACGGGCCCGACCGCTCTCGATCAGATCAGCGGCACGCGCGAGGAACGCCGTCAGCGACGGCGCGATCGGCTCCCCCAGGTCGGGAACGTTCGGCCGGAACACGACCTGCCCCACCGTCCCCAGCTCACCGGGCTCCAGGTCCAGCAGGTAGCAGTCGCCCTGGAACGCGAGGAACGGCAGCCAAGACCGCGACCACACGGTCCACCGGTAGTGGGCGGGCTGCTCAAGAGGCGTGGCCATGTCCTCTACGACCTCGGTCAGCATCCGGTGCATCTCGATGATCTCGTCCACGGGCAGGAAGTGGAGGTAGTTGATCGAGCCGTACAGCTGGTCGGGGTCGTCCTGACCGTCCGAGGCCCGCAGCAGCGCGCACAGCTCCTCCGGCAGCACGAGGCCGGTCGCGGCGGCGAGCCGGTCCAGGTCGTCCTGGGTTGCGCCGGGCCGGAACGGCGCGGTGTCGGGCAGGTGCCCCTCGATGGCGGCTCGCAGCCGCGTGAACTCCTGGACGGTCTCGTTCATACCGGCAAGTCTGACCTGTGGTCGTCCGGCGCGTGCACCGACCGGATCTCACCGCTCACCCGTACCGCGAGACCAGCGTCCTGCCGATCCCGGCCAGGTGCTCCCGCACGCCCGCGGGACCGGTCACCTCCACCCACTCGACCAGCCCCGCGAGCTCACCGGCCACCACGTGCTCGTCCCGTCCGCGGATCACGACCTCCACCCGGCCGTCCGCGGCAGCCCCTCCCACTTCCAGCCGGCCACCGAAGGCGATCCGGAGCACGCCCACCGCACCAGGCACGCACACCGCCCGCACCTCCAGGGGTGCCCGCTTGCGATCGACCTCGTCGGCGATCTCGCGCCAGCTCTCGGCGAGGTCGAAGTCCACCGGTCGGTGCGCGGGTTCGCCGGTCACGTCGACCGACGTCACCCGATCGACCCGGAAGGTCCGCCGACCGGCCTCGGTGTGGGCGACGAGGTACCACGACTGTCCTTTGGCGACGATGCCCAGCGGGTGGACGGTCCGTTCGGTCGGCGCCTGCTCGCGGTCGACGTAACCGAGGCGCACCTGGAGGCCGCGGATCACCGCGTCCTGGAGCGCGTCGAGGGAACGAGGTGGTGGCGGGAACGAGCCCGACCCCCAGTGCCGCGGGTCCACGACCATCGACGACGCCGCCGCCTCGGCCTGCACGCGGAACGGTTCCGGCTGGGCGTGCACGAGCTTGCGCAGGGCTGTTTTCACGGCCGGGGTCGCGACCGAGGCCGGCCCGGCGACCAGGAACAGGGCGCGGGCCTCCCCCGCGGTCAGGCCGGACAGGTCGGTGCGGGCGCCGCCCACCAGGCGCCAGCCGCCGCCACGGCCCTGCGTGGAGTACAGGGGTATGCCGGCCACGGCCAGGGCGTCGAGGTCGCGGCGGGCGGTGCGTTCGGAGACCTCCAGCTCGCGCGCTACCTCCGCCGCGGTCACCTGCCCACGGCGTTGCAGCAGCAGGAGGACGGCCACCAGCCGGTCGGTTCGCACGCCGGACAGGTTTCCACGGAAAGCGGTCACGGGATGACCGGTTTCGGTCAGCAGGATCGCCGCATGACCTCACCGACCGCGTTCCCCGAGCCCACCCTGATCCCGGTCAACGGCGTGGAGCTCGAAGTCTTCGAAGCAGGCCGGCACAACGCGGGCAAGCCGATCGTGCTCTGCCACGGCTGGCCGGAGCACGCCTTCTCGTGGCGCCACCAGATGCCCGCCCTCGCCGAAGCCGGGTACCACGTCATCGTCCCGAACCAGCGGGGGTACGGCCGCTCGTCACGGCCTGCGGGGGTGGCGGACTACGACATCGCGCACCTGACGGGTGACCTCGTCGCGCTCCTCGACCACTTCGGCTACGAGGACGCCACGTTCGTCGGGCACGACTGGGGCTCGTTCGTCGTCTGGGGGCTGGCCCTGCTGCACCCGAAGCGGGTGAACGGGGTGGTCGGCCTCAGCCTGCCCTACCAGGTGCGCGGCGACCGGCCGTGGGTCGAGGTCGTGGAGGAGGTGCTCGGGCCCGACTTCTACTTCGTCCACTTCACCCGGCAGCCGGGCGTGGCGGACGCCGTGTTCGACGCGAACACGCACCGGTTCCTGCGCAACCTCTACCGCAAGAACGAGCCGCCCAGGGCGCCGCGACCGGGCATGGCGCTGATCGACCTCGCCCGGCAGGAGACGCCGCTCGGCGAGCCGCTGCTGAGCGACGACGAGCTGGCCGTCTACGTGGCCGCGTTCGAGTCGACGGGCTTCACCGGCAGCGTCAACTGGTACCGCAACCTCGACCGCGACTGGCATCTGCTGGGAGAGGCCGACCCGGTCGTCCACCAGCCGGCGCTCATGATCTACGGCGATCGGGACGCGGTCGCGAGGTTGGAGAACCTGACCGACTTCGTGCCCGGTGCGGAGGTGGTCAGCCTCGACTCCGGCCACTGGATCCAGCAGGAGAAGCCGGAGGAGACCACGGCGGCGATCCTGGACTGGCTGGAGCGGCGGGGTTCCTGAACGTCCTCGGGCTGTCGAAAAGACCTCCGCCCGTTCGACGTGTCCGCGAGAGCACGGTTGAGGCGGAAGGACACGAACCATGGGACTCGTCATCTGCGACATGTCGATCTCGCTCGACGGCTACGTCACCGGTCCCGGTGCCAGTCGCGACAACCCGTTCGGCGACGGTGCCGGCAGCCTGCACGACTGGCTGTTCGAGGACCCGGCCGACGCGGACCGCCGGTACCTCGAGGAGGCGGTCGCCCTCTGCGGCGCCGTGGTGATGGGCCGCACGTCGTTCGACAAGACCGTGGACGCGTGGGGTCCCAGCGGCCCGGTCCCCGGCTGTCAGAGCTTCGTCGTGACCCACACCGCGCCGGCGGAGGAGCACCCCGGCTACACCTTCGTCACCGACGGCGTGGCGAGCGCGATCGAGCAGGCCCAGGAGGCGGCCGGCGACCGGTGGGTCGGTCTGCACGGCGCCACGGTGATGCAGCAGGCGCTGCCGCTCGGACTGGTCGACGAGATCTTCGTGCACGTGGTCCCGTTGCTCGTCGGCGGCGGCACACCGCTGTTCGGCGCGCTCGGCTCCGCGATCAGGCTCGAACGCGTCGAGACGCACCACTCCCCCGCCGTCGACCACCTGCGGTACCGGGTCGTCAGGTAGCGGCCCCGGCCGGGAACGCCTGTTCGGAACTGTTCCGAACAGGCGTTTCCGTTGTGCCGACCGATCTTCCGGTCCGAGGGTTGAGGCCGTTCGGTTCGACTCACGGAAGGTTGGTCATGGCTTCGTTCAAGGCTTTGTTCGCCATCGCGGCGCTCGCCGCCGGTGGTGTCGCGATCCCGGTTTCGGCTTCCGCGTCCGACGTCGGCGCGCTGGCGTGCAGCCAGCACTCGCACTCGGCGAAGGACACCTTCAACCGAGGCCGTGCGGCCAAGTCGAGCATCCCGATCCGGTCCGCCGGCCCCTACTCGGGCTGCAGCATCGACGGGTACGTCGACAACACGGTCAACCTGCACTACCACTGCTACGTCACGAACAGCGCGGGCAACACCTGGACCTGGGTGCGCGTCGTCGACCAGCCGGTGGCCGGCTGGGTGTGGGACGAGAACCTCGTGGGCGGCGGGTCCGCGGTCAGGTGCTGACCAGCGTGAACCGCTGGTCCTCCTCGCCGGAGCAGTGTTGCTGGGCGAGCTCGGAGCCGGCGACGAGGTCCGACGGGCCGCCCAGCACCCCGATGCACAGACCGCTGTGCACGGGCCGGAGGCGGTAACCGCCGTCGTCGTCGGCCTCGAACAGGAAGCGCTGGTGCGCCGCGCCCGTGCAGTTGTGCGGTGACACCAGCGCCTCCGCCTCCAGCTTCGCGTCGTCCACGCCCAGGCAGCCCACGCCGTGCCTGGGGTGGAACCACTCGATCTGGAACGTGTCCGGTGCGACCTCGGTCAGCGACGTCTCGGGCACGACGCCCTCGCACGGGCGCAGCACCGCCAGCTCGCGGTCCGTCCGGCCGTTGCGCTCGCGGCCCTCGCCCACGCACAGGTCGCCGACCTTCAACAGGGAGCGGCCGTTGCGCGGACCCGTCGGCCACAGCAGGAAGGTGGCCGTCACGGCGATCACCACCACGAACCCGATCGCCAGCGGCACCACGAACCTGCGCCGTTTGCGAGGAGTGGGAACAGGGGGAGGTGGCTCGATGCCCGTCGCGAGGCGCTGACGGGCGTCGAGCCACTTCCGCACGGCGTCGTCGTCGAGACCGCAGGCGCGGACGAATGCGGACACCAGCTGTTCGCGGGGCAGGGAGGAGCGGTTGAGCGCCGTCGCGGTGGTGCTCGACGGCAGCACGTCGCCGACCGCCGCGGCCTTGCCTTCCAGCTGGCGGAACGTGTACCCCGACCACTGCCGCAGCCGGCGCAGGCCGGCCACGAAGTCCGCCGCGCTGGTGATGTCGTCCGGGTCAGGAGGAGTGATGGCCACGTCACCGCAGAGTGCCGCAAGCCCGTCGAATGCCGATCTTTAGCCCGAACGGTTCAGGGTCCCTGCTCCACCGCTCACCGCCTACGGTGGCGTGAACCGAACCGGGTGGGAGTGAGCGATGGCGGTGCTGGACCGGTACGACTCGATGATCAGGGAGAAGACCCCGGCGGGTCTGCGATGAGGGGCGCGGTCGTCACCGGTGCCGGGCGCGGCGTGGGCAAGCTCGTGGCGAAGATGCTGGTGCAACGCGGCTACACGGTGCTGGTGACGGACGTCGACGAGGCCACCGCGACCGCGACGGCCGCCGAGATCGGTGCCGCGGCACGGGTGCTCGACGTGCGCGACCACGAGGCGGTGGAAGCGGCGCGCGACGACATCGTGGCCCGCGCGGGCCGGCTCGACGTGTGGGTCAACAACGCGGGAGTGCTGGTGACCGGGCCGGCGTGGGAGCAGGACGCCGCCACCCGCAGGCTGATGATCGAGGTCAACACTCTCGGAACCATCAACGGAACCGTGGCCGCCATCGAGGCCATGCGCGGTCACGGTGGCGGGCACGTCGTGAACATCGTGTCGCTGGCGGGCATCACGGCCGTCGCGGGCGAGGCGGTGTACGCGGCCTCCAAGCACGCGGCCATTGGCTTCAGCCTCAGCGCCCTCGCCGACCTGCGGATGGCGGGCGTGCGGGACGTCGACATCTCGTGCATCTGCCCGGACGGCATCTGGACGCCGATGCTCTACGACAAGCTGGACGACCCGTCGGCGGCGTTGTCGTTCTCCGGCACGCTGTTGCAGCCCGCCGACATCGCCGCCGCTGTGGCCCGTGTGCTCGACAAGCCGCGGCCGGTCGTCACCGTTCCGAAGTGGCGTGGGGCGCTGGCCCGGTTCGGTGACGTCTTCCCGCGTTTCGGGCTACGCGCGATCCCGCTCATGGTGGCGCAGGGACGCCGGAACCAGCGGAGGTCAGCTCGGTAGCGTTCCGTTGCCGTGCAGCAGGCCACGCGCGTGCTCGATGGCCTCGGGAGTGGTCGCGAACATGCGCACCCCGTGGGTTTCGAGCTGCCGGCGGTGCTCCTCCCGCACTCCGGACAGCAGCACCGTGATGCCCCGGCGTTCCAGCCGCTCCACGGCGTCGCGCAGCACCAGCGCACCCGTTCCGTCCATCGTGGACACGTGGGACAGGCGCAGCACCACCACCGAGACCTCGGCGATCTCGGTCAGCTCCAGCAGGAACCGGTGCGCGGCGGCGAAGAACAGCGGCCCGTCGAGCCGGTAGGCGACGATGTGCTCGGCGAGCAGAGCGTGCTCCTCCTCGGCGTGGTCACCGGGTTCGAGCGGTTCCTCGTCGACCCGGACCGACCGGGCGACGGCGCGCAACGCGAAGGCACCGGCGACCACCAGGCCGAGGATCACGGCGGTGACGAGGTCGAGGACCAGCGTCGCGACCGCCGTGAGGGCGAGCACGACGGCGTCGGACCGGTTGGCGCGCATCAGCACCCGCACCGAGCCGACCTCGACCATGCGCACCGCGGTGGCGATCAGCACACCGGCCAGCACGGCCAGCGGCACCCGCCCGACCACGGGTGCGGCCGCCAGCATGATCACGGCGAGCGTCACGGCGTGCACGAGGGCCGCCAGTCGTGAGCCGGCACCGGACCGGACGTTGACCGCCGTGCGCGCGATGGCCGCGGTGGCCGGCACGCCACCGAAGACGGGTGCGACGACGTTCGCGATGCCCTGGCCGAACAGCTCGCGGTCCGGGTCGTGCCGCTGGTTCACGCTCATGCCGTCGGCGACCGTCGCGGACAGCAGGCTCTCCAACGCGGCCAGCGCCGCCACGGCCACCGCCGACGGCAGCAGCGACCACAGCGCCGTCACATCCACAAAGGACAGTGAAGGTGCTGGCAGGAACGCCGGTAGCGCACCGATCCGCGCCACGGGCAGGGACCACAGCTCCGCGACCTCCGTGCCCAGCGCGACCGCCAGGAGCGAGAACGGGATCGCCGGCTTCCACCGTGCGCCGAGGAGCATGACCACGGCCACTCCCCCGGCCAACGCGGCGGCGGGCCAGGACGGCCCGGAGCCGAACGCGCGCACGGCGCCGACCACGACGTTGTGCCCGCCCCCGGCCTGAACACCCAGAGCGGCGGGCACCTGTTGCAGCGCGATCACCGCCGCGATGCCGATGGTGAAGCCCTCGACCACCGGAGCCGGCACGTACCGCATGTACCGCCCGGCCCTGGCCGCCGCCAGCACGAGCAGCAACACCCCCGCCATCAGCCCGACGGTCAGCACCCCGCCCGGACCGAACTCCGCCACGATCGGCACCAGCACCACCGTCATCGCACCGGTGGGACCGGAGACCTGCAGGCTCGACCCGCCGAACACGGCCGCCAGCGCCCCCGCGACGACGGCCGTCGCCAGCCCCGCGGCCGCACCCAGCCCCGACGCCACGCCGAACCCCAGCGCCAGCGGCAACGCCACCACCGCGACCGTCAACCCCGCGACGAGATCCCGAGGTGCCGCGGCCGACCAGTCCGCCTTGGCGGGCAGGAAGGTTCTCACGCGGAGTTCTCGCGCAGCTGCTCCAGCAGCTCGTTCTGCCCCACCAGCAGCTCGGTCAGGATCCGCCGCGCGGCCTTCATCAGATCGGCCACGTCGGCACCGGCGAGCGCGTACACCACGGTCGAACCCTCACGCGTCGCCGTGACGATGCCGGACCTGCGCAGCACGGCCAGCTGGGCGGACAGGTTGGACGGCTCCACCTCGATCTCGGCCAGCAGGTCGCGCACGGCCTGGGGACCGTCCTGGAGGAGTTCCAACACCCGGATGCGCACCGGGTGGCCGAGCATGCGGAAGAACTCCGCCTTCGCCTGGTACAGCGGAACGGGCACCGCTCATCCCTCCCGCGGCGCGTCGACCGCCACACCGTGCTCGGCGGCCAGGCGCCGCAGGTTGGCCAGATCTGCCGCGTGCATCTCGGCGGCGTACTCGTCCTGCTGCTCCACCGCCCTGCGCACCGCGCTCTGCGCCTGCTCGACGCGCAGGAGCAGGTTGTCCTCGAACTCGTTCACCGGCCCACGACCTGTCGACTTGAAGAATTCTTCAATTCAACAGTCTACGGTCCCGTCAAGTGGCCCGGGCCGATCGCGTCCCACCGGCCGCGTGGGAGCTGGCTGGGCAGGCTGCGGCGGAAGTCGGACCGGACGATGGCGTACAGCGAACGGACCTCGGCCAGCCGCTGTGCCGCGCTGACCGGTGGTCCGGCGGGGAGCCAGGGCGTGCGGGCGCGGCCGACGAGGAGCTCGGCGAAGGTGTGGGCGATGCCCGCGTGGCCGTGGGTGCCGGGGTGGACGCGGTCGATGGACCACATGCGCGGCGCGTAGGTGCGCTCGTCGTGCCACAGGTCGTGCATGACCGCGTCGTGCTGGTCCGCGATCGTGCGCACGAGGTCGTTGACGTGCCGGAACCGCGAGCGCGTCGCCTGGTGCAGGTTCGCGGGTCCCGGCCAGCGGCGGGTGATGTCGGGCAGGGTCGCCATGATCACGCGGGCGCCACCGTCGCGCAGGGCGGCCACGGTGTCGGACAGCGCGCGGCCGACCGCCGTGCTGTCGAAGCCGATCCGGTCGAACGCGTCGTTGGCGCCGACCATGACGCTGACCAGGTCGGGCTTCAGCCGCAGTGCGGGCTCTACCTGGTGTTCCAGCACGTGCCGCGCGCACCACCCGCGCACGGCGAGGTTGTCGTACCGCAGGCCGGGCCAGGCGTGGTCGAACTCGCCGGCCAGGACGTCCGCCCAGCCCCGCAGGCTCCCGTCCGGGCGGGGGTCGCCCACTCCCTCGGTGAGGCTGTCGCCCAGCGCCACGAACCGCCGCACGGGCTGAGTACTGTTGACCATACTCAGCAAGGTAGCGCACGCCGCCTGTGACAGAGTGCGCGCATGCAGCCCGACCAGACCGGTGCCACCGCCGCACAGCAGGCGCAGTCCGCCGACGACGCGCGCGAGCTGCGGTGGGACCGCGAGGCGTGGCGGCTCGACCCGGACTCCGCGCAACGCGCCCTGGACGTGCTCGTGCCGCGCAGCGCAGGGCAGATCGTGCGGGAGGCGTTCTACGGCACCCGCCGCTTCGACGACTTCCTGCGCCACACCGGCATGACCCGCGGCGTGCTGTCGGCCCGGCTGCGGGAGCTGACCGCCCAGGACATCCTGACCAAGGTCGCCTACCACGACGCCGGCTCCCGCGGCCGGCACGAGTACCGGCTCACCGGCAAGGGGCGGGACCTGGCCGCGGCGATCATCAGCCTGCTCACCTGGGCCGACCGCTGGCTGCCCAGCCCGGACGGGCCCACGGTCGTGCTGACCCACCGCGACTGCGGCGCACCGGTCGGCACCGAGATCCGCTGCGGTGAGGGGCACCAGGTCGGCGACATCGGGGACATCCGGGCCCAGCCCGGTCCCGGCGCACAGCCCGCACCCTCGTCCTGAGCGACGGGGTCCCGGTGCTCGGGGCGTGCTCGTTCAGCCGCGCTGCGGCAACCCTTGCGGTGGCGGGAAAACGTTCCAGCACGGCCCCACCCCGGTGGTCCTTCGCAGCGACCGGACCTGGTGCACCTCGCGGTGCTGTCGCTCATCCTCTGGCACTCGATCCTCTTGGGACAGTGGTTCCCGCCGTCGTCGGCAACCCCCACCCGTGCAGTGGATTCCGTGCTCGATCGGGCTGCCGAACGCGGTGGTGATCAACCCGCCGCGCACGCCGCGAGGAGCGTCCTCCCTCGAACGGGCGGCGTTGCGCTCGATCGAGGGCTGGGCCGGCCGGATCGGCTTGTCGGACGCGTCCTGAGGTACTCGATGGCGACCGGCGCCCGGCCGGGTGTCGGCGCAGCGCCGTGTTCGGCGCGATCAGGAGAGGACGACCCGATGTCGCGTTTGTCCCGAGCGGCCGGTCTGACCGGCATGGTGTTCACCGCCACGGCTTTGTTCTCGTTCATCGGGCCGCCCGCCCAGGCCGACCCCGGCATCTGCATCGACCACGTGATGGAGAACGGGCACGAGGCGACCAGCAACGTGCTCAAGGCGTGCAAGATCGCGAAGACGGGCAAGAGGGAAGACGTCAGGACGTGCCTCCGGATGCTGCGCGCCGAGGGCGTGGAGCGCGAGGTGGCCTCGCACGCCTGCCGGATCGCCTCCGAGCCGGACCCGGCTTCCTGACCGAATCCCGAGGTTTGTCCTCTCGATCGGGTGGATCTTCCGCCTGACGCCCGACCCCGGCTTGCTGGCGGGCGCAGGCAGATCAACGCTCGGTGACTACGCGGTTGCCCGTTCATCCTGTGCACACTGAGGAGACGAGATGGTGTCGACGGCGGAGCACCAGACATCCGAACGCGACCGGCTGCGGGTGGTCTTCCGCCTGCGGGTCCCGGAAGCGGAGCAGGACCGCTTCCTCGACGCCTACCGGGGGATCAGGTTCCAGGTGTCGCAAGTGGAGGGCTACCTCGGCGACCAGCTGTGCCAGTCCGAGGACGACCCGGAGGACTGGATGATCACCAGCGAGTGGTCGAGCGCCGCGCACTTCCACGCGTGGGAGCGCGGCGCCGACCACCGGCGGCTGGCGGCCCCGCTGGTCGCGTGCGCGACGACGCGGGAGTCCTCGCGCTACCACGTCCGCCTGACCACCGCGCAGGGCACCGAAGCCGTACGACAACTGCTGGAGGCGAAGTCGTGAACCGCTATGCGTTGACGTTCCCGGTGCGCCCGGAGTCGGAGGCGGCGGTGGCCGAGATCCTGGCCGGTTACGCCGGACCCCCGCCCGGCCGGCCGCAGGCCGCGCGCCCGCTGCTGAGCCGCACGTCGGTCTTCATGGTCGGGCCGGTGGTGGTGCGGGTCGTGGACATCACCTGCCCGCCGGGGGAGGCGATCCGGCACTTGGCCGTGCAGCCGCAGATCCAGGCCGTGGAGCAGCGGTTGCGGCCACACCTGGTGCAGGACCGCGACCTGTCCGACGACGACGGCAGGCGGCGTTTCCTGGCCGGCTCGGTCATGCGCCTGGTCGCCTCCCGCGACGGCAGTCCCGGTCACCTGCCCCGTGCGGCGGCGTTCTACCGGGCGTTGCCGGGCCGGGCCGGTGAGGTGGCTCGGCTGCTCGCCTCCGCGGGGTCGGATTCTGACTGCGGCACAACGGTTTTCCTACGAAGGGACATGGTCGTGCACCTCGTGGAGTCCTCGAACGGCATGCCTGTCGTGCCGCTCGCCGACAGGCTGGCGCCGCTGGTGCACCAGGCCTGCCCGATGTCGCTGGTGACCGACCGCGTGGTGGGGGCGGTGGCATGACCGGCCAGCTCCACCGCGCGGTCAGCCAGGACGACGCCGCGCCCAACACCCGCCGCGGTGGCGACATCCGCGTCCTGCTCGGCCCCGCGACGGTCGGTGCCACCTCCGGGTTCATGGGTGTCGTGCTGGTCGGGCCGGGCGAACAGGTGAACGAGCACTACCACCCGTACTCCGAGGAGTTCCTCTACGTCGTCGAGGGTTCTGTGGTGCTGGACCTGGACGACGTGCCGCACGAGGTGCGCACGGACCAGGCGATCCTGGTGCCGATCGGGGTGCGGCACCGCCTCCGCAACCCCGGGACGTCACCGGCCCGCGTGGTGTTCCAGCTGTCCCCGTTGGCGCCCCGGCCGGAGCTGGGGCACGTGGACACGGAGCACGAGTCGTGACGCGCCGGGTGGCGGTCACCGGCCTGGGGGTGGTGGCACCGGGCGGCATCGGGACGAAGGCCTTCTGGGAGCTGATCACGTCCGGGCGCACCACCACCCGGCCGATCACCCTGTTCGCCGCGGAGGAGTTCCGGTCGAGGATCGCCGCCGAGTGCGACTTCGACCCGGTGCACGCGGGCCTGACCGCCGCGGAGATCGCCCGGATGGACCGCTACGTCCAGTTCGCCGCCGTTGCCGCCGACGAGGCGTGGCGACAGGCGCAGGTGCCCGTCACCGACCCGTGGCGGCTGGGTGTCTGCATGGGGTCCGCCGTGGGCGGCACGACGCTGCTGGAGCAGGACTACGTGGCCACCTCGCGCCGCGGGCAGCAGTGGGTGGTCGACGCGGGCGCGGCCTCGCCGTTCCTGCACTGCGCCCTGTCCCCCGCCGCGCTGGCCGCGGAGGTCGCCGACCGGGTCGGCGCCTGCGGGCCGGTGCGGACGGTGTCGACCGGGTGCACGGCCGGACTGGACGCGGTGGGCCACGGCGCCCGCCTCATCGAGGACGGCCGGGCCGACGTGGTGGTGGCGGGAGCCTCGGAATCCCCCATCTCACCGATCACGGTGGCGTGTTTCGACGCGATCCGCGCGACCTCGACGCGCAACGACGACCCCGCGCACGCGGCCCGCCCGTTCGACCGCGACCGGGACGGGTTCGTGCTCGGTGAGGGCGCGGCCGTGCTGGTGCTGGAGGAGCTCGGCCACGCCCGCCGCCGGGGCGCGGAGGTGCTGGCGCAGGTCGAGGGGTTCGCCACCCGCAGCAACGCCCACCACATGACCGGCCTGACGACGGAGGGCGTCGAGATGGCCGAGGCCGCGCGGCGCGCGCTGTACCACGCCGGGGTGGCGTCAGAGGAGATCGGCTACATCAACGCGCACGGCTCCGGCACCCGGCAGAACGACCGGCACGAGACCGCCGCGTTCCACCGGCTGCTGGGCGAGCGCGCGCACCAGGTGCCGGTCAGCTCGATCAAGTCGATGATCGGCCACTCGCTGGGCGCGATCGGCTCCATCGAGCTGGCCGCCTGCGCGCTGGCCCTCGTCCACGGCGTGGTCCCGCCGACCGCCAACCTGGACACGCCGGACCCCGAGTGCGACCTGGACTACGTGCCGCACACCGCCAGGGAACGCCGGCTGGACGTGGTGCTGTCGGTCGGCAGCGGCTTCGGCGGGTTCCAGTCCGCGGTGGTGCTGACGAGAGCGGGACGGCCGTGAGCCCCGCGACCACCGGTCCGGCGCCCGTCGTGACCGGTCTCGGTGTGATCGCCCCGAACGGACTCGGGGTCGGCGAGTTCTGGGCCGCCGTGCGGGACGGGCAGCTGGCGCTGGCACCGATCGGGCGGTTCGAGCCCAACCCCTACCCGGTCACCGTGGCGGGCGAGGTGACCGGGTTCGAACCGGCCGGGTGGGTCGACCCGCGGATCACCGTGCAGACCGACCGGTTCACCCACTTCGCCCTCGCCGCCGCCGACCTGGCGCTGCGCGACGCCGCGCTGCACCCGGCGGAGGTGGACCCCTTCGAGTTCGGCGTGATGACGGCCAGCTACAGCGGCGGTGTGGAGTTCGGCCAGCGGGAGATCGAACGGCTGTGGCGGAACGGTCCCGCGCACGTGGGCCCCTACCAGTCGATCGCCTGGTTCTACGCCGCGTGCTCCGGTCAGGTCTCCATCGGCAACGGCCTGCGCGGCCCGTCCGGGGTGCTGGTCGCCGACGAGGCGGGCGGCCTGGACGTCCTCGCCGCTGCCGGCGGTGAGCTGCGCCGAGGCGCGCGGGCCATGCTCGTCGGCGGCGCGGAGGCCCCGTTCTGCCCGTACGCGATGTGCTGCCAGCTCGGGCTGGGGCTGCTCAGCACGTCCGGTGACCCGGCAGCGGCCTACCAGCCGTTCACCGAGCGGGCCGGCGGGTTCGCACCGGCCGAGGGCGGTGCCATCCTCGTCGTGGAGGACGCCGGCGCCGCGCACCAGCGGGGCGCCACCGTGAAAGCGGTGGTGGCGGGGCACGGCGCGACCTACACCGGCCGGCGGCGGTTCGACCGGTCGGCGCAGGGACTGCTGCGGGCCGCCACGGGCGCGCTGGCCGAGGCGGGGCTGACCCCCGACGACGTGGACGCGGTGTTCCTCGACGCGATGGCCGACCCGTGTGCCGACGCCGCCGAAGCCGAGGCGCTGCACCTGCTGCTGGGCGAGCGCGCGAACCGGGTGCCGGTGACCGCGCCCAAAGCCGGGTACGGGCGCTGCTACGCCGCAGCGGCCGTGCTCGACGTCGCCGCCGCGGTGCTGGCCCTCGAACACGGCCTCGTGCCGCCCACCCCCGGCGTGCGCGACTGCCGGTTCGACCTCGACCTGGTCACCGGCGCCGCACGTCCGGTCGACCTGTGCACCGTCCTGGTGCTGTCCCGCGGCGTGTACGGCGGGAACTCGGCGCTCGTGCTGCGCCACCCGGAATCACCGACCATCGGAGGTGTGTGACGTGGACACCCGACTTTCCCCCGACGACCTGGCAGCGCTGATCAGCCGGTGCACCGGGGTTCCCGTGACGAGCGAGCAGGTCACGGACCCCGGCCGCACCTTCGACGACCTCGGCGTGGACTCCCTGGGCGTGATGGGCGTGCTGGCCGAGCTGCAACGCGACCACGGCGTGTCCAAGGACGCCGAGCTGCTGACGCACCAGTCGCCGCGCGAACTGCTGGCCCTGCTGCCGGGGAGGGCCTGAGGATGAGCGGGCACACCGAGAACGAGATCGTCATCGACGCGCCGATGGAGCTGGTGTGGGAACGCACCAACGACGTCGAGCACTGGCCGGAGCTGTTCAGCGAGTACGCCTCGGCCGAGGTGCTCGAACGCGACGGTGACCGCGTGCTGTTCCGCCTCACCATGCACCCGGACGAGGCAGGCCGGGTGTGGAGCTGGGTGTCCGAGCGCGTCGCGGACCGGGCCACCAGGACGGTCACCGCCCGGCGCGTCGAGACCGGGCCGTTCGAGCGGATGCACATCCGCTGGACCTACGAACAGCTGGACACGGGCGTGCGCATGCGCTGGGTGCAGGACTTCGCGATGAAACCCGACGCCCCCGTGGACGACGCCGCGATGACCAAGCGCATCAACGCCAACAGCCGCGTCCAGATGTCCTTGATCAAGCGGAAGGTCGAGGAGGTCGCGTGCACCGCACACTGATCGTCGCCCGCATGGTGCCCGAGGCCGCGGACGAGGTCGCCGCCGTGTTCGCCGGCTCCGACGACCACTCCGGCCTGCCCACCGCGCTCGGCGTGCGAGGGCGCAGCCTGTTCCGGTTCGGCGAGCTCTACCTGCACCTGGTGGAGAGCGACCGCCCGTTGCCCGAGGCGGTGAGCGCGCATCGCGACGACCCCCGCTTCCGGCGGATCAGCGAGGAGCTGAGCCCGTTCGTCTCCGCCTACGACCCCGACACGTGGCGTGAGCCCAAGGATGCGATGGCGCAGGAGTTCTACCGGTGGGAGCGCCATGTCTGACGTTCCCGTGCTGATCGCGGGCGGCGGCGTGACCGGCCTGTCCGCCGCCGTGTTCCTCTCCTGGTACGGCGTGCCGACCGTGCTGGTGGAGCGCCACCCCGAACCGTCGACCGATCCCAGGGCCCGTGCGCTCAACCCGCGCACGATGGAGCTCTACCGGGCCGTGGGCCTGGAGGAGGCCATCGGGCAGGTGCGGTCACCGATCGCCGACCACACCGTCGTCGCCCATGCCGAGACCGTGGCGGGCCCGGAACTGCTGCGGCTGCCCAACCGCCTCGACACCGGCCCCGACTCGCTGAGCCCCTGCCGGTGGGCCGCGATCGACCAGAACCAGCTCGAACCACTGCTGCGCGCACACGCCGTCGAGACCGGCGCGGACGTGCGCTACCACCAGGAGGTGGTGGCGGTGGACAACGGGCCCGACGGTGTCGTCGCGGTGGTGCGCGACCACCGCACCGGGCGGGAAGAACGTGTGCGCGCCGATCACCTCGTCGTGGCGGACGGCGCGCACAGTCCCGTCCGCCGCATGCTCGGCGTCGGGCAGGACAGCTCGGACCTCCTGGCTCGCAAGGTCAACATCTACTTCGACGCCGACCTCCGCGAGCCGCTGGACGGGCGCAAGATCGTGGCGCTGACCGTGCGCAGCCCCGCCGTGCACGGGTTCCTCACGTCCATCGACGGCGCGAAGCGGTGGCGGTTCGCCGTCTCCCTGCGTCCGGGTGACGACGTCGCCGACTTCACCGAGGAGCGGTGCGTGCACCTGCTGCGCACGGCCATCGGCGTCGGCGACCTGCCGATCGTCATCGACCACGTGTCCGAGACGCCGTGGGAGATCTCCGGCCAAGTCGCCCACCGCATGCACGTCGGCAGGGCGTTCATCGCAGGCGACGCCGCTCACGCCATGCCGCCCGTCGGCACCTTCGGCGTGGCCACCGCTGTCCAGGACGCCTTCAACCTGGCGTGGAAGATCGGCCTGCACCACCGCGGCGTGGCCGGCCCGGGACTGCCGGCCACCTACGAGACCGAACGCCTCCCCGTGGCCCGGCACACCACCGCGCTGACCGTCGAGCGGTACGGCCTGGTCAACGGCAAACCGGGAGACGCGCGCGAGAGCGCCATCCGCCAACGGGCGACGATGTTCGGCTACACCTACCCCGAAGGCGCTTTCGTCGCGGACGACACCCCCGCTCCGCACCCGGTGGAGGACCCCGACCACCCCACCGCCGCACCGGGCTGCCGCGCACCGCACGTTCCCCTGGAGCACAACGGCACCGCACTGTCCACAGTCGACCTGATGGGACGCGGCCTGGTGCTCGTCACGGGCGCCGACTGGCAGCCGGACGCGACCTCCTCCGGTGCCGGGGTCGAACACCACCGCATCGGCGACACCCTGCTCGACCCCACCGGCGACCTCGCCCGCCGCTGCGGCATCACCGACGACGGCGCCGTCCTGATCCGCCCGGACGGGTTCATCGCGTGGCGCAGTCCGACCGCACCCCGTCCCGGCGTCCTGTCGGCTGTGGTCGACCAGGTGCTGTTCCGATGAACGAGCGGCTCCTCAGCGGCCACTGCGGCGGCTTCCCGGCGGTCACCATGACGGGAAGCCGGACCGTGGACCGCTACGCGTTGATGTTCCCGGTGCGGGCCGGGTCGGAGGAGGTCGTGGCCGAGCTCCTCTCCCGGTGCACGGCCCTTCCCGAACGCGGACCGGAGACCGGGTGGGCGCCGCTGGAGCGCACCTCGGTCTTCATGGCAGGGCGTGTCGTGGTGCGGGTCGTGGACATCACCTGCCCGCCCTCGGAGGCCGTCCAGCACCTGGCGGGGCAACCCCGCATCCAGGCGCTGGAGCAGCGGCTGCGGCCGCACCTGGTCCACGACCGCGACGCGACCGACGAGGCGAGGCTCCGCTGGTTCGTGGCGACCGCCGTGATGCGGGTGGCGTCCGGCAACGGCCGCACCGGCCGGCTGCCGCGCAGGGCGGTCCTGTACGAGTCGCTGCCGGGGCACGCCGGCGAACTGGCCCGGCGGCTCGCCGGCATCACCGTCGCCTCAGGTGGCACCACCGTGTTCCGGCGGCGCGACCTGGTGGTGCACCTGATCGAGTCGGACGACGAGGCACCACCGGTGCCGCTGGTCGGCCTCGTCGCGCCGTTCGCGCGGCTGGCACGGCCGATGACCCTGGTGACCGACCTCGCGGTCGATGCGGCGGTGACCGCCGGCAGCACCCGGCGGTGAGCCCATCCGAACTCCGCCTCGGTGTCAGTGGCGGTTCACCGCCCCCGCCGCAGCAGCTTCCACAGCACCAGCACGAGCGCCGCCGCACCGGCCGCGACCACCGCCGGGTGCTGCCGGGCCTGCCGGACACCCTGCTCGACCCGCTGCCGCACGGGCTCGGGCAGCGCCTCGACCGCCTCGATGGCGGTGACGCCGACCTGCGTGGTCACGACGCCGACCTTCTCGCCGACCTGACCCGCGACGGCGCTCGCCTTGCCGCTCACCTGCTCGGCAACCGCACCGGCCTTCCCGCTCACCTGCTCGGCAACCGCACCGGCCTTCCCGCTCACCTGCTCGGCAACCGCACCGGCCTTCCCGCTCACCTGCTCGGCGACCGCACCGGCCTTCCCGCTCACCTGCTCGGCGACCGCACCGGCCTTCTCACCGACCTGACCCGCGATGACGGTCGCCTTCTCGCTCACCTGAGCGGCCACGGCGGTCGCCTTCTCGCGGACCGCGCCGGCCTGCTCGGCCGCGTCGGCGGGAACGTTCTTGTCGCTCATCGGTGTGCCCTTCACTGGTGGGGTTGTCCGCAACTTGACCTCCTCTACCCCGAAGGGCGCCGGTCTACGCCTGCACGGTGCGTCGCAGGCCGCCCCCCCGATCGGGAGAACGACCGCGGCGAGGCGAATCGTTCGCAGTAACGGAAGAACCCGGCAGTGCGCCTCCGACGACGACTATGCGCTCCAGATGTGCCGCGACCTGGGAGCAACACCCACATCCGGGGGATTCGGACGGCTCCAGCCGAAATTCACACTTTGCGGTCATGACCGGTCAGTCGCGTGCCTTCTCCGGGCTACGGTCGCCACGGTTCCTGATCACGTTCACCCGGAAAGAGTGGTCCAGCAATGCAGAGCAACGCCCTCGACCGCGTCGCGGTCGTCTTCAGCCTCTTCGACCGCAACGGGGACGGCCACCTCCAGGCCGAGGACTTCGAGATCATGGCGGACGACGTCGTGGCGGCGGCACCGCAGTCAGGCCAGGCGGCCAAGAGCGCGATGCGCGAAGCGTTCGAGCGCTACTGGGAGACCCTGGTCACCGAACTGGACGCCGACCGCGACGGCACGATCACCTTCGAGGAGTTCACGGCCTGCGTGCTGGCGCCGGAGCGGTTCGACCACACGATCAGCGAGTTCGCCGAGGCGCTCGCCGACCTGGGCGACCCGGACGGCGACGGGCTCATCGAACGGCCCGTCTTCCTGGCGCTCATGACCGCGATCGGGTTCGAGCAGGACGCGATCCACGCGCTGTTCGACGCCTTCGGGCCCACGCCGGACGACGAGATCACCGTGTCGACCTGGGTCGCCGGGATCAAGGACTACTACAGCCCCGCGAAGACCGGCATCCCCGGCGACCACCTGGTCACCAGCAGGGTCTGACCGGCCGACGAGCAGGAGAGGAACGCCTTGGTCCCCACCATCGGGCTCGCCGTCGGCCGCGGCACCGGTCCTGAGCTCGCCGACGTCTTCGAACGGGTCGTGACCACGTTCGGGGACGTCCGCATCGTCCGCTCCCCCAGGCTCTACCACTCGTACTTCTCCCTCAAGGCGGAGGCGAGCGGGATCGCGGAGGTCGGGCTGCTGACCGGGCAGGACGCCGACCACTACGAGCAGTTCTGCCGCGAACAGGCACGCGCGGGCACGACCGCGATCTTCCGCACCGCGATCAACGCCCAGTCGCTGTACCTGGTCCGCGAACGGTTGCAGGCGGTGAAGGTCGACCTCATCGCCGGCCGGGACACCTCGCTGCTCCTGGTCCGCGACCAGGCCCAGGGCTTCTACACCGGCGAGAACCACCACGAGCCCGGCGTCGTGCGCCGCACCACGGTCTTCAGCAGGGAGATCACCGAGAAGGTCGTCCTCGCCGCGCTGCGGCAGGCCAGGCGGTACTGGCCGGGCGAACCGCTGGGGCAGGTCGTCATGGCCTACAAGTTCCACCTGCTCGACGGTGCGCTGGGCGAGTGGGTGGCCGACATCGGTGCGCGGCACGGCGTGGACCTGCGGCTGGCGCAGCCGGACACGGTCAACCGCAACATCATCGAGCACGGACTGCCCGCCCGCAGCGTCGTCATCGGGTCCAACGAGTGGGCCGACGTCATGCACGTCGTCCTGCTCGACCGGCTGGGCCGCGAGCGCCAGGAGAACCGCTGCACCGAGAACCTCCACCTGCACCCCGACGTGCAGAACCTGGTGGAGTACCAGACGGTGCACGGCTCTGCCGACGACCTGGAGGGCCTGGGCATCGTCAACCCGACGGCGACGATCCGCGCGGCAGCGGCCATCGCGGAGCGGCACGCCGGGGCCACCGGTGCGATCGCGCGTGCGGAAAGCGCTCTCACCGCCGTGGCGAACCAGGGTGTGCGCACCCCGGACCTCGGCGGGCGGAACTCGACCGGCGAGGTGGTGGCCGCGGTGCTCGAACTGCTGCGGGAGCCGGGTCATCGCGGCCGGCACGCGGCACCGGTGCCGGCGGGCGAAGCGTGAGCACGACGGCGCTCGTCGTCATCGACCTGCAGAACGACTTCTGCACCGGCCCTGCCGTCGCCGCCCGCTACCGGGGCGATCCCGCCGCGCTGGACGCGGTGGCCGGCAACGCCGCCCGTGCCGTCACCGTGGCGAGGAACCGGGCGGTGGAGGTGCTGTTCGTGCGGTTCCACGGCGACGTCGAGCACCAGGGCCCGAGCTGGCGGCGGCGCGACCTGGTGCTCGGCAAGAGTCCCAAGTGCCTGGAGGGCACGTGGGGAGCCGAGTTCCACCGGGTGCGGCCGTTGCCGGGAGAACGCGTGTTCACCAAGCAGGCGCGGTTCGACGCGTTCCTCAGCGACGGTTTCGAGGAGCACCTGCGCCGGACGGGCGTCGAGCACCTGGTGTTCGCGGGCCTGTACGCCGACGTCTGCGTGGACACCACGGCGCGAACGGCGTTCCAGCACGGTTTCCACGTGAGCGTGCTGACCGACTGCACGACGAGCCTGCACCTGCCCGACGACACGGTCCAGCGGTTCATGGCCACCGTCTACGGCGCCCGGCTGACGACGCTGGCCGACCCGGACGTGTGGTCGGCGCCGGTGCGGCACGACCAGGAGAGGCAGGACAGGTGCCGGGTACCGGACACGGCAGCCAGACCGTAGAGCACGGGGTCGCGCGCACCGCCCTCATGGTCGCCGCGGCCCGTGCCATCGAGACCCACCGGCCGGACTCGCTCGCACGTGACGAGTACGCCGAGCACTTCGTGCGCGCGGCCGGCACCTGCGAGGACTGGCCGCTGCGCCTCGACGCGGTCCCGGACGGCGACGACGACCCGTTGTGGGGCAGGCTCGGGCGGTACTTCGGCCTGCGGACGAGGGTGCTCGACGACTTCGTGCTGCGGTCGGCGCAGACCGGGGCACGGCAGGTGGTGCTGCTGGGCGCCGGTCTCGACACGCGGGCCTTCCGGCTGGGCTGGCCGCGGCGCTGCGTGGTGTTCGAGCTCGACCAGGACCCGGTGCTGCGCTTCAAGCAGAACGTGCTCGACGACCTCGGTGCGAGGTCACGCGCACACCGGGTGCCGATCGCGGTCGACCTGCGCGACGACTGGAAGACGTCGTTGCGCGACGCGGGGTTCGATCCCGCCGCGCCGAGCGTCTGGCTCGCCGAGGGCCTGCTGCTCTACCTGCCCGGCGACGCGGAACGGCGCGTGATCGACGTCGTCGACGAGCTGAGCGCGCGGGGCAGCTCGATGGCGTTCGAGGTCAAGCTCGGCGTGGAACGGCCGGAGGTCCGCTCCAGCGCCGTGTACTCGGCGGCGAGGCAGCGGATCGGCGTCGACCTGCTCAGGCTGTTCGACGCCGAACCGCGCCCGGACTCCGCCGGCGACCTCGCGAACAGGGGCTGGGTCACGCGGGTGACGACCCCGTTCGACTTCACCGCGGAGTTCGGGCGCGGTCCGCGACCGGAGCCCGACGACGCGCTGGCGAGCAACCGGTGGGTGTTCGCGGCGCGGCTCTGACGAAGCCGTCAGATTGCTCGTGCGATGGCGATGTTGCCCGCGAGCCGGTCTCCTGCTTCGTAGATCATGTACTCGTGGCCCTGGTAGGTGCCGAACGAGGGTGCGGCGGAGCGGCCGTTGTCGGGTGCGCCGGTGAGGGAGTCGTGGAAGACGCCGAGGTGGCGGCGCTGGGTGAA
>NZ_JBVJRT010000024.1:0-69669 GCF_055607425.1 Lentzea sp. NPDC037011 | reverse complement strand
ACTACAACACACGACGCGCCCACACCGCCCTCGGCGGCCAGCCACCCATCACCCGACTGACCGCCTAGACATCAACAACGTCACGAATCAGTACATCTAGTCCTTCCCGGACATCTTCCGCAGCATCGCGTTGTAGGCCTCGAGGTCGGCGTCGCCGTCGGCGTCGGCCTTGCGGTCCAACCGCTTCGCGTCCCGGCCGTCCTGCCGGGCCCACTGCGTGAGCAGGGCCACCATCACCACCAGCAACGGCAGCTCCCCCGCCGCCCACGCGATGCCGCCGCCGAGCCGCTGGTCCTCCAGCAGGTCCTGCACCCACGGCAGCGCCAGCCCGCGGTAGAACTGCTCGCCGATGACGTTCTGCGAGCTCATCAGCACGACGCCGAAGAACGCGTGGAACGGGATCGAGGCGAACAACAGGCCCAACCGCCCCAGCGGCGGCAGCTTGTTCGGTGACGGGTCCACGCCGATCACGGGCCAGTAGAAGACGTAGCCGGCGAGGATGAAGTGGGCATTCATGGCGAGGTGCGCCCAGTGGAACGGCAGCGCGGCCTCGAACAGCCCCGAGAAGTACAGCGCGTAGAACGAGCCAACGAACAACGCCAGCGCCACGAACGGGTTCGTGAGCAGACGTGCGACCGGTGAGTGCACGAACGCCAGGACCCACTCCCGCGGCCCCGGCACCTCCTTGCTCACCGGCAGGGCGCGCAACGCGAGCGTCACCGGGCCGCCCAGGACGAACAGGATCGGCGTGAGCATGGACAGCACCATGTGCGCTTCCATGTGCACGCTGAACATCGCGGGCGAATAGCGACCCATGCCCGACGACGTCGCGAACAGCAGCGAGAAGCACCCGCACAGCCACGCGGCGGTGCGCCCGACCGGCCACTTGTCGCCGCGCTTGGTGAGCCGGCGCACGCCCAGCACGTAGAGCACGGCGAGGATGACCGCGACCGTGCCGAAGATGAGGTCGAACCGCCAGTCGAACAAGATCCGCGCCAGGGTCGGCGGCCCGTCGAGCTCGTAGCCGATGGCGATCTCGGTGCGGCTGGGCAACGCGACGCTGCCGGTCGGCGGAGGTGTCCTGGCGAGCGCGACGGCGAGCCCGATCGTGAACATCATCAGCAGGACCTCGACGCCCGCGAGCTTCAGCAGCGCCGAGGGCCGGCCGTCGACCACGCCCTTCACGCCGCGTTCGCGCTGGAAGTACCCGAACACGCCGAGCACCACCAGGCAGGCGATCTTGCCGAGCGTCAGCCAGCCGTAGGTGGAGGTCACGAGGTCGCCGGGCGTGATCCTGACCAGCGCGTTCACCACGCCGGAGACGGCCAGGACGATCCAGCAGACCAGCGCCAGCTTCGAGAAGCGGGACGCGGCCAGCGGCAGGTGCGCACCGCCACGGCGCCCGTGTGCGAGCAATGCGATCAGACCGCCCACCCACAGCACCACGGCGACGAGGTGCCACAACAGGCTGTTGGTGGCCATGTCGTGCGAACCACCCGACGACGAGTGGCCGGTGACCGCGACCGGCACCAGCGCGAAGATCGCCACGAACAGCAGGACCGCGGTCCAGCCCCACGACAGCACCAGCCGGCAGCCGAGCGCGAGCAGCGCCACGACGATCGCCGTCAGCGCCCACGCCTTCGACTGCTCCAGCAACATCGACGTGTCGATCATCTGGGTGACCGTGAACGACGACACCGGCCGGTCGATGGCCGAGGCAGTGGTGAACGGCACAGACAGCACCGCGCCGACCAACCAGACCAGGGACGCCCATCCGGCCGTGCGCAACGCCGCGTACCCGTCGGCCGCGAGGTTCCCGGACTGCTGCGGTGGCACGAGGAACGCCGCCAGCAGCAACGAGCCAATGGTCACGACCGCACCCACCTCGGTGAGGACGCGCACGACGAGCAGACCGGCCGGCGGGTTGGGCGAGAGCGCGCTCAGCGCGACGGCGACGAGCGCCGCCACCGCGAAGCCGATGACGACGAGTGGGATCAGACCTGTTCTGGTCGAGCGCTCGATAGCCACGGCCTGGAGCCTACGCACCCTCTAGTGTTGCCCTGTGTGAGCCGTTCTCCCCTCCTGCTGGTGGTCGCGTTCGTCCTGGCCGGCTGCTCGTACAGCATCCAGGGCGATCCCGTGGCCGCACCGTTGCCGCCCGGCCCCGCCGTGGCGACACCGCGCAAGACGGCGAACGTCGACCCGTGCACGCTCATCGGCGACGACGACCTGAAGTCGATCGGCACGCCCAAGTACAAGCCGAGCCCGCAGAACGACAAGATCCCCCACTCGTGCCTGTTCGTCCTGAACGAGGACGCCCAGGTGATGGTGGCGGTGCCGTACCGGTCGTTCGACGAGTCGAAGAGCCGGCAGACGAAGGGCTCCGAGGTCCAGACGCTCAAGCACGCCACGTGGCTGTCCTGCGGCCAGGAGGGCGAGAACATGGTGTGCACGGCCACGATCGCGGTGTCGCGCAACGAGTCGTTGCTGGTCGCGATCAGCAAGAAGGCTTCGACCGGCACGCAGGCGACGAAGCTGCTGGAGCCGGTCGCCCAGACCGCCCTCAAACGCCTGCCGGCTGCCTCGTAGCCCGTTTCGCGAGCCAGGTCGCCGGGATGATGAGCGCGGTGACCAGCGCCACGAACCCGAGCGACAGCACGAGCGAGCTCACGTGCGCGAGCCCGCCCACGATCGGCGGCCCTGCGAGGAACCCGGTGTAGGCGATCGTGGTCACCAGCCCCAGCTCGCGTTCCCCGCCACTGCCGTCCGCGCGCTTGCCCGCTTCGCCCGCCAGGTCCATGACCACCGGGAACGAGAACGCGAGCCCCAGCCCGGCCAGCCCGAACCCGGCGTAGCCCGCGGCCGGGACCGGCACGAGGACGGTGAGCGCCAGCCCCGTCGCGGCCAGCCCGCCACCCGCGGCCAGCAGGCGGTGCGGCCCGAGCTTCCGCTGCACCGGCTCGCCGAACCACCGTGCGAGCGCCATCGTGACCGAGAAGCCCGCATAGGCGTACGCCGCCGCCGCGTCACCCATGCCCCGCTCACGCACCATGAACAACGCCGACCAGTCCGCTGTCGCCCCTTCCGCGATGGCACTGCACAACGCCACGGCCGCCAACAACCACAAGACAGGGCTCTTGAGGACGCTGGCACGTTCGGTGGCCTCTTGCCTATGCCGCTCCCCCACTCCTCCAGGAATGCTCTTCGCCACAATCGCCGTGACGATCAGGCCGATGAGCGCCGCAACCAGGAAGTGCCTCATGGGCGTCCACTGCGCTTGAGCGGCGGCAGCACTGCCCAACGACCCAATGAGGCCGCCGACGCTGAAGCCGGCGTGGAACTGCGGCACCAACGGCCGCCGCAGGTCGCGGACGACCGTGACGGCGGCGATGTTCATCGACACGTCCATCGCGGCGACGCTCGCGCCCAACGCGACCAGGCTCAGCCCCATCTGCAACGGCGACTGCGACAGCGCCAGCACCGGCAGAAGGAGCGGACAGAGGAGGGTGCTCGCTATCAGCACCCCTCGCGACCCGTAGACGGCACAGATCCGGGCCGCCACGGGCGCGGTGAACGCCAGCCCGGCGCTCGCACCGAGCAACGCGAGCCCGAGGACGCCCTCGTCGGCACCGACCTGGCTGGCGAGTGCGGGCACGCGGGAGGCCCAAGTGCCGAAGACGGCGCCGTTCAGCAGGAAGACGACGAACGTGACGAGCCGTGGGGACATGTCCCCCAGCATGACTGAAGCGCTTCAGAGTCGCCAACTCCCTTCTCGCGCCTCCTCGCCTACGATGCTGTCCGTGGACTCCGACCGCCGCCGCAGGCCGACGCTGGACACCGTCGCCGCCGCGGTCGGGGTATCGCGGGCAACGGTGTCGAACGCGTACAACCGCCCCGACCAACTCTCGTCGTCGTTGCGCGAACGCATCCTCGAGACGGCGCGCTCTCTGGGCTATGCGGGCCCAGACCCCGTTGCACGCTCACTGGCCACACGGTCGTCAGCCGCCGTGGGCTTCATGCTGCCGCAGGGCCTCCGCGGGGCGTTCACGGATCCAGCGCTGTCCATCGTGCTTGACGGCCTCGCACAGACCGTGGACGGCCACGACCACAGCCTCGTCCTCATGCCCGGCGACACCACAGGCGGACCACGCCCCTCAATCGTGACGCGCGCGCAAGCGGACGTGATGGTCGCCTACTCACTTCCCGACTCCGCACCGGCACTGGACGCCGTGGCCACCCGCGGCCTGCCGCTCGTGGTGATCGACCAGCCCGAGCTGCCCGACTCCGCACGCGTCGAGGTCCAGGACCACCGGGGCACCTCGCTCGCAGCGGAACACCTGCTTTCCCTGGGCCACACCCGCTTCGGCGTGCTCATGTTCGCGCTTCACCCGGACGGCGCATCCGGCCCGGTCTCCGCCGACCGCCGATCGGCCGTGCCGTTCCGCGTGAGCCGCGACCGCCTGGCCGGCTACCTGGACACTTTGGCAAAAGCCGGGGTGCAACCGGACAATGTTCCGGTGTGGGAGGCGCGCGGCAGTGATCGCGAGCTCGGACGTCTCGGCGCGCGGTGGCTGCTCACCCGCACGCCCCGGCCGAGCGCTTTGCTGTGCGCTTCGGACCAACTGGCGTTCGGCGCACTCCGAGCCGCCCGCGACCTAGGCCTTTCGGTGCCCTCCGACGTGTCGATCGCAGGCTTCGACGACGTCCCCGAGGCGGCCTACAGCGACCCACCGCTGACCACGGTGCGTCAACCCCTGGCCGACAAGGGCCGCCGAGCCGGCGAACTTGCCCTGGAACTACTGGCCGGCAGCAGACCGCCCCGGCCGACGAGACTCGACGTTTCCCTCGTGGAGAGAGCCTCAACAGCCCTCAGAACGTGATCCGTGTCACGTTTACCCCGTTTCCGCCACCCGTTTGGCCGTAGGGCGGAAACGGACGATCGACTCCGGACGATGTGTCCGGTGGGGGCAGCGGGCGACCACGCATCGTGGCCGCTCCCGCACCCCTCCAGCCTCTGTAGCTCAGTGGAGAGAGCGAGGGACTTCTAATCCCGAGGTCGCAGGTTCGAATCCTGCCAGGGGCGCTACACCGCAGGTAGCAAGCATGTGGGCCGATCTCCTCGGAGGTCGGCCCAGTGCTTGTCCAGCATCTTCATCCGGTTGGCGTCAAACCTTTCAGACCAGCTGCCGCCTGGTGACGGTTCACTGAGCAAGTGGCCGCGAACCAGGGAGGCTGGACGATGGCAGGTGATGTCCCGAACTGGGCACGGCGCATCCGTGCGTTGCGCCAGGCACGTGGCTGGTCTGAGGCGGAGGCCGCCGCCGAGATGCGTCGGCACACCAACGAACCGCTGGCGAGCGCCCACCACCTCGTCCGTCATTGGCAGGCCTGGGAGCGCGGGGAGAACAAGCCCAGCAGCCACTACGCCCCGATCATCGCCGCAGCCCTTCACACAGTCACGGCCAGCCTGTTCCCACCCGACAACCGCACCCGGTCCGCTCTCGAGATCTCCAACGCGACCGGCATGGACACGCTGGAACTCATGACACGCCTGCGGACGTCCTCGATCGACAACGCGACCTTGGAGGCACTGCGGTTCACGGTTGACCAGCTGTGTTCCGAGTACGCGCACAGCCGCCCGGACGAACTCCTCCGGGAAGGACGTCGCTGGCTGCGTCGCGTCGTCGAGGTGCGGCATTCGAGTTCCAGTCGGTGGCGCGACGCCTTGGAGCTCGCCGGGTGGCTCGCGCTCCTCGTGGGCTGCCTCGAACACGACATGGGTGATCGGGGCAGCGCGGAGGCCAGTCGCAGGACCGCGCTGAGCCTCGGCGCTGAGGCGGGAAGCGCCGGCGTGCTCGGCTGGGCGCATGAGATGCGCGCGTGGTTCGCGCTGACCGCCGGGGACTACTCCGGTGCTGTGGTTGCGGCGCGATCAGGGCAGGACGTCGCTGGGCCGCGCCACTCCGTCGCCGTGCAGCTCATCGCGCAAGAAGCCAAGGCTTGGGCGCGAATGGGCGAGCGAGCCGAGATGGAACGCGCGCTCGACCGCGGTCGGTCGTTGCTGGAGTCGATGCCGTATCCGGACAACCCCGAGAACCACTTCGTGGTGGACCCGGACAAGTTCGACTTCTACGTCATGGACTGCTACCGCCACGTCGGAGACGACCGGCGCGCCAGCGGGATCGCCGACGAGGTCATCAGGGTTAGCACCGGTCCCGGAGGTTTCGAGCGCGCACCCATGCGGATCGCGGAAGCGAGGGTGACCCTGGGGGTTGCGGCGGGTCGTGCGGGCGATCTGGAAGGTGCGATCGCCTTCGGGCGCCGTGCGCTGGGAGGCGATCGGAAGTCGTTGCCTTCTCTGAAGATGGTGTCCCGCGACCTCGCTGTCGTCCTCGGCAACCGGTTCGGTGGCGAACCTGCCGTCCGTTCCTACCTCGATGAGCTTCGGTCCATCTAGCCGGTTGCCCCTGAGCGCGCGTTGAGTGTGCCGTTGCGGCATGGTTTTGACTGGACGCGGCGAAGGGAGTGCGGGGCGTGGGGTGGAGCACCCGGCAGTTGGCGGAGCTGGCCGACACGACGTTGCGCACCATCCGGCACTACCACGAGGTGGGGTTGCTGGCGGAGCCGGAGCGCAGGGCCAACGGGTACAAGAGTTACGGGGTGGCGCACCTGGTGCGGGTGTTGCGCGTCAAGCGGTTGACCGGGCTTGGGTTGTCGTTGGCGCGGATCGCTGAGCTCGGGGAGGCGGATGAGCACCCGGAGGAGGCGTTGCGGGCGCTTGATGCGGAGTTGGCGAGCACCATTGAGCGGTTGCAGCGGGTGCGGGTGGAGTTGGGGGTGATCCTGCGGCAGGCGTCGCCCACCGAGTTGCCGCCGGCGGTGGCGAAGGTGGTGGCGGAGGCGGACCTGTCTGCGGCGGATCGGGCGTTTTCCGTGGTGTTGGCGCAGGTGTTGGCGCCGGAGACGTTCGCACGGTATGCGGAGTCGGTGCGGGAGCACGGGCGGTGGCCGGTGGAGGTCGAGTTCGACGAGCTGGCCGAGGACGCGGACGAGGGGACTCGGCAGCGGCTTGCGGAGGCGATGCTGGAGTTGCCGATCGTGCGGGAGATGAAGGTGATGTTCCCCGGTGGGATCTACGCCGACGCGCCGCGTGGGGCGAAGTACGCCAGTGAGGCTGCGGGGCGGGCGTTGGTGGACCTGTACAACTCGGCGCAGCTCGACGTGCTGGTGCGGATGGGGCGGAGCCGGGAGTGAGCTCGGCACCGTCCACACCGGACGGTGCCGAGCGGGTGCTAGGCGAACGGGGCCTGGTCGACGGCGCAGGTGCGCTGGGTCGGCAGGACGCCGGTGAACAGGTACTCGCGCTTGGCCTTCTCCGCGCACGTGCTGCGGACGTACATCGAGGTGTGGCCGGAGCCCTCGACGGTCAGGAAGCCGGTGCGGGCCATCTCCGCGGCGCCGTCCTGCGCGCCGTGCAGCGGGGTGGCCGGGTCGAACCTGCTGTTGACGAACAGGATCGGCGCGGAGGTCCAGCGGTTCCACGGGCCGGTGTAGCGGTCGGTGTCACGACCCTGCCAGAACGCGCACGGCATCATGTCGTACACGATCGGGCGGCCCCAGTACGGGACGCGCTCGTCCTCGCTCTTGCCGTACCTGGTGTACGCGGCGGTGTCGCGCGGGAAGTTGCTGTCGGAGCACTGGACCGCGTTGAACGCCTCGGTGCGGTTGGAGATGTAGTCCGGTGCGGCGGCGGCGGCGGTGCGGGTGAGCGCGGGTTGCGTCTCCCACACGGTCTGCAGGACCTGGGCGGTGGACTGCCAGGTGTCGGGCTGGGACATCGCGTCCCACACCGTGCCGATCAGCGCGGCGCGGTCGAACGTGCCGTCGGGTGTGGTGATCGGTGTCGCGGTCACCTTGGTGACGAGGTCCGCCCACTTCTTCTTCAGGTCACCGCCGGCGAACGCGCACTTCGTGGCTGCTGCCGCGCACTGGGTCAGGAACTGGTCGAACGTCTCGGCGGTGCCGCGCGGCACGTCCTGGCGGGTGTCCAGCGGCACGGTCCTGCCCTGGTTGCCGTGGCCGGTGGCGTTGCCGATGAAGTCGAGTGAGCCGTCGAACACGAGCGCGCGCACCTTGTCCGGGAACAGGTTCGCGTAGATCGCGCCGAGGTGCGTGCCGTAGGAGATGCCGTGGTAGGTCAGCTTCTTGTCACCGACGGCCTTGCGCAGCAGGTCGAGGTCGCGGGCGGTGTTCGCCGACGAGACGTGGTCGAGCAGGTCGCCCGACCTGTCCTCGCAGCGCTGGGCGAACTCCTGGTGCTTGGCGTGGAACGCGGGCTCGTCCGCGGCCGTGACCGGGTAGAGCGGGATGGAGTTCAGGAACGCCTGCTGGTCCTCGACGGAGTCGAAGCAGCGCACGGTCGCGCTCCTGCCGATGCCGCGCGGGTCCCACGACACGACGTCGAAGCGGGAGCGCAGCTCGGACGAGAACAGCCACTCCCACCTGGCGCGGGCGCGCAGCCGGTCGACGCCGGACGAGCCGGGGCCGCCGAAGTTCACGAACAGCGAGCCGATCCGCTTGCCCGGGTCGGTCGCGGGCAGGCGGATCAGCGCGAGGTCGATCTTCGTGCCACGCGGCTGGTCGTGGTCGAGCGGTACCTCGGCGGTGGCGCACTGGAACCCGTCCTGGCAGTCCTGCCAGGACAGCGCCGGGGTCTGGGCCCCGGACCCGGCCTGGGCGGTCGCCGCCGGTGCCAGACCGACCAGCAGCGCCGCCGCCATCAACAGTGGTTTCACGAGATCAACTCCCCAGTTGGTTCCGATCATGACGACGCCGGTGACAGTCAACCGGTTGCCTCGCGATTCCGCGCGTTACCGTGACGCGTGGACAAGACGCGGGTGGGCATCGGTGTGGTGGTCGCGGTGCTCGTCGTGCAGACCCTGGCCAGTCTGGTGTGGAGCGCTGACACGACGCTGACGGGCATCGCGCTCGCGTTCAACGCGGTGGCGGCGATGTCGACCGGGTTGCTCGTGCGCCGGGGAGGGCGGGCGGCCTGGGCGGTGGTCGGCTGGTGCGCGGGGTTCTTCGGGTGGCACGTGCTGGGGCTCGGTGCGCTCGCCGGCTGGTGGACGACCGGGCTGGAGGCCGCGTTCCTGGTCGCGGGGCAGTACCGGCTCTCGGTCGTCTACCAGGCCCTGCTGACGGCGGCCGCGGGGTTCGCGGTGCACCTGCTGCTGCCGCGTCAGCCCCAGGTGTCGGCCACGTAGGTGTCGAAGTCGGTGGCCGGGCGGCCGAGCAGCCGTGCGATGTCGTCGGCCGGGGTCGCGAGCAGGCCCTTGCGCATCCCCTCGAACATGCCGTTCAGCTCCGCGGCTTCCTCCTCCGAGACGCCGTACGAGAGCAACACGTCCCGGTACTCCTCCGGCGTCAGCCGGACCAGCTCGATCGCGCGCCCGGTCCGTGCGCCGATCTTGGCGACCGCGTCGGCGAACGTCACCCCGGCGGGCCCGCTCAGGTCGTAGGTCTGCCCGGCGTGGTCCGCGGTGAACGCCTTGACCGCCACGTCGGCGATGTCCCGCACGTCCACGAACGGCTCCGGGGTGTCGTCCACCGGCAGCGACAACCGGCCGGCGCGGACCTCCGGTTCCCAGATCTCCTCGGAGAAGTTCTGGGTGAAGTTGTTGGCGCGCAGCACGGTCCAGTCCAGCCCGGAGGCGCGCACGGCGTCCTCGGCCGCGTGCATGCCCGCGAACACGTGGCGCGGGGTCCGGTCGAGGCCGCGACCGGAGAGCAGCACCAGGCGGCGGACGCCCTGCTCTTCGGCCAGTTCGACGAACGGTGCCGCGTCGGCCGGGTCGTGCGGTGCGATCAGGTACGCGCCGGTCACACCTGTGAGGGCGGGCCGCCAGGTGGAGCGGTCGGTCCAGTCGAAGCGGACCGCGCTGGAACGGGACGCGGGGCGGACGGTCGCGCCGGCGCCGCGGAGGGCGTCGGCCACGCGGCGGCCGGTCTTGCCGGTGGCGCCCAGAACCAAGATCTCCTGTGTCATGGCGTCCAGCCAACCGGGACCGGCGCGATCGGCCCATGTCCGAGAGTTCATCGATGATGTTCGATCGTTCGAGCCACTATCGTGGGTGTCATGGACCCGTTCGAGGAGTTGCTGCGCGGGGTGCGCGCGGACGGCGGTGACCTGCGCCGGTCGGAGGTCATCGGCACCGTCGAGTGCGACCGCCTCGCCGTGTACGCGCTGGTGTCCGGCTGGGTGGAGGTCGCGGGCGAGACCGCGCGGGCGGGCGACGTCCTGGTCGCGCGCGGACCGTTCACGCTGACCGGGCGGGCCGAGGTGGTGACCGGGACCTACGACCTCACCGGTGCCGTCGCGAGCAGGCTCGCCGCGGTGCTGCCCGAGGTGCTGGTGTCCCGCGGCACGGAGGGGTGTGCGGAGTTCTACGGCACGCTCGACGAGGAGTCGGGCGTGGTGGCGGACCGGTTGCTGGACTGGATCATGGTGTGCGGCCTGCGGACCTGGTTCGACAGCGAGCACCGCACCGGCTGGTTCGGCGCGCTGGCCGACGACGTGGCCGGTCCGGCGTTGCGGGCGATGCACGCGGACCCGGCGCGGCCGTGGACGCTCGCGTTGCTGGCCAGGGAGGCGAAGGTGTCGCGCACGACGCTGGCCGGCCGGTTCGCGAAGCTGGTCGGCACGCCGCCGCTGACGTACCTGACCGAGTGGCGGATGGCACTGGCCGCCGACCTGCTGACGGACTCGACGGCCACGGTCGCCGCGGTGGCCAAGCGGGTCGGGTACGCGGACGCGTTCGGGTTCAGCGCCGCGTTCAAGCGGGTGCACGGGGTCAGCCCGAGCGAGTACCGCGCGGGGGCGCGTGTGCTGTCAAGCGACCGGGAACACGCGCGCGAACTGGTGGTCCACTAGCTCGGCCGTCATGACGACCACGGTCACGGATGCGGCCACGGGTTCGGCGCGCACGTCTTGCCGTCCCGCGGGATGACCGCGCCCTGCGGCACGCCACCGGTGATGCGCACGATCTCGTCGTTGGAGACGCTGAAGGTCTGCTGCATCATCACCGGCGCCGGTCCGCCCTCAGCCGCGCAGGGCCGGTGGGGCTGGCCGAACGCGTGGCCCACCTCGTGGTTGACCACGTACCGCCGGTACCCCGTGAGGTCGCCGAGGTAGGCGACGGCTCCGCGGGTCCAGCGGGCGGCGCTGAGGTGGACGAGACCGCCGTCGCGGCACGACACGTCGACCGGGATCTCGAACCCGCACACCGCGCGGGCCGTCTGCTGCGAGGTCAGGCGGATGCGCACGAAGGCGGCCCCGGAGACGCGCTGCACCCGGCGGGCGCCGGTCGCGGTCCAGCCGCGCGGGTCGGCCAGGGTGGCGTCGACGAACGCGGCGAAGGCCTGTTCATCCACCGGGATGCCGTCCTCGACCTCGACGGCGTAGGTGTGCACCGGGCCGCCGGTGCCGACGACCTGGCCCTCGGCGGGGACGACGTGGAACGTGCCGGCGCCCGCGACCGGGAAGTCCGGGCCGTCGGGCAGGTCGGAGCCGGACGCGTAGACGCGCGCCACCGGCGGCGCCGCAGGTGCCGCGGACGGCGTTGTCGACGTGGTGGTCGTCGGCGCCGCGGCCGGGGACGTCTCCGCGACCGGCTGGGTCGTCGTGAGCAGCACCGCCGCCACCGCGCACGCCCCCAGCGACACGTACAGCCTCTTCATGGCGACCACGCTCGCCGTAACTGATGAAGAACCTGTTTGCGACCCGCTTGACTGTCGTGAAGGACTGCATACTGCCCACGTGTGCGCCCACATCCTCGTCGCCGAGGACAACGTCCACCAGGCCGAGCTGGTGCGCCGCTACCTGGAGCACGACGGGCATTCCGTGGTCGTCGTGCACGACGGGCGGGCGGCGATCGACGAGACCCGGCGGCGCAACCCCGACCTGCTGGTGCTGGACGTGATGATGCCGCTGGTGGACGGCATCGACGTGGTGCGCGTGGTCCGCGCGGAGTCCGACGTGCCGATCGTGCTGCTGACCGCCCGCTCCACCGAGGACGACGTGCTGCTCGGGTTCGACCTCGGCGCCGACGACTACATCACCAAGCCGTTCCGGCCGCGGCAGATGGTGGCGCGGGTCCGCACGATCCTGCGGCGTGCCGGCCGGGCGCGTGAGACGAACGCGGCGGTGCTCAGGGTGGGTGACCTGGTGGTCGACCCGGTCCGGCACGAGGTGCACCTCGGCGACGACCCGGTGGCGCTGACCCCGGCGGAGTTCCGGTTGCTGGCGAAGATGGCCGCGCAGCCGCAGCGGGTGTTCACGCGCGAACAGCTGCTGGAGGACGGGTTCATCACCGCGCGAACCGTGGACGTGCACATGATGAAGCTGCGCCGCAAGATCGAGAAGGACCCGCGGCGACCCGAGCGGCTCCTCACCGTCTACGGCATCGGCTACAAGCTCGCATGAACAGCCTCCTGGTCCGGTTCTTCCTGTTCTCCCTGGTGATCGCGGCCTGTTCGATCGCCGTCACGGCCTGGCTCGCGAGCCAGGCGACGACCGGCACGATCCGGCAGGAGCAGGGCGAGGCCTTCGAGACCGACGCGCGGATCATCGACGAGCTGGTGGCGTACGCGGCGGCGCACCGCGACTGGAGCGCGGCGAAGTCCGAAGTGGACCGCATCGCGCGCGAGCACGACCGGCGCATCGCCCTGACCGACAACAGCGGCAAGAAGTTGGTGGACACCGGAAACGAGAGCTCGCCAAAGCTGCCCATCACCCCGAAGGCGATCATCGACCCGTTGAACGTCAACGGGCGCATCGACCCGCGGGCGGTGGGACCGTTCAAGCTCACCGACGAGGAGTACCGGACGCTGCACGCCCACGCCGACCGGCTGGGCCAGTGCAACTCCTCCATCAGGACCGTGGACGCGCCCAACGGCCGGCCGCGGCTGGCGGGCGACGAACCCGGCCGGCTCTCGATCTGGGACGACTGCGAGGCCGGGGAACGGCTCTACACCCTCACGGTGACGGAGAAGGCGGCGTACGGGGAGCTGCAGCGGTTGTTCGCCGAGTGCCTGGAGGAGGAGTTCCCCGGCGGGCGGGTCATGGCCAAGTCGCCGGGCCCCGCGGCGCTGGACTGGGAGATCACGACCGTCCGCGACTCGCCGCCCGAGGACGTGGCGTGCATGGACCGCGCGCGGCGCGAGCAGCTGCGGCCGCACGTCGCCGAGCAGGCGCAGCTGTTCCTCACGCCGGTGACCGGCGACGAGCCGATGACGATCGACCTGTCCACCACCGGCACGACCCGGATCACGCTGGTGGCGCTGGGAATCCTCGCGCTCGCCGGGTTCGCGTCGTGGCTCACCGCGGCGCAGCTGGTGCGGCCGATCCGGGCGCTCACCGCGGCCACGAAGCGCACCGCCGAAGGGGATCGGACGGCGCGGGTCGACGGCGGCAGCGGCGAGATCGGCGAGCTGGCGCGGTCGTTCAACGCGATGTCGGAGAAGCTGGCCGAGACCGAACGGCAGCGGCAGGCGCTGGTCAGCGACGTCGCGCACGAGCTGCGCACGCCGCTGGGCACCATCACCGGCTGGCTGGAGGCCACCCAGGACGGGCTGGCCGAGCCGGACCCGCACCTGGTCGGCATGCTGCTGGAGGAGTCGCTGCTGCTGCAACGGCTCGTGGACGACCTGCACGACCTGGCGCAGGCCGACGCGGGCACGCTGCGGCTGCACCCCGAGCCGATCGCGCTCGACGACGTCGTGGACCAGGTCGTGAACGCGCAGCAGAACCGGTCGGTCCTGCTGCGCGCGGAGACCACGCCGGTGCACGCCACCGCCGACCCGGTGCGGCTGCGGCAGGCGCTGGGCAACCTCGTCGCGAACGCCGTGCGCTACACGCCCGCCGGTGGCGAGGTCGTCGTGAAGTTGTTCGAGGACAACGGCAACGCGGTCGTCGAGGTCACCGACACCGGCACCGGGATCGCGGCGGAGGACCTGCCGCACGTGTTCGACCGGTTCTGGCGCGCGGACAAGTCGCGCAGCCGCAGCACGGGCGGCAGCGGGCTCGGGCTCGCGATCACCCGGCACCTGGTGGAGGCGCACGGCGGCACGGTGTCGGTGACGAGCGCCCCTGGCGAGGGGTCGGCGTTCCGGATCAGCCTGCCGGTGTGAGCAGGTCCATGTTGATCATCCCGGCGGCCTGGGCGCCCTGCGCGGCGGCGACGACCACGATGGCGGTGGGGTCGGCGACGTTGCCCGCCGCGTAGACACCGGGGACGCTGGTGCGGCCGAACCGGTCGGTGCGCACGAACGGACCGGCGATGGTGTCCTCGGTCTCGGCCCCCAGGGCGAGCAGGTGCTCGTCGCGCGGCTTGACCGGCGCGGAGTACACGAGCGCGTCGGCCGGGTGGCGTTCGCCGTTCGAGATCACCGCGACCAGCCGGTCGTCGACCACCTCGACGCCGTCGACCGACTCGACGTGCGTGACGTCGGCGGACCACTGCCGCACGAGCGCCACCTTCTTCTCCTCGCCGAACACGACAAGCCGCTGGTCGCGCACCTCGTAGCCGTGGCAGTACGGGCAGCCGAAGACGTCACGGCCCCAGCGCTCGCGCAGGTTTTCCGGCACCTCGTCGACCAGCCCGGTCGCGAACAGCACGGCGCGCGCTCCGACGGTGCGCTCAGCCAGCCGGACGGCGAACCCGTCGTCCCGTTTCGCCACGGACCGCACCTCGTCCCGCACGATCTCGCCGCCGTAGCCCTCGACCTCGGCACGGCCGTGCTTGAGCAGCTCCAACGGTGAGAAGCCGTCTCGGGAGAGGTAGTTGTGCATGTGCGCGGCGGGCTGGTTGCGCGGTTCACCGCTGTCGACCACCAGGACGCTGCGGCGCGCCCTGGTCAGCATCAGGGCGGCGCTCAGGCCGGCCGCTCCCCCGCCGATGATCACCACTTCGTAGTCCATGGGACCGAGGATGTGGTCGACAGCCCGAAAACGGCAACGTATGTTGCTGAAATGGCAACACTGGGACATCGGCTCGCCGCGTTGCGGGCCGAGCACGACCTGACCTTGGCGGAGCTGTCCGAGAGGACGGGCATCTCCAAGTCGACGCTGTCGCGCCTGGAGACCGACCAGCGCAAGCCGACGCTGGAGCTGCTGCTGCCGCTGTCGCGCACCTACCAGGTCACGCTGGACGACCTGGTCGGAGCGCCGGAGGTCGGTGACCCGAGGGTGCAGCTGAAGCCGCGCCAGCTCGACCACGGCCGCGTCGCCGTCCCGCTGACCCGCTCGATCGGCCCGCTGCAGGCGTGGAAGATGATCATCACCGACGACCGGCTGCACGAGCCGCGCGTGCACGAGGGCTACGAGTGGTTCTACGTGCTCAGCGGACGGGTCCGGCTGCGCCTGGGCGAGAAGGAGGTCGTGCTGCGGGCCGGCGAGGTGGCCGAGTTCGACTGCCGCCAGCCGCACGCGATGAGCAGCGCGGACGGCAGGCCCGCGGAGATCATCAGCCTGTTCGGCAAGCAGGGCGAACGCATCCACACCCGCGCCGCGCCGCCGAAGCGGTCATAGAGTGGGCGCATGTGCCGAAACATCCGGGTGCTCCACAACTTCGAACCGCCGGCCACCTCGTCGGAGGTGCAGGCCGCCGCGGTGCAGTACGTGCGCAAGGTCAGCGGTGCGGCCAAGCCGTCCGCCGCGAACCAGGAGGCCTTCGACCGGGCGGTGGCGGCCGTCGCGGCGGCCACGCAGGAACTGCTCGACGCGCTGGTGACGTCGGCGCCGCCGAAGGACCGCGAGGTCGAGGCGGCCAAGGCGAAGGCGCGGGCCGCCGAGCGCTACGCGCGCTAGTCCCCGGTGCGGGTGTCGAGGTACATGCAGATGAGCTTGGCGGCGACACCGGCGGAACCGACGATGAACGCCTGGTCCGGGCCGAGGGTGAGGGCGATGGCCCACAGCAGCAGCGCGATCAGCACGAGGATGACCGTCACCTGCGCGGCGTGCGGCCACTGGCCGAGGCGGACGGGCCACCTCATCGGCCGACGGGCACCCTCCCTTTCGGGTGAACGTCCAGCGGCCTGAACCGCCTTTCCCGCCATCGTGCTCCCTCGCTGCGAAATCTCCTGGTGAACCCATTGTCTTCAGTTGATCTTCTACGCAGGGTTACTCCTGCTGGTCGTGCGGTGAGCGTTGGGTGAGCGTCGGCGAACGGCAGACGAGCGGTCGGGTGGCTGATCGGTTGCCGGTCCGTCACGGTCTGTTCACCGAATGAGGCCCAGGGCACCACCCTGAGTGCCACACGATTGAGTGAACAAGCAACACTACGTAATCACTAGCCCGTTCGGAGCAGCGCCGTTTTTGTCAGACCCCTCCGCTAACGTCAGGTGAAGAAGGCGGTACGAGGGGAGAAAACGTTGCCGGACAACAACGTCAGCGTCACCGCACTGTCGTTCACCGAGTACGTCATGAGCGGTCAGCGTGGACGCATCAACATCGTGTCGGAACAACGGGGGATGTACCTGACCGACGACCCGAGGGTCTGCGGCTTCTACAACCCGATCCGCGACGCCATGCGCCGAGCGGTCAACTCCACCGAACCCGAGCTGGAGCTGAAGAAGGCCGTCATGGCCGCCAACCGCACCGGCCAGCCGCGGGCGTTCGAGGAGATCGCCGACGGCTTCCTGCCCTGGCTCGCCGCGTTCAAGGCGACCGGCGTGCCGGTCGAGGGCACCACCTACCGGGCCGGCGAGCTCACGCTCCGGGTGCGCCCGCACCTGGGTCTGCGGCGCAAGGACGGCTCCACCTACGCGGTGCTCGTCCACACCAAGGAGGTGCCGCTGACCAGGGAGGCGGCGAACGTCGGCCTGCGGATACTGCAGCACACCACCGCCGGCACGCTGCCGGGCGCCACGCCGATGGTGCTCGACGCGCGGCGCGGCAAGGCCTACCAGATGCCCAAGCGCACGAACCTGGGCAAGCTCGACGTGCTGATCGCGGCCGAGGCGATGGGCTACGTGACGCACTGGAAGCTGTCCGGCCTGTTCGAGTCGGTCCAGGTCGGCTAGCTCCGGCGCGACTCGGCCCGTCCACAACCGGGCCGGGTCACCGCGCGGATGTCGTTGCAGCCGGTCTCAGGTGCGAGTGGTCGTCCGCGGGTGGATGACCGGCGTGCGGTCAACGGTGTTGTTCAAGGCCAAGACCGGGGTGTCGTGGCGTGACCTGCCCGAGCGGACAAGGGCTGCTCCAGCAAGCCCATCCGCTCTCGCCTGAGCCGCCGCGGCATCCGGGCCACCATCCCCGAACGCCGCGGTCGACAAGCCAGCCGGGCCCGCCGCGGCCGGGCCGGGTCACCGCGCGGATGTCGTCGCCCACCGGCGACGTGCCCCCGAGGCGGTCAGCAGGCCTTGAGCAGCGCGGCCAGCGCGTCGTGCTCGGCCTGGTCGACGGTCAGCTTGTAGCTGATCTTCACCGAGATCCAGTGCTGGGCGTAGGTGCACCAGTAGGACTCCACCGGCGGCTTCCACTTCGCCGGGTCCTGGTCGCCCTTGCCGCGGTTGGTCTTCGCGGTCACGGCGACCAGCTGGATGCCGCCGAGGTCGTTTGCGAACGCCTTGCGCTGCTCGTCGGTCCACTTGTCGGCGCCGGAGCGCCAGGCCTCGGCCAGCGGCACGGTGTGGTCGATGTCGATCTCGGCCGCGTCCTTGACCACCACGTTGTCGTACGGGCTGGTCCAGGTGCCGGAGACGGCCTTGCAGTCCTTGTCCGTCGTGACGTCGGCGCCCTGGCGCTGCAGCACGATCTCCCTGGTGTCGCAGGAGTCCCCCTGCGACGCCCAGTGCGGGAACCGGTCGCGGCTGTAGCCGGTCATCTTGCCCTCGGGCGCGATCTGCAGCGCGTTGAGGTCGGTCGAGCTGCCCGGCCGCGGTGCCGGCGTGCTGGTCGTCGTGGGCCCGTCGTCCTTCGACTGGAGCTCCGTCAGGTACCAGCCCACTGCCACCAGCAGCACGAAGACGACAAGTGACGTCACCGCAGCGCGATTCATGCGGCAATGATCGACCATGCGGGTCACGGGCAGGTCACCCGGCCCGTGATTCCGCATGCCGGACGAGCGGTGTTACTGCGGACGCGAGGTCAGGTAGCCGCCCATGGTGCGGAAGTACTCCTGCGCCTTGAGCTCGGTGCCGTCCGCGGTGCGAACCTTCTTGACCAGCAACGCCTTGCTGCGACCGCGACGGGCCTCTGCGCCGGCGACGACCGCCACGCCGTCGCCCTCGCGGTAGAAGATGCGGCCGGGGGTGCCGCCGTAGACCTCGGCGGAGACGTCGGCCTCGATGATCTCCAGGCGCTCACCGCGGTGGAAGCAGAACGCGCTCGGGTACGGCGCGCACTGCGCCCGCACCAGCCGGTCCAGCTCCTCCGCGCTCCAGGTGAAGTCGATGCGCAGGTCCTCCTCCGCGCGCTTGTGGAAGAAGGAGGCCTGCGACCGGTCCTGCTTGGTGAAGTCCGTGCGCCCGGAGGCGATCTCGGCGAGGCCGTCGACGGTGATCGGGCCGAACAGCTCCAGCGTCTTGGCGAACAGGTCGGCGGCGGTGTCGCGCGGGCCGACGGGGACCGAGCGCTGCAGCACGATGTCGCCGGCGTCGAGGGTGTCGTCCATCATGTGCGCGGTCACGCCGACCTCCTTCTCGTCGTTGATCAGCGCCCAGATCAACGGGGAGAAGCCCGCGTACTTCGGCAGCAGCGAGTCGTGCACGTTCAGCGTGCCGCGCTTGGGCAGGGCGAAGACCTGCGGCGGGATCCACGTCCGCCAGTTGCACGCGACGATCACGTCCGGGTCGGCGGCCTTGAGCGCGTCGAGCAGCTCCTGGTCCTCCGGCCGTTCGCGGATCAGGACGTCGACGCCGTTCTCGCGGGCCAGGTCCTCGACCGAGTCGCTCCAGACCTTCTCGTACACGCCCTCACCCCTCGGGTGGGTCACCACCAGGACGACCTCGTGCTCAGATGCCAAAAGTGCCTGCAGGGTGCGATGACCCCAGGTCTGGAACCCGAACATGACGACCCTCATGGGGGTGTCCTCCTTCGACGCGGTGAGATACGGTCAGGCTAACCTAACGAAGTGCTTGCAGATAAGCTTAGGCTGCCCTAAGTTGAATGCTCGTGCACCCCATCTACGACGTCGTCGGCATCGGGTTCGGACCTTCCAACCTGGCGCTCGCCATCGCTCTCACCGAGCACAACGAGCAGGCCGAAACCCCTGTCACCGCGGTGTTCCTGGAACGCCAGCAGGCGTTCGGCTGGCATCGCGGCATGTTGCTCGACGACGCCACGATGCAGGTCTCGTTCCTCAAGGACCTGGTCACCATGCGGAACCCGACCAGCCGCTTCTCGTTCCTGTGCTACCTCAAGGACCGCGGCCGGCTCGTCGACTTCGTCAACCACAAGAACCTGTTCCCGCTGCGGGTCGAGTTCCACGACTACTTCGAGTGGGCCGCCGCGCAGGTCGACGACCTGGTCACCTACGACGCGGAAGCCGTTGGCGTGGAAGCGGTCGAGGACGACCTGTTCGAGGTGACGACCGCCACGGGTGACGTCTACCGCGCCCGCAACCTCGTCTTCGCCACGGGTCTGCGCCCGACCGTTCCCGAGGGCGTCGTGCTGTCGGACCGCGTGTGGCACAACAGCCAGTTCCTGCACCGCGTCGGTGAGCTCAAGGACCCGAAGCGCCTTGTCGTCGTGGGTGCCGGGCAGAGCGCGGCGGAAGCGGTCGCCCACCTGCACCGCGAGTTCCCCGGTGCCGAGATCTGCTCGGTGTTCTCCCGCTACGGCTACAGCCCCGCCGACGACAGCTCGTTCGCGAACCGGATCTTCGACCCGGAGGCCGTCGACCACTACTTCGACGCGCCGGACGCGGTGAAGCAGCGGTTGATGGACTACCACCGCAACACCAACTACTCCGTGGTCGACGTCGACCTCATCGCCCAGCTGTACCGGACCACCTACCGGGAGAAGGTGCTCGGCACCGAGCGGCTGAAGATGATGAACATGACCCGGCTCGTGGCGGTCGAGGAGTCCGCGACCGGCGCCCGTGCCGTGGTGCAGTCGCTCGTCACCGGCGAGCAGGAGTTCCTCGACACCGACCTGGTGCTGCTCGCGACCGGCTACGACGAGGCCACGCCGGCCCTCGGTGCGCTCGACGCGACGTGCGCCCGTGACGCCGCGGGGCGGCTCGTCGTGGGCCGGGACTACCGCGTGCGGACGTCGTTGCGCGGCGGCATCTACGTCCAGGGCGGCACCGAGCACTCGCACGGCATCACGTCGTCGCTGTTGTCCAACGTCGCGGTGCGGTCAGGTGAGATCCTGGACTCCGTGCTGACCAACACCCCCGTGCCGGTCCTCGCGACCGCGTGAGACTCGACCTGAAGCTGACGGGCTGCCGGGCCCTCACGATGGACCCGGCCCGCCCCGCCGCGCACACGATCGGCATCTGGCAGGGCCGCATCGCCGGGCTGGACGAGCAGGTCGAGGACCTGTCGGCGGCCGAGACCATCGACCTCGGCGGCGCCGTGGTGCTTCCCGGTTTCATCGACGCGCACACGCACCTGGCGTGGAACGGCCGGCGCACCGTCGACGTGACCGGGCTGGACACCGTCGCCGCCGTGCAGCACGCGTTGGCCGACGCACCCGGCACGGCGTGGATCGAGGCGTCCGGCTACGACCGGCGGATCATGGACCGCCCGCTGACCGCGGTGGACCTCGACGCGATCAGCGGCGACCGGCCGGTGTACGTGGCCGACCTGTCCGGGCACGCGTGCGTCGTGAACTCCGCCGTGCTGCGCCAGCTGCCGGGCATCACGAGCGACGGCTGGCTGACCGAGAACGAACAGCTGGCCGCGCGGTCGTTGCGGCTGCCCTACTCGGTCGACGAGGTCGTCGACGAGCTGCGGCGCAGTGCGGAGCAGGTGCTGGCCGAGGGCGTGACGATGTGCGCGGAGGCGGGCATCGGCGCCGGGCTGATCGCGTCGAGCCCGCTGGAGGCCCTGGCCTACCAACGGGCCGAGCTGCCGATCCGGGTGCAGCTCATGGTGTCCGCACACGTGCTGCACGACGTGGCCGCCGATCCGGCCGATGGCATCGCACGGGCGATCGACCTCGGGCTGCGCACCGGGTTCGGCGACGACATGCTGTCGTTGGGCGCCATGAAGCTGTGGACCGACGGCGGCATGATCGCGCGCACGGCCGCGTTGACCGAACCGTACGCCGGGAGCGACAACGTCGGGCAGCTCGCCGAGCCGGAGGAGCTCATGCGGGCGGCGATCGCCGACGCGCACAACGCCGGGTGGCAGCTCGCGGTCCACGCGATCGGCGACCGTGCGATCGACTTCACCCTCGACGCGGTGGCGCGGGCGCAGTCCGCACGACCGCGCCCGGACGCCCGGCACCGGGTCGAGCACTGCGGCCTGGTGCGTCCCGAACAGCTCGGGCGGATCGCGGCCCTCGAGATGATCCCCGTCGTCCAGCCGACGTTCCTGTGGGCCTACGGCGACGACTACAGCGAGATCATGGGACCGGGCCGGGCGCCCTGGCTGTACCGCGGGCGGTCGTTCCTCGACCACGGCATCACCGTGGCGGGCAGCTCCGACCGGCCGGTCGCGGACGGCGCACCGTTGCGCGGCATCGAGTTCATGGTGCGGCGGCGGTCGTCCGGCGGTCGCGCGGTCGGTCAGGACGAGGCGATCAGCGTCGAGGAGGCGATCCGCGCGTACACGCTCGGCAGCGCCTACGCGTGCCGCAAGGAGGACGTGCTGGGCAGCCTCGCCCCTGGCAAGCTCGCCGACCTCGTGGTGCTCGGCGACGACCCGCGCACCAGCGACGCGATCGCCGACATCCCCGTGCTGGCCACGATGGTCGGCGGGAACCTCATGCCTCAGCGATCCGCTTGAGCCTGGCGAGGCGGCTGTCCCACTGCGAGGCCAGCGACGCCATCCAGGAGGCGGTGGCGTCGAGCGCGTCGGACCGGACCGAGAAGCAGTTCTCCCGGCCGGCCCGCCGCGACGTCACCAGCTCGGCGCGTTCGAGCACGGCCAGGTGCTTCACGATCGCCTGGCGGCTGACCGGGAGCTCGCCCGCGAGCGCCGACGCCGACACCGGGCCGCGGGCGGCGACGAGGTCGAGGACCTGGCGGCGCATGGGGTCCGCGAGCGCGGCGAGGACCTCGCTGACCCGGTCCTGATCGTCCTGCTTCACCCTGCGGAGCCCTCCTGCAACCGTGCGGTTGCAGCAAGGCTACTGGAGGTGGAACGTGGCGGCCAGCGTCGCGAGCCGGTCGGCGACGTCGGCGTGGACGTCGGCCCGGCGCACCCACGCCTCGGTGCCGCTGCTCGCGGACGGCGGCGTGCCCAGCGGCGAGACCGCGTCGGTGACGCCGTACTCCAGCCGGTAGGCGAGGACCGCGATCGCCGACTCCAGCCAGAACGACGGGTCCGGCGCGGTGATCTCGCCCAGGCCGACGCGGAACCACACCGGCATCCGCGCGTACTGCCCGAGCGCGTCGGAGATGCGGCGGGCGGCGGCGTCCCTGATCTCGGCGCGGGCCTTCTCGCCCGCGCGCACGGCCTCGGTGCGCCACTCCTCGCCGACGGCCTCCTCGTCGGCCGCCAGCCGTTCGGCCGCGCGGAGCGCACTGGCCTCGTTGGCGTGGATCAGCCACTCCACCTGGCGCACCTCGTGGCTGAGGGCGTCGCGTTCGAAGCGCGGCACCCGTCCGCTGGCGAGCCTGGAGCGGGCCTCGTCGCGGCGCGCCTTGAGGCCCTCGAACTCCAGCACCTCCCGGCGCAGCTCGACCCGCATCGGGTCGGCGAGGAGCTCCTGCTCCGCGTCCCACGCCGTCCGCAGCGCACTGACCAGCGGCGCGATGTCGTCGGCGACCGCGTCGAGGTCCACCAGCGCGCCGTCGCCGGCACCGGACAGCCTGCGCTCCAGCGCCGTGAGCCGCGCCGTCACCCGCTCCAGCTCCGCGGCGAGCTGGCCGACGTGGCTGATCAGCGTGGCGACCTGCGGTTCGACGACGTCGAGGCGTTCCTTCTCCGTGGGCACGCGACCAGCGAACCGGACGGTGCCCGACCGGCCAAGGCGCGTACTCCTGATTGCACGCCATCGAGTACCGCTTCCGCCCGGCCGAGGCACGCGCCCTCACCCACCGTCACGACGCGGGTGAACTGGGCCGAAGCGGGGTATGAATGGGAAATGGCGACCTCTGCTACCGAGACCGAACGCAAGTACGAGGCCCCATCGGACGCGAGTCTGCCGGACCTCACCGAGATCACCGGTGTCGTGACGGGCCCCGAGGAGTTCGACCTCGAAGCCACCTACTTCGACACCGACGACTACCGCCTCGCCCGCGCCGGCGTGACCCTGCGCAGGCGCGTCGGCGGTCACGACGAGGGCTGGCACCTCAAGCTGCCCGCCGGCACCGACTCGCGCCAGGAGCTGCACGCCCCGCTCGGCCGCGCCGTGAAGACACCGCCGAAGGACCTCACGTCCCTGGTGCGCGCCCACACCCGCGGCTCGTCCCTGGCGCCGGTGGCGCAGATCAAGACGAACCGCCGCCGCTGGCAGCTGTCCAACGGCGACGGCGAGGTGCTGGCCGAGGTCGTCGACGACGTGGTGACCGCCCAGACCATGGGGTCGTCCACCCGCACCACCTCGTGGCGCGAGATCGAGGTCGAGCTCGGCACCGGCGACCGCGCCCTGCTCGACACCGTCGAACAGCACCTGGGCGACGCGGGCATCCACCGCTCGTCGTCGGCCTCGAAGCTCTCGCAGGTGATCGGCGTCAAGCGCGACCCGATACCGCGCGTGACGAAGAAGTCCACGGCGGGGGACGTCGTCCTCGCCTACCTGCACGAGCAACGCGCCGCCCTGCAGAACGAGGACCCGCGCGTGCGCCGCAGCGAGGACGACGCCGTGCACCAGATGCGCGTCGCCACCCGCCGCATGCGCTCGGCACTGCAGGCGTTCGGCAAGGTCGTCGACCGCGACGCCACCCGCACCCTGACCGACGAGCTGAAGTGGCTCGCGGGCGTCCTGGGCACCTCCCGTGACCTGGAGGTGCTGCGGACGCGCTTCGAGCAGGCCCTGCACGCCCTCCCGCCGGAGCTGGCCCTCGGTGACGTGGCCGCACGCCTCACCCGCCACTTCGCCCCGCGCGAGGCCGCCGCCCACGAGGCCTCCGTCGCCGCCCTCGACGACGAGCGCTACTTCGCCCTGCTGAACTCCATCGACACCCTGCTCACCGATCCCCCGCTCACCCCGCTCGCCGCGGGCAGGGCCAAGGACGTCCTGCCCAAGCTCGTGGAGAGGGCCCGCCACCGCCTGGACGCCCGCATCAAGACCGCCCTCGCCACCGACGACAGCGATACGCCCCTGCACGAGGCCCGCAAGGCCGCGAAGCGCCTGCGCTACTCCGCCGAGGTCGCCGAACCCGCGCTCGGCAAGCACGCCACGGCCCTGCGCAAGCGCGCCAAGGAGGTGCAGACCCTGCTCGGCGACCACCAGGACTCCGTCGTGGCCCGGCCGGTGCTGCTGGAGCTGGGACGGGGCGACGACAACGGGTTCACGTTCGGGCTGCTGTACGGGCAGGAGGTGGAGCTCGCCCACCGGACGGAGGCGGCGCTTCCGGCGCTGTGGCACAAGCTGTCGAAGGAACACCCTTAGACCGCAGGGATTCAGGGTCGGGCCGGGGGCGGGACGTCCCGCCCCCGGCCCGTTCGCGCAAGCCTCCGGGAACCGGCACAATTGGTCTGGACCTTGACATCCCGGCCGGGCGCTGAAACCGTGATCCCCAGCGCCGCCGCCACTTCGCTCCCTGCCCTGGAGGACGAGTCGTGGCACGACATCGAGCCAAATCCGCCCTGGCGGCCGTGCTGATCGCCGCATCTGGAGTCCTGGTGACCGGTACCGCCGACGCAGCCCCACCGCCCCCGCAGCTCGTTCCGCACCCCGCCCAGCTGACCGCGCGTCCCGGCGTGTTCACGCTGTCGCCGTCCGCCAAGATCCAGGTGACCACGCGGCACGCCGCCGCGCCCGCCGAGCTCCTGGCCGACACCCTGCGGCCCTCCACCGGTTTCCGCCTGCCGGTCACCGACCGGCTCGGCCACACCGGGATCGTCTTCGCGGGCGGCGCCGACCGGAAGGTCGGTCCCGAGGGCTACCAGCTCGACGTGACGCCGAGGCAGGTGGTCATCCGCGCCAACACGGCGGCCGGCCACTTCAACGGCGTGGCCACGTTGCGCCAGCTGTTGCCCGCCAAGGCGGAGGCGAAGCGGAAGCAGCCCGGGCCGTGGCAGGTCAGGGGCGCGAGCATCACGGACTTCCCGCGCTACCACCACCGCGGCGCGATGCTCGACGTCAGCCGGCACTTCTTCACCACCGACCAGGTGAAGCGCTACGTCGACCAGCTCGCCACGTTCAAGGTCAACTACTTCCACCTCCACCTGTCCGACGACCAGGGGTGGCGGCTGGAGATCAAGTCGTGGCCCGAGCTGACGAAGATCGGCGGCAGCACCGAGGTCGGCGGCCGCACCGGCCGGCTCTACTACACGCAGCAGCAGTACAAGGACCTCGTCGCGCACGCGGCGTCGCGCGGCATCACGGTGATCCCCGAGTTCGACATGCCGGGTCATACCAACGCCGCCCAGGCGAGCTACGCCGAGCTGAACTGCGACGGCCAGAAGCGGCCGCTCTACACCGGCATCGAGGTCGGCTTCTCGTCGTTGTGCATCAACAACGACGTCACGTACCGGTTCGTCGAGGACGTCGTCCGCGAGGTCTCGGCGATCACGCCCGGTCCGTACTTCCACCTCGGCGGCGACGAGGCCCACTCGACCTCCGACGCGGACTACCAGACGTTCATGGACCGCGCGCTGCCGATCGTGAAGAAGTACGGCAAGACCACCGTCGGCTGGCACGAGTTCGTCAAGACCACCACCGACACCTCCGTCGTCCCGCAGTTCTGGGGCACCAAGACGACCAACGCGGACGTGGCCGCGGCGGCCCAGCGCGGCAACAAGGTGCTCATGTCGCCGGCGAACCGGGTCTACCTCGACATGAAGTACGACAAGAACACCGCACTCGGCCTCAGCTGGGCCGGGTACGTCGAGGTGAAGGACGCTTACAGCTGGAACCCCGGCGCGTACCTCGACGGGGTCGGCGAGGCCAGTGTCCGCGGCGTCGAGGCTCCACTGTGGACGGAGACGCTGCGGACGACGGCCGACATCGAGCACATGGCGTTCCCGCGCCTGCCCGTGGTGGCCGAGCTCGGCTGGGCACCCGCCTCGGTCCACGACTGGGAGCGGTTCGCGCCGCGGCTGGGCGCGCAGGCACCCCGGTGGGAGGCGATGGGCATCGGCTACTACGCCTCCCCTCAGGTGCCCTGGCGCAAGTGAGCGGTCAGAAGTAGCCCTGCGCGCGGTCGGTGTAGCTGACCAGCAGGTGCTTCACGCGCCGGTACTCGGCGAGCACCGCGGTGTTCGCCGGGTACGCGTGGTAGTTGTTCACCCAGACCCGTTCCGCGCGCAGCTCCTGGCCGAGGCGGTGGGCCAGCACGACGTCGCGGGACCAGACGCCGGCGCCGATCTGGGCGGTGGCCTCGTTGGCGATCTTCACGGCGTCGTCGCGGTCGTCGAACCTGGTCACCGACACGACCGGGCCGAGCACGTCGTCGGCGAACACGCCGGAGCGGTGGTCGCCCTCGAAGATCGTTGGCTGGACGTAGTGGCCGGAGGCCTCGCCGCCGGTGACCAGGCGGGCGCCCTCGGCCCTGCCGCGGGCGACGTAGGCGAGCACGCGGTCGCGCTGGGCCAGCGACACCACGGCGCCGACCACCGTGTCGGTGTCGAGGGGGTTGCCGGTGCGCAGCTGCCGGGTGCGTTCGGTCGCGAGGTGCAGCAGCTCCTCGTAGCCCGCGGTCTGGACCAGCGCGCGGGACGGGGCCGTGGCCACCTGGCCCTGGTTGGCGGCGAACATCGCGAAGCCCTCCAGCGCCTTGTCGAGGAAGTCGTCGCGCTGGGTGGTGACGTCGGCGAAGAAGATGTTCGGGCAGCGGCCGGCGACCGCCGGGTGGTCATCAGATCCGGTGATCACGTTCACCACACCGGGTGGCAGCAGGTCGGCGATCACGTCCATGAGCACGTGGACCGACGCGGGCGTCTGCAGCGCGGGCTCCAGGACCACGGTGTTCCCGGCGCCGAGCGCGGGGGCGAGCACGCGGGCGGCGTGCAGCAGCGGGAACGCCCAGCCGAGCCTGCGCTGCACCACGCCGACGGGCTGGTGGGTGCGGTAGTCGGTGGTGCCGCAGCCGAGCTGCTCGACCGTGCCGACCTCGGTGCGGATGACGGCGGCGACCTGGCGGAACTGCTCGATCAGCATCGGGACGTCGTTGACCAGCGCCTCGCGCACCGGCTTGCCGTTGTCCCACGTCTCCGCGACGGCCAGCTCGGTGGCGTGCTCCTCGACCCGGTCGGCGATCTCACCCAGGACCGTGGCGCGCTCCCGTGCCGTGGTGCGCCCCCAGGCCTGTGCGGCACCGCCGGCCGAGTGCAGCGCACGGGCGCGATCGGCGTCGGTGCCGCGCGCGACCTCCGTGAACACCTCGCCGGTCACCGGCGTCACGTTCTCGGCGTACTCGCCGGCGACGGGTGGCACGTGGTCGCCGCCGATGAAGTGGTCGTACCTGGGCCGGTACGCGACCACGCTGCCGGGCTGCCCCGGTGCCGCGTACTGCGTCATTCTCGACTCCCTGCGGAAGATGGCCCACCGATCGCCTGAGGTGGGGGAAATGAGAAAGTAGGCAGCAGAACGTTGCATGCTCGTTGCAAGCCGTGGATGGACCAGTGACCGCCGACCACCGGCAACACGCACTGTTGCTCAGCCGGGTCAGAGATGCCGTGTTGAGTGGCACTCGCACGGCCGATTCGCCACGCTCCGTCATCTCGGCGTCGTGGCAGCGGTCACTCGCGGCCAACGTGAACCCCGACCTGCACACCGCGCCGACGGTGTTCGCCCAGGACGAGCTGCCGGACCTGCGTGAACGGCACCCGCTGCACCCGACGCTGCCGGTGCTGCGCGAGACGCTGCTGGGCTTCGCCGAGGAGGCGAGGCACATCATGGTGGTCGCGGACGCCCAGGGCCACATCCTGTGGTGCGAGGGCTCCCACCCGACCCGCTCCTACGCCGAGGACGTCGGCCTGGGCGCGGGGACGCTCTGGTCGGAGGACGCGGCGGGGACGAACGCGATGGGCACCGCGCTCGCGGTGAACTCCAGCGTCACCGTCCACTCCGCGGAGCACCTGGTGCGCACCTACCACCACTGGACGTGCGCGGGGAGCCCGGTGCGCGACCCGGACACCGGCGAGGTGATCGGCGTCGTCGACCTGAGCGGTCCGATGGAGACGATGCACCCGTCGATGGTGGCGCTGGTGTCGGCCTCCGCCCGGCTCGCCGAGTCGGCGCTGCTGGCCAGGATGAGCGCCCAGGACGAGGAGCTGCGGGCGCGCAACATGCGGCACCTGGTCGCGTTGCGCGGTGAGCCGGGCGCGTTGCTCAGCCCGACCGGCCGGGTCGTCGCCGCCGAGCCGTACGGGCTGGTACCGCCGCGCGTCGACGTGTCGTCGGACCGGGTGCGGCTGCCCGACGGCCGTGACGCCGTGCTGGAACCGCTCGCCCACGGGTACCTGCTGCGCGTTCCCCGGCAGCGGCTCGTGCGCCGTTCGGTGCTGTCGCTGTCGTTCCTGCTGCCCGAACCGAAGGTGGTGCTGGACGCCCGCGAGGTGCCGATCTCGTTGCGGCACGCGGAGATCCTGTGCGCGCTGACGGTGCACGGCGGCCTGACCGCCGACCAGCTCGCGTTGCGGCTCTACGGCGAGCGCGGCAACCCGACGACCGTTCGTGCGGAGTTGCACCGGTTGCGCGCGCAGCTGGGCGCCGGCGTGCTCGCGACCCGCCCGTACCGGCTGACCGCGCACGTGGAGGCCGACTTCCTGGCCGTGCGCGCCGCCCTCCGCAACGGTGACGTCCCGCTGGCCGCCTCCCGCTACCGCGGCACGCTGCTCCCCCGTTCCGAAGCGCCGGTCGTGCTGGCCGAGCGCGACGACCTGGCGAGCGGTGTGCGCCGGGCCGTGCTGTCACGCGGTGACGCGAACGCGCTGTGGACGTTCATCCAGACCGACTCCGGTGAGCACGACGCCGAGGCGATGGAACAGCTGGTCAGGCTGTTGCCGCCGAACGACGTGCGGGTCGCGATCACGACCGCCCGGTTGCGGAGGCTCAACCAGGACGATTGACAAGACTCTCAGCACATGAATATCTTCTCAACTAAGATACTTGGTTGAGGGGGAAGTAATGCGCGTACTCATCATCGGAGCGGGGACCGGTGGCCTGTGCCTGGCACACGGGCTGAAGAAGGCCGGCGTGGACGTGGCGCTGTTCGAACGCGACCGCACGCCGCGCAGCATGCTGATCGGCTACCGGGTCGGGATCAGCCCGGACGGCAGCAAGGCGCTGCACAGCTGCTTACCCGAGGAGGTGTTCGCCGAGTTCGTGCGCACCACGGCCCGGCCGCCGAAGCTGATCAACATGCGCACCGAGAAGTACCGCGAGCTGCTGGTCGCGGAACTGCCCGAGCAGAGCGACGAGTCCCGCAGCGAGAAGTCGGTGAGCCGCATCGCGATGCGGACCGCGCTGCTGACCGGGCTGGAGGACGTCGTGCGGTTCGACAAGGCGTTCACCCGCTTCAGCCGCAACGACGACGGCTCGGTCACCGCGTTCTTCGCCGACGGCACCTCCGAGACCGGTGACGTGCTCGTCGGAGCCGATGGCGCGCAGTCGAAGCTGCGCAAGCAGTACCTGCCGCACGCGCGGATCTCCGACACCGGCATCACCTCGATCGCCGGCAAGCTGCCGCTCACCCCGGAGAACCTGGCGCTGTTGCCACCGCAGGCGGAACGGGCCGTGACGCTGCTGCACGGCCCGCGCGGCTCGTTCGTGATCCTGCACGTCATGCGCTTCGACACCGCGGGCGTCGAGGACGACTACATCATGTGGGGCTACGCGGCGGCACACGACAAGTTCCCCGAGCTCGACGGGCTGGACCAGGAGCAGCTCAAGCAGGTCGTGCTGGGGATGACGCCGAAGTTCCACCCGAACCTGCGTGAGCTCTTCCGGCTGGCCGACCCGCGGACCGTGTTCCGGATCAAGGTCCGCACGTCGGAGCCGGTGCGGCCGTGGAAGCCCAGCAACGTCACGCTGATCGGTGACGCCGTGCACCTCATGACGCCGGGCCGCGGCATCGGCGCGAACACCGCGTTGCGCGACGCGGAGCTGCTGACCCGCAAGCTCACCGAGGCCCACCGCGGCAAGGACGTGGTCACCGCCATCGGTGAGTACGAGACCGAGATGGTGGAGTACGGGTTCAAGGCCGTGCTCGCCTCGCGTGAGCAGATGGACGGCACCGGCATGCTGCACAGGCCCGTGATCGGCCGGGTCGTGCTCGCGATGTTCCGCACGGTCCTGCGCGTCACGAACGCCGTTCCCGCGCTCAAGCGGCGCATGATGGCGAGGGACGCGGCCGAGCGTGATCACGTAAGTTCGGCGCATGAGGTTGTTCACGCCGGGTGAGGTGGTCGTGCGGCGGGAGGTGCTGCACGGCAGGGTCTGGTCGGAGATGCCGACCAGGGTCGTGGTCGACGAGCCGGGGCTGCTCGCGGTGTTCGTGGAGCCGGGCACCCCGCTCACCTACCCCGAGCACCACCACCCGCACCCGTGGGACCGGCCGGAACGCGGTTTCTGGCGCGGCCACGGCAAGCTCATGCTGCACCGCCCGGACGACGCCTACTCGGTCGACCTGTTCTGGCACGGCGAGGACCGCCGCTTCGGCAACTACTACCTGAACCTGCAGGCGCCCTACCGGCGCACGGCCGACGGTTTCGAGACCCTCGACCACGCGCTCGACTACACCATGGCGCCCGACGGCACGTGGCAGCAGCGCGACCTCGACGAGTTCGAGGAGCAGGTGGCGGCCGGCAAGTACTCCGCGGCGGAGGCCGAGGCGATCCGCGCGGAGGGCGTGAAGATCGAGCAGATGCTGGCGTCCGGTGAGATCTGGTGGGACACGGCCTGGGCGGACTGGGCGCCGTCACCGGGGTGGCGATGAAGGTCCGGCCGCTCTCCCACGACACCCTGGTCGCCGAGATCGTCTCCCGCGTCACCGCGCTGGACGGCCGGGTGCGCGTGCTCCTCGACGGCGCTCCCGCCGCCGAACCGGGCAAGCTCGCCGACGCGCTCGTGGAACCGTTGCGCGCCACGGGCCGTTCCGTCCAGCGCGTGTCCACACAGGACTTCCTGCGACCGGCGTCGGTGCGGCTGGAGCACGGCCGCACCGACCCGTACTCCTACCGGCACGACTGGTTCGACCTGGCCGGTCTGCAACGCGAGGTGCTCGACCCGGCCTTGGACGGCAAGGTGCTGCCGTCGCTGTGGAACGCCGCCACCGACCGGGCCAGCCGCGCGGAGTACGTGGACGTGCCGGAGAACGGCGTGGTGCTGGTCGACGGCACCCTGCTGCTCGACCGGTGGCTGCCCGCGGAGCTGACCGTGCACCTGTGGCTCTCGCCGGGAGCGCTGCGCCGCAAGACCGCCGAGCAGTGGACGCTGCCCGCGTTCGACGACTACGAGCCGGTGGCCGACCTGGTCGTGCGCTACGACCACCCCGACCGGCCGGGCCTCGTCGAGTCGTGACCCGTCCCTGCTCCACGCGGCGTTCCCGGGACCGCGCCCCCGCCGTGGCCGTACACTCGGGGACGTGATGCGGCAGGAGACCAGGAATCGGGCGGTGCTGCTGCTCGCCGTCTTCCTGCCCGCTCTCTACGCGTTCACGCTGCTGTCCTCGCCGGCCGAGGTCGTCGCGGCCGTGACCGCCTTGGCGCTCGCGTTGCTCGTCGTGGTCGCGCTCGTGCCGCGCTCGGTGGCACCGGCCCGGTCGCTCGCGATCCGCGAACGCGCTGAACGATCGGCGCAGCTGCGGCTGCGCAACCCCGACACCGCTGGTCGGCCCCGTCCCCGAGCACCGGGGTGCCGGACGTTCTGACACGTCCCGCACACCCGACTCAAGACGGAGAAAGAACCCTTGTTCGCTGACCTGGGCGCTGCCCTGGCGAGCTTCGGCACGCCCGCGCTCGCCATCGTCCTGTTCACCATCGTCGTGCGGCTCGCGCTGCACCCGCTGTACCGCGCCGCCGTGCGCGGGGAGAAGGCCAAGGCCAAGCTCGCGCCGGAGATCCGGGAGCTGCAGAAGAAGCACGGCAAGGACCTGGTGCGGTTCTCGGAGGAGTCGCAGAAGGTCTACCAGAGCAACGGCGTCTCGATGTTCGCGGGACTGCTGCCGATGCTCGCGACGGCCCCGTTCTTCATGGTCGTCTACCAGGTCGTCACCACGCCGAACCCGTTGCTGGAGGGCACGTTGTTCGGCGTCTCACTCGGTTCGCACTTCACCACCGGCTTCGCGTGGGTGTTCTTCGCGCTGTTCGCGGCGCTGGCCGTGGTGGCGTACCTGACCGTGCGGTGGCAGCGGTCGCAGCTGACCACCACGCCCGCGCCGGGGTTCATGACCGGGCTGGTGAAGGTGCTGCCGTTCGGCACGATCCTGGTCGCGGCCTACCTGCCGCTGGCCGCCGGGCTGTACCTGCTCACCACGACGACGTGGACGATCGCGGAACGGGCGCTGCTCTACCGCATCCTGAGCTGAAGCTGGGCGATCAGGCGCACCAGCGGGTCGTCCAGGTCCAGGTCGATCCGCCGCAGCCGGTACCGCAGCGTGTTTGGGTGGACGTGCAGCCGGTCCGCCGCGGCCCGCACGTCCCCCAGCGCGTCGAGGTAGGCGAGCAGCGACTTCGCGAGCTCCGGGTCCAGCGCGTCGATGCGGGGGTCGCGAATCCTCGGGTTGTCCTGCAGCAGCGCGAGGATCTCGCTCACCAGCACCTGCGAGCGCACGTCGGCGAGCGTGGCGACCTCGGCGTCGAGGTCGCGGGCCATCGCGTCGAGCACGCGTTCGGCCTCCTGCCGCGACACCCGCACCTCGTCGAGCGTGGCCACCGTCGAGCCGACCGCCGCCTGCACCGCCGTGTGCAGGTGGCGGCGGGCCGTGGTGACGATCTCGCGGGTGAGGTTCAGCAGCTGCGCGTTCGGGGCGAGGTCGGGCAGCAGCACGTAGGTGCGGCCGCCGGACTCGCTGACCAGCGCGCTGCGCCGGTACGCCGCCGCGTGCACGGAGATCAGGCCGGTCATCTCGGCTCTGCGCAGCTCGTGCTCGCTGCGGTCGCCCTCGGCGCTCCTGAGCGCGAAGACCACCACCGCGGCGGGTTTGCCGGGGTCGGCGCCGATCTGGCCGGCGACGGTGGCCGCGTCCATCCGGCCGGTGAGCAGGGCGGCGAGGAGGTTCTCCCGGAACCGGGACGTGGGCTGGTTGCGCTGCTGGATCAGGTGCGGGGCGGTGACGCGGGCGGCGCCGAGCAGTGCGCGTTCGGCCTGGGCGGTGAGCGGCTGGTCGCCCTCCTGCACCCAGATCGTGCCGAGCGGCTGCGACCCCGCGTGGATGCCGACGGCGATGCGGCGGCGGATGCCGAGCTCGGGGCGTTCGTCGATGCGCACGACCTCCTCGCCCGACCGCAGCAGGTTGTAGACGCCCCACTCGCGCAGCATCTTCAGGTACGGCTCCGGCCCCTGGCGGCCGAGGATCGACAGCCGGCGCAGCTCGTCGACCTCGTCGGACGACCGCGAGTAGGCCAGCACGCGGCTCGCGGTGTCCTCGATGCTGACGATGCCGCCGGTGAGGGTGGCGATCGTCTGCGCGAGCGCGAACAGGTCGCCGAGCACCTCGCCGTCGTCGGTCGTCGTCGTGAGCACGCCTTTGGCCAACGACTCCAGGTGCGCCCACCGCACCTCGGGCCTGACCTCCAGCAACGCCACGCCCGCGTCCGTCGCCGCCTGTTCGAGCGCCGGCGAGCTCTCCTTCACCGCGACGGCGGCGGCCTTCGCCCGTCCGGCAGCCTTGACCAGCGGCAACGCCGCCCGGCCACGTGCGCCGATGACCAGCGCGAGGTCCCCCGCCGCCACGTCCGGCGGGTCGTCCGGGTCCATGATCACGACGTCGCGCACGTCGACCTCCAGGCCGTGGGGCGCGACCTGCAGCTCGACGAGCGGGTCACCGAGCGCGATCAGGATGTGCCGCAAACTCATCCCCGCCCCACCCCCGCCGCTCCTGCTGCTGTTTCGGCACGCGGGGGCCCCGCGTTCCCTCCTGGGGTACGAAAGCTCCCCGCGTGCACTTCAACACTGTCGGATCGTACATCTGACCCGGTGAATCTTGGCCGGTCGGACAACGGATGGCGGCTTGACCGGACTTACGGTTGGGGCACCGACGATTCGACGAGGAGTTGCGAGTGGACGCGGTCACCCAGGTTCCCGCCCCGGTCAACGAGCCGGTCCTGCAGTACGCCCCCGGCACCCCGGAGCGCGCCGAGCTGCAGGCCAAGCTGACCGAGCTGCAGAAGGAGCCGCTCGAGCTGACGCTCACCATCGGTGGCGAGCAGCGCATGGGTGGCGGCGAGCGGTTCGACGTCGTCCAGCCGCACAACCACCGCTCGGTCCTCGGCACCCTCGCCGGCGCGACCCAGCAGGACACCACCGACGCCCTGCGCGCGGCCCGCGAGGCCGCCCCTGCGTGGCGCGCGATGTCGTTCGACGACCGCGCGGCGGTCCTGCTGCGCGCCGCCGACCTGCTCGCCGGCCCGTGGCGGCAGACGCTGAACGCCGCGACCATGCTCGGCCAGTCGAAGACCGCGATCCAGGCGGAGATCGACTCGGCCTGCGAGCTGATCGACTTCTGGCGCTTCAACGTGCAGTTCGCCCGCAACCTGCTGAGCGAGCAGCCGATCTCCTCCCCCGGTGTGTGGAACCGCACGGACCACCGCCCGCTGGAGGGCTTCGTCTACGCGATCACGCCGTTCAACTTCACCGCCATCGCCGGCAACCTGCCGACCGCGCCCGCGCTGATGGGCAACGTGGTGCTGTGGAAGCCGTCGCCGACCCAGTCGTTCGCCGCGCACCTCACCATGCGGCTGCTGGAGGAGGCGGGCATGCCGCCCGGCGTCATCAACCTGCTGCCCGGTGACGGCCTGGCCGTCTCCGAGGTCGCGCTGAGCTCCCCCGACCTCGCGGGCATCCACTTCACCGGCTCCACCGCGACGTTCCAGAAGCTGTGGGCGCAGGTCGGTGCGAACATCGCGAACTACCGCTCGTACCCGCGGATCGTCGGCGAGACCGGCGGCAAGGATTTCATCCTCGCGCACCCGTCGGCCGACCCTGACGTGCTGCGCGTGGCCATGATCCGCGGTGCTTTCGAGTACCAGGGCCAGAAGTGCTCCGCCGCGTCGCGCGCCTACGTGCCGCGCTCGGTGTGGAACAAGATCAAGGACCAGTTCCTGGCCGAGGTCGAGGCGCTGACCTACGGCGACGTCACCGACTTCTCGAACTTCGGTGGCGCGGTGATCGACCGCCGTTCGTTCGACAAGCTGTCGGGCGTGCTGCAGGCCGCGCGGGCGGACTCCTCGCTGGAGATCGCCGCCGGCGGCACCGCGGACGACTCGGACGGCTTCTTCGTCCGGCCCACCGTGCTGCTCGGCTCCGACCCGGCGAACTCCGTGTTCACCACCGAGTTCTTCGGCCCGGTGCTCGCGGTCCACGTCTTCGAGGACGCCGACTACCCGACGGTGCTCAAGCAGATGGAGAGCGCGGCGCCGTACGGCCTGACCGGCTCGATCATCGCCCGTGACCGCGCCGCCGTGGCGCACGCGCAGGAGGAGCTGCGGTTCGCCGCGGGCAACTTCTACGTCAACGACAAGCCCACCGGTGCCGTCGTCGGCCAGCAGCCCTTCGGCGGCGGCCGCGCGTCCGGCACGAACGACAAGGCGGGGTCGGTCCACAACCTGCTCCGCTGGGTGAGCCCGCGCTCCATCAAGGAGACGTTCGTGGCCCCCACCTCCCACCTCCACCCGCACCAGGGCTAGACCAGGCCCTCCTGGGTGAGGGGAATGTCGTTGCGCCACAAGCACTTCGACGTTCCCCTCACCTCTCACACCCCGAGGACGTGAACCATGTTGCGCTCCAGCCTCCTCCTGGCGTCCCGCAGCGCGGGTACCCGCAAGCTCGTCGAGTCGACGCCGCTGACCCGGCCCGTCGTCGAGCGGTTCGTCGCCGGTGCCGACGTCTCCTCCGCGATCCACACGACCGCCGAGGTGCTCGGTGACGGCCGCCTGGTCACGCTGGACCACCTCGGTGAGGACACCGTCGAGGAGTCGCAGGCGAACGACACCGTCGAGGCGTACCTGACGCTGCTGGCGCAGCTGGAGCGGCACGGGCTCACCGACGGTGCCGAGGTGTCGGTCAAGCTGTCGGCCGTCGGCCAGTCGCTGCCGGTGGACGGCGAGAAGATCGCGCTGGAGAACGCCCGCCGCATCTGCGCCGCGGCCGCCGTCGTCGGCACGACCGTGACGCTCGACATGGAGGACCACACCACCACCGACTCGACGCTGGGCATCCTGCGCGAGCTGCGGGTGGACTTCCCGTGGGTGGGTGCGGTGCTGCAGGCCTACCTGAAGCGCACCGAGCAGGACTGCCGCGACCTCGCGCACGCCGGTTCCCGCGTGCGGCTGTGCAAGGGCGCCTACCAGGAGCCTGCTTCCGTTGCGTACCAGGACAAGCACGACGTCGACCTGTCGTACGTGCGGTGCCTCAAGGTGCTGATGGAGGGCGCCGGCTACCCGATGGTGGCCTCGCACGACCCGCGGCTGATCGCCATCGCCGCCGACCTCGCGTCCGCGCGGTCGAAGGACACCTACGAGTTCCAGATGCTGTACGGCATCCGGCCGGAGGAGCAGCGGCGCATCGCGTCCGAGGGCAACCGGATGCGCGTCTACGTGCCGTACGGCGACGAGTGGTACGGCTACTTCATGCGCCGGCTCGCCGAGCGCCCCGCCAACGTGGCGTTCTTCGTGCGGTCGCTGCTCACGACCAGCTGAGCGCGCTCTCGGCCGCGGCTGCCGTCTCCAGCGCGAACTCCAGCTTCGCCTCGTCGCCCACCTCGCGTGCGATCCGCACCGCGCGGTGGGCGAGCCGGAGCGCCTTGTCGACCTCGAACCCCGTCTCCACGCACAGCCTGCTGTAGATGGTGAGCGCGTCGGCGTACCCCGGCTGCTCGTCCAGCTCCGGTCCGAGCAGGTGCCACAGCACGATCGCGGTGTGCGCGGTGTTCCTGGCCTCCTCCTTCCGTTCCGCGGCACGGAGCTTGCACGCGTGCTGCTGGAGCGCGGCGAGGTGGGCGACCGGTCCGGTCTTCGGGATCAGCACCCGCCACACGCCGAGCGCGAACTCCGATGCCCGCAGCGCGCGGACGTGGTGGTCCGCTTCGGACAGTGCACGGACCACCGGTTGCAGACCCGGCGCCAGTTTCGTGCCGAAGAAGTCGATGAGCTGCGACGGCAGCCGGTCGCAGATCTCCAGGAACTCGTCCGCGTGCCGCAGCGCCTCCTCGTGCCGGTCGTGCAGCAGCTCCTGCTCGGTGAGGACGGCGAGGGCGAGCACCAGGTCGACCTGGTTCCACACCAGGTCCCGTGCGACCAGTTCCCGGTGCACCGCAACGGCTTCCTCCGCCGCGTGCAGGTCGTCCGCGACGTGCACCACGGTGAGCAGCGCCGTGCCGAGGCCCTTGCGGTCGTCCGTCTCGCGCCACAGCATCACGGCCTCCTGCGCGACCAGCCGGGCGTCCGGGTCGCCGAGCTCGTGCACCGCCCTGCTGTACCGCGTCAGCGCGTCCGCCAGCTCCGAGCGGAACGTGTCGGGGTTGACGACCGCGAGCCGGCGGAACAGCTCGACGGCCTCCCGCAGCGTCTCGCTCGCGGCCTCCGCGCGGCGCAGGTCGGTGAGCATCACACCGGCCATGGCGAGGTTGCGGGCCAACTCCGGTTCGAACCGCGGGTCCTCCTGGGCGAGCACCCGCCAGTTCGCGATGGACAGCTGCATCGACTCGGCGGCGTGCTGCTTCTCGCCCTCGGCGTGGAAGCGGCGGGCCATCGCGGCGGCGACCCTGGCGTAGTCGCCGCGGAACAGCGAGGGGTGGTTCTTCGCCAGCTCCTGGAAGAGCAGGGTGGCGCGGCTGAGCGCCGTCATCGCCGCCTCGTCCTGGTGCAGCGCCTGGTAGCGGTAGCTGATCTGCTCCAGCGCGGACGCGAGCTGCGGGATGGTCTCCGGGTCGTCCTCCGCGATCTCGCGCCACAGCCCGATGGCCTCCTCGGAGACCTGCAGCACCTCGTCGCGGCGCTGGGCGTTGATGAGCCGCAGGCCGAGGTCCCCCAGCGCGTCCGCGAGCAGCGGCCGGTTCTCCGGGTCCCGCCGCGCCAGCTCCCGGTAGCACTCGACCTCCTGGCGGGAGGCCTCGACGGACTCGTGCCGCAGCCCGCACACCATCGTGCGGGCGCTGAGCATCCCGTACATCTCGGCGCGTTCCAGGGTGTCCTCGGCGCCCTCGATCAGCCTGCGGGTGAGCATCGACGGGATGGCGTCGGTGGCGAACCGCTCGTCGCGGAAGAGCCGGCGGGCCAGGTGCTCCGCCGTGGCGCGGGAGCCGATCTCCGCGGTGATGCGCAGGCTGTCGCGGGCCATGTCGCGGACGACCTCCGGGTGCTCGGCGACGAGCCGGTCGAGCCGCGGCCGCAGTGCGGGCCAGCGCAGGGCGGCGCGGGCGAGCAGGTCGGGGTCCGGGGAGTCCGGGGTGGCCACGGCGAGGTAGTCCTCGGCGATGCGGCCGGTGCGCGGACCGCTGTCGCGCCGGAGGAGCTGGCGGACGAGCTGGGTGCGGTTCACCTCGCACGGGTCGCCGTGCACCGCGGTGAGCGCGGCCATGTGCAGGTCGAGGGTGGTCTCGTCGGCGATGTTCGGCGGTGGTTCGTCGGGTGCGGTGACGCCGAGCTGCTTGGCGAAGTGCTCGCAGGCGAGGGTGAACGACTCGGCGCGGTCGGACGGGCTCGGCGGGAGCGCGAGCTCGGTGACCTCGTGGTCGAAGTCGGCGACGCGCTGGCGGGTCGAGGACCACCACCAGCCCGTGATCCGGCTCGCCAGCAGCACCCTGGTGCGCTGCGGGCCGTGCCGCAGGGTGTCCTGGAGCTGCTCGAAGACCTGCTGCCAGGTGCGGCGGTCGGCGTCGTCGAGGACCAGCAACCGCCCGTGCGCGTCGTCGTCCCACAGCTCCGCGAACCGCTGGAGCAGCCGGGTCTTGCCCGCGCCCGCCGGGGCGTGCACGAGCAGGGACGCCTGCGGGACGGGGCTGTCGCGCCACGCCACGAGTGCGTCGAGTTCGGGTTCTCTGCCGTGAAAGGGGACCACCTGGTGGGTGGGGTCCAGCAATGCGGCGACGCTGAGTGCTCGGTCCACGGCTTCATAGTCGGCCGGTGGTCAGGTGAGGGACAGCAAGACCACACCATCGGGGAATCTTCGCGTTTTTCCTTCACTCCTTCGCTGGCTGGCTTGGAGGAACTCCAACGGAATTGTGGTGCTGACGGCGGTGTAGATGGCCCGCTCGACCGAAATTGTCAGACCCCCTGGGCACAATCAGAGGCGTGCTGGTCTCCCTCGTCCCCGAAGCGGACGGCGCGGGGCGGTGGCAGGAGCTGAACGACGACGGGACCCCGGCGGGTCCCGCGACGTCAGCGCCGTCACTGGCCTCGGCCGTCGCGTCGCTGGAGCGCGCCCACAGACCGCGGTGGCTGTGGGCGGACACCGCGGAGGCCTACCCCGCGCTGCTGGCGGCCGGCGTGCGGGTGGACCGGTGCTGGGACCTGCACCTGACCGAGGCGCTGCTGCTGGGCGCCGAGGGCAGGCACCGCGAACCGCGCGAGCTGCCGGCGGCGGTGGCGCGCGCGTTGCGCCTGCCCGCGCCGGCGGACGTGGGCCCGCGCAAGAAGGACGTCGCGCTGACGTTGTTCGAACCGGAGCCGGTGGAGCTGCCCGGCGGCACCGACGAGCTGGCCGCGCTGTCGCTGGTCTTCCAGGCGCAGCAACGCAATCCGGCGTTGTCGCTGCTGATCGCGGCCGAGTCGGCGTCGGCGCTGGCGGCGGCGGAGATGACCCACCACGGGCTGCCGTGGCGGGAGGACGTGCACCTCGCGCTGCTGGAGGACCTACTGGGCCCGCGTCCCGGCCCCGGCGCGCGGCCGAAGGTGCTGCAGGGGCTGGCTGACCGGATCCGGGAGGCGTTCGGCGGCTACGACGTGAACCCGGACGCGCCGGCCAGCATCGTGCGGGCGTTCAAGCGCGTGGGCATCGAGGTGTCGTCCTCGCGGCGCTGGGTGCTGAAGAAGGTCGACCACCCCGCGGTGGCGTTGCTGGTGGAGTACAAAGAGCTCGCGCGCCTGTGGGCGGCGCACGGCTGGTCGTGGCTCGACACGTGGGTCTCGGCAGGGCGGTTCCGCCCGGAGTACGTGGTTGGCGGCGTCGTCACCGGCCGGTGGGCCTCCCGCGGCGGCGCGGCGCTGCAGATCCCGCGCCTGCTGCGCCAGGCGGTGCGCGCGGACGACGGCTGGCGCTTGGTGGCCGCCGACGCCTCCCAGCTGGAGCCGCGCATCCTGGCCGCGCTGTCCGGCGACGAGAGGCTGATCGACGTCTGCGGCGACGACGACCTGTACGCCGCACTGGCCGCGGACTCGTTCAAGGGCGAACGCCCCCGCGCGAAGATCGCGATGCTCTCCGCCATGTACGGCGGCACCTCCGGCGAGGCCGGCCCGCTGCTCGCCGTGCTGCGCAAGCGCTTCCCGGTCGCGGTCGGCTACGTGGAGGCCGCGGCCCAGGCAGGTGAACAGGGCCGCATGGTGCGCACCCGCCTCGGCCGCACCTCCCCGGAACCGTCCGCGTCGTGGCAGGACCTGGTCAACGGCGCCGACGACGCGGGCAACGTGTCCAGCTCCTCCCGCCAGGCCGCCCGCAACTGGGGCCGCTTCACGCGCAACTTCGTGGTGCAGGGCAGCGCCGCGGACTGGACGGCCGCCCTGCTCGGCGTGCTGCGCACCCGGTTACCGCGCGAGGCGGCGCTGGTGTTCTTCCAGCACGACGAGGTCCTCGTGCACTGCCCGGCAGCCGACGTCGACGGGGTGGTGGCGGCCATCGCGGAGGCGGGCCAGGCGGCGACCCGGCTGCTGTTCGGCGACACACGGGTGCGGTTCCCGATGAACGCCGTGCCGGTGGAGTGCTACGCGGACGCGAAGTGAGGGCCGTCGGCAAGATCCGCGCACCTCGCGTGTCCAAACGAGACGTAGCGGCACCAGCGCGCTTTGTGGCCGTTCGTCCGAATGGCCGCTTGTCCACGGGTCGTGAGAGCGCTCTCATAAATGGACTGCACCCGTGACAAGGAGGTCACTCGCGCATGAGGCAACGCAGTCGCATCCTCGCGGCCACGACAGCTCTTCTTGCCGCGGTACCCCTGGCGATCGCCGCCATGTCCGCCAACGCTTCGATCCCACCCCCTGCAGCGGGATGGACGCAGGTGTGGGGCGACGACTTCAACGGAGCGAGCGGAACCCTGCCGTCCAGCTCGAACTGGATCTTCGACCTGGGCCACGGCTACCCCGGCGGACCTGCGAACTGGGGCACCGGGGAGATCCAGAACTACACGAACAGCACCAGCAACATCAAGCTCGACGGTGCCGGCAACCTGCGCATCACCGCGCTGAAGGACGGCGCGGGCAACTGGACGTCGTCGCGCATCGAGACCCAGCGGTCGAACTTCAAGCCGGCGCCGGGCGGCAAGCTCGCCATCGAGGGCCGCATCCAGATGCCGAACGTCACCGGTCAGGCGGCGCTGGGCTACTGGCCGGCGTTCTGGGCGCTGGGCTCGCCGTTCCGCGGCAACTACTGGAACTGGCCGGGCATCGGTGAGTTCGACGTGATGGAGAACGTCAACGGCATCAACTCGGTGTGGGGCGTGCTGCACTGCGACGTCGCACCCGGCGGTGCGTGCAACGAGTTCACCGGCATCGGCAACTCGCGGGCCTGCCCCGGCGCGTCGTGCCAGACGGCGTTCCACACGTACCGCTTCGAGTGGGACGACGCCGGGAAGTCCTTCAAGTGGTTCGTCGACGGCCAGCAGTACCACACGGTGACGCAGGCCCAGCTCGGCGCGGGCGTGTGGGACCGGATGACGTCGCACGCCGGGTACTTCATCCTGCTGAACCTGGCGATGGGCGGCGCGTTCCCGAACGCGTTGAACAACAACCAGCCGACCCCTGTCGCTGCCACCCAGTCCGGGCACTCCATGGTCGTGGACTACGTGGCCGTCTACACGGCTGGCGGTTCGACGACGACTCCGCCCACGACCACGACGACGACCTCGAACCCCGGCGGTGGTGGTTCGGCGTACAGCGAGCTCCAGGCGGAGAACGCCTCCGAGCGCTCCGGCGGCTCGGTGGCACCGGCCGAGGGCGGTTCGGGTGTCCACCAGATCGCCAACGGCGGCTACCTGAAGTTCTCCGGCGTCAACTTCGGCTCCGGTCCGGCGCGGCAGTTCTACGCCCGCGTCGCCTCGGGTGCCGCCGGCGGCGTGAGCGGTCTGGTCGAGGTCCGGCTCGGGTCGCGCACGGCGGCGCCCGTGGGATCGATCGCGGTGGGCAACACCGGGGGCTGGGACTCGTGGAGAACCATTCCCGCGAACATCTCGAACATCTCCGGGACGCACGACGTGTACGTGACGTTCACGAGCGGCCAGCCGGCGGCGTACGTGAGCGCTAACTGGGTGAAGTTCGGCCTCTAGACCCTCGTGTTCATCGGGCCGTGCCCGTCCGCTAGAATCTCGTCCTGCACCACGAGGACGATTAGCTCAGCGGGAGAGCACTACCTTGACACGGTAGGGGTCACTGGTTCAATCCCAGTATCGTCCACGTTTCTCGGGGCGAGGCGTGTCGACGGAAAGCGTCGACCACCTCGCCCCGTGGTGTTTTCCGGGGGCCGAGCCCCCAGACCCCAGCCGGCGGGCTTCGCCCCCGGACCCCCGTCGCGCTCATGGCGCCGCATCCCCCGGGATGTGGCGCCTTTTGCTTTGATTGACCCGTGTACGCCGAACGTCCCGCCCCCGCCGGTCTGACCTGCCTGTGGACGCGCACGGTGTCGTCGGAGACCGTGCAGCGCGTGGTGCCCGACGGGTGCACGGATCTGATGTGGACACCCACGACGGGCGCGTTGTTCGTGGCCGGTCCGGACACCCGCGCGCAGCTCGCTTCCGTCGCGCCCGGCACGTTGTACGGGGTGCGGTTGCCGCCCGGCGCGTTCCCGTCGGTGTTCGGCGTGCCGGCGTGCGAGGTGCGCGACCTGCGGGTGCCGCTGGCGGAGCTGGTGCCGTCCGCGCGGCTGTCGGCGTTCTTGGAGGTGGTGTCGTTCTGCGCGGCCCGCGTGGTCGTCGACCCCGCTCTCGCGGGTACCGCCGCGTTGCTGCGCACCGGTGACGTCAGGTCGGCGGCCTGGGACATCGGGCTGAGCGAGCGGCAGCTGCGGCGGCGGTGCCTGGACGCGTTCGGCTACCCGCCCAAGGTGCTGCAGCGGGTGCTGCGCTTCGACCACGCGCTGCGCCTGGCGTGGGCCGGCCGCCCCTTCGCCGCGGTCGCCGCCGACGCCGGCTACGCCGACCAGGCGCACCTCTCCCGCGAGGTGCGCGCGCTGGCCGGTGTGTCGCTGAGGCAGCTGATCAGCTGATCCGGCCGTAGCTGCGCAGCGTGAGCAACGCGTCGATCGTGGCGATGGACCGCCACTCGAACGTGACGACCGGCGTGAACGCGGGGAAGCCGAAGTTCCAGCCGCCGTCCTCCTGCTGCCCCGCCTGCAGCTCGTCGAGGTCGCGTTCCAGCTCCGCCTCGCTGAACCACGACCGCGCCAGGCTGCCAGCCCGCGCCGCGAAGAAGTGCGGCGCCATGCCCTCCCCCTGCGCGTACCCGTCCGTGCTGGGCTTGAGCTGCCCGATCCGCGCCGCCGCGAGCTCCGCCCGTTCCCGGTCCGGCACCTCGTCGAGGAACATCACCGCGGCCCGCAGCTCGTACGGGTGGGTCTCGCCGAGCGCCTCGACCTGCCGCCAGCAGTAGTCGGTGGCCCGGTCGAGCCACGGGTGGGTGACCCCCAACGCGTGCAGGGCCGCCGCGATCTGGGCGGTGAGCAACAACCCGCCCTGGTCGTCGAGCGTGATCCACGGCGCCACCGGGTGCCCCTTCGACGTGGACAGCCCGAACGGCACACTCCCGTCGGGACAGGTCGCATCGAGCCAGGTCAGCACCGACCCGGCCGGTTCCGGCGCGCTGACCTCGGCGAACATCTGCAACGCCCGCAACGCGTGCAACGGCTGGCTCGTCGGTCCCCGGTGGTCCGGCTCCAGCCCGTGCCCGTACCCGCCGTCGTCGTTGCGGTGGGCCAGCACCGCCCGCACCACCGCGTCCCCGCTGCCGCCGTCGAAGGCGTACTCGAACCACCGCTGCTCCAGCGTGCGGGCGTTGTGCCAGATGAAGTCCCTCGCGCGTTCGATCATGCCTGCGAACCTAAGCCGCCTGGTCGCGCCACGTCTTGGACGAAACGGCCATGTGACCAGGTCAGCTCACTCGTTCGCCCGCCGGGGGAACCGGCGCTGTGCAAAAATCCTCCAACAGGGGTGTGTGGAAGTTCTGAGGGGAGCTGGCCGAGATGCTGATGTTCGACGCGGTGACACCTTGGTCCTCGGTCGGGAAGGCCGTCGGAGCAGCCGCTGCCGCCGCAGGTGCCGCCGCCGGTGCCGCCGGAGCGGGCACCACGAGGTTCGCCGTCGACCCGGACCAGGCCCAGAAGATGATCACGGGGCTGGAAGAGGCTTCGAGGCAGCTGAAGGACCTGATGCGTGACGCGGAGATCCTCAAGTCCACCGGGTCGCCCGGTCCCGATCCCTACAGCGGCCTGGCCACCATCGCGATGCGCCGGGCGGCCGGCGAGGAGGCCGGTGGCTACGCCTGGGCGAACCAGGCGGCAGTGGACGCCCTGGACACGACGGTCGCGAACATCAAAGCAGCTCTCGCGCAGTACCGCGGCACCGATGACGACGCATCGAACGCGATGGGAAGGTAGTACCGCCTTGAAGCGCACGACCCTGTTGGCGACCTTGTTCGTGGCAGCCGCCCTGGCCGGCTGTTCCGACGTCAAAGGCGGCACGCCCACGACCGGCAACACGCAGCCGCCGGTCACCGAGACGAGCGACACGGGTTCGACGGGGGCACCGGCCACCGAGCTGAGCCTCGACAAGATCAAGGACAAGCCCTGTGACGCCCTGACGGCTGCCCAGGTCACGACCCTCGGCAACGTCCAGGCCCCCAGGCCGCGGAAGGGCGCTCTGGGCCCGGCGTGCGTGTGGGACGGCAAGGAAGCACTCGACGACTCGACCTACGAGATCTCGGTCGCCACCGACCAGGTCTTCGAGAGCCAGCTGGCCAGCTCTCGCAGTGCCGCGGTCTTCAGCGAGAAGACGATCGACGGCGTGCGGACCTTCAGCAGGGACAGCACGGACGGCACTCGCATGTGCCTCACCGTCATCGAGGCGGGCAAGACGGGCAGTGTCGGGGTGTCGATGAACCTCGCCAAGAACAAGGTCGCGACCCAGAAGCCGTGCACGGAGACCGAGAAGCTCGCGGCGACGGTCATCGGAAATCTGAAGGGGTAGGCCATGGCTGGGGATGAGCCGAACATCGCAAACTTCGCGCTGCTCCCGTTCGCGGGCGGCGAGACGATCTACAACTGGTTCGACAAGGGCCAGGGGCCGAGCCAGAGCACGGCTCAGGCCAGTGAGGGCTGGCGCAACCTCGCGAGCAGCCACAACGACATCGCCGAGCTCATCAACAAGGCTGTGCGCGACTCCGGCGCCGCCTGGGAGGGGCAGGCGGCTGACGGCGCTCGCAGCACCACGTCGCCCCTCGCTACCTGGGCGGACGTGACGAGCAAGTCCGCACAGGACGCGGGCAAGACCGCCGACTCCATCGGTGAGGCCTACTCGAACGCCAAGTTCCAGATGTCGAAGCCGCCCGAGGTCCCGGACAAGCCGTTCCTGAACGACTGGGCGCCCTGGGACACCGACTACGACAAGGCAGTCGAGAAGAACCAGGAAGTCAGCGCCCAGAACATCCGGGCGTTCAACCAGTACGCCGAGTCGGTCAACCAGACCACGAACCAGATGCCCACCTTCATCTCGCCGAACGCCGACACCGCGAAGATGCAGGAGCAGGTCAGCACGCCGATCGACAGGGTGCAGCCTCCTGGTACCGGCACGCCTCCCGGCACGGGCACGCCGCCGGGCACGGGGACGCCGCCCGGTACCGGCACGCCGCCGGGCATCGGTGGCCCCGGTGACGACACCGGCACGTCGGGCTGGAAGCCGCCGGGCTCCGGTGGCGACGACACCAACCCGTCGCAGCTCAACCCGAACGACCCGCGCAACCGGCCGCCGGTCTTCGTGGACCCGAACGACCCCCGCAACCGGCCTCCCGGCCTCGACCCCACCATCCCGCCGGGCGGGCGGTTCGACCCCAACGACCCGCGCAACCGGCCGGGTGGGCCGAACGACCCGCGCAACCGGCCCGGTGGGCCCGGGGTGCCCGGCGGTGGCCGGCCCGGTGGGGGCGGTGGTGGCGGTGCCGGTGGTGGCATGCGGCCGCCGGGTGCCGGTGGCATCGGTGGTGCCGCCGCGGCCGGGCTCGGCAAGGGGCCCGGTGGCATGGGCGGCATGGGTGCCGGTAGCGGCTTCGGTGGTGCGGCCGGTGTGGCCGGTGCCGAGCAGGGACGTGGTGGCGCCGGTGGCTTCGGGCCCGCGGGTGCGGGTGCGGGTGCGGGTGCGGCCGGTGGTCGTGGTGCCGCGGGTGCGGCCGGCATGGGCGGCATGGGTGGTGCCGGAGGCCGCGGTCAGGGTGACGAGGACAAGGAGCACAAGTCCGCGTCGTACCTGCAGGAGACCGAGGACATCTTCGGCGACGGGACGATGGTCGCTCCGCCGGTCATCGGCGGTTAAGGGGGAATTGTGCTTCGGAGCAGGGTCGCCATCCCTGTCGTCGCGCTGTACCAGGCGTGGCAGGTCGCGGGTCTGCCGCAGCTGCACAGGGCGTTGGTCACGCAGGTCGACTTCGACTCGGAGTCGCTCGAGGAGGGCGACCTGAGCGGGTTGGAACGGCTGCAGCGCACGGCGTGGGCGCAGCTGGAGCAGACCGGGCTCGCGCGCGGCGGGGAGATCCACCCGGACCTCGCCGGCGCGTTGCGGCTCGTGGTCGAGGCCGGTGCGGAGTACTGGGCGTTCTTCAGCCAGAAGGACGGTCCTCAGCAGGCGGTCCTGGTCGTGTCGAACGGCCAGGACGCGCTGCGGGTCGTGCTGACGCCGGACCAGCTGTTCGTGCTGGAGCCGGTGCGGGCGGACGAGGCGCCGCAGTCGCTGGTGGCCGCGCTGCCGCCGACGCCGGCCGGGAAGGGCGCGCCGATCACGTTGCCGGAGGACGCGTTGCAGCAGAAGCGGCAGCCGTCCTACGAGGACACCGGCTCGTTCCTGCAGCAGAGCCGGCCGACCAGCACGCCGAACGACCAGCTGGTCGCGCAGCTCAAGACGATCATGTCGGAGCCGCGGACCGGTGGTGGCCAGCTGTACTCGGCCAAGCGCGACCACACCGGGCGCAAGCAGCGCTGCGCCGCCCCGCTCACCTACCTCGACACGGTGAGCGGGCGGTACGTGGCGGCGAAGAGCGAGGGCTGGCTGCGGGTGCAGCCGGCCGACTTCGGCACCCTCGCCCGGCTCACCGCGACGATGCCGTAGCGGGACTCAGGAGAACCGCAGCGCGTCCGGGCCCAGCTCGGCCGGGCTGCGGTGACCCGAGAGCCCCAGGGTCAGGTCGAAGTCCGCGAGCAGGCCGCGCAGGACGTGCTTCACGCCGACCTGCCCGCCGTGCGCCAGCCCGTACGCGAACGGCCGCCCGACCAGCACCGCCTTGGCACCCAGCGCCAGCGCCTTCACGACGTCGGCGCCGGTGCGGATGCCGGAGTCGAACAGCACGTCGACCTGCTCCCCCACCGCCTCCACGACGGCGGGCAGCACGTCGAGCGACCCGACGGCGCCGTCGACCTGGCGCCCGCCGTGGTTGGACACGACCACACCGTCCATTCCGGACTCGACCGCTTTGCGCGCGTCGTCTGGGTGCTGGATTCCCTTGAGGACGATCGGTCCGTCCCAGTGCTCGCGCAGGAACGCCAGCCGGTCCCACGACTTGTCGGTGCCGGTGAACAGCTGCACCCACCGCAGGATCGCCATCGGCAGGTCCTCCTCGGGCGACTTCGCGAGCCCCGCGCGGAAAGCCGGGTCGCTGAACGGGATGGCGGTCCCGACGCCGCGCAGGAACGGCAGGTAGGCCTGGTCGAGGTCGTGCGGCCGCCACGCCAGCGTCCACGTGTCGAGGGTGACGACCAGCGCCGTGTACCCGGCCTTCTTCGCCCGCTCCAGCAGCGACGCGCAGACGTCCTGGTCGTTCGGCCAGTACAGCTGGTACCACCGCGGCCCGGCGCCGGACGCCTCCGCGACCTCCTCGATCGTGTGCGACGACGCCGTGGACAACACCATCGGCACGCCCAGCTCGGCCGCGGCCCGCGCGGTGGCGAGCTCCCCGTCGGGGTGCAGGATCGACTGCACGCCAACGGGTGCGAGCATCACCGGCGCCGGCAGCTCGGTGCCCAGCACCGTGACGCCGAGGTGCCGTTCGGTGGCGTCGGTGAGCATCCGCGGCACGATCCGCACCCGGTCGAAGGCCTCGCGGTTCGCCCGCACGGTGGCACCCGAGCCCGCACCTCCCGCCACGTACCAGAACGGACCCGGTCCCAGCCGGGACCGCGCGGAGTCCTCCAGCGCGTCCGGGTCGGTGGTGAACGGCGGCACGGTGCCGCCGAGCCCCTGGAGGTAGATCTCGTTCTGGTACGCGGCGAAAGAGGTCATGGCCCCTACTCTGCTACGAGTCCCGCGGCGTGAGGAAGAGCTACACGCGGGCTCCCGCCGGTGCCTTGCGGGTCGCCGCCCGCACCGGGCGCGGCCACCGCTGCTCCAGCCAGATCGCGACCGGCGCCGCCGTGACCACTGTGGACATCGTGCCGAAGATCAGGCCGATGAGCAGGGCGGTCGCGAAGTTCGCCAGTGAGCCGTCGCCCAGCACGAGCAGTGCGGCGAGCACGAACAGCACGCCGATGCCGGTGTTCACGGTGCGTGGCACGGTTTGGACCACGGCGTCGGAGACCACGTCCTGGTAGGCGGCTTTCAGGCGGGAGCCGCGCAGGGTGCGGAGGCGGTCGAAGACGACGACGGAGTCGTTGACGGAGTAGCCGATGACGGTGAGCAGGGCGGCGAGGAACACGCCGTCCGCGGTCTTGCCGAGCCACGCGAAGATGCCGACGAGGACCAGCACGTCGCTCAGCAGTGCGGCGACCGTGGCGACGCCGAGGCGCCAGTCGAAGCGGATGGCCAGGTAGCCGAGCTGGGCCGCGACGGCGATGGCGAGGCCGATGACGGCGTTGCGGCGCAGTTCGGAGGACAGCGACGGGCCGATGAGCTCGTTGCTCGACTGGCGGGCGCCGCCGTCGACCGCGGAGTTCACGACCTCGCCGATGCGGTTCGAGGCGGCGTCGTCGATCGGGCCGGTGCGCAGGGAGACGTCGCTGCCGGAGGACGACACGACGACGTCCTCGAAGCCCGCGTCGGCCAGTGCGCCGCGGACGCGGCCGGCGTCGACGGGGCCGCCGGCGGTGAAGTCGAGCATGCGGCCGCCGGTGAACTCGACACCCAGGTTGAGGCCGCGCAGGAACAGGCCGGAGACCGCGACCAGCACCAGGACGGCGGCGCTGCTCAGCCACAGCCACGGGCGGCGGTACAGGACGAGCTTCAGCCTCGACCGGACGAAACCGAGCGAGTCCAGGCCGCTCAGCCGGGGCCGCTTGGCCACGAAACGCGTGCCCATCGCCCACAGCACCAGCACGCGGGACAGCACGAGCGCGCTGAACATCGACGCGAGGACACCGATGGTCAGCGTCACGCCGAAGCCGCGCACCGGCCCGGTGGCCAGCCAGAACAGCAGGCCGGCCGCCAGCAGCGTCGTCACGTTGGAGTCCGCGATGGCGCTCAGCGCACCGCGGAAGCCCGCCTCGGACGCCCGCCGCAGGTTCGCCTTCCGCGCGTACTCCTCGCGGGCCCGTTCGAAGATCAGGACGTTCGCGTCGACCGCCATGCCGATGGCCAGCACGAAGCCGGCCAGGCCCGGCAAGGTCAGGGTCGCCCCCACGGCCAGCAGTCCGGCGTAGGCGACACCCGCGTAGCCGACCAGGGCGACGACGGCGAGGAAACCGGCGAGCCGGTAGGCGAAGACGAGGAACAGCGAGGTCAGCGCGATGCCGATGATCGCGGCCTGGGCGCTCGCGTCGATCGCCTCGGCGCCGAGGGTGGCACCGACCGTGCGCTGCTCGATCACCTCGACGGGCACGGGCAGTGCGCCGGAGCGGATCACCAGGGCCAGCTCGTTGGCCTCGGCCTGGGAGAACCGGCCGGTGATGGTCGTGGCGCCGCCGGGCTGGCCGCCGCCGCACGGGGTGTCGGTGCTGACCTCGGGTGAGGAGACGACGTTGCCGTCGAGCTTGAACGCGATCTGGCGGCCGGGGTCGCCGGAGGGCACGCAGGCGGCCTCGCCGGTGACCTTCTGCCACGTCTTGGGCGCGTCGCCCTGGAACTGGATGTTGACCACGTAGCCGGCGCCCTGCTGGTTGCGCACGGCGGTGGCGTCGGAGATGCCCTCACCGGTCATGACCTGGGCGCCGTTGCGTTCGACGGTGAGCTGGGCGGTGCGGCCGAGGACCTTCACGGCCTCTTCCGGGTCCTGCACGCCGGGCAGCTCGACGACGATCCGGTTCTCGCCGGAGCGGGCCAGGACGGGTTCGGCCACGCCGAGCTCGTCGACGCGGCGGCGCAGCACTTCGAGGGCGCGGTCGGTGGAGTCGGAGTCGCCCTTGGCCTCCAGGACGATCTGGGTGCCGCCGCGCAGGTCGAGGCCGAGGCGGGGATCTGTGGTGAGCAGCAGGAAAGCGGAGGCGACGAGGACGCCGAGCGACAGCAGTGCGCGCACGAGCAGCCCTCGTCGCGCGGTGTCGCGCGACATGGGTGGGAGAGCCTTCCGGGAGGAAAGTGGTGGCTGAGAACGCGGTGTCAGCGACCGGAAGGCGGTGAGCGGTCCCGCCGCGGGGTCCAGCGGACGCCCTCGGGCGTGCGGTGCACGCGCCGGGTGAACGCGACGAGGAACCGGACGGGCAGCGCGGGCTTCGCGACCGGCGGCACGTCGGCGGCGAGCTGGGCCAGCGGCACCTGGGCGGCCTGCTGGTTGTGCGGTTTGGGGACGGCTCCTGGCAGGTTCGCCACGTCGTGCGTGTGCTGCACGACCGAGCCCCCGACGTGGGCGGCGGGTGCGGGCGCGGCGAGGACGAACAGCTGTCCGAGGAACAGCATGATCGCGAGCGCGACCGCGTTGCGCCGCATCACCGCCTCCTGCCTCCCCCGACGTAGACCAGGGCGCCGCCGACCACGGCGCACAACCAGGAAAGCACAAGAGGCTGCATCGTGGTGGCGCCCAGCACCAGCGCGACGGTCCAGCCGGCGAGCAACGCGGCCGACGCACCGAGCAGCGACACGGTTACGGCGAGCTTGCGCAGGTGCCACAGCGCCTTGAACGGGCGCAGCCGCAGGCCCACGACCAGGCAGCCGAGCACCAGCGCGGAGGTCAGGAACGCCAGGTAGGGAGTGGGGCGGGGCATGCCGGCGAGCAGCGCCAGCAACCCGCCGCCGACCAGCAGCAACGCCAGCGTGCGCAGCGACCGCCACACCTGCGCCTTGTTGAGCTGCGTGGGCGGCTTGGCGGTGCGGCGGCGCTGCACGGTGGCGAGGTTCGCCTTCGAGTCGGCGTCGGACGGGTCGAGCTTGATCGCCTGGCGGTAGGCGTGCTCGGCGGTGCCCCAGTCGCGCATCCGCAGCGCCGCGTCGCCGAGGACCTGGGCCGCGCGGACCTCCGACGGTGCGAGCTGCGAGGCGTGCAGTGCGGCGTCGAACGCCTCCACCGCGCCGTCGGGGACGTCGGCGAGCACCTCGGCCAGCACGACGTAGCCGCGCCAGTCGCCCGGCTTCTGCCGCACGGCCTCCCGTGCCGCAACCGCCGCCTCGGGGTGGCGGCCCAGGTCGCTCAACGCGAGCGCGGCCAGCCGCTGCGACCAGGCCCGTTCCCCGTCGAGCACCATGGCGCGCTTGGCCGAGTCGAGGGCGGGACCGGGTTCGCGCAGGTCGAGGTGGGCGGCGGCGAGCCGGCACCAGGCCTCGGCGTGCCGAGGGTTCGCCGTCACCAGGGGACGCAGCAGGTCGATCGCCTGCCGCGGCTTCCCCGAGGCGGCGAGCTCAGCGGCGCGCAACAGCACCGCGGTCGTCGGCTCGGACACGCCGCCCAGTGTGACAGCGCACCGCGGCACCTCGAACGGGTGACCGCCTGGGCACTCTTCGCGCTGGTCAGCGTGGTCGTGGTGGATGTGGATGTGGACGCGCGGGGACCGGGTGCGCCGCTTCACTGCGCACGAGGCCCCCGCGCGATCGACGGCCGGTCAGATGGAGTGACGGGCCGCGATCCCTGCCGCACCTGCTGCAACGACGGACCGCGGCCGGTGAGTCCCGGTTGCACCGAAAGTCACGCGCATCACGTGGCAAGCGCTTGCCTCAGGTCAGCAGGCCCGCCTCGTGCAGGTGGGCGAAGATGATCCGGACGACCGGTGAGATCCGGTCCACGTCGGCGGTCGTGAGCCACGCGAGCTCCTCGATCTCGCTCGCGGCGGCCAGCTCCCCCGTGAACGACGCCGTGTAGCAGGTCATCCGCACGGTCACCCCCGACGAACGGCCGTGCGCCTGCGCCTCGAACGTCCCGACGTGCCGCGCCGAGGCGGCATCGATGTCGACGGACAGCTCCTCGCGGATCTCGCGCACGAGCGTCTCGACGTCGGTCTCCCCCGGCTCGCGCTTGCCACCGGGCAGGTAGTACGTGTCCTTGCCGGCCGAGCGGGTGCCGAGCACCCGGCCGTTCTCCAGCAGGATCCAGGCGATCTTGTCGATCATGCCGCCAGGCTAGGCGGACGCGAGCTCCTTGACCACGCGGTGCGCGTCGGCCAGCGACTCCACGGCCAGCTCGCGGAACTGGTGCATCTGCGGCACCACGTCGGCCAGCGTCAGCTCGGCGTGCACGAACTCCAGGGTGCGGTCCAGGCCGATCATCGACAGCACGGCCCGCAGGTACGGCTCCTGGAAGTCGAAGCCCTCGCGCGGCGTGCCCGGCTTGTAGGAACCACCGCGCGCCGTCACGACGACGACCCGCTTCTCCCCCAGCGGCCACGTGCCGTCCTCGCGGGCGAAGAACTCCGAGGTCGCGACCTGGTCGATCCACGCCTTCAACGTGGACGGGATCGAGAAGTTGTACATCGGCGCGCCGATCAGGAGCACGTCGGCGGCCTTGAGCTCGGCGGTCAGCTCGGCCGCGATCCCCTGCTCGGTGCCGTCCTTGTGCGGCACGGGCACGGCGTGGAGGTCCCGGTAGGTGTAGCCGCCCTCCGGGTTGGCCGCGCGCCAGCTGTCGGCGAAGGCCCTGGTGATGTCGCGGGTCACGGACCCGTCGTAGCGGATGCTCGAGTCGAGGTGCAGCAGGTTGGTCATACCCAGAACATACGAGTGAAGAACTTCCGAGTCAAGATGTTCCGAACTGAGAACATCTCCTACGGGAGGTAGGATGGGTCACATGCAGGAGCAGCCGGAACTCATCGCCGCGTGCGCGGAGAAGTGGGACTTCAACTGGCTGCTGCACCGCGCCGCCCAACGCGTCGGCGCCGCGTTCGCCGAGGAGATCCAGCGGTTCGGCATCTCCCTGCGCGGCCAGCTGATCCTCCAGGCGCTCGCCACCGAGGAGGCCCAGCGCACGCAGCTCGCGCTCGGCGCCATGCTCGGCCTCGACAAGACGACGCTGACCAGCGAGCTCGACAAGCTGGAACGCGCCGAGCTGCTCGTGCGGGTGCCCGACCCGTCCGACCGCAGGGTGCGCACACCGGTGATCACCGACAAGGGCCGCGCGCTGCAGAAGGAGGCGGGCGACGCGCTCGCCGAGGTCGAACGCGCCTTCCACGCCCGCTTCTCCCCGCAGGAGATGGAGACCATCCGCAAGGCCCTGCAGGACCTGTCGCGCGGCGAGGGTCCGACGCACGGCTCCTGCATCTAGCCGGACTCAAAATTCCGCGTTCAGGCCAAGCTCAGGTCTCCGACGTGGGCGAATTGCGTCGAGCCATGCGCCTGATATCCGCACTATGTGCTGCCGGAATTGATGTCCGTCAGCAACAGCCTTCGTTTTCTGCCTGTGGGGACATAGACGTTCTGGAACTCCCCTCTCGGAGGAACTCTGCTCTCCCCTCTGGGCAACATGCCGGGCTTGACCCAGCTAGGCGCCTACATCCCGTCAACGCACTACGAATCCGACGATCCGGTGTGGGAAGCGACGTGGCAACCAGCCACCGTTGTGAGTGCATCGGAGCGTTGGATCCGCATTCGTTACCGGAACAACTTCCGGGACAAGCGCGGCAACGTCGTGAAGGCCTATCGACCACCACGGGTCTGGCCCGTCCTCTGCGAACATTCGGCGCCGACACGCGAGTTCCGCATCGACGCCGAATGGCTGCCGCCGACGGATCGGCGCCCATTCTTCCTAGGCAGCCTTGCGCCGGGTCAGGCGCACACCGAACGAACTGACGACTAGGCCAGCGACCCCAGGTCGGCCTCCCGCAGCTGGGTCGGCGTCACCGTCGCCTGCGCGTCCACCAGGGCCTGCAGTGCCGTGCCGTGGTCCCAGACGTTGACGTTCATGGCCGCGCGCAAGCGGCCGTCGCGCAGCCAGAACGCGATGAACTGCCGCGACTCCAGCTCGCCGCGGACCACCAGCTCGTCGTCAGGGCCGGCCAGGCCGCGGTACTCCATGCCCAGGTCGTACTGGTCGGTGAAGAAGTACGGGGACTTCTGGTACGGCTCGTCGAGGCCCAGCAACGAGCCGGCGACGTGGGTGCCCTGGTCCTTCGCGTTCGCCCAGTGCTCGACGCGGACGCGGTGGCCGTACCGCGGGTGGTCGTGGGCCGCGATGTCGCCGGCCGCGAACACGTCGGGTGCCGAGGTGCGCAGGGTCGCGTCGACGGCGACGCCGCCGGCGGCCAGGTCCAGGCCGGCGGTCTCGGCGAGCTCCAGGCGGGGTGCGGCGCCCACGGCCAGGACGACGACGTCGGCCAGCAGCTCGTCACCGTTCTCCAGCACCACGCCGGACGGGGAGAAGCGGGCGACGCCGGTGCCCAGGCGGAACTCCACGCCGTGCGACTCGTGCAGGCGGCGGAACATCGCGCCCACCTCCGGTCCGAGCACGCGCACCAGCGGTTCGGCCAGCGGGTCCACGACGGTGACGCGGCAGCCGTGGCCGCGGGCGGCGGCGGCCACCTCGCAGCCGATCCAGCCCGCGCCGATCACCAGGACGTGCCGGTCCTCGCGCAACGCCGAGCGCAGGGCGTGGGAGTCGTCCAGCGTCCTGAGCACATGTCCTTGTGCGCCAGGCAGAACGCGTGGGCGGGAGCCGGTGGCGAGCAGCAGCCGGTCGTAGGTGCGGACGGCGCCGTTCGAGTCGACGAGCGCGTGGTCGCCGGGGCGCAGCTCCAGCGCGGAGACGCCGAGCTGGAGGTCGATCTCGTTGTCGGAGTAGAAGCTCGTCTCGTGCACCCAGGCCGGTTCGGCCGCCTTGCCCAGCAGCACGTCCTTGGACAGCGCGGGCAGTTCGTACGGGCGGTGCAGCTCGGTGCCGAGCACGGTGATCCGCCCGCCGAAGCCGCGGTCTCGGAGCGCGCCCGCTGCCGTGGCACCGGCCAGACCGGACCCGACGATCACGATGCGTTGCGGTTCCGCCATCTTTCACCCCTTCAGGTGACGTGCTCTCGTCTCACGTGCGACGCTATCCGCAGCTCGGCGCGGTCGCGCGGCGGAGAAAGCGAAAATCTCCGTCATGACCCTGGGTCACGTGCGTCTCAGTGATGCGAGCGCCCGGGGCCGTCCGGGCCGGCGCCGGACGAGCTGGAGGAGCACACCCGTGGGAGCCAATGAGGAGTGGCAGGTGAGCTGCCGCGACATCGCTTCGCGCCGACGGGACATGACGGTGTTCGTCAGCCAGGGGCACATCGTGATCAACGTGCCGCCGGGCGAAGCCGCCGTGTTGACACCGCTGGAGGTCGGCCGGCTGCGGGCCGCCCTGCGCGAGGCGGTCGTGGCCGCCTCGAACACCGAGGCCTGAACCGGATCAGCACCTTGTGATCGCGATCACACCGTTACCTACTCGCAAGTAGGTAAGTGGCAGAGTGGGGCGCATGCTGACCCGCGTGCTGCTGACCCTGGTCAAGGCCGGAGTGATCCGCCCGCTGGGCCCGCGCGGGCTCGCCGCCACGGCGACCGGGTTCCTCCACTGGAACATCACGCTCGCGTGGGGGTACCAGACCGGCGCCGGGCGCCACCCGGACCGCGCGGCGATCATCGACGACGACGGCGTGCTCACCTACGCCGAGGTCCACGAGCGCACCACCCGGCTCGCGCACGCCTTCCGCCAGAGGGAACGCATCGGGCTGTTGTGCCGCAACCACCGCGGCTTCATCGAGACGCTCACCGCCTGCACGAAGATCGGCGCCGACGCCGTGCTGCTCAACACCGGCCTGAGCCGCGGTCAGCTCGCCCAGGTCGCGCAGGACCAGCGGATCGACCGGTTCGTCGCCGACCGCGAGTTCGCCGACGTGCTGCCGGACCGCCCCACGATCTTCACCGACGAGCTGGAGTCGTTGGCCCGCACCGGTTCCGACGCACCGCTGCCCCGCCGTCCCCCGCGCGGACGCCTGATCATCCTCACCTCCGGCACCACCGGCAGCCCCAAGGGCGCGCGCCGCCCGGAGCCCGCGAGCCTCGCCCCGGCCGCCGCCCTGCTGTCGCGGATACCGCTGCGGCACGGTGACGTCATCTCCATCACCTCGCCGCTGTTCCACGCCTGGGGCCTCGCCGCGTTCCAGCTCGGGCTCGTGCTCGGCGCCACCCTCGTGCTGCGCCGCCGGTTCGACCCCGAGCAGGCGTTGCGCGACGCCGAGCGGTGCACCGCCATGTTCGTCGTTCCCGTTATGCTGCAACGGATGCTGGAGACACCGCACCGGCCGAAGCTGCGGGTCATCGCCTCCAGCGGCTCCTCGTTGCCGCCCAAGGTCGCCACCCGCACCCTGGAGGAGTTCGGACCCGTCCTCTACAACCTCTACGGGTCGACGGAGGTGAGCTGGGCGAGCATCGCGACACCGGAGGAGATGCTGCGCGACCCCGGAACCGCGGGTCAGCCGCCGCTGGGCACCCGACTGGCCATTGTGGACGAGCACGGCGCACCGGTGGCCCCCGGCGAGACCGGCCGGATCTTCGTCGGCAACGAGATGCTGTTCGACGGCTACACCAACGGCACCAGCAAGGAGTCGCTGAACGGCCTGATGTCCACCGGTGACCTCGGGTACCTGCGGGACGGCCTGCTGTTCGTGGCCGGCCGCGACGACGAGATGATCGTCTCCGGCGGCGAGAACGTCTACCCGCGCGAGGTCGAGGACCTGCTCTCCCAGCTCGACGGCGTCACCGAGGTCGCCGTGCTCGGTGTGGCGGACGAGGACTTCGGCCAGCGCCTCGTGGCGTACGTGGTGGGCGACGAAACCCTGACGGCCGACCGGGTGCGCGACCACGTGCGCGCGAACCTGGCGCGGTTCTCCGTGCCCCGCGAGGTCTTCTTCGTCGACGAGCTGCCCCGCAACGCGGCGGGCAAAGTGGTGAAACGGCAGCTGCGGGGAACGGGCTAGAGTCTGCCCCCGGAGTGAGGGGGCTAGAGGTCCATGACGGTTCCCGGCCGGACGGCTGACCCGCGGTCCACCGCGGTGCACAACCTGCGCGAGGCCCGCATCGCACTGGACGAGGGCAGGCCCGGCGAAGCTCTGGAGTTCGCGGAGAAGGCCGTCGCCGCGTTCTCCTGGCTGGACGACGTCGAGGGCGTCGCGGAGGGCGTGCTCGCCCAGTCGGTGGCACTGGGCAAGCGCGGTCTGTGGCCCAGCGCGCTCGACACCATCGACCGGGTGCAGGAGATCGCGGCGGCGAACCGCCACATCGGACTGCAGGCGCGGTGCAGCTTCTCCCGCGCGGTGGTGGAGCTCCGCCTCGACTCGCGGGAACGCAGCTTCACCTCGTTCGCCCGCGCGCTCGGGCTGGCCGAGCTCACCGGCGACAGCGAGCTGATCGGCTCGGTGCTGTTCGAGCAGGCGCGGGTGATGCGCATGCAGTACCACGAGCACTGCATGATCCGCACCGAGGAGAGCCGCTGCAGCCTCGACGGCGAACCGTGCGTGCGCAAGCTCCGGCGCGCGGAGGCGTTGTGCGCGCAGGTGCGCGACCGGTGGAAGCAGGTCGGCGACCCGGTGCGGATGGCCGTGGTCAACGTCCTGCTGACACACGTGCGCATCGATCTGGGCGAACTTGACCGCGCGCACCGCAGCTGGCAGCGCGCTGACCAGTTGCTTGCCGGAAGGAACCGGCCGGTGGCGCGTGCGGAGGCGCTGATGGCGCGGGCGCGGCTGAGCGGGGCGCGCGGCCGCTACCCCGAGCAGATCACCCAGCTGACGCAGGCAGCCGAGCTGGCCATGAGCTGCCTCGCGCGCGAGGTCGCGGTGCACGCCCACCAGCAGCTGAGCGAGGCCTACGAACGGGCCGGCGACTTCGAACGGGCGTTGCGGCACGCGCGGGTGCAGCTGGAGCAGTACCGGTTGTGGGAGCTGCAGGAGGGCAGGGACCTGCTGCGGATGCGCGAGCACGACCCGTCCTCGCGGCTGGTGGAACAGTTGGCGCACAGGCGTTTCGAGCCCAAGCGCGAGGACGCGGTGGTGCGCGTGCCGCAGACCGGCGAGCTGCGCGAGACCGGTACCGCCGAGCACACGAACACCCGGATCGCACGGGCGTTGCGGGCCGGGCTGACCAAGCGCGGCATCGAGGTGCTGCGGCTCGTGGCGGCGGGCGCGAGCACCACGATGATCGCCGACGCGCTCGGCCTGTCGCCGAAAACGGTGCAGAACCACCTCCAGCGGATCTACTCGACGCTCGACGTCAACGGGCGCTCCGGCGCCGTCGTGTGGTGGATGAGCCTGACCGACTCGTAGTCATGCGTTGTCAACCGGTTGACAACTGCCCCGACCGGCCTGCTCACCGTTCGACCGTTCGGCCGCTTGCCGCTGACGGGGTGGTGCCGGAATCCGGGTGATTTACCCATGTCGTCACGGTTGAATTGGGTGATGTGACGGGTATCTGGTCTGTGTCATGCTCCGTTAACAAGGTGTCCCGATCACGAGCGAGGGGCGGTCATGACCGGGCAATGCGGCCCGCGCTCAGTGCTTGCGCAGAGCGATGCGCGCCACGTCGCGCCAGAGGAGCGGATCGACGCCCTCGGGGTTGATGTGCTCCAGCAGCGCGGCCAGCGCCGTGCGCGCGGCACCGCCGCCGTCCGGGTCGACCTCGTCCGCGGCCCGCACGAGCAGCAGGTGGCACCGCAGCTGGTGCTCGGCTTCGAGCGCACCGGTCGCCAGCGCCTGCTCCGCGAGGTCCCGCGCGCGGTCGACCTCCCCGTCGCGCAACGCCAGCTCGGCGCGCACCGCGCGGGCGTGGGCGAGCAACCCGTCCGGGCGGCGCAGCGCGGCGGCGGCCCTCTCCACCTCGTCCAGCAGCGCGACGACCTCGTCGAGGTTCGCACCCGGTGCCCGCAGCGCGAGGGCGGCACCGGCGAGCCGGACCCGGCAGCGGAACTCGGGGTCGCCGTCGTGGCCGGCGAGCAGCGCCAGCGCCTCGCGCATGCAGTGCGCGGCCTCGGTGCGGTCGCCGAGCCGGTCGGCCACCCTGGCGCGCACCCACCACGTGGAGATCGCCAGCCGGTCGCGGCCGAGCTCGGGCAGCCGCACGGACAGCTGCTCCACGACCTGTTCGGCGTCGGCGAGCCGGCCTGCGGCGGTGAGCTCGGCGCACAGCGCGATCAGGGCGCGGGTGCCGACCCGGCGCACCCGGTCGCCGTCACCGCCGGCGAGCTCGACGGCCTCGGTCGCGGCCCGCACGGACTCGGCGGACCGGCCAAGGCGCCGCAACGCCGCGGCGCGCAGGACCTCCACCAGCGCGTCCACCGCGGGGCCGGGAGACCACGACCGGCGCAGCTCCGCCGCCGCCAGCAGCAGCCCCTCGTCGTCGTGCTGCCTGGCCAGCACCACGAGCCTGGTCCAGCGCGCGCTCCAGCCGAACATCTGCTCGTCCGCCCGCTTCCCCAGCGCCTCCAACAGGTCGACGGCGGTCACCAGGTCGCCGTCGTGGTAGGCGAACAGGGCCTCGCACCACGCCAGCGCCTCGTCCTGCACGGCGGTGCGGTCCTCGTCGACCACCAGCTCGGTGGGGTCGACGCCCAGCACCTCGGCGAGCCTGCGCACGACGGCGGGCGACGGCACGCGTTCGCCGGACTCCAGTCTCGACACGTAGCTCATGGAGACGCCGGGGCAGGCGAGGTCCTTTTGCGACAAACCGCGTTGCAGCCGAACCGCCCGCAACCGCGCGCCGAACCTCGTCAAAGACTTCCTGCCCTCATCCACGGTCGCCACCAATCGGAACGGAGCACCTCAATGAAGTTGCACAGTATCGCTCGGACCATCGCCGCCGTGATCCTCGGTTTGGGCGCGGTAGCGGCGATCTCCGCGACGGCGTCGGCCGACCCGGCCGAGCTGTTCACGCCGCCGTACAGCATCGCGCACTGATCACCCCGGCCGGTGCCGGTGCGGTCCCGCCTCCCTCGCAAGCGCGACCGCACCGGCACCGGCACACCAATTGACACACCTGGCCACACGGGTGCGCACCGGTGAGGCACAGTTGTGGGGTGACTCTGCAACTGCGCGCGCCACGTCACCAGGTCAGCCCGAGGTCGGTCCTGCTGTGGACGATGCAGGCCGCCGTGTTCTGGCTGGTGCTCTTCATCCCGCAGCTCGTCGTGTTCCTGCTGGTGCCCCAGCCGCCCACGTGGGAGCTGGTGCTGCTGGTGGCCACCGGTGTCGTCGGGCTCGTGCACACGGCGGTCGAACCGAGCTGGCGCTACCGCGTGCACCGCTGGGAGACGACCTCCGACGCGGTCTACACGTTGTCGGGCTGGCTGAACCAGGAGTGGCGGGTCGCCCCGGTCTCGCGCATCCAGACCGTCGACACCAAGCGCGGTCCGTTCCAGCAGCTGCTCGGCCTGGCCACGGTCACCGTCACGACCGCGTCGGCGGCGGGACCGGTGGAGATCGAGGGCTTGGACCACGAGACCGCGCGCAGGCTCGTGGAGGAGCTCACCACCACGACCCAGGCCACGCCGGGTGATGCCACGTGACGACACCCGCGAACCTGCCCGCGGGGCTGCCCGCCGCACCCGAGCTCGCGGAACCGTTGTCGCAGTGGCACCGGTTGCACGTGCGGATGCTCATCGTGCGCCCGCTCAACGAGGGCATGGCGATGCTGGTGCCGATCCTGGTGCTGCTCTTCACCGGTGACGGCGAGAAGTGGCGGCTCATCGCGAGCGGCGCCACGGTCACGATGATCCTCGCGTTCAGCTTCCTGCTGTGGCGCACCACGAAGTACCGCATCACCGACGACCAGGTGGAGCTGCACACAGGTCTGCTGACCCGCAAGCAGCTCTCGGTGCCGCGCGATCGCATCAGGACGGTCGACCTCACCTCGAAGCCCGGCCACCGCGTGTTCGGGTTGTCCGCTGTGCGGATCGGCACCGGGCAGCAGGACACCCCCGGCACCGACGGCCTCACGCTCGACGCGGTGACGTCCGAGGAGGCCGAGCGGCTGCGGGTGCTGTTGCTGCGCAAGGCGGTCGCCCAGCCGCGGTCGGCCGAGGACGGCGCGGCACCGGCTGACCCCGCGCCGTCCGAGGTGATCTCGCAGCTCGACCCGCGGTGGCTGCGGTTCGCGCCGCTGTCGCTGTCGGGCCTGGTCGCGATCGGCGCGGTGTTCGGCGTGCTGTCGAACTACGCCGACGACCTCGGTCTCGACGTGGTGCACGACCTGTGGGGCTGGCTGTTCGAGCACCCGAGCTTCCAGCTCTTCGGCGGGTTCGCCATCGCGCTGGTCGTCCTGGGGCTCGTGCTGTCCGTGCCGCTGTACGTCCTGCAGTTCTGGAACTACCGGCTGACCCGTGAACCGGACAGGACCCTGCGCGTGCAACGGGGGCTGCTCACCACCCGCTCGGTGTCGGTGGAGGAGCAGCGGCTGCGCGGCGTCGACGTCCAGGAACCGCTGCTGGTGCGCGCCGGCAAGGGCGCGAAGGCCGTCGCGGTGACAACGGGTCTGGGCTCGAAGGGCGAGAGCAGCCTGCTGCTGCCGCCCGCGCCGATCGCGGTGGCCCACCAGGTGGCGCGCGACGTGCTGCGGGTCGAGGACGACCCGACGACCAGGGCGTTGCGCGGGCACCCGTTCGCCGCGTTGCGCCGCAGCCTGGTCCGCCACGTCGTGCCGTGGGTGGTGATCGCGGCGGGGCTGGCGGTCTGGGCGCCGTCGTGGGCGTGGCCGATCCCGCTGGTGGTCCTGCCGTTCTCCGCGCTGGTCGGCTGGGACAACTACCGCTCGCTCGGCCACGCGCTGGACCCGCGTTACCTGGTGACCCGCAACGGTTCCCTGGTCCGCAGCACGGTCGCGCTGCAACGCACCGGCATCATCGGCTGGCGCATCCAGCGGTCGTTCTTCCAGCGCCGCAGCGGTCTGCTGACCGTCGGCGCCACGACGGCGGCCGGGGCGGGCATCTACCGCGTGACCGACGTCGGCGAGTCCGACGGGCTGGCGCTCGCCGACGAGGCGGTGCCGGACCTGTTGCGCCCGTTCCTGGTCGAGGGCTGACCGCCCGGCGTCAGGCCGTGCGGAACGTCTGCCGGTAGGCGCTCGGCGACACCCCGATCGACGCCGCCAGCTGCTGCCGCAACGCCGCTCCCGTGCCGAACCCGGCGTGGTTCGCGACCTGGTCGACCGGCAGGTCCGTGGACTCCAGCAGGTGCCGCGCGCGGTCGAGGCGCTGCTGGGTCAGCCACTGGCCGGGCGACATGCCGGTCTCGGCGCGGAACCGGCGGGTGAACGTGCGCACGCTCATCCGCACCTGCGCGGCCATCGCGGCGAGGTCGAGCGGTTCTTGGAGCCGTTCCAAGGCCCACTCGCGGGCGAGCGCCGTGGAGGTGTCCGGGTAGCTCGGCACCGGGCGGTCGACGAACTGGGACTGGCCGCCCTGCCGCCACGCGGGGACGACGCAGTAGCGGGCGACCCAGTTCGCCACCTCGCTGCCGTGGTCGGACCGGATGACGTGCAGGCACAGGTCGATGCCCGCGGCGACACCGGCCGAGGTGAGCACGTCTCCGTCGTCGATGAACAGCACGTCCGGGTTGAGCCGCACCTCCGGGTAGAGCGCGCGGAACTCCTCGGTGGTGCGCCAGTGCGTGGTCGCCGGCCGTCCGTCCAGCAGCCCGGCGGCGGCCAGCACGAACGCGCCGGTGCAGATCGACATGATCCGCCGGGCGTTCGTCGTCGTGAGCGCCTCCCGCACCGCCGGTTCGAGCCACCCCTCCCGTGCGGGCCGGTAGTGCGTGCCGGGGACGAGCACCGTGTCCGCGTCCCGCAGCACCTCCAGGCCGTGCTCGGGCGCGATCGTGAAGCCGCCGCTGGTGGGGATCGGGCGGCGGTCCGGCGAGCAGACGACCACCTCGTAGCGGTCGGCGAGCCGGGCGAACATGTGCGTCGAGCTGCCGATGTCGAACGCCACCGACTGTTCGAGCGCGAGGACGGCGATCCGGTGCATGGCCCGATACTTTCACATGTTGGCCATCGGGCCACTGGTCGCCGGGTCGGTCATCACCGAACCTTGTCGGCGTGAGACTGCATTGGGCCTGGGTTGTCGCAGGTGTGTCGTTCATCGCCCTGGTGGGTGCCGCGTCGTTCCGCGCGGCGCCGGGTGCGTTGATCGAGCCGTTGCAGAGCGAGTTCGGCTGGTCGACCGGCACGATCTCGCTCGCGATCTCGATCAACCTGTTGCTGTACGGGCTGACCGCGCCGTTCGCCGCCGCCCTGATGGACAGGTTCGGCGTGCGGATCGTGGTCACCTACGCGCTGACGATGGTCGCCATCGGCAGCGGACTGACCGTGTTCATGACCGAGTCGTGGCAGCTCGTGCTGCTCTGGGGCGTGGTGGTCGGGCTCGGCACCGGCTCCATGGCGCTGGCGTTCGTCGCCACCATCACCGGACGCTGGTTCGTGCGGCACCGCGGCCTGGTCACGGGCGTGCTGACCGCGGGTGGCGCGGCCGGGCAGCTCGTGTTCCTGCCGACCGTGGCGTGGCTGTCCGAGAGCTACGGCTGGCGGCCGGCGTCCCTGGTGATCTGCATCGCGGCGCTCGCCGTGGTGCCGCTGGCGGCGTTCTTCCTGCGCGAGTACCCGCGTGACGTCGGGCTGCTGCCGCTGGGCGCGACCGAGGACACCCCGCCGCCGCCCGGTGGTGGCGCGGTACGGCGGGCGATCGGCGGGTTGCTCTCGGCCGCCAGGACCCGGCCGTTCTGGTTGCTGGCCGGCGGTTTCGCGATCTGCGGCGCCTCGACGAACGGCCTGGTGGGCACGCACTTCATCCCCGCCGCGCACGACCACGGCATGCCCACGACGACCGCGGCCGGGCTGCTGGCGCTGGTGGGCGTGTTCGACGTCGTGGGCACGATCGCGTCCGGCTGGCTGACCGACAAGGTCGACTCGCGGATGCTGCTGGCGGCCTACTACGCGCTGCGCGGGCTGTCGCTGATGCTGCTGCCGCAGCTGTTCGGCGAGTCGGCGCACCCGTCGATGCTGGTGTTCATCATCTTCTACGGCCTGGACTGGGTCGCGACCGTGCCGCCCACGGTGGCGTTGTGCCGCCAGTACTTCGGCGTGTCCGGCCCTGTCGTGTTCGGCTGGGTGTTCGCCTCGCACCAGGTCGGCGCGGCCATCGCGGCGTCCGCTGCCGGGCTCACCCGCGACCACCTGGGCAGCTACGACCTGGCCTGGTACGTCGCGGGCGCGCTCTGCATCGGTGCCGCGGTGCTCTCAGCGTCGCTTGCGCGAGGTGCCGAAGACGCCCCGCGTGATCTCGCGGGCCAGGGCGCTGCCCGCTGACCGCAGGAACGACTTCACGGCGCTGTTGCCGAGGACCTTCTCGACGAGCCCCGGTTCCTCCTCCTCCCGCCGCTGCGGAGGAGGAGGAGGAGGAGGAGGAGGAGCTTCCGGGGCTCGTTCCTGGTGCGGTGGCGCGACTTTGGCCATCAGCTGCTCGTAGGCCGACTCGCGGTCCACGGTCTCGGCGTACTTGCCGTGCAGGTCGGACGCCTGGGCCTCCTGCCTGATCGCGTCGGTGCCGATGGTGTCCATCAACGACCGCGGGGCGCGCAGCCGGGTCCACGCGACCGGCGTCGGCGCGCCCTTCTCGCTGAGCACGGTGACGACCGCCTCGCCGATGCCGAGGGACGTGAGCGCCTTCTCCAGGTCGTAGTGCGGTGTCGTCGGGTACGTCTTCACCGTGCGCGCCAACGCCTTCTGGTCGTCCGGCGTGAACGCGCGCAGTGCGTGCTGGACGCGGGCGCCGAGCTGCGACAGCACCTCGTTGGGGACGTCGGTGGGCAGCTGGGTGCAGAAGAAGACTCCGATCCCCTTGGACCGGATGAGCTTCACGGTCTGGGTGATCCGGTCGAGGAACGCCTTCGAGGCGTTCGCGAACAGCAGGTGCGCCTCGTCGAAGACGAACACCAGCTTGGGCTTCTCGACGTCGCCCTCCTCCGGCAGCGTCTCGAACAGCTCCGCCAGCAGCCACATCAGGAACGTGGAGAACAGCACCGGGTTGCCCTGCAGTTCGGCCAGTTCGAGCAGGCTGACGACGCCCTTGCCGTCGCGTTCGCGCATCAGGTCGGCCGGATCGAGCTCCGGTTCGCCGAAGAACCGGTCGCCGCCCTGCGCCTCCAGGTTGACCAGCGCCCGCAGGATCACCCCCGCCGTGGCGCTGGAGACACCGCCGATGCCCTTGAGGTCGCCCTTGCCCTCGTCGCCGGTGAGGTGCTGGACGACGCTGCGCAGGTCCTTGGTGTCGAGCAGCGGCAGGCCCTTCGAGTCGGCCCAGTGGAAGATCAGGCCGAGCGTCGACTCCTGGGTGTCGTTCAGGCCGAGCACCTTCGACAGCAGGATCGGGCCGAAGCTCGTGACCGTCGCCCGCAGGGGCACGCCGATGCCGCCGGTGCCGATGGAGAGGAACTGGACCGGGCAGGCCTGCGGCTGCCAGTCGTCGCCGGTGTCCTGCGCGCGGGCGGTGGTGCGGTCGCTCACCTCCCCCTGTCGCGACAGACCGGACAAGTCGCCCTTCACGTCCGCCATGAGCACCGGAACACCGTGGGCGGAGAGCTGTTCCGCGAGCAGCTGGAGGGTCTTCGTCTTGCCCGTTCCCGTTGCGCCGGCGACGAGTCCGTGCCGGTTGACCATGGACAACGGGATGCGGACGTGGGCGGTCGGTTCCACCTGGCCGCCGACCAGCACGGCACCGAGCTCGATGGCCGCGCCCTCGGAGGCGTACCCCGCAGCGATCTCAGCTTGAGCCGTCATGCACGGGGAGCGTAACCAGGTTGCTGCACGCCGCCACTCGAAGTTGACGCTCCGCGCAGTAATGTTCGGGGCGTGATGGATCGTCTGGTGTGGATCGACTGCGAGATGACCGGACTCGACCTGGGCAAGGACGCTCTGATCGAGATCGCGGCACTGGTCACGGACGCCGAGCTGAACGTGCTCGGCGACGGCGTGGACGTTGTGATCCACGCGGATGACGAAGTGCTGGCCTCGATGCCGGAAGTCGTCATGGAGATGCACGCCAGGTCGGGCTTGACCGAGGAGGTGCGCGCCTCCGCGGTGACGCTGGAGGAGGCCGAGGCGGCCGTGCTCGCCTACATCAAGGAGTGGGTGCCGGACCCCCGGACCGCTCCCCTGGCCGGCAACTCCATCGCCACCGACCGCGGGTTCATCGCCCGCGACATGCCGGCGCTGGACGCGCACCTGCACTACCGGATGGTCGACGTGTCGTCGATCAAGGAGCTGTGCCGGCGCTGGTACCCGCGGATCTACTACGCGCAGCCGGGCAAGGGCCTCGCGCACCGGGCGCTCGCCGACATCGTCGAGTCGATCCGGGAGCTCGCGTACTACCGGCGCACGGCGTTCGTGCCGCAGCCGGGACCGACGAGCGAACAGGCCCAGGCCGTGGCCGCTGACCTGCTGAAGAACGTCGACTAGACCCCTGATTTTTATCTCGGTGGATGCCGTTGCTATGCTTTCCTCGCCGGTCAACGACTGGCAATGGTGGGTGTAGCTCAGCCGGTAGAGCACTGGGTTGTGATCCCAGGTGTCGCGGGTTCAAGTCCCGTCACTCACCCTTTGTCGAAAGGCCTCCGCACCTGCGGGGGCCTTTCTTCACGTTCAGGGGAGTTTCGATGACCACGCTCGTCGCGAAGGACCTCGCCGCAGGTCACGGTGACCGCGTCCTGTTCTCCGGCCTCGACCTGGTGGTCGCGCCCGGCGACGTGATCGGGCTCGTGGGCGTCAACGGCGCCGGCAAGTCGACGCTGCTGAAGACCCTGGCCGGGCTGATCCCCGCCGAGTCGGGCCGCGTCTCGCTGAACCCGCCCTCGGCGAACGTCGGGCACCTGCCGCAGGAGCCGGACCGCCGCGAGGGCGAGACCGTGCGGGACTTCCTGGCCCGCCGCACCGGTGTCGCCGCGGCCCAGGCCGACCTGGACCGCGCCACGGAGGCGTTGACCGCGGGCGACGACGAGGGCTACTCGGACGCGCTGGACCGCTGGCTCGCCCTGGGCGGCGCGGACCTGGAGGAACGCTCGCTGGAGGTCGTGGCCGACATCGGCCTGACCGCGGGCCTGGACGCGCTGATGACGTCGCTCTCCGGCGGTCAGGCGGCACGGGCGGGCATGGCGTCGTTGCTGCTGAGCCGCTACGACGTGTTCCTGCTCGACGAGCCGACCAACGACCTGGACCTCGACGGCCTGGAGCGGCTGGAGAAGTTCGTCACGGGCCTGCGCGCCGCCACGGTCCTGGTCTCGCACGACCGCGAGTTCCTGGCCCGCACGGTGACCCGCGTGCTGGAGCTCGACCTGCACCAGAACCAGGTGCGCTCGTACGGCGGCGGCTACGAGTCGTACCTGGAGGAACGCGCGCGGTCGCGGCAGCACGCCCGTGACGACTACGAGGAGTTCGCCGACACGAAGTCCTCCCTGGAGGCCCGCGGCCGGATGCAGCGCGCGTGGATGGAGAAGGGCGTGAAGAACGCCCGGCGCAAGGCGGGCGACAACGACAAGAACGCCCGCAAGTTCCGCGCCGACGCCACCGAGAAGCAGGCCTCGAAGGCCCGCCAGACCGACCGGATGATCGAACGCCTGGAGGTCGTCGAGGAACCGCGCAAGGAGTGGGAGCTGCGGATGGAGATCGCCGCCGCACCCCGTTCCGGCGCGGTCGTGGCGTCGCTGCGGGCGGCGGTGGTCTCCCGCGGTTCGTTCACGCTGGGCCCGGTGGACCTGCAGGTCGACTGGGCGGACCGGGTGGCGATCACCGGCGCGAACGGCGCGGGCAAGTCGACGCTGCTGGCCGCGTTGCTGGGCCGGGCCCCGCTGTCCTCCGGCCACGCGACGCTGGGCTCCGGTGTCGTGGTGGGCGAGGTGGACCAGGCGCGCGGGCTGTTCCTGGGCCCGCTGCCGCTCGTGGACGCGTTCCAGGAGGCCGTGCCGGACATGACGCCCGGCGACGTGCGGACGTTGCTGGCGAAGTTCGGCCTCAAGGCCGCGCACGTGCTGCGCCCGGCGGCGTCCCTGTCCCCCGGCGAACGGACGCGGGCGGCGCTCGCGCTGCTGCAGGGCCGCGGGGTGAACCTGCTGGTGCTCGACGAGCCGACGAACCACCTCGACCTGGCGGCGATCGAGCAGCTGGAGCAGGCGCTGGAGACCTACACCGGCACGTTGCTGCTCGTGACGCACGACCGGCGGATGCTGGAGGCGGTGCAGGTGAACCGCCGCGTCACCGTGGCCGACGGCCAGGTGACGGTCCACTGAGGACAAGCGGAAGGGGCCGCACCCGGCGTGGCGCGGCCCCTTCGATGCTCTAAGCACCTGGCCAGAAGTCTTGCCCGCCCCTCCTTGCTGCCCAGGGCGTCTGCAAGTACCACTCGGTGTCAGAGTTGGTGGTGCCGCTGGTGATCAGCGGTTAGTGTCCGGCCCTGGTCGTGGGGTGACTCTCAAGTACCACGCCCCCGATGGTG
>NZ_JBVJRT010000023.1:0-74459 GCF_055607425.1 Lentzea sp. NPDC037011 | reverse complement strand
TCGGTCACGATCGCCAGCGCCCAGCGCTGGCAACGCTCACGAGACCACATCGACAGCCTGGAAAAGGCTCTCGCCTCCCGGGCCGTCATCGACCAAGCAAAAGGTGTCCTGATGGCCGTGCACTCCTGCAGCGCCGACGAAGCCTTCACGATGCTCGTGCAACGCTCACAGCACGAGAACGTCAAACTCCGCTACATCGCCAAGAACCTCCTCGACTCGGTCGCCGGTTCCTGAACGGTCGGCGCCGTTCGCGGCAGACGGGCAACACCTCGCCCCGCCAGCTATTCGTCCTGGGTTCTCAAGCGTTCTGAGGCGCCGCTGATGAAGCTCTCCGCCGTCGACCGTGGCCTCGAGTGATGTGCGGCGGCGGCGCCGGGAAAGCGGGGATCGTGGACGCGCGAACTGTTCGCCCGCGTGCGGTGCGCTGGTGGGCGTGTCAATGAGCAAGGCGACGTCTGGGCGCACGTCGCCGACTCCCTCCACGCTGAAGACGCAACTCGCCGGTTTCGTGGGAGCTCCACCTCAAAACTCGGCATACTGATGGGGCTCTGCCGAAACATCGGGCCGACCGCTATCCGCACCTGGGCCGATTACCTGATCAAGGTTGCGTGACGCAGCACTAGCTGGGTCTTTCAGCTCAGGCTGAGGCGTGTTGACGGAGGTTTCTGCGAGGGCTTCCCATCCCGCAGAGCCCAACCGTGGGGCGGACCCGGTCGGCGCGGTGCTCATGGCTCATCCGTGCCGAGCGGTGCGTGGTCCCCCTACCCTTCCCGGTTCGACCAGGACAGGAAATCCGACCAGAACGCTGCTGTGGCGGCAACGACGTGCCGCTCCTCGTCGGCTCTGCCCTGCGGGCCGCCGAACTCCTGGTGCACGTAGTCGATGAGGTCGTACCCGTAGGGGATGATGTCGGCGCCGCGGATCGACAACACCGGGTGAGCGAATGTCGCCTGGCCCGCGGGCAGGTAGCGATGGGAGTAGACCGGAACCAGCTGCGGCACTGACGCCAAGTGCGCCCTCGCGCCGGCTACGGCGTCGGTCTGCCGGGCAGGGCGCGTGCCCCAGCTCGGATGCCAGAAGTCCGCCTCCGCCACCGCGAATACCACGTCCTCGACCGGTCTGTCGAGCCAGGAACGAAGCTGCGCGGCGTTGCCGTGACGCCAGTCGGGCCATGCCCCTCCCGCGGGCAGCCCCGCCGCGAGAAAAGCGCGGTGGTCGTCGGCGAACGCGAACCCGAACCGCGCTTCGATACCGGTCAACTCCTGCTCCGTCAACCCTGGGCGGATCTCGGCGCGTCCGAGCCGGGCCAGCAGGCGTGCGGCCTTGGCGCCGAGACTCACCCCGAACGGATTGATCATTTGTGCAGGTTACAGCCCCATGGCGTGCAATCAGGGCCCAAGAGCTGCGAGTTCGTCGACGCGCAGAAGATGTACGACGCGCATCGGAGCGATCGTCAGCACCGCACTCGCCCCGCTCGACATGGGAGGACCAGCCTGGACCGTCAGCAGACCGAGCCGATCACCGGGTCAACGTTCCGAGATGCGGCACCAGTAGTGTCGCTGCTTAGTTATGGCGCGTTTGGCTGGGAGGCTGTTGTCATGGCCTCCCAGTTGAAGCGGCCGGTGACGTTGTCGGCGCGGGATCGTGAAGAGCTGATCCGGCTGACCACCACTGGTGTGCACTCAGCCTCAGCGATCAGGCGGGCGCGGGTACTGCTCGCGCTGGACACCTCGGCAGGTGAGCCCGATCCGAAGGAAGTGATCGCAGATCGGCTCGGGGTCTCGGGTGAGATGCTGCGGCTGGTCGCCAAGCGATTCGCCGAGACCGGCGGTGATGTCCTGGCCACGATCGGGCGCAAGAAGCGTGACCTTCCGCCGGTGCCGTCGCCGGTCACCGGTGAGGTCGAGGCCCGGTTGATCGCCCTGGCGTGCTCGCAGCCGCCGGCGGGGCATGCTCGATGGTCGTTGCGGCTGCTGGAAAAACACGTCGAGCTCACCGAGGACATCCCGAACCTGGACCACTCGACCATCGGCCGGGTTTTGAAAAAACGGAACTGCGTCCTCATCTGAGGAAGTGCTGGAACATCCCGCCGAAGGCGAACGCGGAGTTCGCAGCCCGCATGGAAGACGTCCTCGCCGTCTACGCCCGCCCGCACGACCCTGCCCGCCCGGTCGTGTGCATGGACGAGAAGCCCTTCCAGTTCCTTGGCGAGGTCCGCGACCCGCTGCCGGCCCGGCCGGGCCGCGATGCCCGCCAGGACAGTGAGTACGTCCGGTGCGGCACCTGCTCGATCTTCGTGTGGGCAGAACCGCTGCGTGGCTGGCGCCGCGTGCATGCCCTGGCCCAGCGCACCAAACTCGACTGGGCAGGGCAGGTCAAACACCTACTGACCGTGGACTATCCCGACGCCGAGACCGTCGTGCTGGTCATGGACAACCTCAACACCCACGGCATCGCCTCGCTCTACGAAGCCTTCGACCCCGGCGAGGCCTTCGCCCTGGCTCAGCGACTCGAGATCCACCACACACCCAAACACGGGTCCTGGCTGCTCCTGCCACCGGTTCGCAAGCGCCCTCTCGTCCAACGCCAGTGCCGACGCCGCCGGCCGCACCGGCGCCACCGATACCACCGGCACCCGCGCCACCGGCGACGAGACCGCTGTTACCTCCGAGGCCGCCAAGACCGCCGTTGCCGCCCTTGCCCGCGGTGAGCACGACGGTATCGCTACCGGCGCCGCCGGTGACGGTCCCGGCGTTGCCGGTAAAGCCGTCCCACCGCGGTGCCCAGGTCGACCAGGGCCCGGCCCGTCGTACTGGTACGTGCTGTCGATCCCTTGACCGACCTTTCACTCTGAAGTGAGCCCGGGACTGAGGTCTCCTCTGCCACCGCCTGCCTTGCTTTCGCCCGCCTGACCACCCACACGCCACGAAAATATCACCGAAACAGCGGACGGAAATTACGGAGGCGCGAATTACGAGAACAGCGGCAACGATCAACCGGTACTAGCCTTCGATCTTCACCGGGACGTTAACCAAATCTGTGGGACAACCCCGGTTCCAAGCCATGAGAAAATATGTGTTCCATAGTGTCTGATCAGGTTTTTTGCCAAGCCCACCACAATCAACTTCCGCACAGGTGGGCCATTTAGGGGACGGCGGTACCGGTCGGCGCATCTGAAGGAGTACACTTCGGTCTGTTACCCCGGACCTCGGTGACGTGACATGACCCGCGATGATCATGGGTACAGATCACGAGCCGAGGTTTTCGCATGTGCGAGTAGCCGCACAGGCTGCTTCGGCAAGGTCTCCGCGCGTCGCTCGCGCACTCTTCTCCGCTGGCGCGTCCGCGCTGTGCGGCTATGAACAAATCGTGTTCGGGAAATGAAGACATGAGGATCCAGCAGAGTCAGATCCGCCGGGTGATCGTCGCCGCGGTGGCCGGAGTTCTCGCGGTCCCCGGCTTGTGGGCGGTCGCTCCACTGACCGCCCAGGCCGCCGTCAACTGCGTCGTGAGCGCCGGTGTGACCCAGACCGACACCGTCGTGATTGGAAGTCCCGGCAACGACACGATCGACTGCGGCGGAACGGATCCCGCCAAGACGATCCGCGGCAACGGTGGCAACGACACCATCACCGGCTCAGCGCTCGACGACACGATCGACGGCGGCGACGGCAACGACACCCTCACCGGCGGCACCGGCAACGACACCCTCACCGGCGGCCTGGGCATCGACACGATCTCCGGCAGCGCGGGCACCGACACCCTCATCGGCGCTTCCGTCGACGGCAGCCAGGACAGCCTCGACGGTGGCCTCGGCGTCGACACCTGCCAGGGGCCCGCACCGGACCCCGACATCCACGCCAGCTGCGAGAACACCAGCACCCCGCCGGCAACGGGCCCCGGCTCGGGCACGGGAAACGCAACCGCACTGTGCATCGCGACCGGCGGCGTGCTCACCCTCACCGTGAACCCGGTGGGATATGTCTGCGTGTTCAACCCCCTCAGCCCGGCGAACCGCCGCGTCCAGGAAGCCCGCAGCATCTGCACCGGAGCCGGAGGAACGTTCGTGAGCCTGCTCCCCCTGAGCTACACCTGTCTCCTACCGACCACGCCATGAGGTATCCGCCCCACGAACTGATCCAGTCGCTGGGCATCCGAGCGAGGAGAGAAGTCAGGCCCTGATCCCGTCCCGAGAGGGCCCCGGGCTCCGCGGAGGCCAGGGTCCTCGTGCCGAACGCACCTGTCAGCCCCGGAACGCCGCTCGTGGCGTCTTCGACCAGTTGCGAACTCTCTCAGCAGGTATCGCAACCGGGTGAAATTCCAGACCGAAGTGTCCTGCCCAGCAGAATGTAGTCCGATGTGGACATACTGATCCCCAACCTCCGACAAGGCACCTCGCCGGTCGGGCCCGCCGCTCATGCAACGAAACGCTCCTCCGTTTGGACATCGTCACAACCATCGGCCAGTCGATCGTTGCGCAGGCCGAGCGCAACCGGGCCAAGACGCCACACCTGTCCGCCGCGGTCTGCTTCTACCGCTCCGTGCACGGGTTCGGCACGAGTTTCGTGTACTGAAGGGCGTGGGTCGAGGGCGGGGAGAGAGTCGATGGAACATCGTCTGTTCACCGTCATGCGGGTAGCGGATCTTTCCCGCCGCAAGGAGTTCTTCACCGCGATCGGGCTTCGGTTCGACCTCGATCTCACGCGTCGTCGACACCCGGACCGAAATCGAAGCCGTGTTCGACATCTTCGCCAACGACCGCGGCGATGTGGAGCTCATCGTCGACCGAGCCATCATCGCTGGCGGCCAGGAGTACTCGCCACCGTGGGATGCGGACTTCTTCCATCAACGCGTCTTCGAGGACCTCGACGGCCACCAGCGGAAGATCTGCTGGGTCAAGAACGCCCCGGCATCATGAGATGACACGTGCGCGACCTCGCACCGTCCGAGAGGTAATCACTCTCCCGGGTGTCTCAGCAACCGCCTGAACGGACGGCTCGGGTCGCGGCCATTCGTCGGTAGTGCCCGATGCGATGATCACTATCTGCAACTCGTACTGAATTCACGCTGAACGCCAGGCCAGGTCGTGGGCTGCCCGACACGGCCTGGTCAGCGAGGGCGAGCAGGCGCGGCGGTTGGGTCGCATGGGGCACGGGCGCATGGCCGGATGGCTGACTCCGCATGCGGACCCTGCTGAGCTGGGGGTCAAAGCCGAGTGGGGTGCGTTCGTCGCGCTGGTCGACGACAGGTTCGACCAGGAAGGGCAGTCACCGGCCGAGGTGCGGAAGCTGCTGCAACAGCTCCTTGAGGTGCTCAGCGGCGCGGACCGAAGTGAGCACCCGGTGGCAGCGGTGCGCGCACTCGGCGACCTGTGGGGCCGCACGAAAGCGGCGGCTCGGCCGGGATGAAGCGACCAGTTCATCGGGCTGTACCGGGACTTTGCCGAGGCCATCTGCACGGAGGCGGAGCTGCGGGCGTCTGGTGAGCGGCTCGGGCTCGACGATTACGTGGTGTTGCGCCGACGCACCATCACGGTGTTGCCGGTGCTGGCCGTCATGGAACGCGCTCTGCCCGAGGCCCGTCAACTGGACGGGTTGCGCAACGCGACCGCCGACATCATCGCCTGGACCAACGACCTGCGTTCCGCGCGGCGGGAGTTGGAGGAGGGCACGGACAATCTCATCACTGTGCTCGCCCGGCACCACCGGTGCAGCCTGGTCGAGGCTGCGGCGAAAGCTCGCACGATGCTCGCCGGGCGCATGGACGACTTCGAGCAGGGCGGTGCCGGCGGCGACCGGGCCTAGCTGATCCGCCGGGCGCGGGACGGATCCCTCGCCTGGCAACGCGAAACCCGTCGAAACACGACGGGCTCGGTGACTTCGGGCGAGCCTCGGAGGGGTGTGCGGGCGCTGGCCAGACATCTGGCTGTCGAGGTGGACGCCACCGGTGTCGTGGATGACCGGTGATGGCCGCGATCCACCGACGCTCGGCTGACCTGCACGAAACGTATTCCCGGCATGCACGAACTCGCTTTGATCTGATCTCGATCGGGTTTCCGGGCAGCGGCTTCCGAACCTGATCTGCGCGGGCACGCTGCACAAGGCCCGCACGACGGGCATCTCGACCAAGCGGCGCGACCGATCGGCTCGCGGAGGGCAAGCGGTGTGACAGCCGGCGCCAGCGGGTACTCGGAAGGTCGAACCTGCGGGGAGTGAGCCCATGCGTGGCGACATCGAGACCTACTTCGAAAACGGCCGGTGGAAGAACAAGGTCGAGGGGAACGACCTTCCTTCCAGCATTCACCTGTCCAAGGAAGATGCGCGCACGAACGGCCGTGAGATGGCCATCTCGCACGCGGTGGACCACGTCGTCCGCGACCGGGACGGTTCGGTCGCGGAGCACGAGGTGTACCCCCGCGGGCGCGACCCGCGCACTCTCTCCCGCTGAGTCTCTGGCGGCCGCCGGCAACGCGACTGTCCTGTGCTGGTGGCGTTCCGCTGTCCTGCTGAACGAGGCCGGCCCAATTCGCGACAACATCCACAGTGGACTTCGAACGCCACGGTCGGATAAGCGGCAGACAGTGTTCAGAAATTGAAGAATCGGTGAACGGCGAACGGCCGCACAACGGATCCCCCAGAATCACGGGAAGGGTTCGAACGGGTGCCGTCGTGGTGGCGTGCTTGCTCGCGCTGCTCGCGGCGGCTCTGATCGCGGGGCAGACCCATCCGAAGGTGCTGGCGCACGGGGGCGAGAGGTACCGGACGCACCTGCGCGACCGTGCCGCCGCCCACGGCGTCGGGGACCTGGTGGAGTTCGATCCGACCTACCTCGAGGCGAACGCGCTGGCGGACCTCGTGGGCCGGGCCGATGTCGTCCCGCTCCCCTACGACTCCTCCGAACAGGTCACGTCGGGCGTGCTCGTCGAAGCGCTCGCGGCGTGCGGACCGGTCGTCACCACGGTGTTCCCGCACGCCGTCGAACTGCTGGCCGGCGGAGCCGGTCTGCTGGTGCCGCACCGAGACCCTGCGGCCATCACGGCGGCGCTGCGGCGCGTGCTGACGGAGCCCCAGCTCGCCGCGGGAATGCACGACCGCTCCACCGAGCTCCGTCCGGCGCTGAGCTGGCCCGCGGTGGCCGGCCGGTATCTCCGCCTCGCCGAGGACCTGCTCACCACCCGAGTCGTCCTGACACGATGAGGGAACCCGACTTCTCCCACCTGGTGCGGCTCAGCGACGACACGGGTCTCTACGAGCACGCGGAAGGCCCCTTGCCGCGGCGGGAGCACGGCTACTGCCTCGACGACGTCGCCAGGGGTCTGGTGGTCCTGAGCCGCGAACCGGAACTGCCCGCCGAACTGGCCGGGCTGGCTGAGGGCTATCTGGCCTTCATGGCCTACGCGCAGAACGAGGACGGGCGCTTCCACAACCGTCTCGGGCCTAGGCCGCGACTGGCAGGACGAGCCGGGACTGGGCGACTGGTGGGGCCGGGCGCTGTGGGGACTCGGCACCGCCGCCGCCCGCTGCCCGGTGCCCTCGATCCGCCGGACAGCACTGGAGTGCTTCGACCGCAGCGCGCACCGCCGGCCGCCGTCGGTGCGCTCGATGACGTTCGCCGCGCTCGGCGCCGCCGAGGGCCTCAGCGCCGATCCGGTCCACGCCTCCGCCGCCGCGCTGCTCGGCGATGTCCCCTCGTACGTCGGTGAACCACGTCCCGACCCGACGTGGCCGTGGCCCGAGAACCGGCTGTTCTACGCCAACGCCGCGCTGGCCGAGGCGCTGATCGCCGCGGGGATCTCCTCGCCGACGACAAGGTGCGCGATGACGGCCTGCGGCTGCTGGAGTGGCTGCTGGGCGTCGAGTCCACGGACTTCCACCTCTCACCGGTCCCAACCGGTGGGTGGTTCCTCGGCGAGCAGCGCCCGGCGTTCGACCAGCAGCCGATCGAGGCGGCCGCGATGGCCGACGCCTGCGCCCGCGGCTACCGCTGCACCGGCGACCCCACCTGACTCGCGGCATCCACCGTTCGATCGCGTGGTTCAACGGTGACAACGACCTCGGCTCGTCGATGCGCGACGATCAGACCGGCGGCGGTTACGACGGGCTGACCCCGCAAGGCCCGAACAACAACCAGGGGGCCGAGTCGACCCTGGCTCTGATCTCCACCCGCCAGCACCTGCGCACGCTGCTGAGGAGCACCGGATGAACGCACGCGTCACCCGAAGCCGGCTGCGGCTGCGTCCGGACCCGCGCCGGGTGATCACCAGGCTGTTCGTGCCCGGCGAGAAGGTGCCCGAGCACGAGTCGCGGTCCGCAGCCGTGATCCGGCGGGTCATGGCACTCGACGACGGCGTCGTCCTCGCCGCGCTCGAGCGCACGGTCCGCCTGTTCGCGGAACGGCACCAGGACATCCGCGCGACCTTCGCGGACAACTTCGCGAGCGTCAGCCACCGCCTGCCCGCGGACGTCGACCTGGCCGAACCCCGCCGGTTGCTGATCGGCGCGTACTTCACCCACGTGTGCACCCGAAGCTCCTCGCCAGGCAGGCGGCACACCGGACCGTCGAACTCGTCAGGTGGATCGCCGCGTACAACTACACGACCGAGTTCCCGGAGAACTCGGTCGTGGGCGGGCGGGTGCTCTGGCCGTCCGGGGTGGCCGCAGGGTCGCGACGCGAGCGCTGCCGACCGCCTTCGTTGTCGTGGAACCGCTTCGCGTGGCCGCCGGGCTGGTACGGGCCTTGGAACACCCGGTCACCACATCGATTCGTCGTCCTCGCCTTCGCGGCACTCTCGCCGACACCTCTGCGCCGTACCATTCGCTGCGCGTTGAGCACGAGCGCCGCGAACTCGTTCCCCGCGGAAGGCGATGCGGCATGGACAACCTGGCTACCGTCCTCGGACGGAAAACGCGCACACCGCCGAAGCCGACCCGCAGGGACGCGGTGGAGTGCCGGGACGAGGCGGCCGTGGCTCTGACCACGCTGAGGGACGGGATGTCCGTCGAGGAGCCCCTCGACGGACATCCTCGAGCGGCTCGCCGACACCGCGACGAAAGCGATCCAGGACGCCGACGCGGTCACGGTCATGGTCAACGATGAGCGCCCGAGGACCGCCGCGGCCAGCGACAGCACTTCCGCCGGAGCCGACGAGAGGCAGTACGACGCCGACCGCGGCCCCTGCCTGGAATCCGCGCGCGCTTGCCTTTCCGCGGCCATCGAGCTTCCGGCATCGGACAGCAACGACGCCGTCCACATGGGATCGCTCAACATCTGCAGCTACAGCGCGCCGGCCTTCGACCCGTCCGACGAGAGCGTGATGTGGTTGTTCACCACGGCGGCCAGCGCGGCGATCAGCAACGCCCACCAGCGGCAGAGATCGCGTGAGCACATCGGCAACCTCGAGACCGCGCTGGCCTCACGTGCAGTCATCGAGCAGGCCAAGCGGATTCTCATGGCGGTGCACGCCTGCACCGCCGACCAGGCCTTCGAACTGCTCGTCCAGCAGTCGCAGCACAACGACGTCAGACTCCGTGACGTCGCCAGGCACCTCCACGGCAGCGTCGCCGGGCGGTGAGCAGGTCCGGTCGGTCCGCCCAGGTACATGGCGACCCGAGTCATATGCACCCGAACAGCGGCGGATCACGACGTGGGTGCCGTACTAAGATCGATGTCGATCCAGCCGCCCCGGACCCCGGCGGCACCATCCGCCACTCAAGGCTCGGGGTGCCCGTCATGATCGGACTTTCCAACGCCACACGCCCGGAAGAACACACTCGGGCGTTGCGCGAACTGGACCACCGCAGTGGCGGTGAGAACTGCCTCGATGACATCCGGCGCCAGGTCCGTGACAGCCTGCCGTTGCTCACCACACGCGTGCCGGCGCACGTACGGCAGCGACTGCACGCCGCTGTGGCAAATCTGCGGAACATCGCGGGGTGGGCCAGATTCGACGCGGGCCTGGTGAGCTCCGCGCACCACCACTTCGGCCACGCCCTCGCCCTGGTCGGGCTCGCGCGTGCGGACGGGTTGACGGCCAACGTGTGCTACCGGCTGGGGCGCGTGTTCCTGCACCACGGGCAGATCGACAAGGCGTTGCGCCACTTCGACATCGGCCGGCTCGCGGCTGCCAAGGCCGGCGACGACCTCGCGGCCGGCATCCTCTCCGTGAACGCGGCGTGGGCGTACGCCAAGAAGGGGGCCGAGCACGGCGCCCTCGCGCTGCTCGATCGCGGCCAGGACGAGTTCGCCGCCGTGAACCGCGTCGACGTGGCCGGTTGGGCGGCTTTCTTCACCGAGGCGGAGCTCTCCGCGATCGCAAGAGCCGTGCACACGGACCTGTCGGTCACGGTGGGACGACGGCACGGGCGGACCGCCGTTCCCCTGCTCACCACGGCAATCGGCGAGTACGACGAGATACTGGTCCGGGGCCGAACGTTCAGCTTGATCCTGTTGTCCACCAGCCATCTGGTCGAAGGAGACGTCCAGGGCGTGGTGGACTGCGGGATGCGGGCCCTCACGATGTCGGCACTCGTCGACTCGGCCCGCGTGCGCGACCGCTTCCGCCCGCTCGCGTCCCTGGTACGCAGGCATGAGGACTACGCAGGGGCGTGGGGCCTCGCCGACCACTTCGACGCGGGTCACGGTACTTCCAGGGCGTCGTGAGCGGTCCGGTGTGGCCCGGCCTTCGGCACCTCGCGGCACTCACCGAAGATCAGCGCGAAGTCCTGCGCCTGCGGGTCGTTCGAGGCCTCTCCGCGGAGCAGACGGCACACGTGCTCGGGTCCACGCCAGCAGCGGTACGCCTGGTGCAGCACCAGGCGCTCGAAACCCTCCGTGCTGTGATCAGGCTGTCCTGACCTCGGTGCCGTGAGGCGCAATCACTGCATCGGTGCTTCCGCCACTCGCCAAACAGACGCACGAGCGTCGATACGTTTGTGAGCCGCACCGCGAAAAATCGCGACAAAAATCGTTGACCACGAGATGGTCCAATTTTTCCTAAGGGAGATTGTTTCAGAACAAACCCCCGGAAACCGTTCTGGCGCGACCATGCGGAGCGACACCAGGGCCCTACTGCAGCCCACCCTTCGACAGAGAACGCTGGTCACGTGCACTTTCAGTCCGGCACCAGGTCACGCGCACGCCCGTCCCGCAGCACCGGCCGCCCGGCGCGGCCTTCGCACAATGAGTTGAAGAAGTTTGAGAACGACCGCGCAGGGGCTACTCTGATATTGATCCGCCCGGACCCCGCGGTCGCTCTGATCTCACGAGGAGATTTCAGTTGAGCACCGTATGCGGCAAAGCATGAACGCGGTCCCGGCCGACGCGTCAGTGATCGTCCAGCGCCTGCATCTCTCCGCCGGCTTCCACGCCACCGGACGCGACTGGGTCGTGGGGTGTCTGGCCGCGCTCGGCACCCGCCTGCGGTCGTACCGCGACGACCAGGTGGACCTGGAGATCAGCCTGAAGGACCGCGACGGCGACGAGCAGCGGGTCGTCCCGCAGTGCTGGATCAGCAGCGCGCACCGCGTGCACTTCGTCGCGACCTCGTCGAAGCAGCGGTTGTTGTCGTCGGCACTCGGCGAGGCCAGGGACGACCTGATCCGTCAGGTCGACGAGGCGAAGACAGACCCGCACCGAACCGCGTCACAACCGATCGCTGCGGCCGGTGGCGCCCGAACCCGGGATCGGCTAGCGACATGAGCACCGAGCAGCACCGCCAGGTGGCCGACGTGGAGACCTACGAGAACGAGGACGAGCACCGGCAGGTCGCCGTTCGCCACGTCTGCATCGCCTGCGGCGTGCGGACGAACGCGGTCGGCAGCGCGATCTACCTGCGGACCACACGAGATGGCGTCCAGCCGTTCGAGACCGCCGGCTTCTGCGGGGTGGAAATCGCTGAATTGCAGACCATGCTCGCGGAGGGTCCGGCTTTCACGGCGACGCGGCAGAACTGGCCCGTGCTGGTGCCGGACCTCGCCGCCACGAAGCACTGGCCCGTCTTCGCCCCCGCTGCCATCGCGATCGGGGTGGCGGCGATGTTCGCGTTCCCATTGGTGCTCAACGCGCACTCGCTCGGCACTCTGGAGATCCACCGGGACGCCTGCGGCGCCCTGCTCCCGGACGAGATCGCCGACGCGGTGCACCTGGCCGACGTGGCCACGGCCCTGTTGCTCGACCGGCCCGCGGGCCGGAGCGCGGAGGACGAGCACGGCGGAAAGGCGTCCATCCGCACGCGTGGACCGTCCGGCCCTGCGGTCCGCCACCTCTTCTCGGTGGCGAACGACCGGGCCGAGCGCGGACTCATGTGCACCAACATCGACAAGTAGAGGTGGCGCGAATGTCGGACCGGGTGGCCCAGACCTTCGTCGCGCTGGCCGACGAACAAGGTGCTCAAGCTGATGGCCGTCTCGACCAAGATGACCCGGCCGCTGGAGCACCACCTGGCACACGACGGAGAAGGCCCTTCCGAGGAGTGCTTCCGCTCAGGTCAGAGCGTCCGGTGTGACGACCTGCGCGCGGGGCCACCGCGGTGGCCCCGGTTCAACGCCGCCTCGGTGCGCCTCGGGTTCGTCGCGGTCGACGCGGTGCCGATGCGGCTGCGGAGCGAGGTCATCGGCACGCTCAACCTGTTCCGGACCTCGCCGGATGCACTCCCCCCGAGGCGACGACGTTGGCGCAGTCGTTCGCGAACGTCGCGACGATCAGCCTTCTCCAGGTGCGCGCGATCCGGCGGAACCGGGTGCTCGCGGAACAGCTGCAAGCCGCACTCACGAGCCACATCACCATCGAGCAGGCCAAGGGCGTGCTGACGGAGCGCCCGCAGATCGACGTGGAGGACGCCTTCTCGCTGATGCGCACCCACGCCCGCAACACCAACCAGCTGCTCTCCGAAGTGCCCGAGGGCGAGCCCGGCAGCGAACTCGTCCGCGACGAACCGCTGAGCTTCGATCCCCGCGAACGCCGCTACGGGTGGCGATCCGTGCGGCACGGCCGGGTCACCATCTCCAATCCGGCCCACCAGCCAGTGCCTGCGGCTGCCGCCGGCGATCCCCTCGACCCGATGACTGTGTTCGAGGAGATCTTCTGATGCACCTGACCCGGTTCGAGATCAACCCGGCCCGCCGCGCCGCCCGCGATCTGCTCGCCTCACCGCAGAAACTCCACGCCGCCGTGCTGGCCGGTTCCCCACCCTGGCCGCGGCACCGGCCGGGAACGGGCGGGTGTTGTGGCGGCTTGATCAGCGTGACCATCAAGCCCTGCTCTACATCGTCAGCCCGCACAAGCCCGACCTCACCCACCTGGTCGAGGACGTCGGCTGGCCCACCACCCACGGTTGGGACACCCGCGACTACACCCGCCTGCTCGACCGGCTCAACGCCGGCGACGAGTGGGCGTTCCGACTCAAGGCCAACCCGGTGAGCAACCGGCGCAAAAGCGACGACGCCGCACGGTCACAGCGTTTCGGTCACGTCACCGTGGCCCAGCAGACCGACTGGCTGCTCACCCGGACCGAACGCCACGGCTTCACCATTCCCCGCGGCGAGCACAAAGAACCCGACGTGGCCGTCCGCGGTCGCGAACACCTCAAGTTCCGGCGCCAAGGACGCACCGTCACCCTGGCCACCGCCGTGTTCGAGGGCCGCCTGGAGATCACCGACCCCGACGCGCTGCGGCACAGCCTCACCCACGGCATCGGACACGGCAAGGCCTACGGCTGCGGGCTGCTCACCCTCGCCCCGGTGAAGCGTGCCTGACATCCCCGGCGCGAGGCCGGTCCCGCTGTCGCAGCTGGTTCAGCGCAGCTCGACCCTGTTGCCACACCTCGACTTCTTCCAGTGTTCTCCCCCGGCCAGCCGGCACATGCCGACCGCTGCGGAGCGCGGACGCCCGTGCGCAAACCAAGTGAAAAGAGCTGACGCAGGTACCAAGAGCGCTGCGGCGACGCCAGTGCCGCTAGCCGGAAGGACGTCGCCTCACCGCTGCGATACGGCGGCGCCATTTGTCGAGTTCCACCAGCACGTACGTCAGGGCGCTCAGCACCAGGACGGAAGTCCAGGTGTGCCAGGGCATTGGCGCGGTGTGGAACAAGGTGTTCATCGCGGGCAGGTAGGTCAGCAGCAGTTGCAGACCGATGGTCAGCGCGATACCACCGAGCAGCCATCGGTTGCTCAGCAGTCCGGCGCGCGACCGCAGGTTTTCCAGTGATCGGCAGTTCATCAGGTAGGCGATCTGCGCGCCGACGAACACGTTGACCGCCACGGTGCGGGCGAGTTCGAGTGACGCCCCGGAGGAGAGCTGCCAGCGGAACGCTCCGAACGAGCAGGCGAGCAGGACCGCGGAGACGAACGCGACGCGCCCCACCAGCGATCTGGTCAGCAGGGGCAGGGTCGGCGGCAACGGCGGCCGGCGCATGACGCCTGGCTCGCGGGGTTCGAAGGCGAGGGGCAGGCCGAGCGCGACGGCGGTGGTCATGTTGATCCACAGGATCTGCACCGGGAGGATCGGCAGGGCTGTGCCCAGCACGATCGCGGTGAGGATCACCAGGCCTTCTGCCATGTTGGTGGGCAGGGTCCAGATGATGAACTTGCGCAGGTTGTCGAAGACCGCGCGGCCTTCCTCGACGGCGGCGCGGATCGAGGAGAAGTTGTCGTCGGTGAGCACCATGTCGGCCGCCTGCTTGGCGACCTCGGTGCCTCCCTTGCCCATCGCCACGCCGATGTCCGCGCGGCGCAGGGCGGGTGCGTCGTTCACACCGTCCCCGGTCATCGCGACCACCTCGCCTCGTGCCTGGAATTCCGTGACCAGCCGCAGCTTCTCCTCCGGTGACACTCTCGCGTAGACGTCGTCGATGTCGAAGTGGGCCGCGATCGACCGTGCGGTCGCCGGGTGGTCACCGGTGATCATCTTCACTTCGATGCCGGCGGCCTGGCAGGCGTGCACGGCCTCGATCGCCTCGGGACGAGGTGGGTCCTGCATCGCGACCAGTCCGAGCAAGGTCACCTTGCCGCGCAGTGCTTCCTCGGTCAGCTCAGCGCCATGGGCGGTTCCGATCGCGAGCACTCGCAGGCCGTCGCGTGCCAGTTCTTCGGCTTCGACGCCGTGTTCCAAGCCTGCGAGTTCGAGCACGCGTTCCACCGCGCCCTTGACGTACACGGCGCCGCCGGTGTGCTGGGTCGCCATGAACAGGCGTTCCGAGCTGAACGGCAGCACGTCCACCCGTGCCGGCACGTCGGCGGTGCCGAGTCCTGCTTTGCGGGCCGCGACGACGAGTGCGGCCTCGGTCGGGTCGCCGACAGGCTGCCACTCACTTTTCTCCTCGATGATTCGCGCGTCGTTGCACGCCCACGCGGCGAGCAGGCATTCTCGGACCGCCGCGTCCGCGGGTGGCGCGAGGTCCCCTTCTGGGGAATAGCCGATACCGGTTAGCTCGTGGTGCCGGGTGCCGGGTGCCGGGTGCCGGGTGCCGACGACGACCGTCCGCACGGTCATGGCGTTTGCGGTCAAGGTGCCGGTCTTGTCGGTGCAGATCACCGTGGTGCTGCCGAGGGTTTCCACGGCGGGCAGCCGGCGAACGATCGCGTTCCTGCGTGCCATCCGCGCGACGCCGATCGCGAGCGTCGCCGTCACCGCCGCGGGCAGGCCTTCCGGAATCGCGCCCACCGCGAGGGCAACCGCCGCGGTCACCATGCCCGCCAGCGGTTCTCCTCGCAGCAGTCCGACCGCGACGCTGGCCACGGCCAGCCCGAGGATCACCAGTGTCAGCACCTGGCTGAACCGTGCGAGTTTGCGTGTCAGCGGCGTCCGGACCGTCACCGTCGTGCCCACGAGGCGGTGCACTCGGCCGATCTCGGTGTCGGTGCCCGTCGCGGTGACGACGCCTCGGCCGCTGCCGGCAGTGACCAGTGTGCTGGAGTAGGCCGTGTTGGCCCGGTCGGCGAGCGCGGTGTCCGGTGGCAGTGCCAGCGGGTCTTTCGACACCGGCGAGGATTCGCCGGTGAGCGCGGACTCGTCGACGCTGAGCTCCTGCGTGTCGACGAGTCTCAGGTCGGCGGCCACCTGGTCGCCCGCTTCCAGGAGAACGACGTCACCGGTCACCAGTTGGGCGGATGGGACACGGGACGTGACGCCGTCGCGCAACACCGTGGCCTCGGTGCGTGTCATCGCCGCGAGGGCGTCCAGTGCGCGTTCGGCCCGCATCTCCTGCAGAAACCCGATGATCGCGTTGATCACGACGACGGCGAGCACGACAGACGCGTCGACGATCTCGCCGAGTGCGGCGGTGAGCACCGCGGCCGCGAGCAGGACGTAGATCAGCGGGTTGTGCAGCTGTTTCAGCAGCCGCACAACCCAGTTCGACCCTCGGCTGGGCGGTAACTCGTTCGGTCCGAGCTCCGCGAGCCTGCTCTGCCAGTCTGAAGTGGACAGTCCGGTCATCGCATCGGAGCGGGCCTGTCGCACGACCTCGTCGGCCGGCTGCGCGTGCGGAGTGGGAGCCTTGGTATCAGCTCTGGTCAGCGGCATGGCTCTGCTCGTTGCGTGCCTCTCGTTGCACGGGGATCACGAGGACGGGTGCGGACGAGTGCCGCACGCAGTGCGTGCTGGTCGATCCGAGAACGGTCTTGCGCAGCCAGTGCCCGCTGTGAGTGGCCACGACGAGCATGGTCGCACCCACCGACTGCTGCTCCAGCACTTCGGCGGCGTCGCCTCGAACGCTTCGCCGGACGATCACAGGGATGTCGGTGCGCCCTGCCAGGGTGGCACGCAACGCGTTCTCCACCAGTGCTTCGGACGCCGGCATCCCTCGGGCCGCGTCTGTTTGCGTCCAGTCCGCGAGCGGCTCGTAGTTCCACGCGTGCACGACGTGCAGCGGGCAGTCGCGGACGAGAGCCTCGTCCATCGCCCACTGCAACGCTCGCTCTGACACCGACGTTCCATCGACCCCGACAACGATCGGGTTTGCTGTGCTCATGACTCCACCTCGTCGACTCCGAGCCTCGACCGGCGGCGGGCGCCGGCACGCGTTGCCTGTCCTTGACCCGCGTCGGAAAGCGCTGCCACGAGCAGCACGGCGCTGCGCGAGGCCTCGATCAGCACCGACTTGGGATCGCCCTCGGCGAGGGTCCTGCACACCCCGGAGCCGTTGCCCGCCCTCACCGCTTTGTCGAGTACGGCCTGGTGTCCCGCGCGCACGCGTTCGGACGTCCACTCCATGCCGAACTCGACGGGAATCGGACCGATCATCAGGGCGTGGTGCCGGTGCCAGGCGAAGATCGCGACGACCGGGTAGCCGTGGTGCCGCGCCTCCGCCGGAGCCCAGCCCGGTGCCGCCTCGCTGGAGGGAGATCCGTCCACGCCAACCACGATGGTCCCGGTCGCGATGTCGCTCATGGCCGTACGATCGCGAGCGGGCAGGGCGCGTGGTAAACCAGCGCCTGGCTGGTCGAGCCGATCAGCATTCCGGCGAACCCGCCGTACCCTCGACTGCCCACCACCAGCAGCTGGGCCTGCTCGCCGAACCGCGTCAAGGCTCGTACCGGCCGGTCGTGCAGCACGACGCGGTCGACCTGCACGTCTGGGTACTTCTCCTGCCAGCCGGCGAGTTGTTGTGCCAGCAGGCGTTGTTCCTGCTCCTCGACACGGTTCCAGTTGATCGCGAACTGCGAGTCGTCGAAGTCGCTGCCGATCATGAGGTTGTGCCACGACATCACCGCGGTGAGCGGCGCGCGACGCACCGATGCGGCCTCGAACGCGAACGCCACCGCTGCCTCGCTCGTCGGCGACCCGTCGACGCCGACGACCACCGGCCCCTCAGAACGCGGTGTCCCACGCACGACCACGAGCGGGCATTGGCCGTGCGACGCCAGTGCGAGCGCGGTCGAGCCGACGAGCAACCCGGTGACGCCGCCGAGTCCTTGCGATCCGAGCACCATCAGCCGGGCCTCACGCGACTCCTCGATCAGCGATGTCGCTGCACCCCCTGCGACGACGTGCGTCGTCACATCGATGTCGGGCGCACCAGCCAGTGCGGCTTGGGCGGCCTCGTCCAGCCATGTGCGCGCTTGTGCTTCGATCGCCTGGTGGACCTCGGTGCCCGTGAGGATGACCTCCGGATAGCCGCGGCTCGGCAGGAGGTAGCCGTGCACCAGGCGCAACGGTGCGTGGTGGCGGGCGCAGTCGTCGGCTGCCCACCTCACCGCCGCGAGCGCAGAGGACGAGCCGTCGATACCGACCACGACGGGTGCCGCAGGTCCCTTCATCACGAGTTCTCCTCATACCAAGAGTCGTACGTGGGCATCACCATCCACTCAGGACACACCCAAGTGGCGCGCGGAGACGCGGAACCCTCGCGAGCGAGGTTCCGGCGATTCGGTGCACGGCGATCACGTTGCGCGACAATTCGGCGACTTAAGAGGGAACATCCCACGACCTCCTCGGCGCGTCAGCGATCCACGCGTGCGCCGCCGAGGTCCGGGGCGGATGTACCACTCAGCGTAGAGGGCCTCGGACAGGAGCGCACCTTGTGCGGGAAGGATGCTGGTCTCTACGCTCGAGCAACCTTCCTCCACGCCCGCCCGACCCCGCGGTCGCCACGGTCTCGTGAGGAGACGTCCGTGAACATTTTCATCGGCTGGCGCCGGTCAACCGACCACCGGCACGCAAGACGATGAACCCGTCCCTGTCCGGGACCGCGGATCCGAACCAGCCGGTGACCGGCCGGGGACCGGCCGATCTGCTCAGCACAGCGGCCGCGCACGCCTCCATGAACGTGCCGGTCGTGGCGGCGACCGACATCGCGGACGAGGTGCACGCCGGTCTGCGGGGGCGGAAGTTCGACAGCGCGGCGGTGCTGGCCGTGTGTCGTGGCGACGCCCTGATCGGGCTCGTCACGATCGAGCAGCTGCTCGCGGCCTCGCCTGACACGCCGATGAGCGCGATCATGGATGCCCGGCCTCCTGTGGTGCACCCCCACGTCGATCAGGAGAAAGCGGCCCGGCAGGCGGTGCAGAACCGGGAACCCGGGCTCGCCGTCATCACACCGGACGGCCGGTTCCGCGGGTTGATCTCGGCACAGCGCCTGCTCGGCGTCCTCATCGAGGAGCACGACGAGGACCTCGCCAGGCTCGGCGGTTTCCTCACGACATCTGCATCTGCGCGAAGCGCGAGCACGGAGCGGGTGGCAAGGCGGCTGTGGCACCGTCTGCCGTGGCTGCTCGTCGGCTTGGCGGGAGCACTGCTGGCGGCGGGAATCGTCGGGTCCTTCGAGGAACTGCTGGCCCGCCAGGTCCTCGTCGCGCTGTTCGTGCCGGGAGTGGTGTACATCGCCGACGCGGTCGGCACCCAGACCGTGGCCCTCGTGATCCGAGGGCTGTCCGTGGGCATCGGGATCGGACGTGTCGCGCTGCGCGAGGTCGTCACCGGCGTGCTGCTCGGCACCCTGCTCGCGGCGATCGCCTTCCCGCCGATCCTGCTGGTGTGGGGTGACTTCCAAGTGGCGCTGGCCGTGTCGGCCGCGTTGCTGGTGGCTTCGTCGATCGCGACCGCCATCGCCATGGCCCTGCCGTGGCTGCTGCACCGGCTGGGCCGCGATCCCGCGTTCGGTTCTGGCCCGCTGGCCACCGTCGTCCAGGACCTGCTCTCGGTCTACGTCTACTTCGTCATCGCGACCGCTCTGCTGTGACGATACCGCGCGCCTCGCGAGCGATCTGGAGGTCCTCCCGAGCGGTGATCACCAGTGTCCTCACGTCCGCACCGGCGGCGGTGATGTCCTGATCGTCGCGCACGGTGTCGTTGCGGTCGAGATCGATGGCCGCGCCGAGGAACCGCAGCCGCTCGACCGCTCGACGTCGCACCGCGGACGAGTGTTCACCGACCCCACCGGTGAACACGAGAACGTCCATCCCCCCGGTTGCCGCCGCCATGGCGCCGATGCCACCCACCAGTCGATGTGTGTAGACGTCCAGAGCGAGGGCCGCGTCCGTGTCTCCACGATCCGCCGCGGCTTCTACTTCGCGCATGTCACCGGTGCCGGCGAGCGCGGTGAGTCCGGAGCGCTGTTCCAACGCCGTGGCGACCTCGTGCGGTGACAGGTGTTCGTGCTCTTCCAGCCAGAGCACCAATCCGGGATCGACGGTACCGGACCGGGTCGCCATCACGAGACCTTCCAACGGGGTGAAGCCCATGGTGGTGTCGACGCTGCGTCCGTCCACCACTGCCGCGAGCGACGCTCCCGCGCCCAGGTGACAGGAGACGACCCGCAGCCCGGCCTGCGGCCGGTCGAGCAGTTCTGCCGCGCGGCGCGAGCAGTAGCCGTGCGAGAGGCCGTGGAATCCGTAGCGCCGGATCGCGTAGCGGTCCCGCCATTCGCGTGGCACCGCGTAGGTCGCGGCCGCCTCCGGGATCGTGGCGTGGAAAGCGGTGTCGAAGCACGCCACCGCGGCGATACCGGGGAATTGTCCGGTGACGGCGTCCAGAGCGGCGAGCGACTTGGGTTGGTGCAGCGGGGCGAGGCCGGTCAGATCGTGCAACCGCTCCCGCACCACGTCGTCGATCCGTACCGGACCGGTGAAGCCGGTTCCACCGTGCACGACACGATGCCCGACCACATCCGGTTCGTCCCAGTCACGCAGGACTCCGGCGAGGCGCGACGTGTCGAACCCGTCCGCTCCGGCAGGCAGGTCAGCGGTGTGCCGCACCGCGTCGTGCTCGTCGAGGAAGCGGAGCTTCAGGCTCGACGAGCCCGCGTTGACGACCAGCACTCGCACTGCTCAGTCCTGTTCCGGCCAGGTCCAGCCGGAGATCGCCGGGTCGTCCTCGCCGTGTTCGCGGGTGTACCGGCGTGCCGCCAAACGAGCGTCCGTCATCCGCTGGCGCAGCGTCGCGGCGTTGCTGCCCAACGACGGGACGCGGTCGATGACGTCCATGACGAGGTGGAAGCGGTCGAGGTCGTTGAGCATCAGGACGTCGAACGGCGTGGTCGTGGTGCCTTCTTCTTTGTAGCCGCGCACATGGAGGTTGTGGTGGTTGTTGCGCCGGTACGTGAGCCGGTGGATCAGCGCCGGATAGCCGTGGAATGCGAAGATCACCGGTTTGTCCGTGGTGAACAGCGCGTCGAAGTCGCCGTCGGACAGCCCGTGCGGATGTTCGCTGGCGGGCTGCAGCCGCATCAGGTCCACGACGTTGATGACCCGCACCCTCAGCTGGGGAAGGTGGGCGCGCAGCAAATCCGCGGCGGCCAAGGTTTCCAGCGTCGGGATCTCTCCCGCGCAGGCGAGTACGACATCGGGCTCGCCGTCGGTGTTGCTCGCCCACGGCCAGATCCCGAGACCGCGCGTGCAGTGCGCGACCGCCTCGTCGATGCTCAGGTAGGTCAACGCGGGCTGTTTGCCGGCGACGATGACGTTCACGTAGTGCTTGCTGCGCAGGCAATGGTCGGTCACCGACAGCAGCGTGTTGGCGTCCGGCGGCAGGTACACCCGGATGATCTCGGCTTTCTTGTTGACCACGTGGTCGATGAACCCGGGGTCCTGGTGGGAGAACCCGTTGTGGTCCTGGCGCCAGACGTGCGACGACAGCAGGTAGTTCAGTGACGCGATCGGTGCTCGCCACGGAATCGCGCGTGTCGTCTTGAGCCACTTCGCGTGCTGGTTGAACATCGAGTCGATGATGTGGATGAACGCCTCGTAGCAGTTGAACAAGCCGTGACGGCCGGTGAGCAGGTAGCCCTCGAGCCAGCCCTGGCACAGGTGCTCGGACAGCACCTCCATCACCCGTCCGTCCGGAGCGAGGTGATCGTCACCGGGCTCGGTGATGGCGTTCCACGTGCGGTCGGTCGCCTCGAACACCGCGGAGAGGCGGTTGGACGCCGTCTCGTCCGGCCCCATGACGCGGAACCGGTCGGGATTGCGGATGATGATGTCGCGCAGGAACGCGCCCAGCACCTTGGTCGCCTCGGCGGCTTCTGCGGCAGGACGCTCCACCGGTACGGCGTGGTCGCGGAAGTCGGGCATGACGAGGTCGCGCAACAGCAGGCCGCCGTTGGCGTGCGGGTTGGCGCTCATCCGCCGGGCCCCTCGCGGGGCGAGTGCCTGCAGTTCCGGGATCAGTCGCCCGGTGCGGTCGAACAGCTCGTCCGGGCGGTATCCGCGCATCCACTGTTCCAGCAGTTCACGGTGCTCGGGGTTCGCGCGGGTCGCGGCGACCGGTACCTGGTGGGCGCGGAACGTGCCCTCGACCGGCAGGCCGTCGACCACCTTGGGCCCCGTCCAGCCTTTCGGCGTGCGCAGCACGATCATCGGCCACAGCGGGCGCTTCCCCGTGCCGGATCCTTCGCGGGCCCGGTGCTGGATGGCGGCGATGTCATCGAGCACGAGGTCGAGCGTGGCCGCCAGTTGCTCGTGCACGTCCATGGGATCGTCACCCACGACGAAGTGCGGGACATAGCCGTACCCGCGCATCAACGCGGTGAGCTCGTCGTCGGGGATCCGTGCGAGCACGGCCGGGTTGGCGATCTTGTAGCCGTTGAGGTGCAGCACCGGCAGCACCGCGCCGTCCGTCGCCGGGTTGAGGAACTTGTTTGAATGCCAGCTGGCCGCCAGCGGACCGGTTTCCGCTTCCCCGTCCCCCACCACGCACAGCACCAGCAGGTCCGGGTTGTCGAACGCCGCACCGTAGGCGTGCACCAGCGCGTAGCCGAGCTCTCCGCCCTCGTGGACGGAACCGGGTGTCTCGGGCGCGACGTGGCTGGGAATGCCGCCGGGGAAGGAGAACTGCCGGAACAACGCCCGCAGCCCGTCCTCGTCCTGCCCGATCGAGGAGTAGACCTCGCTGTAGGTGCCTTCCAGGTAGGCATTGGCGACCAGTCCTGGACCACCATGACCAGGACCGGTCACGTACAGCGCGTTGAGGTCACGAGCGTTGATGACCCGGTTCATGTGCGCGTACAACAGGTTCAGCCCGGGAGTGGTTCCCCAGTGCCCGAGCAGGCGCGGCTTGACGTGTTCGGTCCGCAGCGGATCGCGCAGCAACGGGTTGTCCAACAGGTAGATCTGACCGACCGACAGGTAGTTCGCCGCCCGCCAGTACGCATCGATCAGCTCGAGGTCGTGCCGGGTGAAGGCCGGTGCCAGGTCGGTGCGTGTCACGAGCGTGACTCCTCATCAGGTTGTAGCGATCGTCTGTTGTGGACGGTGTTCGACGAACCGGTCGTCCAGGCCGCGTCTCCTCGGATCGTGGTGTCCGTCACCGCGGTCGGCGCCGCAACCGGTTGTCCGCCGCGGTGGTGCCAGATGTCGCGCAGGACGACCTGGATGACGCCGACGACCGGGATGGCGAGCAGTGCGCCGAGTATTCCGGCGAGTTCGGTCGCCAAGAGCAAGGCGACGAGCACGGTCAACGGGTTGAGCTTGACCGTCCTGGAGAAGATCACCGGTTGCAGCAGGTGGTTCTCCAGCTGCTGGTAAACGATGAAGAAGATGACCACGGTGATGGCCGCGGGCAACGAGTGGATGAGCGCGGCGACACCCGCGACCACCGCGCCGAGGGTGGCGCCGACCAGGGGGATCAGGTCTGCGATCGCGACGAAGATCGCGATCAGCTCGGCGAACGGCACACCGAAGATCTTCAGCACGACGTAGGTCAGCACACCGCAGATCGCGCTGATGAGGAGATTGCCCGAGATGTAGCCGGTGACGGTCTTCGCGCAGTCGCCGCCCACCCTGCGGATGTGCTCCGCCCGCTGTGAGGAGAACAGCGCGAGCGTTCCCTCGACGACCTTCGGACCCTCCAGCACCGCGAGGTAGGCGATCACGAAGATGGAGATGGTCGCGACGATGCCGGTGACCGCGCTGCGCAACAGGCCCAGCGCCGGGGTGCCGAGGCCGGTGGCGAACTCCCGGATGCGTTCTTCGTTGTCACGGGCGAGCTCCAGCGCGTTCGTGCGCTCCAGCAAGATCCCGACGGGGCCTCTGCCACCACGTGCGTCCGCGATCATGTCCGGCAGCGCCGCCGCCAATCGTGTGCCCTGCTCGGCCAGCGGCACGGCGAACAACGTGAGAATGCCGCCGAACGCCAGCACGACGACGAGGAACACGACCAGGGTCGCCAGCGGGCGGCGGCACCACCTGACATGGTCTTGCAGCCAGTTCACCGCCGGGTAGAGCGCGACCGTGAAGACGACCGCGATGAGCATCCACACCAGAACTCGCTGGACGTGCATCACGAACACCACCGCCACGACCGTGGCCAGGGTCAGCCCGATAGTCGCGAGGATGGTCCGCACAGGAACCTTATGGGCGCGCTGGCTCGGCATCGTGTTCACCACTCCCGTTCCGGCCGTACGACGACCGTTTCCGGGGAACACCGAGGACAGCGCCAGTCCGGCTTCCGACGCGCGAAGTGCCCTCGGCACCTCGAACTTACGCCGGTGGGCTGTACGCCGCTTTTTACGGGCGTCGGGGGCTGCTGTCCCTCATCAGCTCGGTGATCTCCGGTGATCGCGATACGACGTGCTGCGCAACCTCTGACAGGAGCTGGTTGCTGTTGCGGGCGTGGGTGCGCATGAGGGAGAACGCGTCCGCGACATCGATCTGCAGGCGCTCGGCCAGGATGCCCTTCGCCTGCTCGATGACGATGCGGCTGTTGAGCGCGTTCTGCAGTTGTTCGGTGACCATTTCGCTGTGCCGCAGCGCCCGGACCTGGAGGATGCTGATCGTCGCGACGTTGGCGAAGGACTGGGCCAGTTCGACCGCGTCCTGCGGGATGGCGCCGGGCGAGGTCCGGAACAGGTTCAGCGCGCCGACGACCTGCTCGCGCAGCCGCATCGGCACCGCGTGCACGGCGGCGAATCCCTGGTCGCGCGCCGCGGCCGTGAACCGGGGCCAGCGCTGCGGTTCCTGCTCCAGGTCGGCGCACTCCACGGGCTGCCCGGTGTGGAAGCAGTCCAGGCAGGGGCCTTCCTCGTCCTGCAGCTGGAACAGTTCCAGCATGCGGGCCTGTTCGGTGGACGCGGCCACCAGGTTCAGCGCACCGCGCTGGTCTGCCAGCAGGATCCCGACCGCGTCCAACTCGAGCAGTTCGACGCAGCGTTCTGTCAACGTCTGCAGGAAGTCGATGGCGTCGAACCGCAGCACGAGCGTGTCCGCCAGCTCGACGAAGGTCTGGGTGATCCGCCGGTCCAACATGTGACTCACCTCTGTTTCTCGAAATCGGTGTCCGGGGTGAATCTCAGTCTGCGCGCGACCACGTCGGCCGCCACCTCCGACAGACGCAGGCCGGCGAGATACGCGTGCGCCCGCAATCTCAGGAACGCTTCCCCGAGATCGGTGTCCAGCTGCACCGACACCATGCCGGTGGCCTGGTGCACCACGCCCCAGCGGCGTTCCGGCTCGGTGGCCCACAGGTCGCCGCCGTCCAGCGCCTCCGGCGCCGCGGTCCGGCCGAGCAGCAGCGCCGTCGCCGTGTCCGCGAACAGCAGCGCGTCCGCGAGCTCCTCCGCCGACAGCGGGCCGTCGACATCCCGGCAGATCTCCAGGGCGCCCAGCGCGATCGCGCCGAGCGTCAAGGGGATCACGAAGATCGCCGCCACTCCCGCGGCGGCCGCGGCCGGGGCGAACACGGGCCAGCGCCGCGCACTCCACCCGCCCGCCAGATCGGATGCGAACACCGGCTGGTTCTGCCGCAGAGCCTCCGACACAGGCCCCTCGCCCACCGTTGCCTGGAGCTCGGCGATCTCGTCACCGGCAGTTCCGGCGACTTCGAGCGGTTGCGCGGTACCGACCAGGTAGACCGCGACACCGGCCGCGTTCAGACCGGCCCGGCAGGCGAGGCAGACATGGCGGACGCCGACGGGCTCCCGCTCGGCCACGGCGATCTTGTTGACCACCGCGAGGATGTCGAGATGCCGATTCGTGCCCATGCCGGTCACTCCTCGCCATTGTGATCCAGAACGAACCATAGCCCTTCACGCCACCGCCCACCGCCTCGGTTGCCGAACCACGGGGACCGGCGCAGAGGTGGAGCTGGGCCGAGCGCGGGAGCTCCGACGGAAACGAGTCAGTGTTGCCGGTGCGGGAGGCCGGCGTATTCGGCGATGCGCGCGATGAGCTCCCGCGCACCGTGTGGGAGCGGTGGCGCGCCGCTTGCTCGCCGAGTGGCCGGATGCGATCGCGGACGCGTGCCGAGGTGAAGGTCTCGGCGGGCGCCAGCGCGCGGAACCCGACAGCTACGCCGTGACCGAGGTCCCGGTCGGGCAGGTGGTTGATCGACAGCAGGACGAGGCTGAACACACGGCTGCGGGCCATGTCGTCGCCGTAGTCGTCGACCGCTCCGGTGAGCAGCGGAATCGCGGTTCGGGCGTGGCGAGGGCTCGTGGTGCGGGCCAGGTCGGTGTGGACGGCGCCGACCATGGCCGACAGATCCGTCTCGGTGAAGAACCCGGCCCAGCTGGGCACATCGGTGTGGCCGGCGGCCGCGAACCGGTCCCTGCCGCGATCGAGCTCGGCGAGCGCCTGACCACCGTCGCCCTTCCTGGCATGGGTCCAGGCCGAGTTCATCGACAGGATGCCGGCAGCGATCTCACCGCCCGGCCCGGCCGCGGCCAGCTGACCCAGCTCGAAGTAGTCCAACGCCTCGGCGAGGCTCCCGTGGTGCAAGCACACGCGGCCGAGCCGGTAGCAGATGTTGGCCACCAGGCCGTTGTGCCGGCCCCGACCGGCGAGCACGAACGCTTGGGCGAAGTGGACACGGGCACTGCCGGCCAGGCCGACGTCGAAGCACACCCAGCCGGCGAGGTTGTAGAGATCGCCCAGCGCCACGTGCAACCGGCGCCGCACGTACTCGGCGGCTGACGCGTCGAGCATCAACCGCCCCTCCCCCATCCGGCGGCGGATCGCGTCGAGACACGCATCGCCGCCTTGGCGGTAGTGCACCAGGCGCAGGGCGTGCGTGTCCGCCTTCAGCTGTTCGACGTCGGGCAAACCGATCGTGCGGGGCGCACGTTCCGCGCCGGGGAAGGATTCCGCGGTGGCCATAGCGGCACTCCTGACAGTAAAACTGGAGAAGTGGTCGCCGCCGGGGTCCAGGACGGTCACACGCCCTCGATGTCCAGCGGCTCACAGGCCACCGAACCGGCGAGGGGACTGCACATTCGTCGGCGTGAGCCGACTGCTACCCGAACACAGCCGAGCTCTTTCCCCCAATGCTGCCACCGAACAGGGCGGCACGCGAACGGGTGAACAGGCGTGGTGCCCGGAGTGGATCGCTGCTGCGCGCCGGCCACGGCGGGCGTGGGTATGGGTGTGAGCAGTGTGAGCCGCACCAGAACCGCAGGATGATGTGCCGTGGACGGAGTTGTCGGCGGCTACAGCGTCCCTGGGATCGCCGAGGGCAGCGGCAACACCGTTGCCGCTGGTGTTGCCGCTGCCCGTTGATACCGCTGTCAGCAGGTGCAGATGCCGCCGTTGTTGACCCCGGCGGCGCCGTTGCCGCCCGCGAGGCCGCTGGCGCCCGACGGGGTGGTGATGATGTCGAGCCCGTCGTTGATGGTTCCGGAGTTCCCGAGACCGCCGGCACCCGCGGCACCGCCGATGCCCCCGGGACCGCCGGGGCCACTGCAGCCGGTGCCGCCGTTGCCGCCACCGGCACCGTTGCCACCCTTGCCACCGGTCGCGGTGATGGTGTCCACGCCGGTTCCGCCGGTCAGGGTGCCGGAGTTTCCGATCCCACCGGCGCCACCGGCACCGCCCACGCCACCGGCGCCACCGGGCTGAACGGCCGCCAGACCGTTGCCGCCCTTGCCACCGACGCCACCGTTGCCGCCGAGACCACCGTTGGCCTTGAGCGAGTCAGCACCGGCACCGCCGCTGATGGTCCCGGAGTTCCCGACCCCACCCGCACCGCCGGCACCGCCGACGCCACCGGCGCCGCCGCCGTAACCGCAACCACCCACGCCACCGGCCGCACCGGTACCACCGGCACCACCGTTGGTGGTCACGTTGTCGAGACCGGCATCACCGAGATCACCGGTGAAGGTTCCGGAGTTCCCGACGCCACCGGCCGCGCCCGCGCCACCGATACCCCCGGCACCCGCGCCACCGGCGACGAGACCGCTGTTACCACCAAGGCCGCCAAGGCCACCATTGCCGCCCCTGCCCGCGGTGAGCACGACAGTGTCGCTACCGGCGCCACCGGTGACGTTCCCGGCGTTACCGACGCCACCGATCCCGCCGACGCCACCATCGCCTCCGGCGCCACCGGCACCGGAGGCGAACCCGGCCCCGCCCTGGCCGCCGTTGCCCCCGTTACCCCCGGCGCCACCGGTGACGATGATGCTGTCCGTGCCCGCACCGGCGTCGATGACACCGGTGGTCCCCACGCCGGCGCCGCCGACGTTGCCGGCTCCGCCGTTGCCGCCGGCATTTCCCGCAGGAGTGCCGGCATTGCCGTTGGCGCCTGCCGGGCCGCTGATGCCCGCCGTACCGACGACGCCGGTGACACTGATGGTGTCGCCACCGGCAAGGCTGTTCACCGTGCCGTTCACGGCACCGCCGGTGATGGTGATGATGTTGTTGCCCGTGGTCCCGGTCAGCACTTGACCGGCGGGGATCCCGGCGGTGCAGGTGAAGTTGGCGCCGCTCTGGGTGCATCCCGGCGGGAGCGCCAACGCCTGCGCGGGAACCAGCAGGGAGAACCCCGCCGCGGTGCCCAAGGCGATGAGGGCCCGACCGGCCCGGCCTGCCGTGCTGATGCGTTCTGTCGATCTCATGATCAACCTTCCACCCGTGAAGAGAATCCGCAGCTGACGCCACGAACTTGCGAGGTGGTGTGATGACCGGGGTCTGGAGCCATTGTCCGATGCCGGAAGATGAGGGCACCGGCACCAAGCAACCCTCGATACGACCGAGCTTTCACGCATTCGACACCGCTGGCAACAGAAGGAGCGGCCGGTCACCCATATGCGGTCAAGTCCCCACTGATGCCGCCACCGACGAGGGCCTCGCACCTGGACGACAAAATGCGTTCCGCAAAATGCGTTCCGCAAATTGCGCAACACCCGTTCGCAGAGGTTTTCGCATTTCTTTTATCACCTGCAAGCGGCGCGACCCCCACCAGCCCGCAAAGGCCTGGTGGGGGTCGCGCAGGTCTGGCTCCGTTATCAGATGATGGGGAGGAGCGCGCCAGCGGCACCGAGGATGCCGGCCACGGCGCCGTTGACGATGCCGATGACGGAGTCGATCAGGCCGCCGATGATGATGATTCCCATGACGAGATCTCCTTGCTGTTGAGTAGAGCATTTACTGGGTCGTGTGCGGTTCGTCCGCGCGATGGTCAGCCGGTGCAGCCGGGCACAGCCGGAACACTGCCGACGCAGTTGTTGGGGGTGTTGGCGGTGATGGGCGAGTTGGTTGCGGTCATGGTGCCGCCGAGGCGGTAGACGCCACCGGCGGTCAGCACCGCGGTGTTAACCGTGACGGCGGTTTGGGTCATGGTGGTCGCGGTGGAGTTGACGGCGGCGACACCACCACCTTCAGAGCCGGTGTTGTTGAGGATGAACAGCGGGCTGCCGGACACACCTGTGGTGCTCAACGTGCCGCGCAGGCCGTTGTAAATGCCACCACCGCGCAGCAGCGCGGTGTTGCCGGTGACGTTGCTCCTGGTGAAGGTCGCGGCAGGCGCGGTGTCCGAGGCGGTGTCGGCATTGGCCAGTCCACCACCGTTGAGCGTGGCCACGTTCCCGACGAGGCCGCTGTTGGTGAGGGTGACCGCACCCCGGTTGAGGATGCCGCCGCCGTCACCGACGGCGCTGCCGTTCGTGAACACGACCGAGGTCGTCAGGGTCAGACTGCCGGTCGAGCCGACTTCGGCGATCCGGAACGGCAGCGCGGAGGAACGGGTGATGACCGCCGGGCCGATCATCTGGATCGGGGTCGTGATCACCGGCAGCCCGGTGGTCAGACCACCGTGAGCGGAGGTCAACTGATAGGTGCAGCCGCCCGCCAGCACGAGCGTGTCCGAGGCGGGAGTGCCGTTGGCCTGGTTCACCGCCGCGACCAAAGCGTTCTCACTGCACGCCACCGGAATGGTGATGGCTTGCGCGACGGGGGCAAGGGTGACCAGACCGGCAGCCACGATCGTGGCTCCGATCATGGCGTGGAGAGTGGTGCGGATGCGTTGCATGACGAGTTCATTTCCTGAAACGAAAATTGGGGAAACCGCCGACACGAAGGCGCCAACGGAGAAAGACAGAAAGACTGCGGGCAGGGCACCCGATCAGAACGGCCTGCACATCGGGCCGTCCACACAAAAGCCTCGGCCCGTGATCTGTGTCCACAATTGTTGTGAACAGGTCACGTCACCGAGGTCCGGGGCAACAATGTTCAACCTACTCCTTCACCGAAGCGATGGGTACCACAGTCCCCCAAATGGCCCCTCCGTCGTACCTCTGATTGCCCCGGCCACGCCGAAGCCAGCTGATCAATGACAGCTGTGCCCGCGACTTCTGCACAGTCTCGGTTTCACGAGTAGCGCAAGAGTCCGCGCGACCCGCGACGCGCGGCAAACACTCGGCTCGACACGGACGTGAAAATCGTGTCTCATAACGCCCGCGTGGTGTCGAAGTCCGCACTGTGCCGCTGAGCACAGAATTCCACATAGGCGATCCCAGGGCATGCTCATCTTACGCCTGTTACATCTGGTCCCCGTCCGCCTCATCGGCTGGCTGATCTTGCTCAGCCGTCCCCAACGTCGAAGGACATCGAACTACTGGTGATGCGGCACGAGGTCGCGGTACTGCGCTGAACCAACCCCGACCGCGCGGTGCTCGCCGCGCCGCCGTCCCCCCGCGCTACGCACGAGACGGCTGGACCCTCAAGGTCAAGCCGGCGGAACACGAGAGGTCGCTCCTCGACAGCGACGCGCAAGCCATCAAAGACTGTGGGGTGCCAGAGCTCTGGACTCGCCGCTGAGCTGCGGTAATCGTGCGTCATCGCCATAGCGGCGGCATGATCGTGAACGTGGCGTTGAGGCTGCTGTACTTCATCTTCGTCCGACTTGTCGGCTGGCTGGCTCTGCTCGGCCCATCCTCGGCGGCCAAAGATGTCGAGTGGGTCTGCTGCACGAGTAGGTGACAGTGGTAGTCACGCAGCCCGGCTGGCTGGCGTGGCCATGATTGCTTCGTATTCGATCGGGGTCAACCTGCCGAGAGCTGCCTGGCGCCTGCGACGGTGGTAGGTGCGCTCGATCCAGGTCACGATCGCGATCCGCAGTTCCTCGCGCGTGGTCCAGGTGCGCCGGTCGAGAACATTGTTCTGCAGCAACGCGAAGAAGCTCTCCATCGCGGCGTTGTCTCCGGCGGCGCCGACCCGGCCCATCCAACCGGACAGGCCGTGACGAGCGAGCGCGCGGACGAATTTCCTGGATCGAAATTGCGATCCGCAGTCGGTGTGGACCACGCAGCCGGCGACCTCGTCACATCTCGCGACGGCCGTTGGTGAGTGCGGTGACGGCGAGGCGGGACTTCATCCGGGAGTCGATGGAGTAGCCGACGATCCGGTTGGAGCAGGCGTCCTTGACCGCGCAGAGATACAGCTTTCCTTCTGTGGTGCGGTGTTCGGTGAGGTCGGCCAGCCACAGCCGGTTCGGTGCGGTGGCGGTGAAGTCACGGCGCACCAGGTCGTCGTGCACCGGCGGACCGGCTTTCTTGCCGTTGCGGCCGCGTTTCTTGCCGAACGTGCTCCACCAGCCCATGGACGAGCAGATCCGCCACGCGGTCCGGTCCGCCATCGACACACCGGCGTCGCGGGCCTCGTCGGCCAGGAACCGGTAGCCGAACTCCGGATCGTCGCGGTGCGCGTCGAACAACGCGTTCGCCCGCTGAGCCCGCTCGAGTTCGATCCCGGTGACCGGCCAGACGCGCCACCGGTAGTACGGCTGTCGAGCGATCCCGAGTACCCGGCACGTCACCGCGACCGGGATCCCGTCCGCGGCCAGCTCGGTCACGAGCGGGTAGAGCCTTTTCCCGACAAGTTCGCCTGCGACAGATACGCCGTCGCGCGGCGCAGGACCTCGTTCTCCTGCTCCAGCAGCTTGATCCGCTTACGCGCCTCACGCAGCTCAGCCGACTCGGCCCGGCTCGCACCGGCCTTGGCGCCTTCCTCGACCTCGGCCTGGCGCAACCACTTGAACGACGTCATCGGGTACACCCCGAAGTCCTTCGCGATCTGCTCGACCGTCACGCCGGGCTCGCGGTCACGGGCGACCCGCACAACATCGTCGCGGAACTCCCGGGGGTAGGGCTTGGGCACAGCGACATTCTCCTCGGCCAGCTCGTGGTCGCCAACTTCTCTGACGATCTCTGCCTCCACCAGTGTCCACCCGTCGACGCCGCCCCGGCCCCGCCAGCATGGTCTGACACCGGTCGCCCATCGACGAAGACGACCTGCCCCGACAAACCCGTCACCGCCACAGATGACCGCCGCGCGCGAGGAACGCCGCGATGTCATCCCACTGGCCACAGCCCAGCGCCGCAGGTGCAACTTCCACGATCCATGAGATCACCAGGCTCTGCCGCACTTGGACAACGCCGTCACACGCCGATCATGACCAGGAAGAACACCCGAACGGAGGACACGATTCGCTTTAGCCAATGCGACCCCATTTCGCCCCGCGCAAACCGATTCTCCCAAAATCCGCCCAAACACCGGGTTACTGACCAGTACAGACCACTGTGGACAGTCACTTCAAGATCGAAAAATGCGCACGAAAAAGCCCGCTGAACTGGGCTTTCACCCAGAATCAGCGGGCTGATTCAGACCGTCGGGACGACAGGATTTGAACCTGCGACCCCTTGACCCCCAGATACGGGTTCACAGGCCGCTGACCTGCTAAACAGGAACGTTGAACGCAGTTCGGCGCACTTGAGCGCAAATACATGCGAGTCGGTTTAGTTGCGCGGCGCTCGCCAAGCGATTCATCGTCTGACAGATCCATGTGCAACTTGTCGGGTAAGGAGTTCCCTGCCTCCGACTTCATGATCGGAGGGTCAGTGGCCAACTCTGCGACTCAGACCACCGGAAACACCAGGCAATGCCTGAAATCGAACTGCGCCTCGCGCAGACGATCCAACGCGGCACGCCTCCATCACGAACGCCTCCATCACGGACGTCTGCGCCACAACATGGCTGACGACCTCTACCGCTCTTTCAACACTCCGGTACTGCCCGACGATCAGGCATTTGCTGTGTACTCCACCCCGCGAGCAACTCAGCAGGAACGCTGCGGCTGCTGGCGAACTGGGCTACCTCGCCTATGGACATGAGCTCTGTTGTCGAAGGACAACCCGACCACGCGCGGCTGACCGAGTTGGTCGAGCGCGGTCGCAAAGCCATCCGGCAATCAGATCTTGTTCCACTGGTTCGGCCGCTCAGGACCTGTGGGCGCGGATGACCGGCAGAGGCTCAGCAGCCTGCTCTGGCCAATGACGCGACATGCTGTCGTGCAGGCTGTGGCACAGGCGGCCTACCTCGCCCAAGTCGGTGTCGATCGCTGCCATGGCCGCGACGACGGCCGTACGGTGCAGAAGGCGGCGGCGAGCGGTGATCGTGCCCCAGCGCCAGTCGCGCTGGATCACCCGAGCCAGCTGGTCGACATCGTCCCGGTGTGCTCGTTCCACCAGGGCATCGCCCTGGATCAGCCACCCGGCACAGGCATCGGCCAGGTGATAGGCCGGCTCGCCACCAGTCTCCGCCCGCCACTGATCGTGGTAAGCCTGCTCGGCCTGCTCCCGGAGCGTTGCGGGGGTCTCAGTGACGCACCAGCAGGTGGGAAAGCCGATGCGCAGGTAGGCGAGTTCGACAAGGCCGTCGCCAAGAGCGGCTTGTTCCAGATCGACGAATCGCACGCCGCGGTCGGTGTGCAGATCGTTTCCCGGGCACGGATCGCCATGCAGGAGCGCGTGACCGTCGTGTGCCCCCAGGCGCGCGCACAGCTGCTCCAGTTGCGTCACCGCCAGCGGGGAAGCCGGTACGTCCAGAGCGCGTGCCAAAGCCAGGAAGGCGGCGATGTCGCGGGAGTCAGGACCGCGATGACGTGGCAGCAGGTCGCCGTCCTGTTGGGTCGTGGTCGCGTGCAGGCGTGCCAGTGCCGACGCGTAATCGATCACCCAGTCAGGTGCCGGTGGGCGAGAGGCGATGTGTTCCAGGACCATGACGTGGTTCTGCTGATCGGTTCCCAGCACTTCGGGCACGACAGGTTCGCTGGCGCGGGCGGCCAGGCCTAGCGCCGCCACCTCGTGGGTGTAGCGGGCTGAGGCGTCCGTGCCACCGACGATCTGCTTGACGACGGCGGGTGCGGAGTCGAACTCGACCAGCCATACCCGCGACCGTGGACTGCTGGCCAGGCGGCGCACTGTGCGCGGTGTACCCAGAGCGGTTCGGAGGTGTTCTGCGATCGGAGCGCGAGACCCTCGCAGCACGCTCACGCGGCACCTGTTGCCGGTGGCCGAACCGGGTCGTCCCGGCGCTCGGGCGTGACCTGATCGGCGATGATCTCACCAAACCTCATGTAAGTGCACCTCTGGTGGGGTTTCGGCTCGGTTGTTGCGTTGGTCATCGCCTTGATGCTCGCATGGCCGCGCTGGCGACCATGTCAGGGGTGGATGCATGCCCGTTCAGGGCGCGGCGTTGCCACACGGCACCGTTACCTCCGGCGAGGACTTCGTCGAGCGACTGGGTGACGTGCCGGTGTTCACCTGTCTCCTCGAGCTGGTCGCGCAAGTGCGCGACGAGGGCCTCGAACGCCTGCCGGGGTGTCGCCGGTCTCAAGGACTCCGGGTGCAACAGCCTGCCGGTGAGACCCTCGTGCGCCGCGCACCAGTAGGCGGCTCGCAACGCCTCGTGAGGCACCGGCTGCGCCACATCGCCCATCTCCACCGCGCGCACCGCTGCGCCCACCAGTGCGCGGACCAGGGTGGCCAGCAGCACCGTCTCCTCCACAGTGGACGGAACGTCGCTCACCCGGACCTCGACGGTCGGCAGGCGGTGGGATGGCCGAACGTCCCAGTAGACCATTCCCCGGTCGAGGATCACGCCGGACTCGATCATCATCGCGACCGTGGAGTCATAGTGTTCGGCGGAGGTAAAGTACGGCGGCGGTCCCGAGCACGGCCAGCTGGAGCTCAGAATCGAACGCCAGCTCGCGTGACCCGTGTCCTGCCCCTGGTGCACCGCGGAGTTGGCGGTCAGCGCGAGCAGGGCGGGAAGCCAGGGACGCAGGTGATTGCTGACCTGCACCGCCATCTCGCGGTCCGCGACACCGACGTGGACGTGACATCCGCAGGTCTCGTACCTCCTCACCAGCAGACCGAAGCAATCAGCCATGCGGCGGTAGCGAGGGCTGCCGGTGATCGCCTGGATGTCGTCGTCCACGATGCTGACGCCGCTCGCCACGATCCGCGCGCCGATCTGACCGGCGGCGTCGGCCGCGATGGATCGCGCGGCCGTCAGCTGAGTGCGCAGTTCCTGGGCGCTCCAGCACACGGAGGTCTTCGTCTCGATCTGAGCGCTCATGAGTTCCACGTCGAGATCGCCACCGAGTCGCCTCCCCGCGGCCACGACGTCGCGGTTGCGCGGCAGCAACCGGCCCGTCGCGGCGTCGTGCAGGAAGAATTCCTCTTCCACCCCAACGGACAGCGCTCGACGGCCTTCCCGGCCGGGAGTCGGTGCCGGACGTACCGACGTGATTGGCGCACTGCGCGTGATGTCCACGGGCTACGGGTCCTTGTCAGCGAGCGGAGTGGACGGTGACCGGCAGGCTCGTGATGCCGTTCACGAAGTTCGAGTGGAGGTGCCGCACCTCGCCGGCCTGCTCGAACCCGGCGACCCGAGCGGCCAGCTCCTCCAGCAAGGCGCGCAAAGCGGTTCGCGCGCCGGGGGCCCCGATGCAGTAGTGCCGACCGACCCCGAACGCCACGTGCGGGTTGGGCCAGCGGGCCGGGTCGAACGTGTAGGGGTCGGTGAACACCGACTCGTCGCGGTTCGCCGACCCCAGCCAGACGCACACGACGTCACCGGCGCGCACCTGCACCGGGCCCACCTCGACGTCGGCCGTCGCGATGCGCACCAGGTGGTTGGCCGGACTGGCCCACCGCAACGCCTCGTCCACCGCCGAGTCGAGCAGGTCCGGCTCCGCCTTGAGGCGGGCGAGGAGCTCCGGCCGTTCCAGGACGTGCGCCACGAAGTGCGTGCCCACGTGGCCGGTGGTGATGTTGGCGCCCATCACGAACGTGTACAGGTTCATCAACACCTCCTCGTCGGTCAGTCTCCGGCCGCCGAAATCGAGCTGCAGCAAGGTGGACACGAGGTCCTCGCGCGGCTGCCGGCGGTGTTCGCGCACGACGCTCGTGAGGATGTCCAGCACCGTCAGGTGCGCCATGCGCAGCGTTTCCTGGACGGACCCCGCGGAGAACACCGGATCGTCCGGGGCGATCCCGGCAGAGGCCCACCGGGTCAGCAGGGGCCAGTGCCGCTCGTCGATCCCGATGACCTCGCCGGCCGCGATCATCGGGAGCACTGCGAACCGGGCCGCGACGTCGGCCACACCGTCCTCGACGCACGACCGGACCAGATCGGCCACCCGGCTCCGGATCGAGGCGCACCAGCCCTCCATCGCGCGGGCCGACATCGCCCGCATGCTCGGCGAGCGGATCCAGCCGTGCTCGGGCGGGTCCATCAGGTTGACCGTCTTGCCCACCCCGATGTCCCCGTCCAGCACGGACAGACTGCTCCCGTGCTGCGAGCTGAACCTGGCGTCCTTCAGCACCTCGACGACGTCCCGGTATCCCGTGATCGACCAGAACCTCGTGCCGGCCGGACCCCGCCGCAGGGTGACCGGCGCCTCGGCCCGGAACCTCTGCCACAATCCGTGGGGATTCCCGCTGTGGTACAGCGACGTGCCGATCATGTCCACATCGGACAGTTCCATCGTGCTGTCTGCACCGGACATGCGCACGGCTACTTCCTCCCGTCGATCGGCAGCGGCCCGTCCAGCGCGCCGAGCAGTTCGTCCAAGGCCTCCGTGTAGAGGCGCGCCAACGCCACCGCGGTTTGCTCGGTGTAGCGGGCGGAGTCGTACGTCCAGACGCCGCTGATCCGCGCACCGTCCTCGCTGACGAGCAACGCCAGGTCGCTGCGCACGGGAACCAGGTCGCGATCGTGGCCGACCTCCTCGAAGGTAAGACCGGGCAACGACCTGTCCACCCGCGGCGTGTTGTCGTAGCCGAACTTCACCTGGAACAACGGGGGCTGATGGCGGTTGCGCCGCGGGTTCACCGCCTGGACGACCTGGTCGAACGGCAGGTCCTGGTGGGCGTACGCCTCCAGCGTGGTCTCGCGGACCCGGCTCAGCAGGTCTCGCCAGGTCGTCACGCCAGTGAGCCGCACCCGGAGCAGCACCTGGTTGACGAAGTAGCCGATGAGCCGCTCGACGTCGTGGTCCGACCGGTTCGCGACGTCGGCGGCAACGACCAGGTCGTCCGTGCCGCCGTAGCGGGACATCGTCGTGCAGAGCGCGGTGAGCAACACCATGTACGGGGTGCAGTTCTCGCTCCGGCACACCTCCCGGACGCCCCTGACCGTCTCGGGTGAGAGGTCGAAGGGCAGTGAACGGGGCGCACCCGGTTCGCCCACCGACGGGAAGTCCTGCGGCAGCCGGGGAACGTCCAGGACGCCGTCAAGCCGCTGACGCCAGTAGGCGATCGACTCGGCGAACCGGCCGGACTCGCCGAGTTCACGTTGCCAAATCGCGTAGTCGGCGTACTGCACCGGCAGCTCCGGCAGCGGCGACGGCCGTCCGTCCTGGAACGCCTCGTACAGCTCGGCGATCTCGTTCACCAGCACGCCTTGCGACCAGCCGTCGTAGGCGACGTGGTGCACGGTGAAGAGCAGCAGGTGTTCGTCGGAATCCGAGCGGACCAGCAGCACCCGCCAGTGCACCTGCCCGGCCAGCGCGAAGGGGCGGGCGAACTCGCGTTCCACCAGCTGCCGCACCAGCTCGGCACGCTCATCCGGCCCTGCCCGGCTCACGTCGACCACCGGGACGATCACGTCCGCCTGCGGGAGCACCACCTGGTGCGGCACCCCTTCCTGCGTCACGAAGACCGTGCGGAGCACCTCGTGCCTGCGGGCAACCTCGGTGAAGCACCGCTCCAGCACGCGAACGTCGAGCGGTCCGCGGATCGAGGTGAAGGCCGGGCAGTTGTACTGACTGCTACCGGGCTCGAGCTCCTGCAGGAACCACAGGCGCTGCTGGGCGAACGACAACGGCACCTGGTCCGGCCGGCGCCCGCAGACCAGCGCCGGCAGCCCCACCGGTGCCGCGGCGTCCCGCAGCTCGTCGACGTGACTCGCCATGTCGGCCAACCCGCGCCGCTCGAACGGCATCGAGGCCGCGATGTTCACGCCGAACACCTTGCGCAGCCGCAACACCAGCTGGAACGTGAGCAGCGAATGCCCGCCCAGCGCGAAGAAGTCGTCATCGGGCGACACCTCGTCGCGGTTGAGCAGCTCACACCAGACAGCGGCGATCGCGCTCTCGGTGCTGGTGAGCGGCCTGTCCACCGAGCGGCGCTCCGCGGCCCTCTGCCGCACCGCCGCGAGACGGCTCAGCATCGCGTGGTCGACCTTGCCGCTGGCTCCCAGCGGCATCTCCGGCAGGAGCACGTGCCGCGCGGGCACCATGTGGGCGGGCAGGTTCTCGGCGAGGTACTCCTTGACCTCGGACAACCTCGGCGCGCGCACGTTCCTCCACAACGGGTCGTTCGCGTACCGCTGCCAGCTCTGGCCGCTCGGCGGTGAGGGCGACGACACCACGACCGGACTGCCCGGCCTCGAGAACACCACGTCGAAGGAACCGTCCGACCTGCCCTCGGACCAGCTCACGGTGACCTCGTGGGCGGTGTCGGTTCCCAGCCGCCAGAGGTCCTCCGGCTCGACCCCGGCCGCAGCTGACGTCTCGGCGAGATCGAGGAGCTCACCGACCGACATCGCCTGGTTCCCGGCCTGCCGGAGCTCGTCGAGCGCAACGGTCCGGATGAGCCGCGCGTTCGGCACGGCGCGCACCCCGACGGCGTCCGACCGCCCGAGGATCTCCCGCAGCCGGGACAGGTCGAGACCGTCGGCCTGCCAGTCCAGCCATTCCGGCCGCACGGACGGTTCCGGACCGTCCACTGTGATCACCACGTCGTACCGGAAGCACGTCAGTTCGTTGTGGTGGTCGCCGCGCTTGAGCATCACCCGCACGTCCGTGATCCGCGGCCAGCGCTGACACAGCTCGCGGAACAACCTCGGATCGAGACAGAGTTCGCGCTCGTCCGCCAGCGCCGAGAAGACCAGCGCGCTCAGCTCGGCGGCGCGGTCGCTGACACCGAGCCGCGAAACCTGCACGGAGGTGTGGAAGAGTTCCAGCAACGGCAGGCTCCGCAGGTCTCCGAGGAAGACGTGCCCACCCGGCCGCACTGCGGCGAGGATCTGGTCGAGCACCTCGACCAGATAGCCGAGCGACGGGAAGTACTGGACGACGGAGTTCAGCACGACCACGTCGAAGCTGTCTCCCGGCCGGACGCTCTCGTGTGCGGGCGCGGCCTCGAGCACGACCGAGGTCAGGTCGATCGACTTCTCGAGGGCGCGAATCGTCTCGACGGAGAGGTCGGTTCCCTTGTAGAAGCCGACTTCCGGAGCGACCTTCTTGAGCACGAGGCCGGTACCGCAGCCGATCTCCAGCAGCCGCCGCGGCGCCAGGCTCAGGATCCGGTCGGCCGTGCTGTCCTGCCAGTGCCGCATCTGCGCGGGATCGATGCGCCTGCCCGTGTAGCTGCTGTCCCACCCGGCCAACTCATCGCGCCGGTCGTCGCGCATGGCCTCCTGATAGGTCTGGTCGTAGAGCATCCGCCACTCGTCCAGGCGGTCCGCCTCCAGCCCGGCCGCATGACCGGTCGGCGCGTCGAGGCAGTGGAACGCCACCAGTTCGTTGTCCGCCCCAGGACGTTCGCAGGCGACGACCGCGCAGTTCCGGAGATGGTCGAGCCCGCTCGCGAGCGTCTCGATCTCGGCGAGTTCCACCCGGTGGCCGCGAACCTTCACCTGACGGTCGGCGCGGCCGAGGTACTCCAGCTCACCGCCGGGCAGATAGCGGACGAGATCCCCGGTCCGGTAGAGCCGGGCGCCCTGCTCGCCGCTGAACGGATCCGGCACGAACCGTTCGGCGGTCAGCCCCGGACGGCGCCAGTACCCCTGTGCGACACCGGTTCCGCCGACATACAGCTCGCCGGGCACACCGATCGGGACGGGATGCCCGGCCCGATCGAGCACGTAGAGCCGCGTGTTGTGGATCGGCCTGCCGATCGGAACTCGCCCGAATCCGGTGGCCGGACCGGTAACGAGGTGCGCGGCGCAGGCGACAGTCGCCTCCGTCGGGCCGTACTCGTTGAAGATCCTCACGTCGTCGCGCCACCACGTGACGGCGTCGTCGTACAGCGCTTCACCGCCGACGACCAGGGTGCGGGTCCAGCTGGCCGGCCCGTCCGGCAGATCGTCGCGGTCGACGAACGACAGGTGCGTCGGGGTCAGCTTGACGAACGTGAGGTCCTTCGCGTCGCGGACACAGGTGCGCAACTGCTCACCCGGCACCTCGGACTCGGCCGGCAGCAGCAGCGTCTGCCCGGCCAGCAACGGGCCGAAGACGCTCGTCACGGTGAGGTCGAAACTCAGCGAGGTGAGCACGGGGACACCGCCGCCATCGCTGATCCGGTAGGTGTCCCGCGCCCACAGCAAGTAGTTCACGACGCTGCGGTGGGACACCATCGTCCCCTTGGGACGCCCGGTGGAACCCGAGGTGTAGATCAGATAGGCGAGGTCGTCGCACGAGACCTCCACCGCCGGCGGCGAATCGTGGCCAGCCGAGTCCCACCCGGCCGGGAAGTCGGCTTCGGTGACCACCAGCCGGCACAGGCTGTCGTCGGTGATCGTCGCCAGCCTGCTGGGCGGGTTCAGCGGATCGAGCGGCACGTACGCCGCGCCGATCTTCAACACCGCCAGCAGGGCGACCACCAGTTCGGGGCGGCGCGGCAGCTGGATCGCGACCCTCGAGCCCCGTCGCACTCCCCGATCGTGCAGGACGTGTGCGAACTTGCCGGCCTGACGGTCGAGTTCCCGGTAGGACAGCTGGGTTTCGCCCGCCGAGACGGCGACCGCCTCCGGTGTGGAGCGCGCCTGCAGTTCGATCAGCTCGTGCAGACACCGGTCCGGGAGTTCGGTCGTGGTCACGTTCCAGCCGTGCACGACGCGCTCGAACTCGGCGGCGGGCATCACCGGCAGATCGGCGATGCGTCGCGCCGGATCCGCGACGACGGCGCCGGCGACGGCCGCGAACGACAGGGCGATCCGCTCCACGGTGGACTCGTCGAGGATGTCCGTGGCGTACGCGACGCGGCATTCGAGGCCGATCCCGGTCTCCCAGATGTTGAGGTCCAGGTCGAACCGCGACGCGCTGTTCTCGAACTCGATCGGAGTCACGCCGACACCGGCCATCCGCAAGGAGGCGTCCGGCGTGTTATGCAGCGCCAGCAGCACCTGATGCAGCGGGTTGCGGCCGAGATCGCGTTCCGGGAAGACCTTGCGCGCGATGAGGTCGAGCGGGATGTCCTGGTTCTCGAAGACATCCAGGCAGGTTCGCCTGGTCTCGGTGAGGAAGTCGGTGAACCGGCGGTCACCGCCGGGAAAACCGCGGTAGATCGTGGTGTTCGCGAAGAACCCGATCAGGCCGGTCAGCTCCTGGTGCCTGCGATCCGCGATCGGACTGCCCACCAGGACGTCCTGCTGCCCGCTGTACCGGGCGAGCACGACCTGGAACACCGCCAGCAGCACCATGAACGTGGTGGCGCCGTGCTGTCGGCCGACCTGCCGCAGTCCGGCGGCCAGGCCCGGGTCCAGCGTGAAGGCGACAGTCGCTCCCCGGTGACTCTGCACGGCGGGGCGCGGCCGGTCCAGCGGCAGCGTCAGCGACTGCGGTGCGCCGCGGAGCCGATCGGCCCAGAAGGTGAGCTGACGGGCCGCGGCCTCGGAGCCGAGCCAGTCCTGTTGCCAGCGGGCGTAATCGCCGAACTGGACGGGCAGCGACGGGAGCTCCGGCTCCCGTCGCTGCACTGCCGCCTGGTAGCCCTCGCTGAGCTCGTGGCCGAGCACGCTCGCCGACCACCCGTCGAACACGAGGTGATGTCCGACCATCACGAGAACCGCTTCCCGCGCGGCCAGGAGCACCAGGTGGATCCGGACCAGTGGTCCCCGCTCGAGGTCGAACGGCTGCCGTAGTGCGGCGCGCAACAACTGCTCCACCACCGCGTCCTGGTCCCCGGCCGGGATCTGCCGAAGATCCACCACCGGAACCGGAACCGGCTCGGCGGGGAGCACCCGTAGCACGTGGTCGCCGTCGGCGGCCGGGAACACGGTCCGCAGGACCTCGTGCCGGCGGAAGATCGTGTCGAGGCTCTCCCGCAGTGCCGGGACGTCCAGGCTTCCGGTCAGCCTGCAGGCGAATGGGCTGTGGTAGTGCGAACTCTCCGGCGCGATCGCGTCGAGGAAGAGCAACCGGCGCTGGGTGAACGAGACAGGTGCGTCCCCGTCGCCGTCCCTCAGCAACGCGTACGCGGCCGGTCCTCGCTCGAGCAGGCGCGCACGGAGCGCTTCGCGCTGGTGCCCGTTGAGTCGTTTGATCCGTTCCGACAGGTCAGTCATGTCGTCCTTCGCCGTCTGCGCCCGAATGCATGCCCTCGACCTCGGCGATCAGGCCTTCCAGCTCGTCCAGTTCCGCGCCCGACCCGCGCAGCAGTTCGATCTGCGCGGCCAGACCCGCGAGCGTCGAATGCTCGAACAGCAGCCGGATGGACACCTCGACGCCGAACCGGTCCGCCATCATGGTCGCCATGCGGGTGGCGAGCAGCGAGTGTCCGCCGATCAGGAAGAAGTCGTCGTCGCGGCCGATCTCCGCGACGTTCAGCAACTCCGACCAGATCCCGGCCAGCCCGCGTTCCACTTCGGACGATGCGCCGGTGGCACCGCTCCCGGCCTGCGCGCCGCCGACCGGCAGGGCAAGCGCGCTCCGGTCGACCTTGCCGTTAACAGTCAGCGGGAAGTCCGTCATGAGCGCGAACTCGGCCGGCACCATGAAATGCGGAATCCGCTCGCGCAGGAAGTCGCGGAGCACCGCCGCCGTCAGGCCCGGCCGGTCGACGATCCGCACGTACGCCACCAGCCGCCGGTCGCCCTGGTGCTCCGCGGGCAACACCACGCAGCCTCGCACCCCGGGGCAGGAAAGCAGCGCCGTCTCGATCTCCCCCGGCTCGATCCGGTGCCCCCGGATCTTGACCTGATGATCGTCACGGCCGAGGAACTCGAGTTCGCCTCCCGCCGTCCAGCGCACGACGTCACCGGTCCGGTAGAGGCGGCTGCCGGGGAGACCGCTGAACGGATCGGGGATGAACCGCGAGGCGGTCAGCCCCGGCCGGCCCAGGTACCCGCGAGCCAGGCCGTCCCCACCGATCAGCAACTCACCGGGCATGCCCGGCGGCACCGGGTGCAGCCGGCGGTCCACCACGTAGAGCCGGGTGTTGGCGATCGGACGTCCGATGGCGACGGTGGCGGCGTTCGCGGCGACGTGCCGGACCGGGTGCCACGACGCGAACGTCGTGCTCTCGGTCGGCCCGTAGACGTGCGCCAGGTTCGCGGGCGCGCCGTGCTCGAGAACCCGGGACACCCGTTGCGGGTCCACCTTCTCCCCGCCGAACAACAGGTGCCGCAGACCCGCGAAAGCCTCCGGGTCCAGATCCGCGACCTCGTTGAACAACGCGGTGGTCAGGAAGAGCACGTCGACGCCCGCGGCGCCGATCGCCGCGGCGAGTTCGCCCGGTGCCCGCACGTCCTCGGGGGTGAACACGTGGACGCGTCCCCCGTTGAGCAGAGGTGCCCAGATCTCGAAGGTCGTGGCGTCGAAGGCCGGATGGGCGAAGTGCCCGACCACGTCGCCGGGGCCGATGGTCACGTAGTCGCTGCCGCACACCAACCTGCTGATCGCGTGGTGCGGTACCCCGACGCCCTTCGGTAGCCCGGTGGAACCCGAGGTGTAGACCACGTTCGCGAGGTTGGCGGCGCCGGCGGAGTGCGCCGGGGGAACCTCGGGGAAGCGAGTCGTGTCCGCGAGGCCGACGACGGGCAGACCGAGACCTGCGAGGTGGGCCTGGTCGTCTTTCCCGGTCAGCACCACGACGGCCTTTGCGTCCCCGGCGACGAACGCGACGCGGTCAGCCGGGTCGTCCACGTCCAGCACGAGGTAGCAGCCACCGGCCTTGAGCGCAGCCAGTGCACCGATGACGAGGTCGGTGGACCGGCGGAGGTGCAGGGCCACCGGGGTGTCCGGGCCGACCCCGTTCTCCCGCAGGGCGTGGGCGACCTGGTTCGCTCGGCGGTCGAGCCGCGCGTAGCTCCACTCGCTGGTGCCGTCGGTGAGGGCCACGGCGTCGGGAGTGCGAGCGGCCTGGTCCGCGAAGAGCACGTCGATCGTCGAACGTCGCGGGTACGGCCGCCCGGTGGCGTTCCACTCCTCGACCATCGTCCGGTGTTCGGCCGGCCTGAGCAGCGGGATGTCGTCGAACGGGAGGTCCGGCGAGCCAGCGAGCGCCTCGAGCACCACCAGCAGCCGCTCGATCAGGTCGTCGATCTCCGCGGCCGAGAACAGGTCCGTCGCGTACTCGACCTCACCGGTCAGCCCGCCGGGCGCATCGTCTACCACCGTGAACAACAGGTCATACTTCGCCGCCGCGCCACCCACGTTCCGCGGACGGACCCGCACGCCCGGCAGATCGAGTCCTGCGGGTGCCGCCACCAGCTGGAAGAAGGCCTGGCACAGCGGGTGCCGGCTCGCGTCCCGCAGACCGCCGAGCGCCTCCACCACGTTGGTGAACGGCACGTCCTGGTGGACGTACGCCTCGCGGCAGACCTCCGCGGTCAGCCGGACGACCTCGCGCAGGCTGGCACCGTCGGGGAGCCGGGTCCGCAGCACCAGGGTGTTGGCCAGGAACCCGATCATGTCCCTGGTCTCCGGCCGGGAGCGGTTCGCCGCAACGCCGCCGACTACCACGTCACCCTGCCCGGTGTGGCGGGCGAGCAGCACGTTGTACGCGGCGAGCAACGTCGCGAACATGGTCACCCGCTCGTCGCGGCTGTGCTGCCGCAACCGCTCGGCCAACTCGGGAGCGACCACGAACTCGCGGGTCGCGCCGCGGTGCGACTCCGTCGGCGGCCGCGTCCGGTATCGGGCGAGGTCCGTCTGCTTCAGGTCGGCGAGGTGCCGGCGCCAGTAGCCGAGATGGTCCTCCAGCGCGCCGTTGTCGCGCTGGGTTCGCTGCCAGTTCACGTAGTCGGCGTACTGCACCGACAACGGCGGCAGCCGCGGTTCCTCGTTCTCGCACAGCGCCTGGTAGATAACACCCACCTCGTGCAGGAACACGCCGAGCGACCACCCGTCGGCGATCATGTGGTGCAGCGTGACGAGCAGCACGTGGTGCTTGTCGCCCAACCGGATCAGCCGCAACCGCAAGAGCGGCGCGCGGCGCAGGTCGAAGGGCAGCGCCGCCTCCGCGGTGGCCAGTTTCTCCACAGTGGACTCGGCGGAATCGGCGTCCAGCGCGCTGAGGTCGATCACCTCGAGCGGGATCGTCAGCTCCGCCATGACGATTTGCTGGAGACCGCCGTCCCGGTCGGAGAAACAGGTGCGGAGGCTCTCGTGCCGCCGCGCGCACTCGTCGACCGCGCGCTCGAGGTGCGTGATGACCAATGGGCCGATCAGGTCCACCGCACCGGTGAGGTTGTACATCGCGGTGCCGGGCGACATCTGGTCGACGAACCAGAGCCGTTCCTGGCCGAGTCCGGCCGGGCTGGCGAAGGCCAGCTCCTGGGCGGCACCGCCGTCGAGAGCCGTCATGCCGAGGCCTCTCGGTTCGTCATCACACGTTCTCCTTCGGTTCCGCTGGTGTCACAGCGCTTTCAGCGCGCCGGTTAGGTAGAGCTCGCGGCACTGCCGCCGCTGGGTCTTGCCACTGGTCGTCCTGGGCAGCCCTCCGGGTTTGAGCAGAACGACCGCGGAGACACCGATGTCGTGCTCGGCCGCCACCTCCCGGCGAATCGCGGACAACAACGTCCGCCTGTCGACGGCGTTGGCGCGGTCGTGCGTGTCCGCGAGTGCGACACCGCGCTGCAGTTCGGCGGCGATGCCGAGCTTGATCCCCTCGGCGGTCTCGTACCCGAACGCCGCGCAGCCGTTCGCCGCGAGCAGTTCGTGGCTCTGTTCCACCGTCAGCTCGATGTCCTGCGGGAAGTGGTTGCGGCCGTCGATCACCACCAGGTCGTCGATCCGGCCGACGATCGACAGTTTCCTGCCGGCCAGGAAACCGAGGTCTCCGGTGCGCAGGTACGGACCTTCGCCCCCGGCGAGCCGGGCGCCGAACTTGGCGAGAGTGTCCTGTTCCCGTCCCCAGTACCCCTGCCCCACGCTCGGCCCGGCCACCCAGATTTCACCGATCTGGTCGGGCGCACACTCCACGAGCCGATCGGGGTCAACGATGCGAACCTCGACGGTGTCCGCGATCCCGCCGCACGCGACCACCAGCTTGGTGTTCTCGGCCGTCTGCTCCCCGGGACCGTCGTCGCAGAGCCGGACCCGGCCACTCGTCACGAGCTCCGACCTGTCCAGCCGCTGGGCAACGGGACCGCCGTCGTCCTTCACCCCGCTCACCACCAGGGTGGCTTCGGCGAGCCCGTAGGCGGGCATCAGGGCGGATCGGCGAAAACCCGCCTCGGCGAACGTGTCGGCGAACCTGTCGAGGGTCGCCATCCGCACCGGTTCGGCGCCGTTCAGCGCGTACTGCCAGGAGCTCAGGTCGAGCGAGGCCCGCTGCTCGGCCGAGATCCTCGCGACGCTGAGGTCGTACCCGAAGTTGGGCGCACAGCTGAGATAGCCGCGATACCGGCTGATGGCGTCCAGCCACAGCAAGGGGCGCATGACGAACGCCGTCGGCGCCATCAGCACGCACCGGCTGCCCGTCTGGATCGTCATGAGGATCTGCGCGAGACCCATGTCGTGGAAGAACGGCAGCCACGACACGATCGTCACGCCCTCCGCGCCGATGCGAAACGTGCCGGCGAACGCGGCCATGTTGCTGACGACGTTCCCGTGGCTGATCATCACTCCCTTCGGCGTGCTGGTGGAGCCGGACGTGTACTGCAGCAGCGCGAGCGTGTCGGCCGACACCGGACGCGGGCGCAGGTCGTCCGCGGACGCCGGGGCGAATTCGTCGAGCGCCAGTGACCGCGTCCGGTCACCGGACTCGTCGTCCTCGTACAGCGCGAGGTTGCTCGGCGCCAGCACCAGCGCGGCTCCGGCGTCCGCGCGAATGGCCCGCAGCCGTCCGAGCTTGCGCCGCGCGGACGCACCGCCGCCGGGATGAGGGGCGGGCACCGCGACGAGGCCCGCGTACAGGCAGCCCAGGAAAGCGACGATGAACTCGACGCCGCTCGGGTAGAGCAGCAGGACGCTGTCCCCGAACTCCGCCCTGGTCTGCAGCTGGGCCGCGGTAGCCCGGGCCCGCAGGTCGAGTTCGCCGTAGGTGATCGACTCCTTCGGCGAACCGTCCTGGTTCAGCACGACGAACGCGGTCTGGCCGGCCCGGTCGCGCACGCACCACTCGAGGGCGGCCAGCACGGTGGCGTCGCCCACGTGACTACTCGGCGACATGATCGAGGTCCTCGGGTACCGCGAACCGGAGTTCGGACGTGCAGAATTCAGTCCACTGTGGAGACTTCGAGTCCCAGATCCGCTGTTCGAGCGACTGGATCGGTTCCCGCACAACCGTCAGGTCGTCCCACAGGTAGACGAACACCTCGTCGGCTAGGTCCGTGGAGTCTGCCCAGTCCTGGAACTTCCTGAGCTCGCCGATCCGATAGGCCTGGCAGTATCTCGGCATCAGGCTTCCCCTCCCGGCGTGGCCGACTCCATCTGCCGGCGCAGGCTCAGCGGCCGCATGTCGGTCCAGACCTCATCCACGTGAGCAAGGCAGTCCTCTTTGGACCCGACTTTGCCCGCGTCCCGCCAGCCCGGCGCGTTGTCCCTGTCCGCCGGCCAGATCGAGTACTGCTCCTCGTGGTTGACCACGACCTTGTAGGTCGTCTGATCGGATTCGTCCACATCGAACACAACAGATCTCCTCTCCTGCTCGTCCGCGGCCAGCTCAGTCCGCGGCGGAATAGTGAATTCGTCGCCGTGCCACCGGCGTGATCGGCCCGGAACCGGGTTCCTGGCCCGCCGCCGGCAGTTTCTCCAGCGCGGCTGCCAGCTCCGCGGCCGTCGGGGACTCGAACACCAGCCGGGGTGGCGCGGTCACGTCCAGGGCCTCGCTGATCCGCGCCATCAACTCGATCGCCAGCAGCGAGTGCCCGCCCAGCGCGAAGAAGTTCTCGTGCACACCGATCTCCTCGCGGCCGAGCACGTCGGCCCACACGGTGGCCACCTGCCGTTCCAGGTAGGTCCGCGCGGCCTCGGGCCGTGCGCCGGTGGGGATCTCCTTCTCCGTCAACGCGCGCAACGCCGGGAAGTCGACCTTGCCGCTGGGCAGTCGCGGCAGGTCCGGCAACGCGAAGAACCGGGCAGGAATCATGTAGGCCGGCAGTTCGGTGCGCAGCTCCTCCCCGATGCCGGCCAGGCTGTCCGGAGCCGAGGTGGCGAGGTAGGCGGACAACCGAGTGCAGTCACCGTCCCGTTCCCCCAGCACCCGCGCGTCGGTGACACCCGGCTTGCGCCGCAGTGCCGCCTCGATCTCGCCGAGCTCGACCCGGAAGCCGCGGACCTGGACCTGGTGGTCGTCCCGGCGCAGGAACTCGAGGGTTCCGTCCGGCAGGTACCGGCCGATGTCGCCGGTCCGGTACAGCCGCTCGCCCGGTCGCGTGGCGAACGGGTGAGGAACGAACCGCGCCGCGGTCAGCGCGGGCTTGCCCAGGTACCCCCGCGCCAACGTCCTGCCGCCGACGAAGATCTCGCCGGGCACGCCGACGGGCACGGGTTCGCCCGACTCGTCCAGCACGTAGATCTCCGTGTCGGCGACCGGCCGGCCGATCGGTGTCCGCGTCCTGCCGTCGACCGGACCGCACCACACCGTCGCGTTGATCGTGGCCTCGGTCGGCCCGTAGGAGTTGATCAGCGGCACGCCGGGGAGCTCCCGCGTAAACCTCTCGTAGACCGCCGGCGGCAGCTCCTCGCCACCGCACGCGGCGGATCGGAGAACATCCCGGAGTCGTGCGAAGCCCAGGTGCCGCATCAGGACTTCCAGGTAGGACGGAACCGTCTTGAGCACCGGGCAACGCCAGTGCACGAGGGCGTCGATCAACCGGGCGGGATCGCGGTGTTCACCCGGCGGCAGCCACACCACCCGGCCACCGTGCGACAGCGGCGCGAAGATCCCCCAGACCGAGCCGTCGAAGCCGATCGGATAGGTCTGGACGACCGCTTCGCCCTGCCTGATCTCGAAGTAGGAGCTCTGCTGCCACCGGATGCGGCGACTGGCCGCCTGGTGCCTGGTGAGCACGCCCTTCGGCCGCCCGGTAGATCCGGACGTGTAGATCACGTAACAGGGATTGTCCGGTGCCACCCGTGATTCCACCGCGGAGGACGGCTGATCCGCGAGCACGTCCCACCCGGAGTCGAGGCACAGCACCGGCATCACCGGTTCGAAAGCTTCCGTCAGCAGGTGCTGCTGCGTGAGCAGTACCTTCGCCCCGCAATCGGTCAGGATGTGCTCGGTCCGCTTCGCCGGCATCTCGGGGTCGATGGGCACGTACGCGCCCCCTGCCTTCAGCACCCCGAGCACGGCCACGACCAGCTCGGCACCGGGCTCCAGGCAGATCCCGGCGAACGTCTCCTCCGCCACGCCCAGCGCCTTGAGCCGGTGGGCCAGCTGGTTCGCCCGCGCGTTCACCTCGCCGTACGACAGGGTGGTTCCACCGGCGTGAACCGCGATGGCGTCCGGTGTCGTCTCCGCGCAAGCCTCGAAGGCCGCGTGCAGCAACTCCGGACCGGCCGGCAGTTCCTCGCCGTGCGCCCACTCCCGCACCAGTCGTTCCTTCTCGGCCTTGCCGTGCAAGGGCAGGACCCCGGTCGGCCGGTCACCGCGGACCGTCAACCGGGACAGCACCATCTCCCACTGGTCCAGCAGCGCCTCGATCCCCGCTCGTGCGGACGGATCCGGATCGAACTCCACCACCGCCTGCACCGCGCGCTCGTGCACGGACAGGCGCAGCACGAGGTCCTGGAGATCCCCGTCCCCCGTGCCGCACCTGATCGGCCCATCGCCCGCTGCCACGCGGCCGAGGAGTTCGCGCGCGAGCACGACCACCTCCTTCGTGGTCCACTTGGCCGTCTGCTCCAGGGACACCTCGTAACCGGTCGTCCGGCAGGAACCGCCGCGCCGGGCTAGCACGATCGTGAACGCCGCGAGAGCCGCCTCGGCCGGATCGATCGACGCGGACAACACCTCCGCGCGTACCGCCCGTTGCGTGGTGGCGCGCGGCAGGTCCATCGAGCCGATCCGGGTCTCCGGCTCCGTGGCCGCGATCCGCACCAGCTCCACGAACTCGCCGGCCATCCGCCGTGCCGTGGCGGGGTCGTAGAGATCGGTGGCGTAGGTCAGCCGCCCGGTCACGCCGTCCCCCGCGGAGTCGTCGAACGCGAGGCCGAGGTCGAATCCCACCGACCGCGGCGGCAGCGGGTACGGCAGGACCTCGACGCCGTCCAGCACGATGTCGGTGTCCGGTTCGGGCTGCAGCTCCGTCATCACCTGGAACAGCGGGCCGCGTGCCGTCGAGCGGACCGGGTTGAGGTCCTGGACCAGCCGCTCGAACGGCAGGTCCAGGTGCGCGAGCCCGGCCAGGTCGGTGTCGCGGATCCTCCCGACCAACTCGGTGAACGTCGGGTCACCGCTCAGATCGGCTCGCAGCACCAACGTGTTCACGAAGAACCCGACCAGCTCGTCGAGCGCCTCGTCGACGCGGCCGGCGACCGGAACACCCGCGGGAACGTCGGTGCCCGCGCCGAATCGCTTGAGCAGCAACACGAACACGGCGTGCAACACCATGAACGGTGTCGCGCCACAGCTTCGGGCGACGCCGAGCAGGCCCCGGTACGTCTCGGCGTCCACGTGGAACTCGACGGTGTCGCCACGACGGGAGGCCACCGCGGGCCGTGGCCGGTCCGCGACGAAGTCGAGCTGCTCGGGCAGACCGGCCAGGGCGGTGCGCCAGTAGGCCAGCTGCCGGGCCAGCAAGCTGTCCGGATCGTTCTCGTCACCGAGCAGTTCTCGTTGCCACAACGTGTAGTCCACGTACTGCAGCGGCAACGGCCGCCACTGCGGAGCGGTGCCCGCCCGGCGGGCCGCGTAGGCCTGCGAGAGGTCCTTCAGCAGCGGGTCGACCGACCAGCCGTCGCACGCGATGTGGTGCACGACCAGCAACAGGACGTGCTCGTCAGGACCTGCGACGAACAGCGTCGCCCGGACGGGCAGCTCGGTGCGCAGGTCGAACCCGAGACCCGCGGCCGCGACCACCCCCTCGGCGAGACCGCCACCCGTCACGTCGGCGACGGTCAGGTCGATACCGGTGTCCAGCACCTTCTGCGTGGGAGTGCCGAGCACGTCGGGGAACACCGTCCGCAGGCTCTCGTGCCGTGCGAGCAGATCGTCCATCGCGGCGGCGAACGCGGCGACGTCGAACTCGCCGAGCAAACGCACGGCGGCCGCCATGTTGTACTCGGGCGACGCGCTGTCGAGGCGGTTCAGGATCCACAGCCGCTGCTGGCCGAACGACAGCGGAATGCCGTCAGGACGAGCCATCGTCCGCACGGCAGGCCTGCGACCGTCCCCCCGATCGAGGTGCGCGGCCAGCCGTCCCGCGGTGGGGTGCTGGAAGATCAGCGCGACTGGCAGGTCGGCCCCGAACACCGCGCGGACCCGGTTGGCCAACCGCATCACCAGCAGGGAATGCCCGCCCAGATCGAAGAAGTCGTCGTCCACCCCGACGTCAGCGACTCCGAGCACGTCGGCGAACACTCTGCACAGCAGACGTTCCCGCTCGTCACGCGGAGCCCGGCCCGCGACGCTCACCGGTTCGGGCAACGAGCCGCGGTCGAGTTCGCCGTCCGGTCCCAGCGGCAGCTCGCCGAGCTCGACGAACGCGGAGGGAACCATGACCGCCGGCAAGCGCTCGGCCAGGAACCCGCGCAGCTCCTCGATGTCCGGCTTCCCCGTCACGTAAGCGACCACCCGGTTGCCCGCCGTCGTGACGGCGACCTCCCGCACTCCCGGGAACCGCGCGCAGACCTGCTCGATCTCGCGCAGCTCGACCCGGTGACCGCGGACCTTCACCTGGCTGTCGCCGCGACCGAGAAACTCGACGACGAGTTCCCCGCCCACCTGCCTCAGCCGTGCGGCATCCCCGGTGCGGTAGAGCCGGGCCCCGGGTTCCTCACTCCACGGGTGCGGGACGAACCGCTCCGCCGTCAAGCCCGGCCGGCCCAGGTAACCCCTGGCGACCCCGGACCCTCCGATGTAGACGGACCCGCGCACGTTCGGCGCGACCGGCGAGAGGTGCTCGTCGAGGACGTGCACCTCCATCCCGGCCATCGCCGTACCGATGAGCACGCGGTCGTCGTCGTGCACCGCCGGCAGGTGCCGCAGGAAGGTGCTGTCGATCGTGGTCTCGGTGAGCCCGTACGAGTTGACCAACGACGTCTTCTCGCCGAACAACGGTTGCAGCGCGCTCAGTTCCCGCGCCCGGACGACGTCCGATCCCGCGATCACGGTGCGCACGCCGTCAAGTTGCCGGCCGGACGCGCAGAGGTGGCCGGCGAGCTCCCTGAGCACGTCGGGCACGAACTCGACGCAGTCGATCGCCTCCCGCTCGATCAGGTCGGTCAACGCCGCCGGGTCGAGCAGACGCGCGCGCGGGCAGAGGACGAGTTTCGCGCCAGAGCACAACGCGCGAACCAGGTCTCCCATGAACACGTCGACGCTGACGCCCGCCGCTTGCAGATGCGCGGTGTGGCGCGACAGCTCGTAACCGCGTTCCCACGCCTGATAGGCGTTGACGAGGCTGCGGTGGCACACCTGCACGCCCTTGGGAGTACCGGTGGAGCCGGACGTGTGGATGACGTAGCAGAGGTTGTCCGGGACCGCTCGCCGCGGCGCCCCGGCGTGCCGCGGCGGCAGAAGATCGGCGACCGCGTCCAGCGAGACGACCCTGGCCCCGGACCCGGCGGGCGCCTGGCCGCGGGTCACCACGATGGGCGCGCCCAGGTTGTCCAGGATCGCCTGGCGCCGCGCGGGCGGATCGGACGGCGCGACCGGTGCGCAGGCGCCGCCTGCCTTCCACACGGCGAGCACCGCCACGATCAGGTCGATCGACTTGTCCAGCACGACGGCGACCGGTACCTCGGGACCGACACCGGAGTCCCGCAGCAGCCCGGCAAGCCGGTCGGCGCGTTCGTCGAGCTCCCGGTAGGTGACGCGGTCCTCTTCGCACACCACGGCGACGTCGTCGGGCACCCGGCTCGCCTGTGCTTCGAACAGATCGACGACAGTCCCCGATCCGAGGTCCCGCACCACTTCTCCGCGACCGGCGGCAACCAGGCGCGACAGCTCAGTCGGGGTGTGCGGGTCCAGCGCACCGATCCGTCGCGCGGGGTCGGCGACGACCTGTTCGACCAGCAGGAGGAACTGAGCCGCCAGCCGCTCCGCCGTTTCCTCGTCGAACAGGTCGGTGGCGTACTCGACCGCACCGTCGATCCGGCCCCGGCGTTCGACGCAGGAGATGCCGAGGTCGCTGACCACCGCGTCAACGGGCAACGGGAACGGCTCGGCCTCGACGCCGGGCAGGTGGAACTCCTCGTCCGAGGCCTGCGTGAGGTCGAACAACACCTGGAACAGCGGATTGCGCGCGGCGGAGCGGTCCGGGTTGAGCTCCTCCACCAGGCGTTCGAAGGGCACGTCCTGATGGGCGTAGGCGGCCAAGTCCGTCGCACGCACCCGGTCGACCAGCTCGGCGAAGGCCGGATCACCCGCGGTGCTGGTCCGCAGCACCAGGGTGTTGACGAAGAAGCCGACGAGGTCGTCCAGCGACCTGTCCAGCCGTCCGGCGACCGGAACCCCCATCGGGATGTCGTGACCGGCGCCCAGCTTGCTCAGCAGGACCGCGAACACCGCCCGCAGCACCATGAACACGGTCGCGCCGCGGTCCCTGGCGACGGCCACGAGTCCTTCGTACAGCGCTCCGTCCAGCTGGAAGCCGACGGCACCGCCCCGGTGTGACTGCACGGCGGGGCGCGGCCGGTCGAGCGGCAGGTCCAGTTCTCCAGGCAGACCGGCGAGCGCCTCCCGCCAGAACTCCAGCTGCCGGAACATCAGGCTCTGCGCGTCATCCGCGTCGCCGAGCAGTTCCCGTTGCCACAACGTGTAGTCCGCGTACTGCACGGGCAGCGGGCTCCACTCCGGCGCCGCACCCCCGCGCCGCGCCTCGTAGGCGAGCGACAGGTCGCGCAGGAACGGGTCGACCGACACCCAGTCGCCCGCGATGTGGTGCAGTACCACCAGCAGCACGTGCTCGTCCGGTCCGGCGGCGAACAGCCACATCCGCGCCGGAGGTTCGGTGCGCAGGTCGAACCCGGTGGCGACGGCCGCGGCCACCGCCTCGTCCAGACCCCCGACCGGCACGTCCACCACGACCAGGCCCGGCGTGGCGGTGTCGGCGAGCGCCTGCGACGGCTCCCCCGCGTTCTCGGGGAACACGGTGCGGAGACTCTCGTGCCGGTCGATCACGTCCGCGAAGGCGACGGCGATCGCGCGGACGTCCAGCCTGCCGCGAAGCCGCGTCGCCCAGGCCATGTTGTGCGCCGCCGACCGTCCCGCCAAGCGGTTCAGGAACCACAGGCGCTGCTGCGCGAACGACAACGGCACCCGGTCCGGCCGCGGCGTCCGCGCCAGGCCGGTCCGGCGGTCCTGGCCGGTGAGGCACCTCGCCAGGCCCGCGACGGTCGGGTTCTCGAACACGTCGCTCATCGGCATCTCGACGTCGAACACCGCGCGGACCTGGTTGGTGAGCCGGGCCACCGACAGCGAGTTCCCGCCGAGCGAGAAGAAGTTGTCGTCGACGCCGACGTCAGTCGTGCCGAGTACCTCCCCGAAGACCTCGCACAGCAACCGTTCCCGCTCGTCACGCGGTCGGCCACGACCACCGGCGGTGGCGAAGACCGGTTGTGGCAATGCTTTCCGGTCTACCTTGCCGCTCGGACCCACGGGCAGTTCCGTCATGGCGACGAAGGCGGACGGAACCATGAACCCGGGCAACACGGTGCTGACGAAGCCGGACAGCTCGCCGGCGTCGACGGCACCGACGACGTAGCCGACCAGTTGTTCGGTCCCGGCGGCGGTTGCGACAGCGGCGACCACGACGTCGCACACACCGGGGAAACGGCGGCACGCGGCCTCGATCTCCCCCAGTTCCACGCGGAAACCGCGCATCTTCACCTGGCCATCGGTCCGGCCGAGGAACTCGATCTGCCCGGTGGCGAGCCACCTGACCAGATCGCCTGTGCGGTACATCCTGCTTCCGGGCGCCGCGAACGGATCCGGGACGAACCGTTCGGCGGTCAGGCCTGGGCGCCCCAGATATCCCCGCGCAAGTTGCACTCCCGACAGGTAAAGCTCACCGACCGCGCCCACCGGCAGTTGCCGCAGACCTTCGTCGAGGACCCGGACGCTCGTGTTCCACACCGGACGGCCGATGGGCACGGTGACGCCCGTCGCCGAACCCGGTGCGCAGTCGAAGTAGGTCACCTCGACCGCGGCCTCGGTCGGCCCGTACAGGTTGTGCAGCGAGGCGGGCAAGGTGTCGAAAAAACGGTCCTGGAGATCAGTGGGAAGCGCCTCGCCGCTGCAGAAGACGTCCCGCAGCGTCCGGCTCTGCGCGGCGCGCGGCTCGTCGAGGAATGCCCGCAGCGCCGACGGTACGAAGTGGACGGTCGTCACGCCGGTCCGCTGGATCTCCTCCGCCAGGTACGCGGGATCACGATGGCCGCCCGGCTTGGCCAGTACGAGGGTGGCGCCGGAGATCAGCGGCCAGAAGAACTCCCAGACCGAGACGTCGAAACTGGCCGAGGTCTTCTGCAGGACGCGGGCTCCGGCGGCGAGCGGGTACTCGTGCAGCATCCACGACAAGCGGTTGACCACTGCCCGGTGGGACACCACGACGCCCTTGGGCCGGCCGGTCGACCCCGAGGTGTAGATGACGTAGGCGGGGTGCTCGGGCGACAGGGCGACGTCGAGACGTTCCTGTGCGCCCAGTGGTTCCGAAGCGTCCACGACGACGCGCGGCACGTCCGAATCTGGGAACAGTCCGGCGGTCTCGGAGGTGACGACCAGCACCGCCGGACCCGCGTCGGCGACCATCAGCGCGATCCGCTCCGCCGGGTAGTCCGGATCGATCGGCAGGTAGGCGGCACCGGCGCGGTGCACGGCCAGCAGTGACACCACCAGTTCGGCCGAGCGCGGGACGGCGACCGCGACCACGCTCTCGGGAGCTGCGCCGAGCTGTGCCAGTGCGTGCGCGAGTGCGCCGGTGCGCAGATCGAGCTCGCGGTACGACAGCGAGCGATCACCGTCGACGAGAGCCGTGGCGTCGCCGGACTCCTCCGCCTGAGCCTTGATCAGGTCCGGCAGGCACGCGTCGGCGGGGGTCTCGGCAGCGACGCCGTCGCCGTGCGGGAGCCCACCCGGCTCGGGGACGAGGCGGAGCTGGTCGAGCCGCCGATCCGGTTCAGTCATGAACTGGCGCAACAACAACTCGTAGACGTCCGCGAAGTTCTGCACCGTCGGTCCGGTGAACAGGTCGGTATTGTACTTGAACGTCGTGGTGAATCCCGCCGCGGTGGCTCTGACGTCCAGTTCGAGATCGCTCTTGGTGTGGCGCGGCCGCGGCTGGAAGAGCGACAGGGTTAGGCCGTGCAGCCGGGGTGGCACCGGCTCCTGGTCCACGTTGAAGGTCGTGGCGAGCAACCGTTCGCGGCTCGCGTCGACCCCGTCGGTCAGCTGGTGCCACAGTTCCGCGAGCGGGTAGGCGGCGTGCTGGTAGGCATCGGCCAGCGTGCGCTGCGTCTGCCGAACCAGGTCCCGTACCGTGCCGCCCGCCGGAACCGCGGACAGCACGGGGACGACGTTGGCGCAGTTGCCGACGACGCGGTCGCCGCCCTCTTGCCCGCGCAGAGCCACCGGCACACCGACAGCGACCTCGGGCTGGCCGGTGAGGCAGTGCAGGAGGTACGCGTAGGCGCTGAACAGGACGGTGAACGGCGTGCTGCCGAGTTCTCCGCTCCTCGCCCGCACCGCGCGCGCCAGATCGTCGTCGAGCGTGCGGGTGAACTGCGTACCGCGATAGGTGACCTTGGCCGGCCTGGGGTGGTCGGCGGCGAGCGCCAGCGGCGGGATGCCGCCGTGGAACGTGCGCAGCCAGTGCTGCTCGTCCCGGGTCCTGGCATCGGACGACCGGTACTCCTCGTGCCACGCCACGTGGTCGCGGAACTGCGGCGCCGCGGGCAACCGGGGTGGTTCGCCCGAGACGCGCGCGTTGTAGAGCCCGGTGAGTTCCTGCAGGACGACGTCGAAGGACCACCCGTCGATCACGACGTGGTGGAACGACAGCACGAGGTGGTGCCGCGACCGGTCCAGGCGGAGGATCGCCGCCCGCACCAACGGCCCGGCCGCGAGGTCGAACGGCGTCGCGGTGTGCTCGGCGAGCCAGCCCCCCACCTGCCGGTCCCGCTCGTCCGGCGCGACCGCGGTGAAGTCGATCAACGGGACGTCGAGGACGAGGTCCGGCCGCACCACCTGCGCGCTGCCGTCGTCCAGGAACGTCGTCCGGAGGCTGTCGTGCCTGCGCACGATCGCCTGGAGAGCCTCGGTGATCGCCATCGTGTCGAGCTCGCCCGTCACGTCGAGCACGACGTGCTCGCTGAAGGCGAGCGAGGAGTCCGGTCCGAGCTTGTGCAGGAACCACATCTCGCGTTGCGCCGGGGTGAGCGGCATCGCGACCGGCCGGGTCGCCGCGGTTTCCGGCCGTGCCCCGAAGAACCCGCCGGCGCACATGTCGTCGACGACTCTGCCGACGGCGTCGCAGACCTGGGCGAGGTCCTGCTCGGTGTGCGCTGTGGACAGTGCGACGTTGCGCCCCTCCCACAGGTACAGGCCTTCGGCCACCAACGCCGTGAAGAACACCTCTGGCACGACGGGCGGCACCGCCTGATCGGTGAACCGGAAGCGCAGGACGGAGCCGAAGTTCACCACACTGATCGGCACGTCGCGGACCTGCAGCAGGTGGTTCAGCCGATCCCGCAGCTCGTCGGACCGCTTGTTGAGCGAGTGCTGGAGCTCGGGTCCCTGCCGGTCGAGCTCCAACAGCACGGCCCTGGCCGCGGCCAGGGCGAGCGGGTGCTTGCAGAAGGTCCCGGAGAAGAACGTCCGCACGGCGCCGGGATCCACGCCTCCGTCGAACCCCCACTGCCCGCCGTCCACGGCGTCCAGGTACTTCGCGTCCCCCGCCACCACACCGATCGGCATGCCACCGCCGAGAACCTTTCCGTACACCGCCATGTCGGCACGGACCCCGAGGACCTCCTGAGCGCCGCCCGGTGCGATCCGGAAGCCGGTGACCACCTCGTCGAAGATCAGCGCGACGCCCGCCCGCTCGGTCATCCGGCGCAGCTCGCGCAGGAACTCGACGGGTTGCAGCTCCGGGCGCCTGCTCTGCACCGGTTCGACGACGATCGCGGCGAGGTCCGCGAGGTGCGCTTCGAGGGTGTGCAGCGACTCGTCCGCTCCGTAGCGGAGCACCAGGGCGTCGTCGCTGATCGCGCCGGTGATCCCCGGCGCGAGGGGCAGCGCCCTGCCCGCGCCGCCCGCGCCGGGGCGGACCAGGACCGGGTCGGCGGAACCGTGGTAGGAACCGGTGAACAGGGCGATCTTGGTCCGGCCGGACACGGCGCGTGCCAGCCGGACGGCGACCATCACGGCTTCGGACCCGGTGTTGCAGAACACCGCCCGCCGCATCCCGGTCATCCGGCAGACGAGTTCGGCGACCTCTCCCGCCAGCTCCGGCTGCGGCCCGAGCTGCACGCCCAGGTCCAGCTGGTCGCGGATGGCGTCTTTGAGGAACGGAACGTCGTGTCCGAACAGGTGAACGCCGAACCCCATGGTGAGGTCGACGTACTCGTTGCCGTCGACGTCGTGCAGGCGTGCTCCCCGCGACCGGGTGACCGTGATCGGGTACCGGGTCTGCGTCAGCTCCGCGAACAGCGTCGGCACGTGCCTGATGTCGGAGTGCACCGGACGCTCGCGGACGGCCTGTTCCTTCGAGCGCGCGGTTCGTGCGCAGTACCGCCGGACCAGGTCGCGAACGTATCCCTGCTGCGACTCGGTGAAGGCCGCGCCCGCCGCAGCGCCGGCCACCGGTGGGGCCAGCGGTGCCGCGGTCAGGTCGGGAACCGGTGGCGCGGCGGGAGGAGGTACGGGCGCGGGTTCGGCGACCGGAGCCCGCGCGGTGTCTTGTTTGGTGTCCCGCAACACTTCCAACGCCTGGTTCATGACCTGGGCGTGCACGTTGAGCAGGTGCACCACCGCGTCGTGCCCGGTCTGCACGGGCGTCGCGGTCGTCGACGCCGGCGAGGTCGTCGCAGCCGGCGCGGCAGGTTCGAGCACCGGCTGCTCGACCATCTTCGGGGCGAGACGGGCGGAGACGGCCGGCGGCAGGTGGGTGGCGACGTGAGCCGCCAGCGCCCGAATGGTGTCGACGTCACCGAAGAGCTGTCCGATGGTGACGTCGACCTCGAACTCGGCCCGCACCTTGTGCTGGATCTGGTTGAGCACCAGGGAGTCCGCGCCCATCGCGACGAGGGGCCGGTCGTGGTCGAGCGCTTGACCGATCTCGAGCAGATCACCGATGAACGCGGTCAGCACGTCCAGCACCTGATCACTCACCGGGGGTGTCGCGGCCTGCTCCGCCATTGCCGTGACTCCTTCGCTCACCGAGCGGGCGCCGGTCACGCCGGCCGGCGTGAACCAGTAGTGCTCGCGCTCGAACGGATACGTGGGTGCCGCCTGCCTGCGCCTGGGGCGGCCGCGGTCGAAGCCCTGCCAGTCGATCGACTTTCCGTTGGCGTGCAACCGGGCCACGCCGTCCGCCAGCGCGGTCCAGTCGTCCACGGACCGGCGCAGTGACGGCACCCAGACGCCGTCCGGCACGTCCGCACGGCAAGTGGTGGCCAGTGATCGGGGCCCGAGTTCGAGGAAGAACCGGCATCCCTGGTCCCGCAAGGTCCGCACGCCATCGGCGAAACGCACCGGCTGGACGAGGTGGCGCACCCAGTAGTCCGCGTCCGGGATCCGGTCCCCGGTGAACAGCCTGCCGTCCAGGTCGGCCACGAGCGGGGTGACCGGCCGTTCGTAGTGGACAGTTGTGGCGGACGCGGCGAACGGTTCCTGCATGCCCGCCATCAGCGGGGAGTGGGCGGCGTGCTCTCCGCGCACGGTCCGCACCTCGATGCCGCGGCCGGCGAGGTCGTCGCGCACCGCGGCCACCCCGGCGGGTTCGCCGGAGATGGCCACACTGGTGCTCGCGGTGATCCCAGCGACGTCCACCAGCAGCTCGTCGCGGTACTTCGCGATCGTGTCGCGAACCGTCTGCTCGTCCGCGAACACGACAGCGGTGGCCCCGCCGGTGGTGGTCCGCATCAGCCGGCCGCGTTCCACTGCCAGCCACAGGCCGTCCCGGAGGCTGAAGACCCCGGCGACGCACGCCGCCGTCAGCTCACCGACGCTCTGTCCCAGCAGGAAGTCGGGTTCCACGCCCCACGACGACCACAGGCGGGAAAGCGCGTACTGCACGGCGAACAGCACCGGCTGGGTGTACTGGGTCTGGCCGATCAGCTCCTCGTCGCCCGCCGCGGGGAAGAGCACCGACAGCAACGGCCGGTCCAGCACGCCGGTCAGCAGCTCGTCGCAGCGGTCCAGCTCGTCGCGGTACACCTGGTCGGTCAGGTACAGCTGCCTGCCCATGTTCACGTACTGGACGCCCTGCCCGCTGAACAGGAAGGCCAGCCCGCCCGGCCCTCCGGTCGGCGCCACCGCCCGGTGCCCGGCGGCCGGTCGTTCGCCGCGGGAGAGTTCTTCGACCCGTGCGCGCAACTCCCCCACGTCGCTCGCGGGAACGACCGCCCGGTGCGCGAACGCGGCCCGGCCGGTGTTGGCCGTGTACGCGAGATCCGCGATGGAGAGATCGGGATGACGGTCGAGGTGGCCGACGTACGACGCCGCGAGCTCCGCCAGTGCCGACTCGGTTCGCGCGCTCAGGCTGAGCAGGTGCACGGGCCGGTCGGCGCCGTCCACCTGCTCGGATCGCCGCCGAGGAGCCTCGCGCAGCACCACGTGCGCGTTGGTGCCGCCGAAACCGAACGCGCTGACGCCGGCCACGCGATCGGCGCCCTCCGCGGCCCACGGTGTGCGGCGCGTCGCGATGGACACCACGCCGGTCGCGGGCAGCCTCGGGTTCGGCGTCTCGAAGTTCGCCTGCGCCGGGATCTCACCGTGCCGGAGGATCTGCACGACCTTGATCAGCCCGGCGATCCCGGCCGCCGCCTCGGCGTGCCCGATGTTGGCCTTGACCGAACCGATCACACAGGGCTCCCCCTGGCGGCGTCCGCGGGCGAGCACCGCGGCCAGCGCGTTGACCTCGATCGGGTCGCCCAGCGGGGTGCCGGTGCCGTGGGCTTCCACGTACCCGACGCGCGCGGGCTCGATCTCGGCGTCGGCGAGCGCGGCGCGGACGAGTTCCTGCTGGGACAACCCGTTGGGCGCGGTGAGGCCGTTGCTCCTGCCGTCCTGGTTGACCGCGGAGCCGGCGATCACTGCCAGGATCCGGTCACCGTCGGCCTCTGCGCGGGACAGCGGCTTGAGTACGAGGGCACCGCAGCCCTCGGCGCGGCCGACGCCGTCGGCCCTGGCGTCGAACGCCTTGCACCGGCCGTCCTCCGCCAACGCGTTGGCGCGTGTGAAGACGTCGGTGATGTCGGGGTCGAGCAGGACGTTCACCCCGGCGACGAGTGCCGTGTCCGACTCGCCGGAGCGCAGGCTCCGGCAGGCCATGTGCACGGCGACGAGCGACGAGGAACACGCCGTGTCCACGGCGATGCTCGGTCCCTTGAGATCGAGAACGTAGGAGACCCGGTTGGCCGCGACGCTGGTGGCCTGGCCGGTGGCGCCGTGCAGGTCGGTGGCCGCCACTCCGGCACCGACCTGGAGGCGCTCGTAGTCGCTGGCCGCGATTCCGACGAACACCCCGGTCCGGCTGCCCGCGAGCGAGTCAGGGGCGATCGCGGCGTCCTCCAGCGCCTCCCACACGACCTCCAGCACGAGGCGCTGCTGCGGATCGATCGCGGTCGCCTCGCGGCCGGAGATGCCGAAGAAGGCCGCGTCGAACCGGTCGACCTGGTCCACCAGACCGTGCGGCCCGGCCGGAGCGGACACCACGCGCCGGCTCGGTGGCGCGGTGTCCACCGCGTCCACTTGGCCGACGAGCAACTCCCAGAACTCGCCAGGGTTGCCCGCTCCCGGGAAGCGGCACCCGATGCCGACGATCGCCACGGCATCGGCTGGTTGGCGCGCGGGACCCGGCCGCGGACCGCCGCCGCTCTCCCCGGCCAGCCCGGCGAGGTGCGCGGCGAGTGCGCGGGCCGACGGGTAGTCCCACAGCAGCGTTTCCGGCAGTTCCACACCGACCAGCTCGTGCAGATCCCCGGCGAGACTCACGGTGTCGCGTGAGGACAGGCCGAGATCGGCGAGCGACCCGTCGGCGTCGACATCCGCCGCGGAAAGCCCGGTGTACCGGGAAACGCGCTCGATGATCCAGGCTTCCAGTCGCTCAACGTCCGACGACAGCGCTGCCACTTCCACCCTCCACATAGGTCAGTTCCGGAGCGCGTTGCCGCACAGGGGTGACGAGTCCTCCGACGACGATCGCCAGGCACAAGCCACCGATCAGCACACAGGTCTCGGCCACTCCCAGATGTGCCGCGGCCGCCGTGACCGCGGCCGCACCGACCGGCCCCAGCGCGGAGTGGATGGTCCAGAAGGCGGACGTGACCCGCCCGAGCAGGTGATCCGGCGTCAGCTGCTGCCGCAACGACATCGAGCACACGCCGGCGATCGAGTCGCCGAACGTGAAGAGCGCCGCCAGCACGGTCGCGGTGACCACGTCGCGGGTCAACCCGAACAATCCGACCGAGACGGCGCACACCAGGTTGGCGCCGAGCCACGACGGCCCGAACCCCAGCTTCGCGCGGATCGGCCCCGCGGCGAGCGCCCCGGCGATCGCGCCGACGCTCGCGACACCGAGGACGATGCCGACGCTCTGGCTGCCGTTCCCCTGCCCGGTGCGGACGTGGTAGATGAAGATGTCGTTCAGTCCGACGGTCAGGAACGTGAGCAGCGTCAGCAGAATCGTCAGCGCGCGCATGACCGGCTGCGCCCACAGGAACCGGACACCGGCGAGGAACTTGTCCTTGGTGCTCTCCACCACCGGCTTCGGCTCGTCCCCCGCCGCGGCCCGCACCCGCCAGCGGATGAGGAGCAGACCTGCCACGGACACCAGGAAACTGGCTGAGTCGACCGCGATCGCGGCGACCGTCCCGAACAGACCCGACACGGTCCCGGCCAGCATCGGCCCGATCACGTAGGCGACCGCGTTCGTCGCTTCGAGCCGGCCGTTGGCCTGCGTGATCTGCGAACTGGCAACGAGATTGGGAACCGCCGTGACGTAGGCGACCTGGAACACGATGCCGAACGCGGCGACCAGCGCCATCACGACGTACAACAGCCAGATGGCCGGCCCGGAGAGCCACCACACCAAAGGGATGGCGCCGAAGAGCACGGCTCGCGCCGAGTTGGCGACCACCATGAGCATCCGCCGGTTCATCTGGTCGACCATGACCCCGGCGAACGGCCCAAGCACCAGCGAGACCGCGCCGGCGACCGCGGTCAGCACGCCCATCTGCACCAGCGACCCGGTCACCTCGAGCACCAGCAGCGGTACCGCCACGAGCGAGAACGTGTTGCCGATGACCGAGATGGACTGAACCGTCCAGAAGATCATGAAGCCGGTGTTGCGCCACAAGGACTTGGGTGCCTCGCTCATCGGTTCCCCGCTTCGCCGTCGAGGACCGTCGTGAGCTGACGGCCGAGCGCGGCCACGTGCGGCTCCTCGAGGAGGCCGTGGTGATCGCCCGGTGCCACCAGGTGCTCGACGGGAGAGTCGACGTGCTCCTGCCAGCGCCGGCGTGCGGTGCCCCGCAGCCGGGGCGGCTGTTCGGCGGCCTGGATGAGGGTGAGCCGGGCGACGGTGCCGCTGGGCTCGTAGGCGCCGGCCGCGAGGACGTGCGACCGGTATAGGTGCAGCCGCTGCAGCAGACCGTCGACGTCGTCCACGCCCAGCTCGTCCCTGACCCCGTACAGCAGCTTGCGGATCCGCTCGGTGCCCTGCTCGTACGAGGTACCCGCCAGGTCGAGTTCCGCGAGCACGGCCGGATCCAGCGCGAACGTGCGGGCCAGCTCGTGCACGAAGTCGAACAGGACGTCCTCGTCGTGGTGGGGGTGGGCCGGGTTGGCCAGATAGCTGTCGATCAGCACGAGCCGGTCGGCCTCGCCGTCCTCCTGGCGCAGTTGCCGAGCCATCTCGAAGGCCAGCACCCCTCCCATCGACCAGCCGGCGAGAGCGAACCCGCCGTCGGGCAGGGCCTGCCGGAGGTTCCGGAGGTGGCTCGCCGCGATCTCCTCGACGGAGCAGTGGTCGAGGTGCGACGGCAAGGCGGCCCGGACGCCGAGCACCGGACGCGAGGCGCCCAGTCCGCGCACGAGCTGCCGGTAGCCGATCAGTTCCCCGCCGGGCGGGTGGACCAGGACCACCGGGCGGCCGGTACCACCGCGCCGCAGGGTCACGATCGGGCTGGGCGGCTGTGCCGGTTGTGCCGCACGCACCTGCTCGGCCAGGAAGGCGATGCTCGGTTCGGCGCTCCCGTCCTCGCCGGCCTCGAAGAGGATCGTCAGCGGCAGGGACACCTTCAGCTCCTGCTGGATCCGTGCGATGAGCCGGACGGCGAGGAACGAGTGTCCGCCGGCGTCGAAGAAGGAGTCGTTCAGCCCGATGTCCGCACGGCCGAGCAGCTCCGTGAAAACGCCGGTCAGCACCAGCTCGACGTCGTCCCGCGCGGCCGTCGCCATGGAAGTCCTGACCACGACGGCGTCGTCACCGCGGCCGTCGGCCGGGGCCGATCGCGGATCGGGCAGCGCACTCACGTCCAGCTTTCCGTTGACCGTCAGCGGCAGGGCCTCGAGTGCCGTGATCGTCGCAGGAACCATGTACCCGGGCAGTCGCTCACCGAGGCGTGTTCGCACGGCCGATGTGTCCACATCGGACTCTTGGTCGAACACGACGTAGGCGGCGGCGTCCGCGGCGCTTCCGGCTTCGTCACCGGACTCCCGCAGGACCACCGCGCAGTCGGCCACGTCGGCGAGCGCACGCAGATGTGCCTCGATCTCGCCCATCTCCACTCGAAATCCCCTGATCTTCACTTGCCGGTCGTTGCGGCCGACGTACTCCAGGTCCCCGTCAGGGAGGTACCGGGCGAGATCACCGGTGCGGTACAGCCTGCTGCCGGGAGGGCCGTACGGGTCGGGAACGAACCGCTGGGCGGTGAGCCCCGGCCGGCCGTGGTAGCCGCGGGCGACACCGGCGCCGCCGATGAAGATCTCGCCGACGAGACCGATGCCGACTCGTCGCATCGCGTGGTCGAGGAGGCGGATCCGGGTGTTGTCGATCGGAGTGCCGATCGGCACCGCCGCCCGGCCCGCGGGACCGCTGTCCCGGTGGACGCAGCAGCCCACGACGGTCTCGGTCGGCCCGTACTCGTTCACCAACACGGCATCCGGCAGGCGCGCACGCCAGTCCGCGCAACTGCTCTCCCACAACGCCTCTCCGCCGACGACCACCGTGTCGACGCCTGCCGGCCGTGCCGGATCGCCGAAGTTCCCGTTCAGTACGGTCAGATGCGCCGGGGTGAGTTTCAGCAGGCCGCGCCTGAGCTCCTGATGGCAGGTGAGGAGACCGGCGAGACCCGCCGGTGAGGTGAACCGGACCTCGCCTCCCGCGAGCAACGGCAGCAGTAACGTGGTGATGGTCAGGTCGAACCCGAGCGAGGAGTGGACCAGGCTCACGGTGTCGGCTGACACGCCGTAAGCACGCCCGGCCCAAGCGAGGTAGTTCCACAGGCCGCGGTGAGTGACCGCGACACCTTTGGGAGTTCCGGTCGAACCGGACGTGTAGATCACGTACGCCAGGTTGTCGCCCACCGGAGGCGAGGACTTCCTCGCTGCGGCAGCGGATCGCGCCTGCTCCACCTGCACAACCGGCACGCCCGTCCGCGCGATCACCGGCGCGGGCGGCCCGTCCGTCACCACCAGCACCGGTCGCGCGTCGCGCACGACGTCGCCGAGCCGCTCGGCCGGCCAGTCGAGATCCAGCGGCAACCACGCCCCGCCGGACTTCGCCACGCCGAGCACCGCGACCAGGGTCGCGGCCGAGTTCTCGAGGCAGACCGCCACGACCGTCTCCGCGCCGGCCTCCGCCTCGCGCAGGCGGCAGGCGAGCTGATCGGTGAGGTCGTCGAGCTCCTCATAGGTCAGTGCGCGCCGGGCGTCGCTCACCGCGATCCGGCCGGGGGTGCGGCGCACCTGTTCGCGGAACCCGGCGAGAAAGCTCTCCCCGGACGACGGTCGATCGGTCGAGTTCACCCGGTGGTACAGGTCGAGCGCGTGCCGGGTGCACAGGTCGGCCGCGGAGACGGCTTCCCCCAGCCGTTCGACGGCGTGCCGCAGCACCGCCGAGAACTGGTCGAGGAGGACGCAGGCACCGCCGCCGCCGAGCCGGCCGGGGTCGTGTTCGACCATCAGCCGAAGCGGCTCGAGGCTTTCCACGAACAGTGCTGGATGCGTTCGGGTGTAAGCGATCCGCTCCTCCAGATCGATGTCGACGAGCACGTCGTGGCTTTCGCCGAGCCGCCGGATCAGCGCCGACCAGCAGGCCGCGACCACCGACCCGACGTCCGTTCCCGTCCTCACGGCCAGGTCCGCGAGAGCGGCGGCCAGGTCCGGCGGGACGTCGACCGGCCGCCGCTCCGCCGGACCCGCCTCCGTGACAGCGAACCGCTCGTACGGCAGTGCTGTGCACAACGGTGCCGAGCCGGAGGAGCCGATGGTCACGACGAGACCCGGTCGGCGGAGTAGCTCCCCGAGCCGCCCATGGCGACGAAGAGTTTCCGTGGTCCCTCATAGGGGTTGCGGGCGTGCGCCACCGCGATGTTGTCGACCGCGAGCACATCACCGTCGCGCCACGGGAAGGAGTGTTCCAGTTCGCGGTAGACGTCCAGGATCTCCGTCATCACCGAGTCCTCGACCGGCGTCCCGTCGCCGTAGAAGCAGGAGCGGGGCAGGTCGTCGGGTCCGAACACGGACACCAGCGCGTCACGGGTCTCCTCGTCCAGGCACGAGGTGTGCCAGTGCTGCGCCTGGTTGAACCACGACATCCGGTCAGAGCCCGGATGCCTCACCACCGCCGGGCGCACGCACCTCGTCCTGAGGCGATCGCCGTCGAGCCACTCGTGGCGCAACCCCTCCGCACGGCACCTGTCCTCCACCACGCTCCTGCTAGTGGTGCCGAAGACCTTCTGCCACGGCAGACCGACTCCCGGCTGGTAGGCCCGGACGTACATCACCTGTCGTTCCACGAAACGGCGGCGCAGCGCGGGGTCAAGCGCGTCGTACACACGACGGCTGTCCACCAGAGGCGTCTCCCCACCGGTGTCGGCACTTTTCGCGCAGCAGAAGACGATGCGCAACGGCCAGCTGTGGTTGAAGGAGTTCTCGTTGTGCCACAGCAGCTTCTTGTCCTGCGGGTAGAAGACTGGCGTCTGCACGCCGTCTCCACCGCTCACCGGCGTGTGTTCGCCGTTCTCGGTGAGCAGCTCACCGCAGATGGACTCGGCCAACGCCGAGAACTCCTCCGGCGACGGGACGGCCGCACCCCGCAGGAGCAACGCGCCGGCCACGGCGAGGTGCTCGTCGACGTACTCGCCGTTGTCAATGACCCACGACCGCACGTCGTCGCCTACCTGGACCACGGACGGCATGCCGATCTTTGCGAAGGTCATCTCATCGTGCCGAGTCATCCGACGGTCACCGGCCGAAACTGGTTCTCACCGATGCGGGCCCTCGTCTCGGGGTCGGTCACACCGAGACCCGATTCAGGTGCGAGGCACAGCACACCGACCTTGCCCACGTGCTGATTCGTCTGCACATGCCTGGCCGCCTCGGCGACGTCAGCCAGCGGGTACACCGCGCCCAGCACCGGCACGATCCGGCCCATCTCAACCAGCCGGTTGCACTCCCACTGCTCCTGCAGGTTCGCGCCATGGCTGCCGATGACGCGCTTGAGCTTCATCCACAGGTAGCGGTTGTCGTACTGGTGCTGGTACCCGGTGCTGGAACCGCAGGTGATCACCGTGCCGCCGCGCCCGGCGACGAAGACCGATATGCCGAAGGTGGCCTGGCCGGCATGATCGAACACGATGTGCGGGTCGGAACCGGTTTCTTTGCGGATGACGCTCCCCAGACGTTTACCCACGGAGAGCACCGACGCCGGGTCATGACCGTCGCCCTCACCGATCCCGATCTCGCTGCGGTCGATGACCACGTCACAGCCGAGCGACTTCAGCACCGTCGCTTTGTCCGGCGTACCGACCACGCCGACCGCGATCCCGCCGCCGTTGCGCACCATCTGTACGGCGTGCACGCCCAGACCACCGGCAGCGCCCCAGATCAGGACGACATCACCCTGCTTCATCCGCGCACCCCGGTCGCTGACCAGCATCCGGTAGGCAGTACCACCGCACAACGGGATGCTGGCCGCCTCCTCCCAGGTCAAGTGCCCCGGCTTGGCCAGCAACTGGCTCGCCCGCACCACCGTGTAGTGGGCCAGTCCGCCGAAGTTCGTCTCGAAGCCCCATGCACGCTGCTGCGCGCCGAGCATGCCGTCCGCCTGCGTCGCGGGCTCCTGATCGTCCGCGTGCAACGGGCTCAGCACGACGTGTTGGCCGACTTGCCAGCGACGTACCCCCGATCCGACCTGCACGATCACACCGGCCCCGTCCGAGCCGAGCACGTGGTACGGCTGGTCGTGCCGGCTTTCCCACCATCCCTGCTCACCGAGCCGCTTGAGGAACGCGAAGGTCGGGATCGGTTCGAACATCGCCGACCACACGGTGTTGTAGTTGATAGAGCTCGCCATCACGGCGACGAGCACCTCGTCGGGCGCGAGTTCCGGCATGGGAACCTGGCCCACCCGCAACGACTTCCGCACGTCCTTGTCGTGCACGCCTTTGAACGTGTCGACGTCGTCCACATGCACGTAGGCGGCGGTGTACTCCCTCGGTACGTCCCACTTGAACGGCTCGTCGGACAGCGGTGGAAACTGGGTTTCGGTAGCCACGTTCGCCCCCTTCACGTGTTCGAACAGATATCCCGTTCCGAACATGAACTCAAATGTCTGCGGCGACCTCCGCGATCATCGATTCAGAGGCCGACGCGCACTTTTGCACTGCGACAGAGGTCAAACCTTCAGCCTATGAAGGCTCAACAGGTCGAACCGATTTGCGCGAGGCGCTGAATCAGTGGACATCGGTAGTTCGCCCGGCTCGTGCAGGGAAACGTACACCGCCACTTTGAAGTCGTCACCGAACGCACCAGCACGCCGACGCACCCCGAAAAGACCGTCACCCATCGCGTGTCGCCATCATCCGTTCCCCCAAGGTCCCTCCAAACATCAGCGCGCGTTCTCACGCGACACCGCAACCATGCTGCAGGAGCCCGCTACCTTCCCGGTACTCGATGACTACCGACGTCCGCACGGAGCACGAAACCATCCAGGCGCTCCCGACGGCAATGGCCGTCGCAACATCTCACTGGACGCCTCAAGCCCGAAGCACGCGTTACGCTTCCTCGCAATCACGGGGGCGCAAGCTCACAGGTCACCATCCATGCCGCGCAGGGCAGCACCGCTGGGTCGACACCGCAGATGCATAGGCAGTCAAGCTGCCCCGGCGGATGAAACGCAGGCTTATGCGAATCATCGTCAAATAACTCAATCTCTCTTGACAGGGCGGAATGCCTCGCGCCAGGTTGGATTTGGCTTCAACAAGCCAAAGCGGCGCCAGGGGACGTCGACCATCAGTTGAGTACTGGCTGCCGCGCCGCTACCTGGGGGCGCACGCGAAGTTTCTATCGCCACAGCTCGACCTGCACCCTTTAGTCTACCAACAGCGGAAACGTGCGCTTTCCCTGCGTCGCAGTGTTGCGACAGGCGGAACTGCGACCATTCAGCAAATCTGACAACTTGCTCTACCTCGGGCGCTCGAATAGCACGTTTACATTGAATTCACAGTGTTCGCAAAATTTAAACCAGAGGGAAACGTGTACATGAGGGGAAGAAGGAATAGAGTGAAGACTGCCGTTGTGGGGTCGGTCATGGTGCTCGGACTTGTGGTCACACAGTCCGCGGCGGCAGAGTCAGCGCGGCCAACGTCTCCCGTGGCCGGAAGCGAGGCTGGTGGAACTGCGTCGAAGGACCTAACACCTGTACCGCCGGCGAAGCTCGCCCACGTCGCATCCTCACAACGTGATGATTGCTCTCCCGCCAAGCTGCGTTTGGCCGCCGACAGAACCGCGACGGTGCAAGCCGGACCGTACAAGGGCGCCAAGCTGGTGTCGTGTGTGACGACGACGCAGTCGGATGAGACAGCTGGAGATGTTCGAGCCGCGGCGCTGGCCAAAGCGCGTGCGAAAGCCGGTGGGCAGAAGGGCGATGTGGGAACGCAGGCATACCTCCAGCCGCCGCAGTGGTGTTTCGACCACGCATTCGACGGGTGGTGGGGTCACTCGTAACGACATGTGCAGCATCGGCGACTGGCAGATCACGTTGTGGCTGCTTGAGAACGGTGTGCCGGTCCGGATCCTCGGCACAGCCAAGTGGCTGGAAGTCAACTACGCCTACACCAGCTCAAGTCTCGACACGTGGGCGCACCAGATCCGAGTTGTGAAGTACACAGGTGAGGGCGAAGGCAACGGTCCCGCGTCTGTCTCCGGGTTCTCCACCTGTGGCGGCGACTGCAAGCAGGACACCGACACCGGGCTGCGTCCCGGCGACTTCGCCACCAACACGAACAACGACGGCGAGGCGTACAACACCTCTTCGCGCAGCGAGCCCGGCGGTATCGGCTACGGGCACGGACGTTGGGAGTACTGGACCACGTACGCGGGCTTCCCGCCCACCGAGCCGATCCCGGTTGATCTGCCAGACGTGCGCTGTGACAACGCCATCGGTGACAACAACAACAACTCAGGTGATCCGTTCAGCGCTGCCGCCGTCACCGCCGCAGGTGCCAGTTGTGTGTTCTTCGGGATCTTGCCGGTGATGGTGTACTCCAAGTCCGGTGCGTACCCCACGCTCGCCCGGCACATCGAGAGGCACAGCTGAGCGGTCTGCCCGGCGCTTACCCCAACGGCGCGGTGCTCAACCGCATCACCAACGCGACGAACAAGGCCAAGAACGGCAACACGGCCTGCCCACCGTCCATCGTGTGGAAGCGCCCCACAGGCCGGTCGTGCGATGAGTACCCGTTCCGCTCGACGAGCCAGGGAGCGTTCACGGGCGGAGGCAGTGCACGAACCTTCGCACCACCCACGACCACGTGGTGCGAGATGGACCCCGCGTGGGGCGTCCCGACCGGCGTGACCGGACCGAGCGGCTGGTCTTCCTGCATGATCAACGCGAACGACAACCGAAGTGGCGGAGCCGCCCTGGGCGCCTTCTACTCGTCGAAGCGCGTGCTCGACGGTGACGCGTTCAAGGTGTGGATCACGCCGTAATCCCTGCCAGGATCAGAGTGACGGCTGCTCGCGCCGTTCAACGCGGGCAGCCGTCATACGTGTAAAGATCAGGACATGCAATTGCCCGTGCCTGTGGTTCGAGGAGACGCCGTCACACACTACGCTCAGTTGCTTGCCAGCGAGGCGTTGCCGTCAGAGGCGCTATGTCTCACCGCGGTTCCTGGCCTGTCCGTCGAGGAAGCACTGACCCGGTTCGACGCCTCACCGCGGACACGCACGGCCACCCTTGCCGACGCCGGGCAGGCCACCGTCAACGCGTTCCCCGGCGACCTGCCGCTGGTCGCCGCCGACGAAATCGGCGGGTGGGTGTTTCTCGCCGAGCACAACGGCTTCCACGGCTCGCTCTCCGACGTCCTCGCGCGGCTTTTCCCACGGCACTATGGCAGCAACCGCCTACTGGAACGTTAACCTCGACTACACGATTGCCCTGGCACTGGACGGCCAGATTCTCGGTGAGATGGACTTCGTCGCAGGTGAGGTACCATCAGGAGATCTCGCCGCGTACGTGCAAGGCCTAGATTTCGATGACGCCGACTTCATGTGTGCCGCCGCGATCGCGTTCGTCGAGCGAATCACCGGAATCCGGCTCGATGCCGAGTGGGCGATGGCCCCGCACCAGACCGCCTTGATCCTGCGGTCGACGAAGTTTGAAACCCTGGCGCCGCAAGCTGGCTCGAAGTGAACGCCCCGGAACTCTTCGATCAGTTCCGCACTGCGGGAACGTCAGTGCTACGTGAGATTGCCACGATGGCAGCTACTCGATGCTGTGCCGCTGTGGGCGTCGACGATGCCGACGTTGCACGCGACCTGTTGACAGACGTCGATGGCACACCCGCAGCGACCTTGCTTCAGCGCCGCCAAGGGCTTGCGGATCGCATCCGCGAAGCATACTTCCGAGCCCTGAACCTGCGCTGGGATCGGTGCACGCCGACGGGCCCACGAGTCGACCGCGTGATGCGGCTGCAGGCCGACGTGGCTCGCCCGTCAGGCAGATACGACCGCGGAAGTTGCGCTAGAAGCGCGCGCCCACGCACTAGCGGCGGTGCGCGCACGCCTGACGATGGACGCAGTTACGTCCGCAGCGCACGCGTTGATCAATGCCTGCCAGGCAGATCGCGCGCATTGGGCCGAACTGCGGGAACAAGCCGCTACGTGTCTGGCCGATGCACGCTGATCCATGCCGTCAGGTGGCGATCAAAGTGTTGTTGCAGATGCATGCAGCACGTGACTGCCAGATCCCAAGGTAATGCCGCGTCCGTCCAAGTGAATCCGACGCGGTGATCGGTCCTACCGATGGCGACTGTGCCATCCTCATTGATTGCACGTCCGATTTCGACTGGCGGGGGATCGAGAAATGGCCGTGCCGCTGGCGTGGCCGGGTAAGCAGCGTCTACGGCTGGCCTGCGCACTGCCGAACCGTCCCCGCTGTCGGCTCACGCAGATCCTCAAGCAGTCAGTTCGGCTCGGCGTCGTCCAGGGCCAGACTTCTGCACCTCACCTGCGACGGGAGCGCCGCGGATACCAGCAGCACCCAGACGCGTCACAGGTGAGATCAGCTTGGACGGCCCACACCCCCAGCGCGGGCATCCGTCATTGAGCTTGCCGTACCGCGCTACCCATGAGGCATTCATTGGCTACTCGCATCGCAGCACATCTGACGTCGTCATGTGTCTGCGCACAGTACGAGCCGCGTCCTGAACTCATCAGGATCGAATGATCGGCTTCAACCGGCCTGGGATGAGTCCTCCGCCGTGAAGCCGGCGCCGTCAGCGCCAGGCAGAGCAGATGAACTTCTCGATTCTGGTCCATCGGTCCCTGGCACAGGTTGTTAGTGTGAAACGCTCTTGGCGAGAGCAGTACTTAGACTGCACCAGGGGCGTTGCAAGACGTACGCCATGCCGCTGGTGTGACGCCCAGTTTGCCAGAGCAAACAACCTGAAGCAGCCTGACACGCAGGTCAGACCGACTGTTGGCACCCACAGGGCAGTATTCGCCGACTACTCGTCGCTAGGGACGGTATGTGCCCACCTGCGCCAAGTTGTCAGGCCGCAGAACCGCGGTCGCCTTGACCCCGATGGTCTGCGACGCGCCTGACGCGGAAGGGGAAGGGGTGATTCCTGCGGCCCCCTGCATCCCGTCGACTTAGAGGTCCTAACAGAATCGTTGGACGTGGCGGTAGCAGATGATGCAGGTAGCGAGGCCGAGGAAGGCTTCGTGGATGTCGTCGCGGCGTTCCCAG
>NZ_JBVJRT010000022.1:0-82294 GCF_055607425.1 Lentzea sp. NPDC037011 | reverse complement strand
CTGGGAACGCCGCGACGACATCCACGAAGCCTTCCTCGGCCTCGCTACCTGCATCATCTGCTACCGCCACGTCCAACGATTCTGTTAGGACCTCTTAAGCCCCTGTCCACCGTTCGGGGTGAACCTCAACATCGGCTACAGCGCGCTGCGCATCCACCCGGAACAACCGTGGCACCCGATCTACCTGGCGCAGCCGTTCTACAACATGGCGCTCGCGATGTTCTTCGAGTGGGGAATCACGATCTACGACGTCGAGCTGGAACGTGCCTGGCGTGGCGAGAAGAGCTGGCGCGAGGCGCTGACGCAGCTGCGCGGTGTCCTCGGCAAGGCCGGCCGTCAGGTGATCAAGGACTACGTCGCGTTCCCACTGCTGTCAGGCCCGTCGTTCCTGCCGACGTTGCTCGCGAACCTGACCGCGAACACGATCCGCAACGTGTGGACGCACACGATCATCTTCTGCGGCCACTTTCCTGACGGCACGGTGGTCTTCACCGAGGACCAACTCGACGGCGAGACCCGCGGTGAGTGGTACCTGCGTCAACTGGCCGGTTCGGCGAACATCGACGGCGGCACGCTGTTCCACCTCATGACCGGAAACCTCAGCCACCAGATCGAGCATCACCGGTTCCCGGACCTGCCGAGCAACCGGTACGCCGAGATCGCGCCGCGCGTACGTGCGCTCTGCGAACGATTCGGCCTGCCCTACACCACTGGCCCGTTGCTACAACAGACCGCCAGCGTGTGGAAACGCGTGCTGAGGCTCGCTTTCCCCGGTCAGGGCGGCCAGCAGGCCACGTAGTGACGTGGTCGCCAGCCCGATGGAGGCGTCGCTGGCACCGTAGGGGATCACCAGCGTGTCGTCGTGCAACAGGGGACCGCAGGAGTAGACGACGTTGGGTACGTAGCCGTCGCGTTCGGCGGCGGTGGGCAGCAGCAGCGGTTGAGGCAGGGTCGCCAGCACCCGTTCGGGGTGGTCGAGGTCGAGCAGGATCGCGCCCATCGAGTAGACGCGCATCGGGCCGACTCCGTGGGTCAGCACGAGCCAGCCCTCGGAAGTCTCGATGGGCGAACCGCAGTTGCCGACCTGGACGAGGTCCCAGTCCCTGGCGGGCACCTCCACCGGTCGTGGCTCGTTCCAGGTCCTGATGTCGTCGGAGGTCGCCACGGCCGTGCTCTCCCCGTCGCCGCGCGTCAACGCCGCGTACCGGCCGCCGATCTTCCTGGGGAATAGGGCCATGCCCTTGTTGCGAGCGGCCGACCCCGTCGTCTGTGTGACGTGGAAGGTGCGGAAATCCTTGGACTGCAACAACTGTGGTGCGACGTCCACACCGTCGTAGGCGGTGTAGGTGGCGTAGTAGGTCTGGTCGCCATCATCGTCGGTGAAGCGCACGAACCTGGCGTCTTCCATGCCCTGGCGTTCGGACGGGCCGGTCGGCCAGAGCACCCGGCCGCTGATGACGGTGTCGTCGGGAAACTCCGAGGTGTAGTTGCACGCGGCGATCCACCGGATCAGCTCCACGGTCCGGTGTGCCTCCTGGCGGGCGACCAGACTCGGGTGCAGATCGGCCAGCACGAGATTCAGGTCGGCGTCGGTGAACCGCTCGGGCAGCCACCGGTTCAGCACGCCGGAGACCTCGTCGTCGTGGCCGAGCTCGGCGAGTTTGCCCAGGAAGAGGCTCTTCTCGTACACCGCCTCCCGATGGAGGCCGGTGGTGATGACGTTCGGGGGCGCGTCGACGGTGAGCACACCGTCAGGACCGACCACCCCGGTCCGGAAACCGATCGACGACAGATGGCCCTCACCGATGCCGCGGACACTCAGCACGAACCGCAGATGTCCCGGTGCCAGCCCGCTCTGATCGGGGTGCGCGACCATGGACGGGTTGCACAGCGCGGCGCCTTCGATAGCGTACTCATGCGTGAAGTACGCGCCGATGAGCAGCCGGCGGGACTCGGACAGCTCGACGCCCTCGGGGAAGCGGTGGCTGACGCTCGCGAAGTGGTCGGCGAAAGTCACGCGGACGTCCCTGTGGCGTCCCGCGAACAGGCCGATGGTGCGGTCGAGCGTGGCGCACGCGGTTTCCTCGTCCAGCGCCATCACTCGCCGGATCACGGCCGCGGACCGCGACTCGTGTTCGGGCCGTTCCTCTCCCGGCACGAACAGTTTGGTGATGACCCGGCGCGGATCCGGCCGCAGCCGGAGCGAGGCGCGAGTGACACGGGCGTTCATCCGGTGCTCCCCAGCAGAGTGCGGCCGTGTTGCAGGGTGGAGATCAGCGCCAGGGTCGACTCGGCGCCCTGGTTGCGGTTGGGTCCTCCGTGCGTGAGTCCGTCGTAGCCGCCGCAGGTCTCCTTGCCGTGCATGGGCACGCCGAGGTCGTTGTCGCCGTCGAACCACGCGACCGCGCGGCGGACACCGGTGAGCCACATCAGGTCGCCGGTGACCTGGTAGGCGCGGGCGCAGGCGTCGGCCAGCGCCGCCACCTCGATGGGTTGCTGGTCGAACGCCGGGCGAGGCTCGCCGAGGTGCCAGCCGCCGGCCGGGGTCGGCGAGAGATGGATCTCGGCGGACTCGACGGTCAGCAGCCAGTCCAGCAGCCGCAGCCCGTCGTTGCGGATCTTGTGTTCCGAGAGGAGATGACCTGCGGCGATCAGCGCCTCGGGCAGCACCGCGTTGGCGTAGAAGAGTCGTTTCTCCGGCCACGGCCAGGTCGGTACGTCGCCGGGTTCGCCGACGTACGAGGCGATGTCACCGAGCAGCTTGGCCGCGAGGGCGTGCTCGGAGTCGGCGCTGAGCACCTCGGCGGCGCCGAGCGCGGCGAAGGCCATCGACCGCACCGACGGAGGCCTGTGGTGGGCGCTTGCCTCGAAGCGGTCCAGAGCAGCCGTGCGCATCCAGGGCACCGGGCAGCGGGCAGCCGCGGTGCCCAGTCCCCACAACGCACGCCCCCACCAGTCACCCAGCCCCGGCCCGTCCCGCCAGCCGCGGTCAGGTCCGAGCCGGTTGTGGAACCGCCCGTCGTCGGCCTGCGCGTGGGCGGTGAAGGCGAGATAGCGCTCCAGCAGGATGACCAGATCGGCGGACAGCTCCGGTTCGCGGCTCAGGACGACCAAGCCTCGGGCGACGTCGTCCAGGCAGTAGCCGTGCTCCCGGCGAGGCAACGGCCCGTCGGCGTGCTCGTACAGGCCCGTGTCGTCGCTGAGCCGGGCCAGGTGCGCGAAACTCGGGCCGGTCACGTGGTCACGGCGACGCGGGCGGCGAGCAGGTGCTCCGCCAGGTCTCGATACCGGTTCGCGACCGCCGGCCAGTTCAGTGCCGGGGCGAGGCTCGCCGAGCGGTCGCTCATCCCGGCCGCGAGTCCCGGTTCGGTCAGCACCCGCCGCAACGCCGCGGTGATGGCGGCAGGGTCGCGGTGGGGCACCAGCAGCCCGGCCCCGTTCGCCAGCAGCTCGACGGCGTGAGGGAACTCGGTCGCGACCACCGGTTTGCGAGCGGCCAGGGCTTCGACGAGCACACCGGACGTGACCTGCTCGGACGAGTCGTAGGGCAGGAGAATGACGTCGGCCTGGCCGACCAGCTCCGCCAGTGCGTCCACTTCGAGGTAGGTCGAATCGAACTCGACCAGGTCCGCGACGCCGAACGCGGCGGCGCGGTTGCGCAGGTTCCTGCGGTAGGCCTCACCCTCGTGCGCCAGCACCTTGGGATGGGTCTGGCCGGCCACCAGGTAACGCGGCTTCAGATCGCGCAACGCACCCAGTGCGGAGATGCCCCACTCGATGCCCTTGCCACGCCCCAGCAAGCCCCAGGTGAGGATCATCGGCCTGTCTGCGGACGGATCGCGGGCGGGTGGCTCGACGGGGAGCGCGCCGTGCGGAATCACGACGACCTCATCGGGCCGTCCGACGGCGTAGCCGTCCACGAGCCGGCGCCGCGCGGCTTCGGACATGGTCACCACGGCGGCGGCGTAGCCGACTACCTCCTCGAGCACCTGCCGCTGGCCAGGGGTGGGCGTGGTGAGCACCGTGTGCAGCACGATGATCACCGGGACCCGCAGCCGGGCCAGCACACCGAGCACGTCCGCACCATCACGGCCGGCGTAGATCCCGTACTCGTGCTGCACCACCACCATGTCGCAGCGGTTGAGCACGTCGGCCGCGGCCTCGACCGCGCCGGGGATCATCTCGTGCACCACTGATGTTCCCGCTACGGCGGCGGGTTCGTGATCCGGCTCCGCGAGAACACGGACCACCTTGCCCTTGCTGTCCGGCGTCACCGCGGTCAGATGGCTCAGCAGAGAAGCGGTGAACGTGGCGAGTCCGCATTGCGTGGGTGGATACGTACTCAGGAAACCGTACGTGCGAAGCACAAAGGACCTTCCGGGTCGGCTGGAACGTGGGACCGGTGACCACCGGCGCTGAGTCCTCCCGGGGCGCCCGGGCTGTTGGAACGCGCCGGTCGGCGATCAGCGGACGTGCTCCGGGATGTGGTCCAACGCGCCCAGCACGTGCACGGCAAGACCCTGTGCGTCTTTCGCGCTGAGTTCGGTGTGCGCAGCCAGGACTTCTTGGACCAGCTTGACTCTGCGCTCGTACAAGGACAGGTAGGTCGATGTCGTCATGGGGTGTGCTTCCTGTTCTGCTCCGGGATTCGGCCGCCGTCTGCTTCCCAGCCCGCGAGAGCGATCCGGGACAGGTCGGCCGTGCGTTGCGTCGACGCGGTCATGCTGACGCCCGCAGCGAGCAGGTCGTCGACAGTCTGGGTGTTGCCGCGATCGGCGGTGATCATCATGGTCTGCTGCGCGGCGGCCGGGTCGGTGTTCGACGGCACGACGAGCAGCGTGAGCCGGTGCTTGTCCGCCGCGAGCACGTCCACGGTGTGCGGGGGCCTGGAGATGAACCCGTCGAGCCGGATCTGGCGGCCGTCGCCGATGATGCGGCGCGGCGCGGAGTTCCACTCGGTCATGTTGTAGCTCACCCGCAGGATGTCGCCCAGGCGAGCTCCCAGCGCTGCGAGCAACGAGGGCAGCTCGGCGGCGAGGTCGCGGGAACGTGGCCACCAGGCCCCGTCGACGTGTCCCGTCGTGGGCGCCTTCGGCCGCAGCCGCAGTCGTTGCGAGAGCTGAGACTGCTCGGGGATCGCAGTGGCAGGTGAGGCTTCGGAAAGGTGGGGTGCTGACGTCATGTCAGGACTCCCGTCCCCGGCCGGAAAAACAGCCGGTCTAGTTTCGCCGAGCACGGCATGAACTCGATTGCCCATATACGCGCTGTTCTCGGCAACTTCACTCTACACCGATTCAGTCATGATCGACCGAAATGTCGCCAAATTTCTGGATCACCCACCCGCATGTCAGATCGAAGTACGGAAAACGCCTTCAGTGACCCAAACCTGCAGGTCAGATACTCACAGCTGACTCTCAGGATGACGTAGGCCGGATTTTCTGATCACACAGGGCTCGACCACTTGTGCCAGTGGTGCGTGTAGCATGGAGGAAAAAGTGCCGCTTTTCAACGGCCTCCTCGATCCTTCCCGAAATGGCCTGGCGATCCATATCGGACCATTTGCTCGAACATCACCCGGCCAGCTCGCGCAACCGGGGGACGGAGTACCGATATGAGCACGTCGACATGGACGACCCACCCGCTGACCACAGAGCGCCTGACCTTGCGGCCCTGGATGGTCGACGACGCACAGGCCGCGCTGGACGTCTACGGCCACGCCGAGGTGACACGCTGGCTCAGTCCCGACATGGACCGGGTGCCCGACCTCGCGGCCATGCGGCTGTTGCTGCAGCAGTGGAGCGCTGAAGGCGCCCGGTTGCCCGCTCCGGCCGGCCGATGGGCCATCCAGCGCAACACGGACGATCGTGTGATCGGCGGCGCCGTCCTGCTTCCGCTGCCGCCAGGCGACGAGGATCTGGAGATCGGCTGGCAGCTGTGCCCCGACGCCTGGGGCAACGGCTACGCCACCGAGACCACCCACGCGCTGGCCAGCTGGGCGTTCAGCCAGAACGTCCAGGAGATCTTCGCCGTCGTCCGCCCTGGCAACGCCCGCGCCGCGGCCACCGTCCGCAACAACGGCATGCACTGGGTCGGCGAGACCACCAAGTACTTCGGCGTCGAGCTGCAGGTGTTCCGTCTCCGTGCGGCTGACCTCGATCGGGCGGCACCCACGGCGCTGCAGCCACCCAACCTCAGTGGCGACTGACTCTCTGCCGCACAGCGGCCCGTTCGGCGCAGCGTCGACCTGTCTTCGTGAGCCGCGCGGGTCCGCCACCACGGACAGGAGACACGTGGAACAGCTCAGCCTCGGAGTGATCGCGCAGTCCCGCAAGGAGAACGGACCCGGCTTTCCCCGCATCCGTTACACCTGGCCAGGATCCACGCGGACCTCCTCGCAAAACGACGATCTGTCCACTTCGGCCACTGGCGCCCTGGTCGTCGGCGTCTCCTGCGACGCGGGCATGGCTTCGGATGGGCACGCCCACCTCGTTCACGGAGCAGGACTTCCTGGTGGGCGACCACGTGCCTTACCACGGCGTGGACCACAGCCCGTCCTGTCCTGTGGAGCTCGGCGACCTGGGGGATCAGCGAAGCGCTGCTCCCGCACCTGCGTCCGGTGCTCACCGGCGCCTGGGACTCCAGCGAGATCATCCGGCGTGCCATCGAGGTCCGCGAAGGAACCATCCTGAACACCCGCATCCTCTTCTTCCAACACCGATCATCGGAGTACCCGCATGCCCGTGTCTGAGCTGCAAACCGCCGTACTGGCCGACCACTCCGAGCACTCAGGCACCGCAGGCATCTGTGTCGTGTGCCCGCACCCGTGGCACGAGCACGACCCGATCGGTGTTCGCTACTGCACCGCGACCACCGCCTCCGCGCTGTCCCGAGGCTGCATCTGCCGGTGACGTGCGACACCTGATGCCACCACGGGAACTAATTTGCCCGCGGCGGTGTTGTACGAGGTGGTCGTAGAGTTTTGTGTTCGTGGTTCATCACGCTCGCGGAAACGGTGTTGCGGGCGCTTCTTTCTTTTTTCTGCAGGACAAGCTGGAGAAGTCGCCGTCTGAAGCCCGGCCTGGGAATCGCATTCCGCGGTGCCCACCCCAGCCCCTGACAAGGAGAAGGACAATGACACGGGGAACCGTGAAGTGGTTCAACGCGGAGAAGGGCTTCGGCTTCCTCTCCCGTGAGAACGGGCCAGACGTCTTCGTGCACTACTCGGAGATCGACGGTCACGGCTACCGCAGCCTCGAGGACGACCAGCGCGTCGAGTTCGAGGTGACCCAGGGCCCCAAGGGCCCGCAGGCCACCGCCGTCCGCGCCATCTGACCTCACATCGTGCTCCTACCAGCTGACACACGCTGACGGAGACACCAACCCGGTGCCCCTCGACCATCCCCCGATCGAGGGGCATCGGCCTCAGCACATCGGTTTTGCCACCGCCACACCACGGGTATCCAGGCGGTGTGACGACCTGACGCGGGTCGCCTGACATCCGGCACCTGCCAAATCCCACACCGATCGCCCTGGACCCCGGCGACGGAGAACGTATGCCGTCCCCGGAGGTACGAGCGTGAGTGCGCAAGTCGAATCGAACGTCCGTCAAGCCGACGCCGCACCGCAGCCCATGCTGGCCGGAGAGAAGTCCCCGGCCGAGATGTTCCTGGTCAAGTTGTTCGCCGTCATACCAGCGCTGGCACTGGCGGCAGCGGTTCCGCTGGCGTGGGGCTGGGGTCTGGGCTGGGTCGACGTCGGTCTCGCCGTTTCTTCCACACCCTCACGTGTCTCGGCGTGACGATCGGATTCCACCGCTACTTCACGCACGGTGCTTTCAAAGCCAACCGCGCACTGCGGATCGGGCTCGCGGTGACCGGCAGCATGGCCATGCAGGGCCCGATCATCGGCTGGGTCGCCGACCACCGCCGCCACCACGCCTACGCTGACCGCGAAGGGGACCCGCACTCCCCCTGGTTGTTCGGCACCTCGGCCACCGCGCTGGCCAAGGGGTTCTGGCACGCCCACCTGGGCTGGATGTTCCGCCGGGAACTGACCAATGCCGCACGCTTCGCCCCCGACCTGCTCGCCGACCCGGACATCCAGCGCGTCAACCGCTGGTTCCCCGCACTGACCGCCGTGACACTGCTCGCACCCGCGCTGATCGGCGGGCTGGCCACCTGGAGCTGGTGGGGAGCGCTGACCGCGTTCTTCTGGGCCGGTCTCGTCCGCGTCGCCGTGCTGCACCACGTCACCTGGTCGGTCAACTCGATCTGCCACATGATCGGCGACCGGCCGTTCGAGGCGCGCGACAAGTCCGCGAACTTCTGGCCCCTGGCGATCCTGTCCATGGGTGAGTCCTGGCACAACTCCCACCACGCCGATCCCACCTGCGCCCGTCACGGCGTCCGCCGCGGCCAGATCGACATCTCCGCGCGACTGATCTGGGTCTTCGAGAAGCTCGGCTGGGCCACCAAAGTCCGCTGGCCGAGGCCGGAACGACTGGCCCGCAACCTCAAGACCACCACTTCCTGACCCTCACACCCGTTTGGCGTCATCCGCAGCCACACCATTCGGTGGCAGCATTCACGGCGCAGCTCGGTTATTTTCGAAAGCAGCCGAGTCCCTTCGGCGAAGGCACAGGTCAAGCTCCAGGCTCGGTGATGACCCGGTCATCGGCGAGAGGGCTGCGTTATCCGCTCCGGCCCCCGGCGGCGCCCACTTCTCAGTCGCGCTGTCAGGAGTGCCGCCATGGCCATCCCGGATTCCTCCCCTGCTCACGAACGTTCACCGCGATCGATTGACGTCTCCGACGTCGTTCGGCTGGAGGCGGACACGCACGCTCTGCGCGCGCTGGACTACCGGCAAGGCGGTGACTCCTGTCTCGACGCGGTCCGCACCCGGATGCGGGAAGGGCTGCTGATGCTCGACGCGTCAGCCACCGAGAAAGTGCGGCGGCGGCTGCATGTCGCGCTGGCCGACCTGCACAACCTCGCCGGCTGGGTGTGCTTCGACGCCGGTCTGGTCAGCAACGCCCGCGTGCAGTTCACCCGAGCACTTGTGTTCGCCGGGTGGGGCCGGCACGACGGGCTGGTCGCCAACATCTGCTATCGGCTCGGCCGCGTGTGCCTGCACCACGAGAGCCTTGACGAGGCGTTGGACTACTTCCGGCTCGGCCAGCTCGCGGCGACGCGGCCGGGCAACGAGATCGCGGCCAGCATTCTGTCGGTGAACTCGGCGTGGACCCATGCCAAGCACGGGGCCGGCGACCAGGCGCTCGCCGAGCTCGACCGTGGCCGGGACCAGTTCGCGGCCGCCGACCACACCCAGGTGCCCGACTGGGCCAGGTTCTTCACCACGACCGATCTGTCAGCCGTCGCCGGCGCCGTGCACACAGATCTCGCCCGAACAGTGAGCCCTCGCCACACCCGAATCGCGATTCCGTTGCTCATCGAAGCGACCGACGACTACGACGACGACATGACCCGCAGCCGTGCGTTCAGCCTCGTCCTGCTGTCGATCAACCACCTGCTCGACCGAGACCTCGACATCGGCGTCGACATCGGATTCCGCGCGCTCGCGTCCGCCGAGACCCTGGCCTCGGCACGAGTCCGCGATCGCATCCGTCCGCTCGGCCGGCAAGCGGAACGGCACGCCTCCCACGCCGGCGCGCAGGAACTAGCCGCGAGCATTGCCACTTACGCCACCACCGGTCCGTCAGCACCACTGCGGTCCGCGCCGACGCCGACCGCCCAGCCACGAGCCCCGCACGACAACGACAAGTACTGATCGACGCGGTCCGTTCACGTATTTTACGCCATGGGAATCGGCAGGAGATTTTCAAGAGACCGCAATTCACGACAGAACCGTTCGAGTCACCGAGGTGTACAGGAACATCTCGGAGGAGTAGGTTGTGGGTTGTTGCTCAAGACCTCGGTAGCGTGTCAGACGCGAGCCGAGGTTTTTTCGTACAACAATTTGCCCCAGGAATAGAAGTAGTCATGCGAAAGCTCCGCACGACCATCCACGCCCTGATTGGAACCATCGTCGTCATCGGGGGTTTGACCGTCGTCACCCCGGTGGCACAGGCCATCACCATCCCCGTGGCGTGCAGCGAGAACGCTCTCGTTGACGCGGTGAGCCTCGCCAACTCCACGACCGCGACGGACACCCTCGTCCTGACGAGCGGCTGCACCTACGGTCTGACCTCGCCCCATGGCGGCCTGGCCAACGGACTGCCGGTGATCACCACTCGGATCGAGATGATCGGCCCTGCGACGATCACCCGCTCCTCACTGCTGCTCTTCCGCATCGCCGAGGTCAGCACCACCGGCAACCTCACCCTCACCACGTCGGTCGCGATCACCAACGGCAGCGTCGTAGGCCATGGTGGCGGCATCCTCAACCGCGGCGCGGTGACCTTCACCCGCAGCAGCTTGAGCGGCAACACGGCGACACTCAACGGTGGTGGACTGGCCAACGCTGACACCCCTTCCGGCACAGCGCCGGCCGCAACGTTCACCCGAAGCCCGGTGTTCAACAACACGGCTCTGCTGCGCGGCGGCGGCATTTACAACGGTCTCCGAGGCACGCTGACAACCACCGGCGTCTCCGGCAGCCCGATGCCGATCATCGGCAACACCGGCTCACAGGGTGGCGGCATCGCGGCCGTCAGATCCACCGCGACCACCATGACCCAGACCGCCGTGTCCGGGAACCTCGCGCTGCTGACCGCGGGGGGCGTCTACCGCAACGGCGGAACCATGACCACGACCGACTCGCCGATCAGCGCCAACACGCCGAACAACTGCGTCGGCAGCACCCCGGCAGTGCCCAACTGCACCGGGTAGTCAGATCCGGAAAGGACGTGCGGGCTTCCCTCCGGGAAGGCCCGCACGTCGCCTCACCCGTCCGCGGACCTGCCGAGCGAGCCGCAGGAGCGCTGGGCCGAGTGCGGCGCGATGGGCACCACCGCGCCATCCACCCACGTGAGGCGTAGTGTGAGGTGTGCAAGCCCCCTGCCTGAAAGGGGGTGTTCATGACCGATACGTGCGCCATCAGGCCCGTACAGTCACAATCCTCCGACACGGCCCCGTCGGCCACTGCCGAGCTCGCTCCTTCAACGGCCGCCCGTTCCCAACCCGTGGCGTGCCCCCGAGCGGGAGTGATGTGCTCCATCGGACGGTGACAAAGGGAGCAGCCCAGGCCAGGCCGGCGCGAATCTTGCACGCGCCACCGTGTCCGTCGAGCACAACCATCCACAAAGGACTGATAGTCGCATGAACAAAACCCCGGACGACACAGCTGTTGTCGCCCAGCGCCTGCACCTCGCCACCGGCTTCCTCGCGTCAGAACGAGGATGGGTCGTGGAACGCCTCGCCGCCCTCGGTTCGCGACTGCGGTCGTTCCGCGACGACCAGATAGACCTGGAAATCAGCGTGAAGGACCGCAAGGGCGTCGAGCAGCGAGTCACCCTCGAATGCTGGATCAACCGCACTCCTCGCCTGCATCTCGTCGCCACGTCGTCGGAGCGCGACCTGCCAGGGGCGCTCAACGAGGTACGCGACGAACTCGTCCGTCAGGTCGACGAGGCCAAGACCCGGACTGAACCACGCAGCAACCGCGCGCTGAGGTCTGTGCCCCGGCTGCCCGAGCACGAATAGCACCCGCGGTCAGGACGCGTTCCTCCTTCCGAGCGCCGGTATCCGTCAAACCACCTACCTGATCTCGGCGCGCGTCCGCCCGTTTGGCAGGCCACCTGGGGGCTAAGCTTTCGTTCGCACGAGATCACAATGGCGAGGAGTGACCAGCATGGGCACGAATCGGCATCTCGACATCCTCGTGGTGATCAATGAGATCGCCAGAGCGGACCAGGAGCCCACGGGTGTCCGTCATGTTTGTCTTGCCTGCCGGGCAGGCCTGAACGCGGCCGGCGTCGGGGTCTACCTGGCCGGTACCGTGCAACCGCTCGAAGTCATCGGGACGGCGGGCGAGGAGATGGCCGAGCTGCAGGTGACGATGGGTGAGGGGCCCGTATCGGAGGCTCTGCGGCAGAACCAGCCGGTGTTGGTGCCCGACCTGGCGAACGGGTGGAGTGCGCAGCGCTGGCCCGTGTTCGCCCCGGCCGCCGTCGCGGCGGGGGTGGCGGCGGTGTTCGTGATCCCCCTGACGATGGGGGCGATCGCGTTGGGCGCGTTGGAGATCTGCCGGGATGTCGACGGCCCGTTGTCGCCGGATGAGCTCGCGGATGCGCTGCTGTTCGCGGACACCGCGACAGCGCTGTTGCTCGGCCGGTCCGCGGCGCCGGCGGCGCTGGACGGCGGTGATCTGTGGGGTACTGAGCCGGAGCGTCGCTGGGGTGTGGTGCACCAGGCCACCGGCATGGTGTCGGTGCAGCTGGACACCGATCTCGGTGAGGCGTTCCTGCGGCTGCGCGCGCACGCGTACCTCACCGGCCTGCGTCTGTCGGAGGTAGCGGCGGACGTGGTCGCGCGCAGACTGAGATTCACCCCGGATACCGACCATGAGAAACAGAGGTGAGTCACGTGTTGGACCGGCGGATCACTCAGACCTTCGTCGAGCTTGCGGACACGCTCGTGTTGCGGTTCGACGCCATCGACTTCCTGCACACCTTGACCGAACGCTGCGTCGAACTGCTCGAGGTGGACGCGGTCGGAATCCTGCTGGCCGACCAGCGAGGTGCGCTGAACCTGGTGGCGGCGTCCACCGAGCAGGCCCGGATGCTGGAGCTGTTCCAGTTGCAGGACGAGGAGGGCCCGTGCCTGGACTGCTTCCACACCGGACAGCCGGTGGAGTGCGTGGACCTGGCGCAGGAGCCGCAGCGCTGGCCCCGGTTCGCGGGCGCGGCACGTGAGCAGGGGTTCTCCGCCGTTCACGCGGTGCCGATGCGATTGCGTGAGCAGATCATCGGCGCGCTGAACCTGTTCCGGACCTCGCCCGGCGCCATCCCGGAGGACGCGGTCGAGCTGGCGCAGTCCTTCGCCAACGTGGCGACGATCAGCATGCTCCAGGTTCGCGCGCTCCGGCACAGCGAGATGGTCACCGAACAGCTGCAGAACGCGCTCAACAGCCGCATCGTCATCGAACAGGCCAAGGGCATCCTGACCGAGCGCCTGCAGATCGATGTCGCGGACGCGTTCTCCCTGATGCGCACCCATGCCCGCAACAGCAACCAACTGCTGTCGGACATCGCGCAGCAGGTGATCGCGCGATCGCCGGAGGTCGCCGAACTGATGCGGGTCGACAAAGCCTGACGCCCGTAGAGGGGCGCCGCACAGCCCACGGGCGTAGCTCGACGGTACCGAGAGCACTTCGCGGAAGCCGGACCAGCGCCGTTCTCGGCGTTCCCCGTGAACGGTTGTCCGCCGACCGGGACGGGAGTGGTCGGCATGCTGCCGAACCAGCGCGCATACACGGTTCCCGTGCGGACCATCCTCGCGACCATCGGGCTGACCCTGGCCACGGTTGTGGCCGTGGTGTTCGTCATGCACGTCCAACGAGTGCTCGTGTGGATGCTCATCGCGGTCGTCTTCACCGTCGCGCTCTACCCGGCGGTGAACTGGCTGCAGAACCACGTCAGATGGTGCCGCCGCTCGCTGGCGACGCTGGTCGTGTTCCTCGTGGTCTTCCTGGTCTTCGGCGGCGTGCTCACCCTCTTCGCCATACCGCTGGCCGAGCAGGGCACGCAGCTGGCGACCCGGTTGCCGGACATGATCGCGGACGCACGCGGCGGCAGAGGCCCCGTCGGGACTTTGTTGGAGCGCACCAACGCGCTGGAGTTCGCCCGTGACAACGAGGAACGCATCCGGCAGTTCGCGACCGGACTCGGCACGCCGGCGCTGAACCTGCTGCGCAGCGCGGTCACCGGAATCGTCGCGACCATCTCCATCTTCGTCCTGTCCTACCTCGCGGTGCTGCAAGGCCCCGAAGTGATCGACGGGACCCTCGCACTGTTCCCGCCGCACCGCGCGGACCGCATTCACCGCGTAGGCCGCGAGTGCACGAAGACCATCACCGGCCACATCTCCGGCAACCTGCTCATCAGCGTCATCTGCGGCGTGCTCACCTACATCGTGCTAAAGATCTTCGGAGTGCCGTTCGCCGAACTGATCGCGGTCTTCGTCGCGATCGCCGACCTGATCCCACTGGTGGGCGCCACCCTCGGCGCGGTGGTCGCCGGCATCGCCGCCCTCATCCACTCGCTGCCCGCGGCCATCACCGTGATCATCTTCTTCATCGTCTACCAGCAGCTGGAGAACCACCTCCTGCAACCAGTGATCTTCTCCAGGACGGTCAAGCTCAACCCGCTGACCGTGCTCGTCGCCTTGCTGCTGGCGACCGAACTCGCCGGAATACTCGGCGCACTGCTCGCCATCCCGGTCACCGGCGTCATCCAGGTCGTCCTGCGCGACGTCTGGAACCACCGCGGCGGAGAGCCAGACGCTGGATCTGTTGTGGCAGCGGAGAACACGCATCAAGAACCGCTCGCTGACTGATCCACACAGGACGGTCGGCTCCGGCTGCCCGGCGACTGTGTCAAAGCCAGCCGCGGCGCCGGAAAACCAGGTAGAGGCCGGTGCACACCAGCGCCATGAGCAGCAGTGCGAACGGGTATCCCCACAGCCAGCTCAGCTCGGGCATGTGGTGGAAGTTCATCCCGTAGATCGTGCCGATCAGCGTGGGAGCGAACAGGATCGCCGCCCACGAGGAAATCCTCTTGATCTGCTCGTTCTGTGCGTTGCTGGCTTCGGCCAGAAGCCGCATCTCCTCGTTCTGCGCCTGGGTGACCAGAGTGGTGTTGACGGCGAGGACGTCGGCGAGCATGCCGCGGAAGCTGTCGGCCTGCTCGACCACGATGGTGGCGTGGCCGGCCACGTCGCGCAGATGGCGCCGCAGTTCCTCGTCGATGCCGTACTTGGCGAACCCGGCCGAGAGGCTGTCGAGGATCGTGAGCAGCGGTCGGGTGGCGCGTTGGAACTCCATCACCTCACGGGACAGCTCGTAGATTCGCCGGGAGGCGTTCGGGTCGCGGCTGAACACCTCGGACTCGATCTCTTCGATGTCGTTGTGCAGGCCGGACACTACGGGTGTGCAGCCGTCGACCACCGCGTCCAGCACGGCGTACAGCACCGCCTCGGGGCCCAGCCGCAACAGGTGGGGCCGAGCCTCCAACCGGCGCCGCACGCCGGCCAGATCCGGTGTCTCGCCGTGCCGCACGGTGAGCACGAAATTGGGACCCACGAACAGGTGCAGCTCACCGAACTCGACCCGCTCGGTGTCATCGCGGTAGTCGGCCGAGCGCAGTACCACGAACAGGGTGTCGTCGTAGCGTTCCAGTTTCGGGCGCTGGTGGGCTGTGATGGCGTCCTCTACCGCCAGTCCGTGCAGCCCGAGCTGGCCGGCGGCGTCCACCAGCTGTGCCTCGGCCGGTCGGTACAGGCCGATCCAGGCCATGCTGCTGGCTTGCCGCTCCAGCATTCGGAAGGTGTCGGCCAGCGTGGTCGGGGACGCGGCATGCCGCCCGTCCAGGTAGACGACGTTGTTGATGATGCTGGTTTCTGAGGTCACACCGGGGATGGTGCACGGTGCCCCGTGCGTGGCCGCGGCAGGATGCCGTCATCGTCAACGGATCGACCGATGATCTGCGCGGCGACCTCGGTCATGCGCAGCCGGGCGTGTTCGACGTCGGGGCAGACGTCGAACACGCTGTCCAGTCCGGTGATCGTCAGTGGCCGCAACACCACGCGTGTACATGCGACCAGACACATCCTGATGCCCGCCGTCTCCGCAGCTTCCCTGGCAGCGACCAGGACGGTGATACCGGCTGCACCGAAGAAGGTCACTTCGGTGAGGTCTACCACCAGTTGTGGGCAAGTGGGTCGCACGTGATCGAGGAGACGATCACGCAGCAGCGGGCTGGTGGACGAGTCCACCTCGCCGCACACCGCGAGTACGACCGCATCGGGCGGGGCAGGGCACACCGTGACGGTCAGAACCTCCCCATCTGGCTGGAAGTCTGGCCGGACAGCAGCTGCGCGTGCCGGACGGCCCGTCGACACGTGTTGGAGGAGGGGTGTCATGGGGACATCTCCTTGGTCGGGCAACGTTGCGCCTGCCCGGTTGCTTGTGAGGCGGATGGTCGAGCGCACCACGGAGGCCCAGTCACGCTCGTCGAAGATCCAGATCACTCTGGCTGAAATGTCGATCTGACCGTGCAACACGTCGTGCCGGGCACAAGCGGGAGCGGATCGCCAGCGGCCGGACGTTCGCGGACACAGCAGTCACGTGACTGTTCCATTGGGACTGTCTGGAAAGGCCTGCGCTGTGTCCCTGGTCGTGAGCGCGAGGATCCGGTCGATCATCAGGTCGGCTTCCGCCGCGCTGAACAGGCCCAGCCCGACCGTGTGCTGGACGGACGCGACCGTGCTCCGGCGGGGTTCCGCGATCCCCGCGACCGCGCCGTGGTAGCGGGAAGCTGATCAAGACGCGCCATGGGAATTCCCCCGGTCGGATGTCGTCATGCCGGGGTCCAGGGCACTTTCTGGGAACGATACTCCCTTGTCCGGACAACGTTCGATCATCGCGTGCCCCGGTGCCGGCCGGCCGCACACGCGCAAGACGCCCGGCCGTGTGCACGGCACGTCGTGTTCGTCCCCTTACCGGCGCTGCCTGAGGGTTCTCGGCGTGGGCTGAGGGCACCGGAGGCGAAGGAGGGACGGCGGTGTCGTTGGTGCCGCCTCAGGCGCAGGAGCGATCACCGGCGCCCACTCATCGGGTGAACCGGAGACAGGAGCGTCGCGATGGTCTCGGATCAGCTCAGTCCCCCCGCACGGCACCGGCTGACCGGCGCGGTCTCGCGTTGCGCTTGCAGTTGAAACCGCCTGGGGCGGCACTCGGGCCCGTCGACGGCGGCTGGTGGCCGTGGTCGGACGAGCTGGCAGCCGAGCTCCCCGTGCTGGTCACCGCGCTCGGCGCACGGCTCGGTCCGGTCAACCGTGTGTCATACCGTCTCGACACCTGGACCACAGTGGCAAGGAAAACACCCGTCGACGGTTGAATGGTCCGGTTCGAAGGCTTCCGATCGATCGATCGACCCGCACACCGTCGTGGTGATCGGGTCCGATCACCGGCGGGTCAGCCTGCTCGTCGTGCCGCCTGGCGTCCCGGAGGGTGCGGCACGCGTCCGCCACCGGCCACGACTCGACCGCGAGCGTCGCGGCCATCCTGGCTGGCAACGGCGTGCCGCTGGACGCCCACCACCTCAGCCCTGTGCTCATCCCCAGGACCCGCCAGGCTGAGCCGGCGGAAGAACGCTGGGAAACCGAAGGCGGACATCTGGTGACCAGGAAGCAGCCAGCCGAGGACCGGACGCCGTTCAGGGTGACGATCGGCGGGACTTCCGCTGCGGACTTCGCTCAGCAGACTCGCACCCTGTCGCCGTGGCGATCAGCGACGCGAAACGGTATCGCTACCAGCGTGCTCGGCGTAGGTTCGAGGGTGACCGGGTGACCTCCCGGCTCCACCAGGTGTTGTTACGTTGGCCCGGACCCCGCTGACACGCGCCAGGGTCGACGGGACGTGGACGCCATGCCGAACGCCTTCAGTGCCGCTGACAGCTCGGACGGCCCGCCGCAGGGTGGGTTCCAGTTGCCGTCCGCTGATCTGCCACGCCTGGAGCTGGAGAAACTGCTCGACGAGGTGTCGGCGCGGGCGCAGGACGTGCTCGCCACTCAGGGCCGGTTGCGGCAGCTGTTGCACGCGCACGCCGTAGTGGCCAGTGACCTGAGCCTGCAAGCGGTGCTGCAGCACGTCGTGACCTCGGCACGGGATTTGCTGGAGGCCCGCTGCGCGGCGCTTGGTGTGATCGGCGAACACGGCCTGCTCGACGAGTTCGTCCATGTCGGCATGGACGAGAACACCGTGGAGCGAATCGGGGAGCTACCCTGCGGCAGGGGGAGCGCGGCGACGGCGAGACGGGACTTCATCCGTGAGTCGATGGAGTAGCCCACGATCCGGTTGGAACAGGCGTCCTTGACCGTGCAGAGATACAGCTTTCCTTCGGCGGTGTGGTGTTCGGTGATGTAGGCCAGCCACAACCGGTTCGGCGCGGTGGCGGTGAAGTCGCGGCGGATCAGGTCGTCGTGGACCGGCGGGCCGGTCTTCTTGCCGTTGCGGCCGCGTTGCTTGCCGAACGCACTCCACCAGCCCATGGACGAGCAGATCCGCCACGCGGTCCGATCCGCTGTCGCCAGGCCGGCGTCGCGGGCTTCGTCGGCCAGGAACTAGTAGCCGAACTCCGGGTCGTCGCGGTGGGCGTCGAACAACGCGTTCGCTCGATACGCCCGATCGAGTTCGGTGGCGGTGACCGGCCGGGCACGCCACCGGCAGCACGGCTGTCGGGCGATCTTCAGGACCCGGCACGTCACCGCGACGGGAATCCCGTCGGCGGCGAGCTCGTTCACGAGCGGGTAGAGCCTTTTCCCGGCAGGTTCGCCTGCGACAGATACGCGGTCGCACGGCGCAGGACCTCGTTCTCCTGCTCCAGCAGCTTGATCCGCTTGCGCGCTTCCCGCGGCTCCGCTGACTCGGCCCTGCTCGCACCGGGCTTGGTGCCTTCCTCGACCTCGGCTTGCCGCAGCCACGTGAACAAGGTCATCGGGTGAACCCCGAAGCCCTTCGCGATCTGCTCGACGGTCACGCCGGGCTCGCGGTCACGGGCGACCCGCACGACATCGTCGCGGAACTCCCGGGGGTGGGGCTTGGGCACAGCGACATCTTCCCAGCTCACCATCACGGCAAGCCAACTCAGATGTCACCTGTCGGTGCAGCAGACCCTGTACTGGTGATGACGGGTTCTGCTGTGGACGGGGAGTCGGTGTGCCGGGCGTCGACCTTGCGACGCCAGGGGACTTCGTTCTGGCACGACCAGCTTTCGCACGTCGGACAGCATTTCGACTCGCAGAAGGCACGCGCAACACGATCGGGTGCCCATTCGAGACGGTGGATTTGCTGAAAGGGAGGAAATTTGCGCAATGAGGGAGTCGGTGGCAGGATGCGCGGTCGCCCGCAGGGCGATCGTCGCTGATGATCCAAGGCCGTGCGGTGAATCCTGAAAGGACTTGATGCCGAGTGGACGTGTTCGATCCTGTGCCGGTGCTTCCGGTGGTGGTTCCCTTGGCGGCGGTGGCCTTCCTGGCGTTGCTGTGGGTCCTGCACCGTCGTGGCCGTCTCACGGTGCCGCGTGCCGGTGTCGCTCTCGCGCTCTGCGTGTACGTCGCCGAAGTCGTTGCGAACACGGTGTTCCCGATCTACCTGAGCGCGCTGGCGACGGAAGCGCGATGGAAGGTCTACTTCGGACTGGTCGACGGCTACGACGTGGGTGACGCGGTGACGAACATCCTGGTGTTCATGCCTGTGGGCATGATCGTGCCGCTACTTCTGGCCACACCTTCGTGGTGGCGTGTGCTAGTCGCGTCAACGGCATTCAGCGCGGTGATCGAGTTGAGCCAGTTCTTCACCGGCAACCTTTGGGGCGGTGGCCACCTGGCCGACGTGAACGATCTGCTCTTCAACGTGGTCGGCGGTGTGCTGGGGTACGGCGTGTTCTCCCTGCTGACTCGAGTGCCGGCCCTCGCCGCTTTCATCGACCTGTTCCGCTGGAGCGACCCGCGTCCTGTGGTCAGTTCGTCATCGCGGTGACCGGTCGAACCGGCGGCGGATGTCCAGCAGGTGGTGCCGCAGCTCGTGCAACGTGTGCACCGCCAGCCCAGCGCACAGAATGCTTGACCGCTTCCGGGTGCGAAACGGGGAGCATGCGCTCCCAGTCACCGGGCTCGAGCAGGTCCAGCACCCGCGCGAACATCGCGGTGAAGTCCATGAGCCGGTGTGCGACGTCGCCGGAATCCGAGCCCTGGCGCGGCAGGTCCTGGCCGGGTTGTCCGACGACGACCTCGACGATGTCCTGCAGGTCATCGCAGAGTTGTTGTTGAACAGCTGGTGGTAGCCGCCGTCCACCGGCTTCAGCCGCCACTGCTGGCTCGCCGCGTCAGGGCTGCGCTGCTCCTGCTGAATCCGGACGCCGTCCGTTCCCGCCACGTCCAGCGCGTTGCCGCTGCGCACCGACACGAACCGGTAGTACGCACCGGCGTCGACGGCCACCGGCTCCGAGTCGCCCCACACCACCCCCAGGTACGCACCGGCCAGCGCCGACACCCCCAGCGCCGCGGTGATCACCGTCAACCGGCCGCGGTGGTGCTTGCGTCCCCGCGGTCCACCGGCCCGGCGGTCCGCAGTGGACCCGGTCTTGCTCATAGCAGCGCTCCTTGAGTCTGCCGTGCCTTGGCACGGCACCGAGATCGGTGATCGTCTTCCGACCTACGTGCAAGTTGCCGCTGCTGCGGGAAAGGTTTCCGCCGAATCCGGAATCCTCGTGGACCTGCGCACCACGAGACCGGCCAGTCGGTGTCCCCGTCCCGGCTACTCGCGTTCGACGACGATCGCGCAGGCGGTCGCTCCGGCGCCCGTGCCGATCAGGAGCGCGCACTCACCGGCTCCCAGCAGGTCACCCGCCAGGATGTCAGCCAGGTTCGCCGGCAGGTCCCCGGCCCCGAGGTGCCCGGTGTCCGTCCCGAACGCGCGGTAGCGGTCGCGCAGCGCACGTGGCAGGGCACGCCGCACGACCTGGTCCGTCACCTGCGCACCCAGCCGGTTCGACGAGACGAGTGCGATGCGGTCGCGGGCCGTGTCCTCGTCCCCCAGACCGGCGTCGGTCAGTGCGGTGCCGACGGCCTCCTGGATCACCTCGCGGGAGCCCTTCAGGTTCGCCGCGAACCCGAGCGCGTCCTCCTGGGGACCGGAGACCGGCTCGGGCAGCGGGCGGAACGGGTGGAAGGCCGGGAAGGTCTCCTCGAGCTGCGGGCGGCCCGCCGAGCCGACGGAGCGGATGACCAGCGGGCCCTCGTCGCGGCCCAGCAGAACGGCGGTCGCGCCGTCCCCGAAGACGGTGGCGGGGGCCGTTCGCCACCGGTCGTACGGGAGCGCGCTGAAGTTGCCCGCGGTGGTGCACAACGCGTGCCGGACGCTGTCGTCCGCCTGCATGAAGGTGGTGGCCCAGCCGATTCCCGCGGCACCGCCGTTCGACATCTGCGCCAGCCCGATTGCGACGGCCCGGGACGCGCCGAGCACCCTGGCGAGCCGGTGCGCGGGCGACCAGGGGTCTTCCTCTCCCGGGGTCATGCCCGCGTAGGTGACGAGGTCGATCTCCGCGGGATCCACGCCGTGGTCGCCGAGGCACTGCCGAGCCGCCTGCCACCCCATCCACCAGGCGGGCACCGCGGCGCCGACCGGCACCTCGGAGCACGCGGCCCCGGCGGCCTGTTCCGCGGTGACCGCTCCCGCTGCGACGGCACTCGCCGCCGGGTAGCGCTCGTCGGGCAGCCACGTCGTCGCAGCGGTGATCCGGACGGTGCGCTCGACCCTCATGCCGGTCGCTCGTCGGGTCGAAGGCGGACCGGCACGGAGAACAGGGTGCGGTCACCCAGGTTCGTCGTCCAGCGCAGGTCCTCGATCGGGACGGCGAGGGACAGCCGCGGGAACCGCGCGAACAACGCGGGGAGCGCCGTGGTCGCCGTGGTCAGTGCCAACGGCGCACCCGCGCAGAAGTGCGGGCCGTGCCCGAAGCCGATGTGACCGGTGTTGCCGGGGCGGGACACGACGAGCTGATCCGCGTCCGGGTAGGCCGACGGGTCGCGGTTGGCGGCGGCGACCACCACGAGAACGGTGGCGTCGCGCGGGATCGTGACCCCGCCCACCTCCACGTCCTCGGCGGCGAACCGCCAGGTCGCACACGGCGTCGGCGGGTACCGGCGCAAGACCTCCGCGAGCACCGCCGAGCACGACGCCGGACCGGCCGTGATCGCTTCGAGCAGGTCTTCCCTGGTGGACGCCAGAGCGGCGGTGTGAGCCAGCAGCGTCGTGGAGGTCGTGGTCCCGGCGAACACGGTCAGGGCGACCATCGACATCACCTCGGCCAGGCTGAGCCTGCCGCCGGGGTGGTAGTCGCGGAAAGCCAGCTTCAGCAACGTGTCGGTGCCGGGGAACCGGTCGTGGTCGTCGATCGCCTCCAGGATGAGCTGTTGCTGCGCGTCCGCGGCTTCCCGCGCCTCCGCGCTCCGCGGATCTGCGTCTGCGACGACTGTTCGCACAGCGGGGAGCAACCGGTCGAGGAGGGACTTCTCGATTCCGATGACCTCGCTCATCACCGACGTCAGCACCGGCCCGGCGAACGCGGTCACCAGGTCGGGCGCTGTCGCTGCGGCCAGGGTGTCGAGGCTGGTCGCGACGATCTCGGTGATCCGCTGACGGCGCCGGTCGACGGCCTTCGGGGCCAGGCACCTGGTGAGCAGCTCCCGCAGGCGGCGGTGGTCGGCTCCGTCGGTGTTCAGCACGTGCCGGCCCAGCACCGCGTAGCTGTCCTCGGGGTGCCTGCCCCCGTCGAACAGGTGGGCGGGATCGGACAGCGTCGCCGGGTCCTTCCTCAGCCGGCCGTCCAGCAGGACGGCTTTCGCCTCGGCGTAGCGGGCCACGACCCAGACCCGGAGCCCGGTCGACAGCACGACCTGCTGAACCGCGTCTCCTCGAACCAGCGCGGCCAGCATCGAGTCGTTGTCGGTCTGGTTCGGACTCAGCGCGAAGACGCTGGACACCGGGTCACACCCCGCTGTCGGCGAAGAGCCGCTCGCGCACCTCACCACGGCGCCACTTCCCGCTGCTGGTCCGCGGCAGCCACCCCCGCGCGACGAGCCGGACGTCGACGTCGGCCAGCCCGACCTCATCGGCGATCCGGGCACGGATGCCGGCGACCAAGGCGGCCTGGTCGTCGGTCTGCGTCTCCGCCACGACGACCATGCGCTCACGGGACACGTCCGCCACGACGACCACGTGACGCTGGTAGACGCCGTCGAGGTCGCGGACTGCCGTCTCCACGTCGTGGGCGTGGAAGTTCCGGCCGGCCACCACGATCATGTCGCTTCGCCGGCCGGAGACGTAGAGCTCACCGCCGAGCACGAACCCGGTGTCCTGCGTGCGGAACCAGCCGTCCCGGATCGCGGCGTCGGTGGCGGCGCGGTCGTCGAGGTAGCCGCGCAGCATGTTCGCCCCCCGTGCTTCGATCTCGCCGAAGTGCCCTTCGTCCAGCTCCCCGCCCGCGCCGTCAGTGATCCGGAACTCGACGCCGGGGAAGGCGGGCCCCTGCGACACGACGGGCACCGCACCGGGTTCTGGGCCGTCGTGGACCACCACCCGGCCGCCGTCCCGCAGCGACGCCCGGTCGACGTGGACGACCTTCGCGACACGGCCGGCGGGTTGCAGCGAGATTCCCACGCAGAACTCCGCCGCACCGTAGCCCGGCGTCATGACGGTCGGGCGGGCGCCGAGCGGGCCGAGCAGTTCGTCGAACCGCCGCAGCGTCGAGGAGGCAACGGGTTCACCGGCGTTGATCGCGGCCTTCCACCCGGTGAGGTCGATGCCGTCGAGCCGCCCGGCCGCGGCCGCGTCGAGGATGCGGTCGTAGGCGAAGTTCGGGCCGGTGAAGAACGCGATGCGCTGGTCGGCGAAGTACCGGAGGGTTTCCGCGGTGCGCCGGACGAACGTCACGGGGCTGAACATGTGCAGGTCGCTGCCGGTCACCAGGTGGGTCAGCAGCGTCACGAGCCCGAAGTCGTGGAACAGCGGCACCCACACCATCGCGGCGTCCCCGTCCTCCACACCGCCCCGCTCGGCTGTGCCCAGCACGCTGGCCACCAGGGCACCGTGTTCGATCATCGCCCCCTTGGGCGAGGAGGTGCTCCCGGAGCTGAACTGCACCACGGCCAGGTCCTGCGGTTTCGGTGTCGCGGACCGCGGGACTTCCGGCTGCGGTGCGCAGTCTGCGATGCGCACCACCGCGACGTCCGGGTACCGCTCCTGCACGGCGGCACCGAACTCGTCGAACGGCGGTCCCACCAGGACGCACCGGAGGTCCGCGCTGCGGACCAGCGCGTCCATCCGTTCCAGAGCGGACTCCAGTCCCCCTGCGAACGACGGCACGGGAATCGGCACCGCCGCGACGTTCGCGGCGAACACCCCGAAGAGCGCGGAGACGAACTCCGGCGACGTCGCGGCGAGGATTCCCACCCGGTGGCCGGGCCGGTCGTCCAGACCCGCGCGGCGCAGTTCCGCAGCGACCCCGTACGCCCGTGCCGGGATCTCCCGGTGGGCAAGCGAGGTGTTCAGCTCCGGGAAGACCAGCTCCCCGGCCGTCCGCTGCGCGAGGACCGGCAGCAGGTCGGCCATGGTGCGGAGCTCCTGGGTTTCGGCGAGCCAGCGGAGTCCCGGCTTTTCGTTCCGTGAACCGGGAGGGGTGGCCGTGTCGACTTCCAGCCCCATTGGACTTTCCTCCACCTGGTCCCGATGTGCCGTCACGACGGTGCGAACGCCGGTTCACCGTAGGAAGGACGCAGGGTGTCGACCATGTCCTGTTCCGATAAACGGAACGACCGCGAAGTCCGGGCCCAGATCACGCACGGCGGCCGCGAACTGGTCAGCGCGCCCCGGAGGAGCGGATCCCGGCTTCGACCAGGTTCGCCAGATCGGCCACGGTCCGCACCCGCACCAGGGTGTCGGGGTCCAGTTCGAGGGCGAACTCGTCCTCGATGGCGGTGACCGCGGTGAGCAGCCGCAGCGAGCTGGCGTTCTCGAGGTGGGTGAGCTGTGCGTCGAGGGCGATCTCGGCGACGGGCACGTCGAGCGCGGCCGACAGGTGGCCGACCACCACTCGCGCGAGGTCATCGGGTGACGTCATTCGGACATCCTCTCGGCTGCAACCGGCCGCGCCTGGAAGGGCGGCATCTCCCGAACGACGCTATCAGCGAGGTTCAGCTGTGCAGCTCCGTTCTTCTCGTGCCGCCCTCCACAGCAGACGGTGAACCGCAGGACCCGCAGCGGCTCTTCTCCGGACGTTCAGGTGGACGGCCCTCACCGTCCACACTGGACATCCCGGTCAGGCGCCGGTGTGCCTCATCCGGCAGGACGCGCGCCGATGACCGAGCAGACCGTGGTGCCGCGATAACCGAGCCGGACCTGCTCGGGCAGGACGCGCACCGTGAAGTCCTCGGGGAGCGGGTGTGCCTGGAGCCCCGGGGCGTCACCGTAGGGCTCGAAGCCGCAGCGGCGCAGCCGGGTGATCCAGGTGGCGGCCGGCTCGTGCCGCTCGAAGCGCTGGTCGTCGGTGCGCGAGCCGACGATGTTCATGATCTCGCGGGCGAAGAACGTCTTCATGTGGTCCTTCTCCTGCTGGGTGGCCGGAGCGGCCTCGATGGCGCGCAGGATGGTGCCGAAGAACCGCCACGAGTTGAAGAACCGCTGCGGGAAGGACACCTCGTGGTGGTCGGTGTCGAACTCGTTCAGCACCAGCCCGCACGGGTTCAGCTCGCGCAACCGCTGGAAGAACTCGTCCCTGGCGTCGTGACCCGGGCTCGGGTCCTGCATGTGGTGCAGCGCGAGAGAAGCGTTGACCACCAGCGGGACGTCGATGTGGGACAGGCCCATCCAGTCGGCGTCGTCGAGGTCCTCCGCCACCTTCGCCACGGGACGGAAGTCCAGCTCGACACCGTGCTCGGCCGCGACCTGCCGCAGGGTGCGCTCGGCCGTGGCCAGGCTCTCCCGGTCGGGGTCGACACCGATGACCGTGCAGCGGCACAGTCCCGGGTTGCCGGTCGCGAGACCTCGCAGCAGCGCGCTCTCCTGGCGGCCGTGCCCGATGCCGACCGACATCAGGGCGAAGTCCTCGGCGGTGCCCACCTGCCCGGCGAGCAGCTCGTTGACGACCCGGCTCGTGTCCATGAACGGCAGGTGGGTGGTGAGCAGGTAGTACAGGTCGATCTGCGGCTGGTCGTAGTCCTGCCGGTACAGGTTGGTCTCCGAGGGGCTGCCGTGCTCCTCGACCCGGTTGACCAGTGCGGCCCGGTAGAACTCGTACGCCGCGTCCTGCGGCTGCACCTCGGGCCCGAGCAACTTCTGCAGGGTCTCCAGCGCAGGACGGGCCTGCGCGGAGCGGCCGGCGTGGACGTGGGCGACGGCGTCGCACAGCAGGGCGAACTTCTCCATCGGGCAGCAGCTCCTCGGGACTGACCAGAACTTCTCGGCATGGCTGTCATCACCGGCGGCATCCGAATGCCGCCGACGGGCTTCTTCACGGGGTGGCGGCCGCGAGGGCGGCCGGTGCCTCCAGGGCTCGTTTGAGGTCACCGAGGAAGACCATCGCGTCACGGCCGTTGACCACGCGGTGGTCGTAGACCAGACCGAGGTGGGCGAACCGGCGGGCTTCCGGCCTGCCCTGCTGGTCGAGGACGAGCTGTTCGTCGATGCCGCCCAGGGAGAGCGCGCAGGTCTGGCCGGGGAAGACGATGGGGGTGGCGAAGACCACGCCGTCGGTGGTGTGCGGGGCGATCAGGATGTTGGCGCCGGTGAGCTCGTCGGCCCGGAAGGTGCCGCGGGCGGCCTTGTCGCGGAACTCGGTGATCAGGTCGGCGATCCGGGTGACGCTCAACGCGGCGGTGTTGTGCACGACCGGGGTGTACAGGCCCTTTCCGGCGTCCACGGCCACCGCGACGTGCGCGCTGGCGGCGGGCTGGACGGTGCCGTCGTCGAGGAGCCGGGTGAACAGGCTCGGGTGTGCCGGGAGCTGGTCCGCCACCGCCTTGACGAGCAGGCCGACCAGGGAGACGACGCTGCCGGTGCGCTGGCGCAGTTGCCGGGCGAGGTCCTGGGCCTGGCCGACGTCGACCTTGGCGTAGGCGGCGGCGGCCGGGATGGTGCGCATCGACTCGGTGACCACGGCGCTCACCGCCCGTTGCTGCGCCGACAGCCGTTGGCCGGTGGGGGCATCGGCTTGTGCGGGGCTGGGCAGCAGCGCTTCGACGTCGGCTGCGCGGATCACGGTGCGGCCCAGTCCGCGCAGGTCGTCGTCGGTCAGGCCGTGCTGGTCCGCGAGGGCGCGCGCCGCCTTGGTGAGCGTCAGACCGGCACCGGTGGCCGGCTCCGGCGGTGCCGCGGGGGCGGCGGCCGGTGCGGAGAGGTAGGCGCGGTGCTCGTCCGCGGAGGCGAAGAGGTGGGCGACGGTCTGACCGGGGCGGCAGTCCGCGCCGTCCGCGACGAGGGTGTGGAGGATGCCGTCTGCGGTGCTGTCGATCTCCTCCTGGGCCTTGGAGGTCTCGACCACCACCAGCGGCTGCCCCTTCTCGACGCGTGCGCCGTGCTCGGCGAGCCACTCGACCAGGACGTAGCCCGCGTCGTTGGTGTTGAGGGTGGGCAGCTTGACGCTGATCACTGGGAGGCCTCCGTGAGGGCGCGGCGCAGTGCGGGCGCCTGGAGCAGGACGGTGTGCTCCAGGTGGGCGGCGGTGGGGATGACGCTCGGCCGGGCGCTGAGCAGCAGCGCGGGCTGGGCCAGCCGGTGCCACAGGTGCTGGTGCAGCTGCTGGGCGAGCATCTCGCCCCAGGTGCCACCGGCTGCGCTGTCCTCGGCGACGCAGATGCGGCGGGCGCGGGACAACGTCTCCAGCAGCGGTTCGACGGTGAACGGGTGGAGCCGGGAGGGCACCAGCAGCTCGCAGGTGACCTCTTCCTCCAGCAGCAGGGTGCGCATGGCGGCGACGGCTCGCTCGGTCAGGCCGCCGGGGGCCAGGATGATCCAGTCCGGGTCGGCGCAGTCCACGGGGAACACGCGCGCGGTCCGGCTCGGGTCGTCGAGCAGCTCGTACCGGAACAGGTCGTCGACGATCCCGCCCTGGTGCATCGTGCGGGCGTAGAGCGTCTTGTCCTCGAACAACATGCAGGGCTGCTCGCTGGAGAGCATGGCGGTGAGGACGTCCGCGTTGTCGTGGAACGGCGACATCTCGTGCAGGCTGAGCGCGGGGATGCCGATGAAGTGCTTCTGCAGGCTCTGGCTGTGGGTTGGCCCGTAGCCGCGGTTGCCGCCGGTGGGACAGCGGACCACCATGCTCATCGGAACGGTGCGCCCGTACATCGACACGGACTTGCTGGCGAAGTTCAGGAGCTGGTCGAAGGCGAGCGCGGCGAAGTCGGAGAACATCATCTCCACGACCGGGTGGTTGCCGGTCAGCGCGAGCCCCGCGGCGACGCCCACGATGCCGCCCTCGCTGATCGGCGAGGAGATCACGCGTTCCGGGTGGCGGTCCGACAGGCCGCGGGTGGCCTTGAAGGCGCCGCCGTACGGGTCGGCGACGTCCTCGCCGATGACGTAGGCGCGGGGGTCGTCGTCGAGGAGCGCGTGCAGGGCCCGGTTGAGGTTGCCGATCACCCGTTCCGGCCTGGTCACGAGTGCTCCCAGCGGGACGCGGGGCGGGCCTGGACCTCGCGCACGACCTCGGCGATCGCCTGTCGCTGGTTCCGGTCGGCCACGGCGAACTGCTCCGGGTGCTGCGCTTCGTACCGGCGGTACCAGTCGTGCTCGGCCGCGTGCCGCATCACCTCGGCGGGGCGGGAGTCGTCTCCCTTGCTGTGCGGGCCCACCCGGTTCGTGCTGAACTCCACCACCAGGGGCTGGTGCCGGGTGCGGACGTCGTCGACCAGGCCGGACAGCTCCCGGCGCACCACGGCGACGTCGTGAGAGGTGACGTGGTGGTGGCGGATGCCGAAGGCCGCCGCACGCGCCTGGATGGTGCCGGCCATCTGCTGCTCGGTCGGGGTGGACTGGGCGATCCTGTTGTTCTCGACCACGACCAGCAGGGGCAGCCCCCACAACTGGGCCATGTTCAGCGCCTCGTACACCGCGCCTTCGCCCCACGTGCCGTCGCCGACGTGCACCACCGCGATCCGTCCTGGCTCGGTCCGCCGCAGGTGCAGGGCGACGCCCGCGGCCACCGGCAGGCTCTCGCCCTGCACGCCGGTGGACAGGTAGCGGTCGCGGAGGATGTGCTGGCTGCCGCCCACCCCGTTGCACACAGCGCCCTCGCGTCCCATGATCTCCGCCAGCAGGCCGTGCGGGTCGCGGAAGCGGGCCAGGTAGTGGCCGTGGCCGCGGTGGTTGCTGAAGACGTGGTCGCCCTCGTCCAGCAGTGCGTAGAGCGCGACGGGGATGTACTCCTGCCCCAGGCAGGTGTGCGTGGTGCCGTGCAGCAGACCCTGCGAGAACAGCTCCAGCAGGGCCAGTTCGAAGTGCCGGATCATCAGCAGGGTGTCGAGGTCCTCGGCCGCCAGCCGCGACAGGGGTTCCGCGCCCGCCCGGGGCTGAGGCAGCACGGTGGTGCTGCCGCCGACGAGCGGGGGTGCTGTGCTGGCCACATTCGTCTCCCAGTGCGATTCAACGAACAACAGCATTCGAACAAAAGTGCGGCGACCTCATTTTGACTCATTTTTTCAATGCGAGTCGGGCCTTTCCCCGCAAAGTCTGGCAGGTCGACCCAATTCCACAGAAGCCATCATTCCAACCCGTGGGACAAGCTTTTCTGAACAGCATCCGCATGTACGGAGCGTCCACTGCGCGCAGTCCAATTTCACCCTGATGGCCGTTGCGGTGCATACATCCGGGCTATCAGCTCGATGACCGGTGACGTCGAATACATAGTTGTTCAGTCAAACGGAGTCCACTGAGGAGTGATGACCTTGCGTCTGTCGCAGAAGTTCGGGGTGTCCGCTGTCGTCGCGGTGGCGGTTGCCGCCGGCATGGCAACGCCCGCGATGGCCGATTCCAGCAGCAACGTGTACGGAACATGGCCGAACCGGCTCGCGCACGCGACATTCACGAGCTACGGCGACTCGTTCACGGTCTGGGACGACGAGGCCGACGGCCGGGCCGCCGTGGTGTTCTGGCAGGCGGGGGCGAGGACCGGTGAGTGCGTGAACAGCAAGGGCGACAACACGTCCAAGACCTGCAACTACGACTTCACCGAAGGCGTGCGGGTCACGTGGAACCTCACGGCGCAGGGGTGGGCGAACCCGGGGTGCTGCACCGCGGTCGTAGGACCCACGCAGTACGACAAGGCCTGACCCACCGCCGCGCCACCGGTTGCGGATGACCGTGCAACCGATGGGCGTGGTCACGACAGGCCGGTGACCGTCCACAGCCTCGGCTGTGGACGGTCACCGGCCGTCAGGCTCCCGAGGACGGCCCGAGCACCACCGGGAACGTCCTCGGCGCGTGCACGTGGACACTGCGCCGGAACGTCAGCTCCTCCTCCACGGCGGCGGCCCGCAGCTTCGGGAAGCGGCCGAACAGCGCGGTCAGCGCGACCTCCGCCTCCAGCCGCACGAGGGCGGCTCCCAGGCAGCGGTGGATGCCGTGGCCGAACGCGACGTGGCCGGTGGTGTCGCGGTCCGGGTCGAGGCGGGCCGCGTCGGGGAAGCGGGTGGTGTCGCGGTTGGCCGCCCCCGTGGAGAGCATGACGGAGGCGCCGCGCGGGATGGTGGTCCCGGCGATCTCCAGGTCCTCGGTGGCGAACCGCAGCGAGGCGTTGAGGGCGGGTGAGACCCACCGGAGCAGTTCCTCGACCAGCTCGGGCGCCGTGTCCGGCTTCAGCCGCTCCAGTGCCGCGGGGTCGGCGAGCAGGGCGCGCACGCTGTTGGTGACGAACACCGCGGTGGTCTCGTGGCCGGCCATCAGCAGGAGCATCGCCATGGCGACGATTTCCAGGTCGGAGAGGCGTTCGCCGTTCTCGGAGGCGGCGATGAGGCCGGAGAGCAGGGCGTCGTCCGGGTCGGCGCGGCGCAGCGCGACCAGACCGCCGAGGTAGTCGGCGAGCTGGGCCGAGGCGCGGACCAGCTCGGGTTCCGGGCACTCGTCGATCAGCACGGTCGACCAGTGCGCGAAGTCCTCGCGGTCCAGCTCGGGCACGCCGATCAGCTCGCAGATCACCTCCATCGGCAACGGGATCGCGAAGCGCGCGACGAGGTCCACCGGCTCGTCGGTGGGCAGCGCGGACAGCAGGTCGTCGGCGAGGGTCTGCACGCGGGGGCGGAGCTCGGCGATGCGGCGGGCGGTGAACGCCTGGGTGACGAGCCTGCGCAACCGGGTGTGGTCGGGCGGGTCGAGCGAGGTGAGCATGTGCGACATGGGCGCGGGCAGACCCGGTGGCGCGGTGGCGCGTTCGTCGGCGGGCAGCGCGGCGCGGTAGTCCTTGGCCAGCCGCGGGTCGGCGAGTCCTTCGCGCACGTCGGCGTACCGGGTGACGAGCCAGGTCGGTCCCGTCTCGAAGGTCAGCTCGCGCACCGGGGTGTGGTCGCGGGCGTGGCGCAGCGCGGCGTGCGGGTCGCGCCAGTACAGGTCCATGAACTCGGTGTCGTCCACGGCGCTCAGTCCTTCACCGCGGTCGCGCTCATGCCGGTGACCTGGTGGTCCGGCCAGCGCGCCCCATCGCCCTTGGGCTCGTCACCGAGGACGGTGACGCGGTACCCGACCCTGCGCCCGGTGTAGTCGTTGACGGCGTGGTGCTGGGTCGCGCGGTTGTCCCAGACCGCGACCGCGCCCTCGGTCCACCGGTAGCGGCACACCCGCTGCGGGCTCTCCGACACGGTGAACAGGTGCGGCAGCAGCACCGCGCTCTCCTCGGCGGTGAGCTGCGGGATGCGCTTGGTGAACATGCGGTTGACGTACAGGGAGCGCCGGCCGGTCTCCGGGTGCACGCGCACGACCGGGTGCTCCGCCTCGCTGCGGAAGGAGCCGAACTCCAGCACGTGGACGGCGGTGAGGCCGTCGCACAGCTCCCGGATCGGCGCCGACAACGCCTCGTAGGCCAGGTACTGGTTGCTCCACATCGTGTCGCCGCCGACGGCGGGCGACTGCGCGATCTGCAGGACCGAGGCGATGGGCGGCGACTGGGCGTAGGTGACGTCGGTGTGCCAGACGTCGGCCTTGGCGCCCTGCTCGGAGTCGAGCACGACGACCTCCTCGTGCTCGGGCAGCTTCGGCAGGAGCTGGTGCACCTCCAGCTGCCCGAACCGCCTGCCGAACGCCTTGTGGTCCTCCGGCGTGAGCCCGGCGGCGTCGGGGAAGAACAGCACCAGGTGTTCGAGCAGCAGCCGGTGGATCCGGTCGAACAGGGCGTCGTCGACGTCGGCGAGCGCGATGCCGCGGATTTCGGCACCGAGTGCGCAGGTGAGCGGACGCACGTCGAGAGAGGTCATTTTCCACCCATTCCTGATAACCATTCCGCACACACGGAACGGATGTGCAAAAAATCTTCTGAATGCTTGCTTCCAACGCTTTTCAGCGGCAATCTTCAGATCAGCACAGAACCTCCAGGGAATTCCCGAAAGGATCGCCGTGACCAGTGACAGCTCCGGTACCGCCGCTCTCGCCGCCCTCGTGGACCTCGCCACCCCGTTCGCCGTGCGGACGGCAGTCGCGCTGAGGCTGCCCGAGCTGGTGCGCGACGGGCACACCACCACGGCCGCCCTGGCGCAGGCGTGCGGCGCCGACCGGGACGCGCTGGCCCGCCTGCTGCGCCACCTCGTGGCGGTCGGCCTGTTCGCCGAGCAGGCGCCCGGTGAGCACGCGCTCACGCCGGTGTCGCGGGCGCTGCTCGACGAGAGCAACGCGCTGCTGCGGTCGTGGCTCGACGCGGGAGGACCCGGGCTGAAGATGGACCTGGCCTACAGCGGGATGCTGCACGCCGTGCGCACCGGCCGGTCGGCCTACGGCGTCGTGCACGGCAAGGACTTCTGGTCGGACTACCGCGACGACGAGGCGCTGCGCGTGTTCTTCGGGGCGACGATGGCCGGGTTCGCCTGGCAGACCGGCCCGGAGGTCGCCGCCCGCTACGACTGGAGCTCCGTGTCGAGCGTGGTCGACGTCGGCGGCGGCACCGGCGCGCTGCTGGGCGCCGTGCTGACCGAGCACCCGCACCTGACCGGTGCGGTGCTGGACCTGCCCGAGGTCAGGCCGGAGGCCGAGGAGTTCCTCGCCGGCCTCGGCGGCAGGGCGAAGTTCGTCGGCGGCAGCTTCCTCGACCCGCTGCCCACCGGCTACGACGTGCTGATCGTGTCCCGCGTGCTGACCGACTGGCCCGACGAGGACGCCACCCGCATCCTGCGCCGGTGCGCCGAGGCCGTCCCGGACGAGGGGCGCGTGCTCGTGGTCGAGGTCCTCGCCGGCGAGGAGCACGCGAAGAACAACTCGTCGTTCGACCTGCAGTCGCTGACCCTGCTCGGCGGGCGGGAACGCCGGCCGGAGGACTTCGACGCGCTCGCCGCGCCCGCCGGTCTCGTGCGGCGAGCGCGGATCGACGGGCCGAACGGCCTGGTGGTGCTGGAGTACGCCCGCGGGTGAGCTCACCGTGCCGCCTCCGCGGAGGCGGCACGCACCCAGTCCGGCAGCCGGGACGCGCGCGGGTCGGGCAGCAGCTCCACCTGGTGCAGCCGGTCGAGCGGCGTGAGCCGGCGCACCCCCAGCCCGGACATGGTGTGCATGACCTCGTGGCGGATGCGGTCGTTGCGGCCGGTGCCGGTGAGCGCGCGGGCACCGACCCACGACCGGGTCGTGATCATCCGTGCGGCGTTGTGGCTGGTCCGGCCGATGTGGGCGAGGTTCTCCCTGCGGGCGGCGTCGTAGCGGCGCAACGCGTGGTCGACCACGTCGGGCGCCAGCGTCCCGCCCTGGCGCAGCACCGTCGCCAGCTCGTGCGCGTCGGCGATCGAGCTGTTCATGCCCTGCGCGGCCATCGGGTGCACCGAGTGGCCGCTCTCCCCGACCAGCGCGAAGCCCGGCGCGACGAGGGCGGGCGCCGTCGACCGGGACACCGGCAGCACCTGCCTGCGGTCGAGACCGGCGCGGAACGGCCCTGCCAGCGGCGCGAGCCCGGAACATCCGGCCAGCACCCGGTCCGCCCACCCGGCGAGCCCGTCCCGGTCGAGCCCGCGCAGCTCGTCCGGCGCGACCTGGACGTAGAGCCGGACCCGCCGGCCGGGCAACGGGTAGTGCAGCCGCAACCCGCCGTCGGTGACGTAGGCGGAGAAGTCCGGTTCCACGTCGTCGACGTCGTGCAGCTCGAACGCCGCCAGGCGGTGCGGGTAGTCGTGCCGCGCGGCGGTGAGCCCGGCGGCGGCGCGCAGCCGTGAGGAGATCCCGTCGGCTGCCACGACGAGCGCGGCGGGGACGTCCCCGTCGTCGCACCGCACGCCGCTCACCCGGCCACCGGTGCGCAGCAGGTCGCGGACGTGCACGCCCCGCCGCACCTCCACCGCGGCCGGCAGCGCGTCGGTGAGCGCGTCGAGGATGGCCTGGTAGTCGTGGGCCAGCAGCCACGGGTGCGCGGCCGGGAGCCGGCCGTAGTCGAGCACCATCCGCGGCGTGCCGTCGGAGGAGCGGGCGACCAGGCGCGACAACCGGGTGGCGCCCGCGCGGTCGAGCCGGTCGGTCACGCCCCAGGCCGCCAGGACCGCGAGTGATCCCGGTTGCAGCACCTCGCCCTTCGCCACGGGCGCGGGCGTGGGCCGCTTCTCCAGCACGAGCACGCGGCGGCCCAGCCGCCCCAGGGCGCAGGCGGTGGCGAGGCCGGCCACCCCGGCTCCGCAGACGACGACGTCCGGCCCGCTCATCGGGCGGCCGTCCGGTAGCGGCCCAGCGCGCGCAACGCCATGCCGTGCGTGAAGCCGGGGTTGGCGTACCGGCTCACCCGCCGCACGTACTCGTGCACGGGTTCCGGCGTCCACCCGCCCTCGGCGGTGCGGGCGTCGAGCAGCCAGCGCACCCCCGTCGCGACGGCGGCCGGCTCCTCCCCTGCCGCGAGCAGCGACGACACCGCCCAGCCGGTCTCCTCGACCGTGCCGGGGGCGCCGTGGCCGTCACCCCACGATCCGTCGGCGTTGCGCGTCCCGAGCAGCCACGACCGCGCGCGGACCGCCGTCTCGTCACCGGTGCGGCCGCTGCGGGCGAAGGCCTCCAGCACCGCGGCGGTGCCCATCGTGTGCTCCCGGTACCAGACCGACTCGAAGCTCCCGTCCGGCAGCTGGGCCCGGCCGAGCCACCGCAGCGCCCTGCGGACGCGGGTGTCGCCGGCGGGCACCCCGGCGTCGAGCAGCGCGTCGACGGCCTGCGCTGTCGTCATCGGGCACGGGCCGCTGTTGGCGACCCTGGTGTTGCGCACGCACAGTCCCCACGAGCCGCGGCTGTCCTGGCGGTCGCGCAGCCAGCCCGCCGCGGTGCGCACCGCACCGGCCTGCCCGCTGCCAGGGAGCTTCGCCAGCACGGACACGATCTCGCTGGTCTCGAGGACCGCGGGCCAGCCGTGCGCGCCGGACCAGCCCCAGAACCCCGGCGGGCAGCCGAAGGCGAGGAACGGCCGGTGCTGTTGCAGGGCGACGAACAGGTCCCGCGACGCCGCGAGCCTGGGGTCGTCGCGGTAGCCCGCCTCGACCAGGCCGCGCACCGCGTACATCGTCCAGGCGGCGTCCAGCGGTGTCGTCGCCCAAGACCCGTCAGCGTGCATCGTGCGCCGGAACCACCCCACGGCGGCGTCGACCATGTCCTGGCCGAGCCCCGCGCGGGCCAGGCCGGTGCAGACGAGACCGGTCACCCACGCGTCCTCCGACCACGACCCGGCCGACCCCTCGTGCTCGAAGGCCTGCCGGACCACCCGCAGCGCGTTCGGTTCGGCCCTGCGGGCCAGCAGCCGCTGCAGGCGGGTCAGCGGCCGGTGCCGGGTCTGGGCGAGCCCGAGCGCGGAGGCCATCGGCAGCCGCAGGTCGAACAACCGCCGGTACAGGCCGGGCAGCAGCGCGAGCTCCAGCGGGAACCGCCGCATCTCGTGCGGGGCGAGCCAGCCGGCGAACCCGTAGAACTGGCGGCACCACAGCACGACCTCCGGGTGCGGGATCGCCTCCAGTCCCCCGTAGTCGGCCATCCAGCGCCGTCCTGCGGCGACCTCCGCCGTGTTGGAGACCGGGTCGACGAGGTGCAGCGCCGCCGCCGACACCGCCGTCGGCCCCGGTTCGCTCGGCAGGCCCGGCACCATCGCCCAGCCGCCGTCGTCGTTGCGCGTGCGGCGCAACCGGTCGGCGCCCGCCGCGATCAGGTCGGCGGCACCGCCGGGGTCGGCGAAGTGCAGCGCGGTGATCGCGCCGGCGGTCGCGAGCGTGGAGCGCAGGCTGCTCGCCCCGTAGTCGAACACCCCGTCCTGGCGCTGGGCGGCGAACAGCACCCGCGCACCGTCGGCGATGGCGGTCTCCAGCTCCTCAGCGGTGCCGGTGTCGACCGAGGTCATGACCTCTCCCCTCTGTTGTCCGCCCCGTCGGGGAACTCGTGTCGTGAGCGCATCCGGGCCTGCAGGACGAGCGAGAACGCGAGCGCCGGTGCCACGACCAGCACCGCGGTCCACGGGCCGGCCGCACCCGCCACCACGGCGGCGGCGAGCACCAGCCGTTCCGCGACGAGCAGCTCGTGCGAACGCAGCGCGCGCCTCGGGGTCAGCGCCGCGGGCCGGGCCACCCACAGCGCGCACCCGCCGAGCACGACGGCGACACCGAACAGGGCGAGCTGGGCGCCGGGCCGTGCGGCGACCAGCGCGCCGAGGCCGACCGCCGCGGTTCCGGCCGCCCACAGCACGGTGGCGAGCCGCACCGCCGCGGGCACGCCGTGGCGCACCGGCACCGACCGGTAGCCGCCCGCGCGGTCCCCGTCGACGTCGCGCACCGTGCCGATGAGGTTGGACGCGGTGTCGTGCAACAGGAACCCGAGCGCCACGGGCAGCAGCTGCGGTGGTGGCCAGGGCACCGCGACCATCGCGCCGATCACCAGTGCGAGCGCCGACAGCACGCCGCGGCTGAGGTTCCCGCTGAACCCGAGGCGTTTGAACACGGCGCTGTAGGCGACGATCCCGCCGACCGCCAGCGCGAAGAACGGCAGCACGCGCCAGTTGAACCCGACGACCACGGCCAGCGAGACGACCGCGCAGCCGATGCCGGTGGCCAGAGCCGCGGCGGGTGACAGCCGCCCGGACGGGATGGGCCGCTGCGGTTTCGCGATGGCGTCGAGGTGCCGGTCGAAGTGGTCGCCGAGGTAGTGACCGGCGAGCCAGCCCAGCACGGGGGCCAGCACTGCGGCGGCGATCTCCGCCGGCCGGTCACCGCCCGCGACCAGCACGCCCGCGAGGCCGAGCAGGGCCGGGTAGCACGTCGTGTAGGGCCGCCAGGTCTGCCAGTGCGCCAGTGCCCGCTCCCGCACCGCGTGCCCGGTGGCCTGGAGCGCGCGCACCTCAGCGGTCACGGTCGACCGCGATCTCGGCGATGGCCGCGAGCCGGTCGGTGGCGGCCGCGCCCGGCAGCCCCCGCAGGCAGGCGAGCGCGAGCCGGGACCGGTCGTGTGCGCCGCGGCGGGCCTCGTCCAGCGCACCGCTGTCGGTCACCGCGAACCGCAACAGCTCCAGCGTCTCCTCCGGTTCGAGCGCACCCGACAGCGCGGTCTCCACGGCCGCGCGGTGCTCCGGCCGGCCCTCGCGGTGCGCGAGCAGCACCGGCCACGTGGGACGGAGGTTGGCCGCGTCGCTCGCGTCGGGTTTGCCCGACGTGCCCGCCCCGAGGTACGGCAGCAGGTCGTCGTGCATCTGGAAGGCCACGCCCGTGTGGTGGCCGTAGTCGCCGAGCTGGTCGACCTGCCCCGCGGAGCCGCCGCCGAGCAGCGCGCCCGCCCGGCACGCGGCCCGGAACAGCGCCCCCGTCTTGGCGGCGGCGACGTCGAGGTAGTCCTCCAGCGCGCTGCCGGGCCGGGTGGCGCCGGGCGACACCATCGTGGACTCCAGCACCTGCCCGCGGCACAGGTCACCGCCCGCGTGGGCGAACTCGGCGACGACCGCCATCACCACCCGCGGCGGCGCGGCGCATTCGGCGACCGAGGCGAACAGGTCGAACAACAAGGCGTCACCGGTCACGATGGCGTCCGCGACGCCGTAGCGCGCGTGCACGGAAGGCCGGCCGCGGCGCAGGTCGTCGCCGTCGATGATGTCGTCGTGCACCAGTGACGCCACGTGCAGGTGCTCGACGGCCACGGCGGCGGGCAGCGCGGTCTCGGCGGTGCCGCCGACCGCCTCCGCCGACGCGACGAGCATCAACGGCCGCAACAGCTTCCCCGGCACGGCCATGGCGTAGTGGGTGAGCTCGCCGAACCGGTCACCGGAGCGGGGACGGCGGCGCGCGAGGGCGGCGCGGATCGCCTCGGCGGGGTCGTCGGTGCGCAGCGCCTCGCTCACCGTGCCCGTCATCGCACGGCCCCCTCGACCGGCCGTCCGCTGAACGCGCGGGCCGCCGTGAGCACGGCGTCGTTGGCCTCCGGCACCCCGGTGCTCACGCGCACGCCGCCCGCGACCTCCCGCACCGCGATCCCGTGCTCGGCGAGGTGGGCGATGAACTCCTGGTTGCGCGGCCCGAGCCGCACCCACAGGTAGTTCCCGCCGCTGGGCGGGACGTCGTAGCCGAGCTCCCGCAGCCCCGCGCGGACCCGGTCCCGTTCCGCGGCCACCGCACGGCACTGCTCGCGCATGCGGGCCCCGGCGTCGAGCGCGGCCAGCGCGGCGGCCTGGGCGACGGTGGGTACCCGGTGGAACGGCGCCACCCTCCGCAGCGGTCCCACCACCTCCTGCGCGCCGACGAGGTAACCGACCCGCAGGCCGATCAGGCCGTGCGACTTGGAGAACGTGCGCACCACCGCGAGCCGCGGATCGGCTGACAACGTTGTCGCGTCGGCGATCTCGGCCTGGTCCGCGAACTCGCGGTAGGCCTCGTCGACCAGGACGAGCACGTGCTGCGGCAGGGCGGCGAGCAGCGAGCGCAGCCACTCCTCGCCGAGCACCTCGCCGGTGGGGTTGTTGGGGTTGCAGACCAGCACCACACGGGTGTCGTCGGTGACGGCGGCCGCGACCGCGCGGAAGTCCTGCTGTTCGCCGGGCACCGCAACCGGTTCGGCACCCGCGTTGCGGATCAGCAGCGGGTAGAGGTCGAAGGACGGCCACGCGTGCACCACGGAGGTGCCGGGGGCGCAGTGCGCGGTCAGGAACTGCTGCAGCAGCGCCCCGGAGCCCGCACCGGCGACGACCCGGTCCGGCGTCGTGCCGAGGTCGGCGGCCAGCCTGCGCTCCAGTCCCGCGGCGAGCGCGTCACCGGTCAGGTTGACGTCGGCGAGCGAGTTCACCAGCGCCTCGCGCACACCCGGCAGCGCAGGCCAATGATTTTCGTTCAACGCCAATTGGTGAATGATTCGACTCAATTCGCAAACCTCCCGGAGAGGGCGTGATTTCGAACCTACAATCGCCCTCCTGGCACGTCAACACCACCACCGGGACAAACGTCCGCTTAACGCCGGTGAAACCTTTACGCGCGCACGCGCTTAGAACTCCGCTTCCTGCCGAGTCAAGTGCAGAAAATGCATCCGGCCGGCTGCGCATTTCTCAATTGGGATTCCGGCGACGTGCCGAAACGCGGTCAGGCGTGCCCGCGCGGGCACCATGCGGTGGCTGCGCGGACACGCCTGACGTCGGAAGGGGAGCCGAATGGCCGCCTATCGAGATTTCGCGGACTACCCGGATGCGGGAGCGGGGCGACTACGGTACCGGCCGGTCCATGCGCGGGTAGCGGCTGGATACCGCCGTCCGAATGACTTCCGTTCCGGTTCTCGTCCCGGTCCGTCACCCGGCCGGGGCGCTGCCGGGCAGCATTCGATGGCTGTTCGTCCCGGTGCGGGCGCTCAGTTGAGCGGCCGGGTGTCCTCCGGCACACCACCGCCCTGGTGCACCGCCTCGACCAGCTTCGCCAGCGCGGTCAGGGCGACCCGCTGGGACAGCGGCCCGTAGGACACGCGGGCCACGCCCAGCTCCTGCAGCCGCGCGAGGGCCGGGAGGCCGGGCAGGCCGATCAGGGTGAGCCGCCGGGGGCCGAACGCCTCGACGAGCGTGCCGATCTGGTCCTCGTCCAGCTTGCCGGGCACGAAGACCACCGGTGCGCCGGCGTCGAGGAACGCCCGCCCGCGTTCGACGGCGTCGGCGAGCACCTCGGCGGGGTCGCGGTCACCCGCCTTCACGAACGCGTCCGTGCGCGCGTTGAGCACGAAGTCGGGAACGCCCTCCGCGTTCGCCGCCCTGATCGCGGCCTCGACGGCCGCCACGGCCTCGGGCAGCGGCTTGAGCTGGTCCTCCAGGTTCGCGCCCACCGCGCCGGCGGCGATGGCGCGGCGCACGGTGTCACCGGGGTCGCCGTAGCCGGCCTCCAGGTCGGCGGTCACCGGCAGCTCCGTCGCGGCGGTGATGCGCCCGACCTCGGCGATCATCTCCTCGACCGGGATCTGCTCGCCGTCGGGGTAGCCGCGGCTCGCGGCGATCGAGTGGCTCGCGGTCGCCAGCGCCTTCGTGCCGGGGACGCCGGCGACGACCTCGGCGGTGATGACGTCCCACACGTTGACCACGGTGAGCAGTTCGGGGTCGGTGTGCAGGCGCAGCAGGCGGGTGGCGAGCTCGGACGGGTCGGCGGGCACGGGTTCCTCTCGGAGGACGGTCAGGACACGGCCGGGTAACCGTCGGCGCGCAGCAGCCTGGCCAGGTGCGCGGCGTTGCGCGCGGCCGTGGCGTTGGTCGACTTCACCTCGTCCGGCGTCTCGTCCAGGTCGTTGTAGTCGACGGTCTGCATGGCCTGGCCGTTCCAGTAGGTGCACCCCTGGGCCGGGATCGAGAACCCGACGTCGTTGAGCGCCTGGAACAGGTCGGCGACGATCTTGTGCGCACCGTCCTCGTTGCCGACGACCGCGACCAGCGCGACCTTGCCGAACATCGCGGGCCGCCCTTCGTCGTCGGTCTCCGACAACGCGGCGTCGAGCCGTTCCAGCACGCGGTGCGCCACGCTGGAAGCATGCCCCATCCAGGTCGGGGTGGCGAGGATCAGCACGTCCGCCGCGCCGATCTTCTCCCGCAGCGCGGGCCACGCGTCCCCGTCGCCCATGTCGGCCTCGACACCCGGCTTGACGTCGTGGTCGACCACCCGGACCACCTCGCCGGTCACGTCGTGCGCCCGCAGCTCCGCCAGCAGCTGGTTCGCTATGAGCTCACTGCTCGACGGGGCGGGCGAGGGCTTCAGGCTGCAGACGAGGGCCAGTGCACGCATCGAGAACCTCCACGTTGGCGCACCTGGTCACCGACGACCGGCGCGTGCCCGCTGAGTCCCCGTGGGACACCGGTCCGAAACGTCCGCCCACACCCCCGCGCGCACGATCAGCCGGTCGGGTCGGCACTCCTTCGTGCGTTCTTCAACTGCTGCTGGAGGTCGTCGACCTGCTGCTGGAGCCGGGCGACCTGGTGGGGGTCCGGCGTCGGCTCCTCGTGCCGCAGACCGGTGGACTCGGCCTTGAGGATCTTCGCGGAACGCCCGAGCGAGCGTGCCATCTCCGGCAGTTTCTTGCTGCCGAACAACAGCAGGACGACCGCACCGATGATCAGCAGCTCGGTTGCTCCCAGGTTTCCCATGCGCTTCTGCTCCCTCTCGTCGGACCCGTTGTCGAGAGTACGTTGCACCGCAGGAGCATCTGCGTTCGGCGACCACCGTCACACAGTCCAAAACAGACATTCCGCGGGTAGCGCGGAAAACCGGCGCGTCCTCCCCTCGCGCGGCACGTGATGAGCCGCGCAGGTGTGGGTACCCCTCAGCGCACACCATGTGACGATCGCGGGAGTGACCATGCCGGCAACGGTTTCCGACGAGCACCTGACAGCGGTGCTGCGCACCTTCGTCCGCACCGCCTCGCCGGCCCTGGACGCCGTGCGCAGGTCCGGGCCGCGCGAGGTCGTGGCCGACACACCGCTCAGCCTGCCCAGGCGGGTGCTGCGCCGGGTCGTCGTGCTGCGCGTCCCCGGCACCGCGGCCTGGGCTCGGATGGACACCGCGCGGCGCGTCCGCTGGTGGACCGGCCCGTTCGGCAGGCTCACCGCCGCCGTCACCGCCATCCCCGGCCTGGGCGGTGTGCTCGCCAGCCGGTTGCCCGTGCAGGACCTGCTCGGCAGCGCGGCCCAGGGCCTGATCCTCTGCGCCATCGCGGGAGAGTGCGGCGTCACCGACACCGACACCCGCACGCGCCTGCTCGCCGCGGTCCTGTTCGACCGCACGCTCCCCGCGCAGCTCACGAGCGCGGAGACCACCACGGCTCCGCCCAGCCGCGGCAAGGCGGGACTCGGCGGCGCCCTGTGGCGGCTCGCCCAGGAGCTGCGCGGCATCGACTCGCTGCTGGGCAGCCGGCCCACCGGGGGCCGGTTCCTCGGCGTGCTGGGCTCCCTGCCGCTGCTGGGCTTCGCCGGTCACTACCTCGCCGAACGGGCCGGTACCCGCACCATCCGCAAGCGCGCGCTGACCTGGCTGACCGCGCACCGCGGGACAGCTCGGCACGCGGGGGCCGTTTCGCCGGAGAAGTGATCCGACCGGTGCCGGTCATCCGGCCGTGGTCGCCGCACGGGGCCGCCGCGCCGGTTGCCGGGTGAGCAGGATCGCGCCGATCACCACCGCCCCGCCCACGACGGTGTGCCACCCCACCGGTTCGGCCAGCAGCACCGCACCGAGCGCGGTGGACCACAGCGGCGTCACGTAGGTGACCGAGGCCGCGACCGTGGGACCGGCCGCCCGGATCAGGTCGAGGTTGAGCACGTACGCGTAGCCCGTGCCGGCCGCGCCCAGCACCAGCAGTGCGAGCAGCGCGGACCAGCCGGGCCAGGACGGCGGCCCCGACAGCAGCGGCGCGGCCAGTCCCAGCTGGGCGGTGGCGCAGGTGATCTGCACGGCGGACAGGGCGCTCGCCCGGTGCGGCACGCCGGACAGGAACCGCCGGGTGCAGGCGAACCCGGCGCCGTAGCAGGTGGTGGCTCCCAGGCAGGCGAGGCCGCCGGCCAGCACGTCGCCGTCCAGCCCGCGCCACACCCCGAGCAGCACCAGCACACCCGCGAAACCGAGCAGCAGCCCCGCGAGCCGCGTCCTCGTCACCTGCTCCCCCGGTACGACGAGCAACGCGAAGGCCAGCGTCGTCAACGGTGTCGTCGCGTTCAGCACCCCCGCCAGCACCGAGTCCACTGTGGACTCACCGAGGGCGAGCAGCGTGAACGGCACCGAGTTGAGCAGGACCGCGACCACGGCCGCATGTCCCCAGGTGCGCGCGTCACGCGGTACCGCCGCCTTCTGCACCGCGCAGATCAGCCACAGCGCCAGCGCGCCGAACAGACAGCGCGCCAGCGCGACCTGGACCGGCGGCACCCCCGCGTCCACCGCGACCTTGATCAAGGCGAAGCTGCTGCCCCAGATCGCCGACAGCAGCACGAACTTCCCAGTCGATCCCACAGCGGGAGCATCACCCGGCGGGGCATCATGAGTCCAACAAGTGACGATCAGCCGAGCATGAGAGAGGCTCATGACCCTGAACTTCGCCCAGCTCCGGGCGTTCCTCGCGGTGGCCGACGAGGGCGGGTTCGGTGCGGCCGCTGACGCGCTGGGCATCACGCAGTCGGCGGTCTCGCACGCGGTCGCCTCCCTGGAGCGCTCGCTGGGCCACCCGGTCCTGTCCCGGCGCGGAGGGACCAAGCCCACCGCGTTCGGCCAGGAGGTCTTGGCCCACGCCCGTGCCGCGGTGACGGCGTCGACCGCGATCACCGACCTGGCCGAACGCCGTCGCGGCGGGGTGCGCGGCACGGTCCGGCTGGCGGCGCCGCCGACCGTCTGCCAGGGCCTGCTGCCGGACCTGCTGACGCGGTGGCGGGCGGAGTTCCCGCAGGTCGCCGTGCGGGTGTTCGAGGGGGAGGACGACGAGGTGGCGGAGTGGCTCGCCGGCGGCACGGTCGAGGCGGCGGTGCTCGTGGACCCGCCACCCGGCCACGGCGCGCAGGTCGGCGAGGACACCTTCCACGCCCTGCTGCGCACCGACCACCCGTTGGCGGGCCAGTCGCACGTCAGCGTCGCGGACCTGGCCGACGACCCGTTCCTGCTCTCCCGCGGTGGCTGCGAACGGCACGTGCGGCAGGCGCACACCGGCCACCCGTTCACCCCGCGGCACCGGGTGCGGGAGCTGGGCACGCTGCTCGCGATGGTCCGCGCGGGCGTCGGCGTGTCGCTGGTGCCGGGCCTGGTGGCGTCGATGCTGCCGGCGGACCTGGTCATGCTGCCGCTGCGGGAGCCCGTCGTGCGCACCCTCGTCCTCAGCGGCCCGGCCGGTCGCGAGTGGCACCCCGCCGTCACGGCCCTGGTGGACTCCGTCCGCGACCACGCCACCTGAGACGAGCGGTGTCCGTTTCCGGCCTGCTCCTCCCCGGACGACCGGTGTGGTTGTGACGAGCTTCAACAAATGTGTGCGGCCGATGGCAGGCAGGGCATGCCCCGGCCGATGCACGAAACCGGGAGGAGCCCACCGTGCGCACCATCGCTTTCGCCACCCTCACCGCGACCGCCGCCCTGCTGGCCGGCTGCACCGGACAGAGCGGCGGCTCGGCAGAACCCGCCCCCACCACGTCCGGCACGCCCTCACCGGACGCCCCGGCCCCGCAGACCACCCGGCAGGCCGTCTCCACCGGCCCGGCCGCGTGCCGGTCAGCCGACCTCGGCCTCGCCCTGAACCCGGACCAGGGCGGTGGTGGCATGAACAAGATGCGCTACCTCCTGGCGTTCACGAACAAGGGCGCCGCCGCGTGCACCCTGCAAGGTTTTCCCGGCGTCTCGTTCGTGACCGGTGACACGGGTACTCAGGTCGGCGCACCTGCGACCCGCGAGGGCGCTGAACCGGCGGCCGTGACGCTGCAACCCGGCGCGAGCGCGTCGAGCCTCGTGACGATCACGAACGCCGGCGTCTACGACCCGGCCGAGTGCGCGCCCACCGACGTGCGCGGTCTGCGGATCTACCCGCCGGGTGAGACCGCGGCCCTGTTCGTGCCGAAGGAGCAGCAGGCCTGTTCCGCCGCGGACAAGGCCACCATGTCCGTCGGCCCGGTCCAGTCCTGACCCGGTCCAGTCCTGACTCGACGGTGGTCCTTGCCAGTCGGGACCGCGTCCGTCAGGCTGGCGTGCAGTCCCGCCGCCGAGCACGGAAGCGACCATGAACCAGCGCTGGATCAGGATCACCGCCGTCGTCATCGCCGCAGCCCTCGTGCTGAGCACGCTGTACTACCTGCTGATGAGCCTCTGACCGGTCCACTGGGGACACTCGACCCGAACCGCAGGTGTTTCAAGTCCCGCGGTGCGGGTATCCCCGGAGAGACGTTCAGACGTGAGCTCAGGCAACGGAAAGAGGGACCTCATGGGCGCCGATGACAAGCTGGAAGCCAAGGGCGACGAGCTCACCGGCAAGGTGAAGGAAGGCGTCGGCAACGTCACCGACGACGAAGGTCTGCGCGCCGAGGGCAAGGCGGACCAGACCAAGGGCCACCTGAAGGAAGCGGTGGAGAAGGTCAAGGACGCCTTCAAGTAGGCCGATGTGCTCGACTGTGTCCCCCGCACGCACGTGCGGGGGACACAGTCGTTTTCGGGCGACGGCGCAGGAAGGCGTGCCGATGACCTCGGACAGCACAGCGGAACGGCCCGGCCGCCTGGGCGATCCCGCACGGAACCTGCTCACCGACCCCCGCACCGACCCGCGGCTCGTCCGAGCGCTGACGTCGCACGGCATGGGCAGGAACGCCGGCCCTGCGCCGTTCGGCCCCGACGCCCCGCGGGAGCAGCTGCTGGCGTTCGTCGCGGCCGCGGAGGCGGACAACGAGCGGTTCCACGCCGTGCTGTTCGGTGACGGGCAACCGGTGCCGGGGCTGGAACACCACACCGAGACGATCACCGGTCCGGCGGGCGACGAGCTCCGGCTGTACGTGACGCGGCCCGCGCACTCCTCCGGTCCGCTGCCCGGTGTCCTGTACCTGCACGGCGGCGCCATGGTGATGCTGCAGGGCTCGTGGCCCGTCTACACCACGTTCTACGACGACCTGGCCGCCACCGGACTCGTCGTCGTCGCCGTCGAGTTCCGCAACGGCGGCGGTGAGCTCGGTGCGCACCCGTTCCCGGCCGGGCTCGACGACTGCGCCGCGGCGCTCGACTGGGTGCACGGGCACCGCGCGGAGCTGGGTGTCTCCGCGCTCACCGTGGCGGGCGAGTCGGGCGGCGGCAACCTCGCGCTGGCCACCGCGATCCGCGCCAAGCGGGAAGGGCGGCTGGCCGCGGTCGACGGCGTCTGCGCGATGGTGCCGTTCATCTCGGGCAGGTACGGCGCCCCCGCGCAGGAACGCGAGGCGGAGCTGCCGTCGCTCGTCGAGAACGACGGGTACCTCATCTCCTGCGAGGGCGCCGCGATCCTCGCCGAGGTGTACGACCCCGGCGCCCGGCACAGCACCGATCCCCTGTGCTGGCCCTACCGCGCGACCGCCGGCGATCTGGCCGGGCTGCCGCCGCACGCCGTCGTCGTCAACGAGCTCGATCCGCTGCGTGACGAGGGGCTGGCCTACCACCGCACCCTGGTCGCGGCGGGGGTGGAGTCGGCGGTGCGGACGGTGGCGGGTCTGTGCCACGCGGGTGAGCTGCTGTTCCGCGAGGCGGTTCCGGAGCTGTACGCGGAGGTCGTCGGAAGCGTGCACCGCTTCGCCGCCGGTCTCCGGCCGTGACGCCGCGAGAAAAGAACAACGAAAGCACGCAAGATTCACGGTGGTGAACCGAGGAATCAACCATTCTGTTCACGAGTGTGACCAGCGCATATCCACCCGGCGAACAAAGATGATCCATTCGAACGCCGATGACCTGGCCATTCGACGCATTCGACTGGGACACATCGACCTGACCACGCATTTTTGCCGTTGACCGCGCACGGAGAACGCTCCTAGCATCCGACGGGAAACCCGCCGCGCATTCGACCGAAAAATCTTCCTCTCACCGTTGAGAAGTGGAGTTCCCGTGGGAATTTCGGAACAGCCCGCGCGCTTGGCGCGGCAACGCCGGGTCCGTGCCGGACTGGTGTCGGGTGGCGCCGTCGTCGCGCTGGTGACCGCGCTTGCGGCGTGGCCCACCATCGCGGCGAACGCGAACGCCGCGGGCACCTATGTGCTGAAGAACGCAGGCAGCGGTCAGTGCCTCGACGCCGGCACGAGCCCGGCGAGCGGAACGCAGCTGCGCCAACAGGCCTGCGCCGGTCAGGAGTGGGTGCTGACCGAGGTCAGCGGCGGCGTCCGCATCACCGCAGGCGGCCTGTGTGTGGGCGTGCGCGACGCCTCGACCAGCGCGGGCAAGCCCGTCCAGCTGGAGACGTGCACCGGTGCGGCGAGCCAGACGTGGGCGCTGACGCCGAACGGCACCGATCACCGCCTGGTCAACGCCAACGGCGGCAAGTGCCTGAACGTCAAGGACAACGCCACGGCACCGGGTGCGTTGATCCAGACGAACTCGTGCGACGGCGCCACGACCAAGCAGTGGACGCTCTCCCCGACCAGCGGCGGCCCCACCAGCACCACCACGACCACAACCACGACGACCACCACCACCACCGGGACACCACCGGCCAACGCGCTGTACGTGTCACCGACCGGCCGTGACGGCGCGTCCGGCACGATCTCCGACCCGACCACGCTGACCTCCGCGCTCCCCCGCGTGGCCGCGGGCGGCACGATCTTCCTGCGCGGCGGCACGTACAACTTCGCGCAGACGGTGACCATCCCGCCCACCAACAACGGCACCGCCGGTGCCCGCAAGAAGCTGACGGCCTACCAGGGCGAGACGCCGGTGCTGAACTTCTCGGCGCAGACCGAGGACCCGGCCAACCGCGGCCTGGCGGTGAACGGCTCGTACTGGCACGTGTACGGCGTCGTCGTGGAACGCGCCGGCGACAACGGCATCTTCATCGGCGGCAGCTACAACATCTTCGAGCGCACGGTCACCCGCTTCAACCGCGACACCGGCCTGCAGCTGTCCCGGATGCTGTCGACCACGCCGAAGGACCAGTGGCCGTCCCACAACCTGATCCTCAGCGCCGAGTCGCACGACAACGCCGACTCCGACGGCGAGGACGCGGACGGGTTCGCGGCCAAGCTCACCTCCGGGCCCGGCAACGTGTTCCGCTACTCCGTGGCGCACAACAACATCGACGACGGCTGGGACCTCTACACCAAGTCCGACACCGGCCCGATCGGCGCGGTCACCATCGAGGACTCGCTGGCGTTCAAGAACGGCACGCTGAGCAACGGCGGCCAGGCCGGCAACGGCGACCGCAACGGCTTCAAGCTCGGCGGCGAGGACATCGGCGTCAACCACACCATCAGCCGCACGATCGCCTACGACAACGGCAAGCACGGCTTCACCTACAACCGCAACACCGGCTCCATGGCCGTGTCGAGCAACCTCAGCATCGACAACGACGAGCGCAACTTCTCGTTCGACGCGGGCAGCTCGGTGTTCCGCTCCAACACCTCCTGCCGCAGCGGCAGCGGGAGCAACGACAAGGTCGTCGGCAACGCCGACTCCTCCAACCAGTTCTGGTCGGGCAGCAACGGTTCCCGGTGCTCCGCCTACAGCGGGAGCCTCGGCTGGTCGTTCGCCTCCGACGGCAGGCTCGTCGTCACCCTCGGCGGCAGGCCCGTCGTCCTCTGACGCACCACTCAGCCGGGCCGCGCACCGCGGACGGGACGATCCAGCTCCCTGCGGTGCGCGGCCCGGCGTGCTTGCCCTTGAACCGGAACGCGCGGTCCACCCTGGGGCTGGTCAGTTCTGCTCAAGGAGTTCGGCCAACCGCAACGGCGTGCGGTCCTCGAACGCCGGCCCGATGAGCTGCACCCCGACCGGCAACCCCTCATCAGACCGCCCCGCTGGCACGGCCGTGGCAGGCAACCCGGGCATCGTCGCCACCCCCGCCCACACCAGCTGGTCGAAGTACGGGTGCGACACCCCGTCGATCTCGATGCGCCGCCCCAACATGTCAGGGTTGTGGTCGTGCGGGAACGCGGGAGTCGGCGTCACCGGGCACACCACGACGTCGAACTCACCGAACAACTGCCGCCACAGGTGCCGATGCCGTTCCCGGCGGTTGTGTGCCGCCAGCCAGTCGTGGTGGCTGAACACCATGGCACGCAGTCGAGTGGCGTCAAGCCCGTGGTCGTCCGCACTCAACCCGGCAACGCGCGCCCTCAGCTGCTCCACGGGAAACCGCGCCACCGCACTCGAGAACATCAACTCCGTGTAGAGCCGCGCGCCCTCCACCAGATCCGGCAGCAACGCACTGTGCCGCGAAACCCGAGCGCCACCAGCGACAAGCGCGTCAGCGACACGGCCGACACCAGCCCGCACGGCCACACCGGTCGGGATGAGCGGATGCTCGTCGAGCACCAGCACCCGGAAGTCGCAGAGCCGTTCGTGCCGCGCAGGAGGCAGGTTCACGGTGTGCGCCTTGCCGGAGGTCAGCGGGTCCGGCCCGGCCATCACGTCGAGCAACAGCCCCAGGTCGCCGGCGGTGCGCGCCATCGGCCCCACCACGGCGAGGTCGAGCTCGACCGGCAACGCCGGCTCGCCGGGCGCGACCATGCCGCGACTGGCCACCAGCCCCACGGTCGGCTTGTGCGCGTACACACCGCAGAAGTGCGCGGGGGTGCGCAGGGAGCCGGCGAGGTCGGAACCGATGGACAGCGCACCGAACCCGCACGCCAGCGCGGCAGCCGAACCGCCGGAGGAACCGCCCGAGGTGCGGGTGTGGTCCCAGGGGTTGTTGGTGGTGCCGTGGATGGCGTTGAAGCTCTGGATGTCCTGCAGTCCCAGCGGGACGTTGGTCTTGCCGAGCACCACCGCCCCCGCCGCCTTCAACCGCGACACCTGCACCGCGTCCTCCGCGGGCACGTGGTCCCGGTGCTCGGGCATCCCCCACGTCGTGGGCAGACCGGCGACGTTGAAGCACTCCTTGACCGTCACCGGCACACCGAGCAGTGGCCGGTCCTCGCCGCGGGCACGGGCCTGGTCCGCGGCGTGAGCGGCGGCGCGGGCGCGGTCGAAGTCCGGTGCGCAGATCGCGTTGATCGCCGCGTCGTGCCGCTCGATGCGGGTGATCGCCTCGTCGGTCAGGTGCGCGGAGGTCACGTCACCGGCGCGCAGGGCGGCGAGCATTTCTTCGGCCGATCGCAGGTTCCAATCCATGAATTCGACGCTAACCCTCCGCCGGGAAAGCCATAAAACCGGTTTTCGCGCAACGGGTCGGCCATGACAAAGTGTTCACATGGGATCGAACTGGTCGTGGACTTTGGTTCTGCCTGAAGGGACGTGGGACGAGGCGGCAGTGGAACGGCTGCTGGCCCTCGCCGACGGGTTCGGGCTGTCGCCGCTGCGGCCGGGCGGAGGGATCAACGGCTTCGACAAGTCGCCGGGTCGCGAGGGTGACCACCGCGTCGTGGACCGGGCACAGCTCGTGCAGGGCCTCGTCTCGGGATCATTCGCCACCAACCTGTGGACGGCGTCCGAAGTGGACGTCTGGCTGTCCACCGGGCCGGGTGGTGGAGACGACTCCATGTCGATGTCGTTGGACTCGGTGCACTGCCGGCGGACCCCGGTCGCCGACGCCGACCCGTTCCGCGCGCTGCACCGGGCGCTCACCGAGCTGTGGCTCGCCGTCGCGGCCGAGTTCGGTGGGCGGTTCGGGCGCGTCGAGGACGAGTGGTCGCTGGAGCAGATCTGGTCAGAGCTGCGGAAGCCGCTCGACGACACCACCCCGGTGCCGCAATGGCTGAGCTGGTTCACCTACCTCGGCGCCGAACGCCGCCGGGTGCTGGCGCCCGTCCTGGACCGGCTGGGCGCCGACGTGCTGGAGATGCGCGGTGGAGCAGCGCTGGTCAGGTTGCTGGACGACCCGGCAGCGGTCGACCCCGTGCGGTTCGCTCAGCTGCACCACGAGTACCGGCGTGCGACACGTCGTGGCTGACGCGCTGCGGCACACTCGCGCAATGCCGGAAGAGCTTGCGCTCAGCGACTACCAGTTGGACCTGCGGGCGAGGGTCCTGGCCGCGCCGACCGTACCCGCGCCCGCACCGTGGCGACCGGCGGACGACCACATGGTCGCCATCGGCGGGCTGCTCGCCGTGGGGTTCGCCACCCACCCCGGCAACGGCCGCGATCTGCTGCTGGTGGCGTCCTCGACCGGGCTCGGTCTGTTCGACACCACCACCGGCGAACGGCTGGCCCGTGACCGCGACGACGAGTCGGGGTGGGTCGAGGACGACCTGACGTGCCAGGGGATCGGGCCGGTCGCGCACCTCCGCGTGCCGATGGCCGGGCTGGACGGCGGCGGCCTGCACACCGGTGCTCCGGGGTGGGCGGTCGACGTCGTCAGCCCGGACTGGCCAAGCCACCGGGTGCTGCTGTCCACCGGGAGCCCCTTCTTCAGCGGGGCGCACGGCGAGTCGTGGTGGCAGGTCTTCCACGCGAACTACTCCGAGCTGCGCGCGGCCGGTTTCTCGCCCTCCGGCGCGACGCTGGTGGTGGCGACGAGCAGCGACATCAGCCTGTGGACCAGGACTCCTCAGGCGTAGTGGTCGAACTCGCTCTCCAGCACACCCTCCCCACGGGTCAGCGCGGGCAGCCGGCGTTGCAGCTCGTGCACCCTCGCCGCCGGGAGGTGTCCTTCGAGGACGGTCGCGGTCGTCGTCAGCGGAACTCCGCCGACCTTGCCCAGCGCGACGAGCACGGCGGCGAGCGCGTCCGGCGGGACCTCCAGCCGGAAGCGGTGCACCGGTTCGCACGTCACGGTTCCCGCGCGCTCCAACGCCTCCCGCAGCACGATCGGCGCGAGGCTGCGGAAGTCGCCCGCCACGCTCACCGGTGAGCAGTACCCGGAGTGCGTCATCGTGACCGTGCAGCCGTGGACGCGGTCGGCGCGCAACGCGTCCCGCACGGCCTCTTCGGTGGCCCTGAAGAAGGCGAGCGGCAACGAGCCCAGCTCCACCTCCAGCCGGAACTCCTCCGGCCCCGGCGCAACCCGGAACCCGATGGTGGCCGCGTACGGGCTCTCACCGAGCACCCGCACCGCCTCCCCCGTGCCGCGAGGACGTTCCACGCGGATCGTCCTCGTGTCGCGGAACCGGACTGCGACGCCGTGCTCCAGGGCGAGCGTGGCCTCGATGACCTCCTTCTGCACCTCGCCGTACAACGACACCACGACGTCGTCGCCGTCGAGCCGCAGGTTGATCAACGGGTCCTGCTCGGCGAGCTGGCGCAGCGCGGAGTGCAGGGCCACCCGGTCGTCCGCCTCCACGACGGTTTCCAGCGTCGGCGGCGCGAAGTGCCGGACGCGGTCGCGGTGAGCCGTGCCGATCGTGTCACCGATGCGGACGTCGAGGCCCCACAGCTTCGCGATCTGCCCCGCCACGGCGGTGGCGCGGCGCGGCGCCGATCCCTTGTCGAACACCGCGATCGACGTGACTTTCCCTTCGCGGTCACCGATCCGCACCCGCTCACGCACGCGCACGGTCCCGGAGAACAGCCGCACGAACGCGACCTTCTCCCCCGCCTGGCCGCGTTCGACCTTGAACACCGTGCCGGACAACGGACCGCCGGCCGCGTCGTCGTCCGGCACCGACGACGTGACGGCGGCGACCAGCTCGGCCACGCCGTCACCGGTGATCGCGGACCCGAAGAAGACCGGCGCGTCGGTGGCCAGCTCCTGCGCCACCTCGCGCGCCACGCGGTCGCCGTCGGCGCCGCGGCGGTCCATCTTGTTCACGAACACGACGGTCGGGATCTCCAGGCGCTGCAACGTGCGCATGAGCACGCGGGTCTGCGCCTGCACGCCTTCCACCGCGGACACCACCAGCACGGCGCGGTCGAGCACGTCGAGCACCCGCTCCACCTCGGCGATGAAGTCCGGGTGGCCGGGCGTGTCGATCAGGTTGACCACGACGTCGCCGACGGCGAACGAGGCGACGGCGGACTTGATCGTGATGCCGCGCTGCCGTTCGAGCGCGAGCGAGTCGGTCTGCGTGTTGCCGGCGTCCACGCTGCCGAGTGCGTCGATGACACCGGCGGTGTGCAGCAACCGCTCGGTTAGGCTGGTCTTACCGGCGTCGACGTGGGCCAGAACTCCGAGGTTCAGGGTGCGAGACAAGCGTCATGTCCTCTAGATAGGCAACGAATACCTTCTGGGTGAACACGAACGCCTCGCGCATGTGCCTCTCCTCGTCCGGACGACTGGCCACGCGCAGTGGACCAGTCAGCGGCTCGCTGCGCAACGGAATTTGTCAGTCCTGCTCGATACGATCCCGGTGTGCTCAAGACGCGGCTCGACCTCGACCGGATCCGGGCGGCCCGCCGCAGGATCGACCCGGTCTACCTCGACACGCCGCTGTACCGGTGCGAAGCGCTGGGGCGCCGGCTCGGCTGCGCGGTGAGCATCAAGCTGGAGACGGCGAACCCGGTGCGCAGCTTCAAGGGCCGCGGCACCGAGCTCGTCACCGGCCTGCTCGCCGAACAGGGGCGCACGGCCGTGGTGTGCGCCAGCGCGGGCAACCTCGGCCAGGCGCTGGCCTGGTCCGGTCGCCGCCGCGGCCTCGCCGTGACGGTCGTGGCGTCCGTGCGGGCACCTGCCGCCAAGCTCGACCGCATCCGCGCGCTGGGTGCGGAGCTGGAGCTGGTGGACGGTGACTTCGAGCTGGCCCGCGAACGCGCCGCGCACATCGCGGGCGAACGCGGCATCCGGCTGCTCGAGGACAGCCTGGACGTCGAGACGTGCGAGGGCGCCGCGACGATCGGTCTCGAACTGGGCCGGGAGTTCGACGCCGTCCTGCTCGCCCTGGGCGGTGGTGCGCTGGCCACGGGCGTAGGCCACGTCGTGAAGACGCAGGCGCCCGCTGCCGAGGTGGTCTGCGTGCAGCCCGCGGGCGCCCCGGCGCTGACCCGGTCGTGGCACGAACGCCGGGTCGTCACGACCGGCTCGGCCGACACGATCGCCGACGGCGTCGCGGGCCGGTTCCCCATCCCCGAGGTCCTCGACGACCTCCTCCAGGTGGCTGACGACGCCGTCCTCGTCCGGGAACCCCCGATCATCGAGGGCATGCGACTGCTCCTGGAGCACGCGGGCCTGGTCGTGGAGCCGTCAGCGGCGCTCGGTGTGGCGGCCGTGCTGGAGGACCGCGAGCGGTTCGCGGGCCGTCACGTCGTCATGGTGATCTGCGGCAGCAACGTCGACCCTGACGCCTACCGGGGCTGGGTGGGCTGACGTGGGAGAGCCGGAGCCGGCCCGCTCGGTGCTGCGCGCCGTGGCGTACTTCTGCGGCGCGGTGGCCGGTTGCCTGCTCATCGTCGCGGTGGTGGTGGCGATCGCGCTCACGAGCGACCGGCTCGGCGGCGGCGTGCTGTACTTCGCCGGCCTCGTCGCGGCCCAGCTGATCGCCCAGCCGATCGGCAGGCACGTCGTCGTCAGGTGCTGGACCGGCTACAAGCGGACCATCGCGGCGGACGGGTGGTCGGCGCTCAGCGCGGACTCCCGGCCACCCGTGCTCTACCTGCGCTCGTTCGCGGTCGACGACGTGCTGGCGCGCACCGGCGACACGGCGCTCGACTACTTCCGCACCGAGGAGGAACGGCTCGCGCGCGCCTTCGCGCCGGTCGGGCCGCTGGTGGCGATCGGGCGGCCAGGCGAGGTCCTCCCGCCGGCCGGCGCGCCCCGCGTCCACGTCGGGGACGAGTGGCAGCAGACGGTGCGCGAGCTCCTCGACCGCGCCCGGCTGGTGCTCGTCGGCGCGGGACGGGGCGCGGGGCTGCGGTGGGAGCTGGAACAGGTGGTGGCGACGGCCGATCCGCGCCGCTTGGTGGTCCTGCTGCCGTTCGACAACTGGCAGTACGACCACTTCCGCTCCGGGGTGGCCGAGGTGTTCCCGCACCCGTTGCCGGACCTCCCGCCCCTGTCGGAGGCGGACGACCAGGCGATCAGGGCGGCGCTGGTCTTCGGCGAGGACTGGACCGCGGCACCGGTGCTGCTCGGGATCGACCGGGCCACCAGTCTCGAAATCGCGCTCCTGCACCACCTCGCGCCCGTTTTCGCGCACCTGGAGGACGAACGCGCGCCGATGCGATTACGGCGGCAGCGCGACCTGCGGTGGCTTGCGCTCCGCCTGGCGGGCCTGACCCTCCTGCTGACCGTGGTGTGGGGGCTGGTGCGGGTCTTCGTGTTGCGCTGACAGCACCTGCGAGGCGGGTGGTGCTCCGCGGACGTGAAGTCCGCGGAGCACCACCCGCGCGTGGGCGAGCTCAGCCGGAGGTCACTCCCGGCACTTGCGGCCGTCGTTGACGCACTTCACGATCTTGTTCATCGTCTGCTCGGAGTTGACGTTGGCGAAGTCGTTGTGGTCGGAGAACGGGTTGTGGTTCTCCTCGGGGAACGCGTCGAGCTGGTACTGGCCCTTCTGCTGGACGTCGCGGGAGATGTCGTAGGAGATGCTGATCCGCAGCTGCGGGATGGCCTTGAACCCCTGCGGGCAGGCACCGGTCTGCTTGTCGGCGAACCGGACGTGGTCGCGGTGGTTGGCGCTGTCGGCGTTCTGACCGTCCCAGCAGCCCGCGAAGTCGTGCACGCGCATGACCTTGCTGCCCTGCGGGCAGACCACGTACTTGTCGGACAGCCGGTCCTCGAAGCCGCTGCAGGTCCACGTCGCGCGCGCGTTGGCCGGGCCGCGGCTGGTCGGCTTGGCGTCACCGGTGACCATCTTCAGGAACTTCGGCATGCCGGTGACCTTGCTGGTGGCGTTGCCGCGGTACTCGATCTTCACCTGGGCCGGGCGGACGATCTTGCCGACGTTGCCGACGAGCTCCAGGTTGCGGCCGGTGGGAGCGGCGAGGGGCGGGGCGGTCGTGGTGGTGGCACCACCGTTGTTGCCCCCGTTGTTGTTGCCGTTGCCGTTGCCGTTGTTCCCGTTGCCGTTGTTGCCACCGTTGTTGTTGCCGCCGTTGTTACCGCCCTGGTCGCCGCCGTTCAGGCCGCACCGGGCGAGGCGGTCGAGCCCCTGCGGGCGTTCGCCGTTGCGCCCGATCGCGATCGCGATCCGGTCGAGCGTGGCGACGCGCTTGTCCTTCAACGGCCCCAGGATGGCGTTGTCGACGAAGTTCGGGCCGCCCTGGCCCTTGGTGGTCACGATCCGCTGGTTGGCCTCGGCGATCTGCTTGTCCAGCAGCGCGAGGTTGCGGTCCACCTCCTCGATCGCCTGGTCGGGCACGCCGGGCAGCGCACCGCGGACCGACGGGCACTTGATCGTCGGCGTGGCGGCGTCCTGCTCCTGCTGTTGTTGCTGCTGGGACATTCCCTGGCCGGAGAACTTGCGCGGCGCGGTCGAGTGCCCGTTGTGGCCGCCGCCACCGTGGTTGCCGTGGCCGAAGCGCACGTCGCAGTCGGCGAGGTTGACCAGGTTGGGCTTGCGCGCGGACCGGCCGATGGCGATGGCGATGCGGTCGAGGGTGGCCACGCGCTTGCTGCGCAGCGGGCCGAGGATCGCGTTGTTGACGAAGTTCGGGTCGCCGGGGTTGTCGGTGCGCGCGACGCGGTCGTTGGCCTCCTTGAGCTGCTGTTCGAGCAGCTGGAGGTTCTTGGTCACCTCGTCGCGGACCCGCTGCGGCACAGCGGGCAGGCGGTCGGCGACACCGGGGCAGGCGACCTCGCCGGGACCCGTTTCCTTGATCTTGTCCGGGCTGGAGCCGGACGAACCCGGGTTGGCCTTGGGGTTGATGCGCACGACCGGCCAGAAGTAGGACGAGCGGTCACCGTTGCGACAGGTGGTCTCCGCGTCCTCCAGGCTCTCGTCGGACGAGTCGGCGCTGATGGACAGGTTGCCCACGAAGTCGTGGACGTGCTGCGCACCGTGCTGCAGACCCGGCTGGGCGACCGGGTTGTCGGCACTGAACTTGCCGTTCTCGTTCGTGCCGCAGTCCACCGTGAACACACCCGCGGCACCGTTCTGGCCGACCTTGGGGTTCACCACGTTCTTGTTGACCTGCTCGATGGGCACGAACGCACTGCGCGGCGCCGGGTCACCGTCCTTCGCGGCCAGTGCCACGGTCGCGGTGCCCGCAGCGACCACCGCGACCGCTGACAAAGACGCGATCAGGCGGAACTTCCGTCTGTCGGCTTCACGGTGCGTCATGCGTCCTCCTCGATCATGCGGTGCATGACCAGGCATACGTACGGTGGCCCGTCTTGGCTCAACCGTGATTGAACTTCCACAAGCCGGTGACCCGCACCGGCACCTCGGCCCAGCTGCTCGACGGCGAAGGCGTCCTGACGGTCAAGCAGGTGCGCGACGGCCGCGTGCTCGCGGTCGTGCGCGGCACCGGCGCAGCACCCGTGACCACGACCGCCGTCGCCGCACCGACCACGACGACGACGAGCGCGGGCCAGGCCGTGGGTTCCGGCGACTCGGCCGGCAGGTGGGAGCACGGACCAGGCGACCCGAACGGCACCCGCCTGTGGGACGTCACCGACCCCGCGCACCCCCGCCGGCTCGGCGACCCGCTCGTACCGCACAGCACCCTGAGCTCCGTCACGGCGCAGTTCGCGCCGTCCGCCGACATCATGGTGACCGGCATCTCCGGCGGCGTGTTCCTCTGGGACCTCGGCAACCGCATCCTGCCCCAGCAGCTGGGCCCGGCGCTGACGGACAACGGTGGTGCCGTGCACCACCTGGAGTTCTCGGCGTCCGGCGACCTGCTGGCGACGGCCGGTCACAACGGCGCGTTCGTGCTGTGGGACCTCGCGCCGACGTTCGAGTTGCGCGGCAGGGTGGACGAGACCGCGTGTGCCGTCACGGGCGGTGGGCTCGATCGTGAGCTGTGGAGCCGGTACGTGCCGGACCTGGAGTTCCAGGAGACGTGCTGAGAGAACGCCCCTCAGTGCGCCAGGGTGGGCCACCGCCGCGACCACCGGTCCTCGGTGGCCGCTCGCACGACGAACCGGGCGAGGTCGTCACGGTTGATGGTGGTGCCACCCCTGGGGTTCTCGGCGTCGCCGACTCGGTGGTCCCCGGCGAGCGGTGTGTCGACGATCCGCGCGGGGCGCACAGCGGTCCACCTCACCGTGCTGCGTTCCAGAACGGTCTCCATCGCTTGCATGTCACCGTAGAGCTCGCGCATGACGGTGCGTGCGACCGCGCGGTACCACAGCGGGTGGTGGGGGTCGTCGTGGCGCACACCGCTGGAGGAGAGCACAACGATCCGGTCGACGTCGTGCGCGGTCATCGCGGCCACGAAGTGACGTGCACCGGCGGAGTACAGGCCGTTGGCCCGGTGCCCGGACGGTCCGATCGCGGAGACGACGGCCTCCTGACCGGAGATCGCGGCGTGCACGTCGTCGTACTTGCGCACGTCACCCCTGACGATCTCCAGTTCTGACGCCGTTCCTCCCAGCGCGAGGCGAAAGGCGCCGGGATCGCGCACGACGCACCGGACGCTGTGGCCGGCGTGACGGGCTTGTTCGACGATGGCACGTCCGGTGGCGCCGTTGGCGCCGAAGACGACGATCTTGCTCATGGCGTTTCCTCGCGGTGGTCGGGTCAGTGCTCGGTGTCGGCAGCGGTGCGGGGCAGCAGCGGCACGGCGGCCAGGCAGGCGACGATGACGCCGCCGACGACGAGGAGCGTCGTGGTCATGGCGGAGGTGCTGCCGCTGGTGGTGATCAGCGCGAGGAAGACGCTGGTGACCGTCGCGGAGCCGATGCCGTTGGCGACCTGCTGGACGGCGCTGAGCGAGCCGCTGGCGGCACCGGCGTCCTGTGCTGCCACGTCCCCGAGGGCGAAGGTGAAGATGGTGCTGAAGCAGATGCCGGCGCCGAGGCCGATCACGGCGGTCGCGATGGCGTTGTGCCACCACGTCGCGTTGCCGTCGGCCACGTTCACCACCAGCAGCAGGATTCCCGTGCCGGCGAGGGTGGTGAGCAGTCCGCCGAAGACGAGCTTGCGGCCCAGCTTGGGCAGCAGCGCGGTGCTGATCCCGGAGCCGCCCATGATGCCCGCGGTGAGCGGGATCAGGTTGACCGACGTCGCGGTCGGCGAGAAGCCCAGGGCCAGCTGGAAGAACAGCGAGATGACGTACATCAGGCCGCTGAACGCCGCGAACACCAGCAGTCCCATCACCAGTCCCGAGGTGAAACCGCGGTTGCGCAGCAACGAGCGGGCCAGGAGCGGCTGCTCACCGCGGGCTTGCAGGCGGCAGAAGACGGCGAAGAGGACGACGCCCGCGGCGGTGGTGCCGATCGCGAGGGCGCTCCAGCCGTCCTCGGACCCGGTGATCAGGCCGAAGAGGAAGGCGAAGAGCGAGACGGCGAGCAGCCCGCTCGCGGCCGGGTCGACCCGGGCGGTGCGGTCGGCCTCGACGGCCGGCAGGAAGCGGAACGCCAGCACGAGCGCCACGCCGCCGACCACGATGTTGATCAGGAAGATGGGCCGCCACCGCAGGCCGAACAGGTCGGCGTCGATGAGGACGCCGCCGAGCAACGGGCCGGCGACCGCGAAGACGCCGAGCATCGGCGCGAAGAGGCCGAAGGCCTTGCGCAGCGCGTCCTTCGGGAAGGTCGCGGTGATGATCGCCATGCCCTGCGGGATGAGCAGCGCGCCGAAGACGCCCTGGGCGACCCGTGCGCCGATGAGCATGCCGGGACCGACGGCGAGCCCCGCCACCGCCGAGGCCAGGACGAACCCGGTCAGGCCGACCAGGAACGTCCGGCGCTGCCCGAAGCGGTCGCCGATGCGGCCCCCGACGACCAGGAGGGCGCCCAGCGCGAGGGCGTAGGACGCGCCGAGCCACTTGATCAGGCTCGGCCCGGCACCGAGGTCCGCGACCACGGACGGCGCCGCGACGTTGGCGATGGTCGCGTCGATCAGGTCCATGGCGTCGGCGAGCAGGACGACGAGGAGCGTCATCGCGAGCGTTCGCCTCGACGCCCTGACGGGCGGTGGGACTGCGGAAACAGACATCGGCGCGCAACTCTCGTTCGCAGCGGTACTGACGAACGCGATCGTAACGAACATGTTCGTCACGATCCAGTTCGGCGGTTGCTATGCTGGTCACATGGCCCGAGAGATGCCGGTCAGCCGCCGTGAGCGGCCGGCGAAACCCGCGTTGACCCGTGACGGCATCGTGGACGCCGCGATGGCGATCCTCGCGGCCGAAGGCGCCCAGGCCGTGACGATGCGCAAGGTCGCGGGAGCGCTCGACACCGGTCCGGCATCGCTCTACGTGTACGTGCGGAACGCCACCGAGCTGAGCTCCCTGCTGATCGACCGGCTGATCGCGGCACTCGACCTGACCTGGGACGGGACCGAGCCGTGGCGCGGGCGGCTGCACCGCGTGCTCGCCGACTACTCGACGATGCTGGCGAGCCACGCGGGCATCGCGCGGTCGGCGTTGTTCGTGTGGCCGGACGGACCGCACTACCTCGACCTGATCGAACTGCTGATGCGCCTGCTCACGGCGGCGGGCGTCGAGCCGGAACCGGCGGCTCGGGCGACCGACCTGCTGCTGCAGCAGGCCACCGCGGCGGCCGCGGAGTGGGACGGCCGCCGGGAGAACGGCGGGCAGGACCTCAGCGACCTCGTGAGCACGCTCGAGTCAGCCGACCGGGAACGGCACCCGATGCTCGCCGCGCTCGGTTCGGCGATCTTCGTGCGCGGCAGCAACGAGGAGCGCAGCGCGTGGATCGTCGACACCATGTTGGACGGGATTCTCGCGTCGCAAGGGGCTGACCGGCCCGCGCGGTAGGCCGGGCAGGGCCGCCTCGGCACCGTCGCGCCACGCGCTCACCGCGGTCAGCGCAACGGCCTGTTGACGTCGCTGATCATCGCGCGCACGGACGCGCGCAGCGCCGGGAGCGACGGCCGGGGAGCTGTCGCCGCGGTGACGGCCGGTGCGGAGCCGACCGGGCCGGGAACCGGGTGGACCTCGGTCTCGTTCGGCAGCGGCACGCCGGGGCAGGTGATGTTCCCCGGCCGGGAGCCGCGCAGCAGGAACACGTTCACCGCGCCGTCGACGCAGGGGTCGTCCTCGAAGCCGTACTGGCCGTGGAACGGGCTGTCCGCCACGGACACCAGGCTCACGCCGGGTGCCGCGCGCACCGCGGACCTGGCCTGCTCGTAGCCGGTCTGCGGGTCGAGCTCACCCTGCACGACCAGCACCCGGCCGGCCACCTCCGCCGGGAGCACCGGCAGCTGCTGCCGCGGCGCGTCGGACCAGAAGGCGCACGGTTCGCCCAGGCCGTACTGCCAGCCGAAGAGCGGGTACCGCGGTCCCTGCCGGTCGGACAGGCGCCGGTACCAGGCCGCCGAGCGGGTCGGCTGGTCACCGCACGCCACGGCGTAGCGGGTCGCCGGGACGTGCAGGTAGTCGGACGGGTCGTCGGCGAGTGCCGCTGCCACCACCGCCGGGGTCAGCGCCTCCAGTGGCGTGCCGAACACCGCGCGGGACTGCGCGTCCAGCTGCGGCGCAAGAGCGGAACCGGTCGCCGCCGGCGTGGTCTCGCCGTTCGCTCCCCGCACGCCCAGCACGAACACCAGCGCGCCCAGGACCCAGCGCAGCGTCGAGCCCATGCCCGTGAAGATCGCGTCGAACTGGTCGGGGCTGGTGCCGGCGCCGGCGTAGAACCGGCGGGCGCGCTCCCAGTTGGCCGCGGCTTCCGCGGGTGTGGTGCCGGCCTCCGGGAACTGCCGCGTCATCCACGGCAGGAACGAACCCTCGAACATCCGCTGGTTGATCCGCGGCCACGCCTCGAACGCGGCCTGCAGGCGGCCCTGGAAGTCGGTGCTGGAGTCGAGCACGACCTTGCCCGCGCTCTTCGGGAACAGCGACGCGTACTTGGCTCCGAGCCACGTGCCGTAGGAGTAGCCCAGGTAGTCCATCTTGGACTCACCGAGCAGCATGCGGAGCAGTTCGACGTCGTGCGCGGTCTGCCAGGTCGTGATGAACGGCGTGATCGCCTCGCTCTGGCAGGCCTCCGCGACGGCACGCGGCTGCTTCAGGTGCTCGGTGGTGCTGTCCGCCGAACGGTCACGCGCGTCGAGGTCCGTGCGCGGCGACAACCGTCCGATCGGCACGTCGCACGTCTCGGGCAGCTCGTCCGGCGCGGTGCCGCCCTCCCTTCCGGTCCCGCGCGGGTCCATGCCGATCAGCGCGTAGCGCTCGTGCAGCCGGGGTTGCAGGGCCGCCAGCGAACCGGGCAGCGACGTGCCCTGCGCGCCGGGACCACCGGGGTTGAGCAGCAGTGATCCGAGGTGTTCCCCGGACGCGGCGACCCGGCTGATCGAGACGACCAGGTCCCGGCCGGTGTCCGGCGCCGCCCAGTCCCTGGGCACGGTCATGTGCGCGCACTCGGCGGGTAACGCGTCGGGTTGCGCGGTGAACGCGCATTGTCCCCAGCTCAGTTGTTGTCCGGCGTACCGGGAGAACGGGTCGGGTGCGGCGTCGGCGGGCGCGGTCGTGAGGGTGAGGACGAGGGTGGTGACGACGGCGGGCACCACGGCGGCGGTCGAGCTGCTGCGCACGGCAGTCCTTTCGCGACGGGGATTCGGGCGCCACCCATCCGACCAGTTCCCGCGACGCGGCGTCTACGGCACCTCGTACTTTCGGCCGGGCTCAGCGCGCCGGACCCGGTGCCGCACCAGGTCCGCTGTGCGCGGCGGACGTCCGAGCGTCCCAGTCGGCCACGTCGGCCGGCCGGCCGAACAGGTAGCCCTGCGCGTAGGAGCACCCGGCGTCGCGCAGCCAGTCCGCCTGCTCCGGCGTCTCGATCCCCTCGGCGACGGTCTTCGCGTCCAGCACGCCGGCCAGCGCGATGATGCACCGGATCACGCCCTCGGTGCGGCCGTTGTCGCCCAGCTCCCTGGTGAACGTCCGGTCGATCTTCACGACGTCGAACGGGTAGCGCTGCAGGTAGCTCAGCGACGAGTAGCCGGTGCCGAAGTCGTCCAGCGCCACCCGGATGCCCGCCTCGCGCACCGCGACCAGGCTGCGCATGGCCGGTTCGTCGGCCCAGACGCTCTCGGTCACCTCGATGGTCAGCCGGTCCGGCACCAGCCCCGTCGTGGCGACCACCCGGTGCAGCCGCGGCAGGAACCCGGGGCTCGACAGCTCGCGCGTCGAGACGTTGACCGTCACGCCCAGCGCGCGTCCCTCGGCGTTCCACCGCACGGCCTGGGCGCACGCGGCTTCGAGGACCTTCTGGCCGAGCGGCACGATGAGCCCGGTCTCCTCGGCCAGCCCGATGAACGCGTCCGGCCCGAGGAGCCCCTGTCCGGGACGCTGCCACCGGACCAGCGCCTCCGCGCTCGTCACCGCGTTCGTCGCGAGGTCGACGATCGGCTGGTAGTGCACGACCAGCTGGTCCTCGTCCACCGCGGTGCGCAGGTCGGCCTTGTCGCGTTGGCGGGCGAGCGCCTGCTCCCCCATCTCCCGCCGGAAGAGGCGGACCCGGTTCCCGCCCTCCCGTTTCGCGACGTACATGGCGGTGTCGGCGTCCCGCAGCAGCTCGTCCGCACCGGCCTGCGACACCGCGACGCCCACGCTCGCCCCGAACGGTTCCGGGGCGCCGTTCAGACCGGTCAGCACGGCTTTCGCGAGCCGCACGGTGTCGCGCACGCCGAACCCCGGCGCGACCACGGCGAACTCGTCGCCGCCGAGCCGTCCAGCGACGGCCTTGGCGGGCAGGGCGGCGCGTATCCGCGCGGCCGCCGCCTTGAGGTACCGGTCGCCCACCTCGTGCCCGTCGGCGTCGTTGACGTCCTTGAACCTGTCCAGGTCCACGACGAGGAGCCCGACGAGGGCGTTGGCCCGCACCGCCTCGCCCACGAGGTGCAGGAAGTGCGCTCGGCTGGCCAGGCCGGTGAGCTCGTCGCGCTCGGCCCTGTCGCGCAACGCCCGTTCCCACAGCCGGCGTTTGCTCACGTCCACGGCGGCCACGACGGTGTGCTCGGCTCCGTTCTCCTGCTCGACCGGTCCGGTGTGCACGGCGAGCACCAGCCCGCCGGCCGTCTCGACCTCGACCGGTCCGGCCGCGGTCGCGCACCCGTCCGCGCACCGGGTGATGCCGGCACCGTGCGGGCAGGGCACCGTGCTGCCGCCATCGTCCCAGCCGAACAGCCGGCGGGCGCTGTCGTTGTGCAGCCGCGGTGTTCCGTGCTCGTCGAGGAGGGCCAGCCCGATCGGGGTGGCCTGGAGCAGCGCGTCCACGGTGCGGTTGGCGGCTTCCTGCGCCCGGACGGCGCGAACGGTCTCGTGCAGGGCGAACGCCCCGATCACCAGCCCCAGCAACGGCAACACCGCGGCCAGCACGACACCCGGCTCGGCCCGGCCGGGCCCGGCGAACGACACGCACACCCCGCCCACGTACCCGCCGAGCCCCAGCAGCGACCTCACCGGGTAGCGCCACGGACCGCCGTGCAACGCGCGCCGTGTCGTCGTGCCGAAGAGGAACGCGAGAACGGGCTGCGGGGCGGGGAGGACCACGGCCGCACCCGCCGTGACGACCCCTTCCACGACCGCGACCACCCAGCCGTCGCGGTGCGGTCGCAGCCACCACGAGCCCAGCACCAGCACGACCAGCGCGGCCAGGGGGAAGCGCACGGCTCCGTCACCGGCGAACAGCAGGTTGCCGGCCAGCGCGGCGCCACCCAGCCACGCGAACGCGGTGGTGAGGAGTCGAACCGCGCGCAACGGATCTGTCACGCTTGATGCCCCCAGGGGTTCGACTGCCCAGTCCCAGCGGAATGTGCACTATCGGCGGGAAAAAGCTTACGGTGCAACCGCCGTTCGGGTAACCGGGGACAGGTGGAATCGGGTGCCACCGCGGGTATTCGGGGCCATGACCGAGATCAGCCCGATGGACGTGCTGCTGGACGGGTTCGACCGCGTCGAGCAGGCGGTGGCGCGTGTCCTGGAAGATCTGTCCACCGAAGACCTCGCGCACCGCCTCGGCGGCTCCGCCAACTCGATCGCCTGGCTCGTCTGGCACCTGACGCGCGTGCAGGACGACCACGTCGCCGATCTCGCGGGCACCGAGCAGGTGTGGACCGCGGACGGCTGGGTGGAGCGGTTCGGCCTCCCGCTGCCGGAGGAGGACACCGGCTACGGCCACGACGCCGGCCAGGTCGCCGCGGTGGTCGCGACGGCGGAGCTGCTGCTCGGGTACCACCGGGCCGTGCACGAGCGGACGCGGGCCTACCTGCGCGAGCTGGAGCCGGCGGAGCTGTCCGCGGTGGTCGACGAGTCGTGGGACCCGCCGGTGACCCGTGCGGTGCGGTTGGTCAGCGTGGTCGAGGACGACCTGCAGCACGTCGGTCAGGCGGCCTTCGTGCGCGGGCTGCTGGCCGGTGGTCAGTCGCGATCGGCCAGGTGAATCCCGAGGTCGGTGCGACCAGGCGCCAGGTCCTCGCGCAACGCGCGGGTGCCCGCGTACTCCCCGTCCCGCAGCCGCCGGAACAGCCGCGGCCGTTCGTCCTGCACTCCGCCGAGCCTGGTCACCAACCGCTCGACCTCGCGTTCCACCTGCTCGGCGCCGAACGAGTCGGCGTCGTGCACCACGTGCAGGTCCAGTGCCTCGATCCCGATGTACCAGAGCACCCCGTGGGTGATCGGGAACAGCAGGGAGTCGAGGTCGCCGCTGATCCCGCGCGGCCCGATGGAGCGTTCGTCCTCCCCGGCGGTGACCACGACCAGCGCCTTGCGCCCGCCCAGGCCGCCGTCGCCGTACCTGCGGGGCACGCCGAGCTCGGGATCGAGGTCGCCGTAGGCGAAGCCGCTGGTGAGCACGCGGTCGAACCAGCCCTTGAGGATCGCCGGCGGGCCGTACCACCACAGCGGGAACTGCACGACGAGCAGTTCGGCCGCCGCGACCTTGGCCTGTTCCTCCAGGACGTCCGCGGGCAGCCCGCCGTCGGCGTAGACCTGGCCGACCAGCTCGGAGATGTTGCCCGGCCGGTCGGCCAGGTCGCCGAGGTCGCGGCGGGACAGCACCGGGTCGAAGCCCTGGGCGTAGAGGTCGGAGACGGTCACGTCGTACCGCTGGGACAACGCCTTGGTCCCGGCCTGCAGGAGGTGGTCGTTCAGCGAGTCGCGGCGCGGGTGGGCGTACAGCCACAGGGCGGTGTTCGGCGTCGGCGGGTGAGCGATGGTCATGACAGCCAGTGAAGCCGCGGACGACGGGACGCGGAATAGGCGGGCGTCCGGCGCTCATGCGTGCGCGTTCACCCCGGCGGGCCGGTCGCCGCGGAGAGTGATGCGGTGCATGACGCGGTGCTGGTCGCCGTAGTCGTCCACGGCGAGATGGGCGGTGCTGCGGTTGTCCCACACCACGACGTCGCCGGGCGCCCAGCGGTGGCGGACGCTGTACTCCTGGCGGCCGATCACGGCGAAGAACAGGTCGAGCAGGGCCCGGCTCTCCGCCTCCGACACGTCCTTGAGGTGCGTGGTGAAGCCGGGGTTCACGAAGAGGCTGCGGCGGCCGGTCTCCGGGTGCACGCGCACGACCGGGTGGGTGACGGGGTCGAGCGAACGGACCCGCTCGCCCTCCCACACGTTGCCCTCGCCGGACTGCCGGACGTGCAGGAGCTCCTCGAAGTCCTTGCGGCCGTCGTGGACCGCTTCGAGCCGGTCGGCCAGCTCGCGCACCGGTGGTGACAGCCGGAGGTAAGCGGCTTCCAGGTCCGTCCAGCAGGTGTCGCCGCCGGTGGGCGGCAGGTCCACGGCGCGCAGGACGGAGCCCAGCGGCGGGGTGCGGGTGAACGTGACGTCGGTGTGCCACTCCGGGGCCTTGCCGCCGTCACCGCTGTCGAGCACGTAGATCTCGGGGTGCTCGTCGTCGAGGCCGGGGACCACGGGGTGGGCCGGGGTCAGCTCGCCCAGCGACGCCGCGAACGCGCGGTGCGCGGACGGGGTCAGCCGCTGACCGCGGAACACCAGGACCTTGCGGTCCAGCAGGGCCCGGCGGATCGCGGCCACCTGCCCGGCGGTGAGCTCGTCCGCGAGGTCCACGCCGGTCACCTGCGCGCCGATGGCGATCGTCAGCGGTTCGAACGAGAGCGTCATGACTTCTCCACGAGCTGGTCGGACCGGGAGGACAGGGTCGCCCGCACCGCGGCGGACACCTCACCGCGCAGTGCCGCGAAACGGGGTGAGCCGCGCAGGTCGTCGGCCGGCACGCCGTGGCGGGGCAGGTCGACGGGCAGGCTCAGGGCGATCCGGCCCGGCCGGTCGGTGAGGACGAGGACGCGGCTGCCGAGGAACACGGCCTCGTCCACGCTGTGCGTCACGAACACGACCGACCTGCCGTCACCGGCGAGCGCGCGCACGTCCTCCTGCAGCCGTTCCCTCGTCAGGGCGTCGAGCGCGGCGAACGGCTCGTCCATCAGCAGCAGCCGCGGTCGTGCGGCCAGTGCGCGGGCGATGGCGACGCGCTGCTGCTGGCCGCCGGAGATCTCCCAGGTCCGGCGCGGGCCGAGGCCGTCGAGCCCGACCTGCGACAGCAGTTCCGCCGCCCTCGCCCTGCGGTCGGGCTTCGGGACCTTCGCCCACTTCAGCGCCGTGGTGATGTTGCCGGAGACCGTGCTCCACGGGAACAACCGGGGTTGCTGGAACACCACCCCGACGTCCCTGCCGGGCACCGGCGGGTGGCCGAGCAGTGCCACGTCCCCCGCGGACGGGCGTTCGAAGCCCGCCAGCAGGCGCAGCAACGTGCTCTTGCCCGACCCGGACGGGCCCACGACGACCAGGAACTCCCCTGGTTCCACCGTCAGGTCCAGCGGGCCGAGCGCCGGCACGGGACCGGCCTTGGTCGGGTAGGCGTGCTCGACCCCGCGCAGTTCGCAGATGTCACGCACGTCCGCCTCCCGGCACGCGCAGCGCGGCCTGGAACGCCGCCAGGTCCGGCACCTGCTCGACCTTCTTCTGCCCGCGCAGGAACTCCGCCGTGTCGCGCAGGCGGTTCGCCAGCTGTCCCGGCGCCTGCGCGGTGCCGAAGTAGTCGGGTCCGCGTTGCTCGTCGTGGTCGAGGTAGATGTTCTGCTCGAGCTGGGCCAGTGCGTCGGCCTCCCCGATGCCGATCTGCCGGCTGACCGCGGCCGCCACCACCGCCGGGTCGGTCTTGACCTGCTTGAGCGCGTCGTTCGTCGCGGCCAGCCACCTGTCGACGACGTCGGGGTTGGCGTCGAGGAACTCCTTGCGCGCCACGGTGAACGTGAGCGTCGGCTTGCCGGCGGCCGCGAGCTTCGCGCTGTCGGTGAGCGTCACGCCGTCCTGTTGCAGCACGCCCAGCACCGGTGTCCAGACGTAGGCGCCGTCGATGTCACCGCGCTGCCACGCGGCCTGGATGTTCTGCGGTTCGAGGTCGACCAGCGTGACCGTTCCCGCGTCCACCCCGGCCAGCTCCAGCGCGGCGAGCAGGCTGTAGTGGGCGGTGGAGCTGAACGGTGCGGCGATCTTGCGGCCGGCCAGCTCGGAGATCTTCGTTATGCCGGTGGCCTTGCGCACCACGAGCGCTTCGCTGTCGCCGATCACGTTCAGCAGCTCGATCACCTGGTACGGGATGCTGAGCGGCGGGCAGAGACCGGCGGCCGCGGGGCTGCTGCCGATCACCGCGAGGTCGATCGCACCGCCCAGGAACGCGGTGTTGATGCTCGCACCGGAGTCGAACGCGGTCCAGGTGATCCGGTGGTCCGGCAAGGCCTTCTCCAGCGCCTGCCGGTCCTTCACCAGCAGCGTGCTGTCGGCGAAGTTCTGGAACGCCACCCGCACGCCCTTGCCGCCGGAGGGCGACGAGCCGCCCACACCGCACGAGGCCAGCACCGGGGCGGCGGCGAGCAGGGCGAGCACGCTCCTGCGCGAGATCGACATCGGGACTCCTCGGTCTCAGGCGCGTCCGCGCCACGGGGACAACGCGCGTTGGGCGGCCACGATCAGCGAGTCGATGACCAGGCCGGTGATGCCGATGACGAAGAGACCGAGGACGACCACCGCGGTCTGGTTGAAGCGCTGGGCGTTGAGCACCATCCCGCCGATGCCGTCCGCGCCGTTCACGGTCTCCGCCGCCACCACGGAGCTGTAGGCGATGCCGACGGCGATCCGGACACCGGTGAGGATCTCCGGTCCCGACGCGGGCAGGACCACCGCGCGGACCACGTCGAACGCGCTGGCGCCCAACGCCTGCGCGGCCTCGACGTACTGCCGGTTGACCCCGCTCACCGCGGCCGCGGCGGCCACGGCCACCGGCGGGAACGCGGCGATCATCAGCAGGTAGACCTTGGGTTCCTCGTCGATGCCGAACCAGATCACCAGCAGGCTCAGGTACGCGAGCGGCGGGAGTGCGCGCAGGAACGCCACGGCGGGCTCGGTCAGCGCTCGGACGACCGGGACCAGCCCCATCGCCAGGCCGAGCACGAGCCCGAGCAGCACGCCGTAGAAGCACCCGTAGCCGACGCGGCGCAGGCTGACGCCGAGCCGTTCGGCCAGCGTCGAACCGGCGTAGCCGCCCTGGCCGTTCGTGAAGTCCGAAGTGGACAGAAGCTGGTCCCACACCTGCACGGGACTCGGCAGCACGGCCGCCGGCCAGAGCTGGGCCAGCGCGACGAGCTGCCACACCAGGAACAGCGCGGCGATGGCGATCAGCCGCACCGGCAACCACTGCGACGTCCGGGTCTTGGGCACGCCGTGAATGTACTGACGTACACATCGCCGGTCAGGACCGTTCCGTATCGTGGTCCTCCGCGAGAATGCCCCTTGCGCACGGGCTCGGCGAACCGGTAGGAGCGAGGATGGCACGGCGGCACGACCCCCACCGCCGCGAGCGGATCATCGAGGCCGCGGTCGAGCTGATCTCCGAGCGCGGCCTGCCGGCACTGACCCACCGGGCCGTCGCGGCCTGCGCCGACGTGCCGCTGGGTTCCACGACCTACCACTTCCTGAGCCTCGACGAGCTGCTCGACGCCGCGGTCCGCACCGTGGCCGAGCGCAACGTCGCACGCCTGCGCGAGTGGGCGCTCGCGCTGCCCGACGATGCCGACCTGAGCGCCGAGCTCGCGCGCTTCGTCGTCCTGCTGGCGAGCGAGCACCGGCAGACCAGCGTGCTGGCCTACGAGCTGTACGGCGGTGCCCTGCGGCGGCCGGCGCTCCGTGCGGCCAGCACGTCGTGGGACCGGCTGCTGACCGAGGTCTTCGAGTCCACAGTGGACTCGACGACCGCGCGGGCGCTCACCGCGATGTTCAGCGGGTTGCTGTACCAGGCGCTGGTGTCGCCGGGAACGCCGAAGCCCGCGGACCTCGAAGAGGTGCTGCGCCGCCTGCTGCGGTAGCGCCGGTGGTCATCCACCGGCCAGCCGCTGCTCCAGCCGGTCCAGACCGCCCCGGATGAGCCGCCCGTAGTCGTCGTCGCCGAGCACGCCGATCGTGTCCCGCGCCTGCCGGAGGTGGTCGCGGGCGCGGTCGAGGTCGCCCAGCCTGCGGTGGCAGTCGGCCAGGTTCAGGTGCAGCGACGGGTACAGCCCGGCCACCGGCAGCGCCACCCCGGCCTCCGCTGTGCGCTCGTCGGTGAGCGAGTCGGCGGCGGCCAGCGCCCGCAGGTCCCAGACCAGCTCCTCGTGCACGTCGTCCTGGACGTCGGCCATCGAGTGGGCGAGGACGCACACGTGCAGCGGGTCGCCCCCGGTGCCGCCGATGTCGTCCCAGATCCGGGCGAACAGCTCGCGGGCGGCTCCCGCTGACCGCGGCGGTGGTGCAGCTCCACGGCTTCGGCGATGCGGGTCATCGTCGGATCTGTGACCATCCGCCGATTCTCCCGCAACCGCGTCAGAGCTCGAAGCGGTAGCCCATCCCGGGTTCGGTGACCAGGTGCCGGGGGTGGGCGGGGTCGGCTTCGAGCTTGCGGCGCAGCTGGGCGAAGTAGACGCGCAGGTACTGCGACTCGGTGAGGTGCTTCGGTCCCCACACCTCCCGCAGCAACTGCTTCTGCGACACGAGCCGGCCGGGGTTGCGGGCCAGGACCTCGACCAGGCCCCACTCGGTGGGCGTCAGGTGCACCTCGTGGCCGTCGCGGCGGACCTTCTTCGCGGCCAGGTCCACGACGAACGACGACGTCTCGACCACCGGGTCGGCGACGTCGCGGGTGAGGCCGCGGCGGACGGCCGCGCGCAGGCGGGCGAGGAGCTCGTCCATGCCGAACGGCTTGGTCACGTAGTCGTCGGCGCCGGCGTCGAGGGCCTCGACCTTGGCGGCGGAGTCGGTACGGGCGGACAGGACGATGATCGGGACCGAGGACCAGCCGCGCAGGCCCGCGATCACCTCCACGCCGTCGAGGTCGGGCAGGCCCAGGTCCAGCACGACCACGTCGGGTTTGCCCTCCACGGCCACGCCGAGTGCGGACTTGCCGTCGTACGCGGTCATCACGTCGTAGCCGCGGGCGCTGAGGTTGATCCTCAACGCGCGCACGATCTGCGGTTCGTCGTCGACCACCAGAACGGACGTCATGGCGCCTCCTCGTGGACGGGCAGGGAGATCACGATCGTGAGCCCTCCGCCCGGGGTGTCCTCCGCGCTGATCTCCCCGCCCATGGCGGCGGTGAAGCCCTTGGCGACGCTCAGGCCGAGGCCGGCGCCCGGTGTGGCGGCACGGCCGCCGAGGCGCTGGAACGGCGCGAACACCGTGTGCCCGGCGTTCTTCGGCAGTCCCGGACCGTGGTCGACGACCCGCAGCTCGACGGAGGAGCCGTGGCGGCTGCCGCGGACCGCCACCGGCGACGGGCTGCCGTGCCGCAGCGCGTTGTCGACGACGTTGACCACCACGCGTTCCAGCAGCCCCGGGTCGGCCAGCACGGGCGGCAGGTCCTCCGCCACCGCGACCGACACCTCGCCGCCGAGGCCGGCGAGCGCCCGTGCCACGACCTCGTCGCAGCCGACCGGCCGCAGCACCGGTTCGACCGAGCCGGTCGCGAGGTGCGACGAGTCGAGCAGGTCGTCCACCAGGCCGGTCAACCGGTCGGCGGACTCCGCCACGGTCTCCACCAGGTCGGCGGTGTCCTGTTCGGACAGTGCCGGCGAGGTGTCCCGCAGGCTCGCGGTCGCCGCCTTGATCGACGTCAACGGCGTGCGGAGGTCGTGGCCGACCGCCGACAGCAGTGCCGTGCGCAGCTCGGACGTCTCGGCTTTCCGCCGTGCTTCCAGGGCGTCAGCGGCCATCCGCTGGTGCCGCAGCGCCACGAACGTCTGCCCGGCCGCCGCCTCCAGCACCCGCTGGTCGCTCGCGGGCAGCACCCGTCCGCTCAGCCGCAACCGCACGTCACCGGTGACCGTCACGTCGGTCACGGGACCGGAGTCCCGCCCGGCGCGGTCGACGCAGCACCACTCCCCGTTTCTGCGCTCCACCAGCGCCACCGAGTCCAGGCCGAAGTTCTCCCGGATCTTCTCCAGCAGCCGCGCCAGCGGGAACGGCGCGGTCAGCACGGTCCGCGAGTACGAGGCCAGCAACGCCGCCTCGGTCCGCGCCCGCGCGCCCTGCTCCCCCAGCCGCGCCGCCCGGTCGACGGTCAGCGCCACGACGGTCGCGACGATCACCATGGCGGCCAGCGTGATCACGTTCTCCGGCGTCTGCACGGCCAGGCTGTGGCAGGGCTCGGTGAAGAAGAAGTTGAGCAGCCCGGCGCCGAGCACCGCGCAGAACAGCGCCGGTCCCAGCCCGCCCGCGATGGCGACGACGCAGGCGGCGAGCAGGAACGCCACCAGGTCGGTGGAGAAGTCCAGCTCGTCGCGCCACAGCAGGCCCAGGGCGGTGACGACGGCGGGCAGCACCAGGGCGAGGCCCCAGCCGGTGAGCCTGCGCCGCACCGGCAACGGGTCGGTGCCGACCTGCCAGCGCAGCCCGCGCCGGGCCTCGTCGTGGGTGACCATGTGCACGTCGATCGCGCCGGACTCCTGCACGACAGCGGCACCGATGCCCTCGTCGAACGCCCGCGCGACTCGCGAGCGCCGTGAGGTCCCCAGCACCAGCTGGGTGGCGTTCACACCGCGGGCGAACTCCAGCAACGCCGTCGGAACGTCGTCGCCCACCACCGAGTGGAACGTCGCGCCGACGTCCTCGGCGGTCTTGCGGGAGCGGGCGATGTGCCCGTGCGTCACGCCGGTCAGCCCGTCGCCGCGCAGGACGTGCACGACCAGCAGCTCCGCACCGGCCCGCACCGCGATCCGGCGGGCGCGCCGGATCAGCGTCTCGCTCTCCGGTCCGCCGGTGATCGCGGCGACCACGCGTTCGCGGGTCTCCCAGGTGTCGGTGATGTCCTTCTCGCTGCGGTAGCGCTGCAACGCCACGTCGACCTGGTCGGCCACCCACAGCAGGGCCAGCTCCCGCAACGCCGTGAGGTTGCCGATCCGGAAGTAGTTGCCCAGCGCGGCGTCGATGCGGTGCGCCGGGTAGACGTTGCCGTGGGCGAGCCGGCGGCGCAGCGCCTCCGGGGTGAGGTCGACGAGCTCGACCTGGTCCGCGCGGCGGACCACCTCGTCGGGTACCGTCTCCCGTTGCCGCACACCGGTGATGCGTTCGACGACGTCGTTCACCGACTCCAGGTGCTGCACGTTCACCGTGGACAGCACGTCGATGCCCGCGTCGAGCAGCTCCTCGACGTCCTGCCAGCGCTTCTCGTTGCGGGAGCCGGGCGCGTTGGTGTGGGCGAGCTCGTCGACGACGGCGACCTCGGGCCTGCGCGCGAGGACCGCGTCGACGTCCATCTCCTCGACGTCGAGGCCGCGGTGCCGCACCCGCGTGCGCGGCACCACCTCCAGCCCGTCGAGCAGGGCGGCGGTCTTCTCCCGGCCGTGGGTCTCCACGAGTCCCACGACCACCTCGGTGCCCCGCCCCCGGCGCCGGTGGGCCTCGCCGAGCACGGCGAAGGTCTTGCCGACACCGGGAGCGGCGCCGAGGTGGATCCTCAGCTGGCCCCGGCGGCGGTCACCGGGTGGCGGCGTCGATGGCACGGTTGAGCGCCGTCACGTTGACCGTGGTGGTGAAGGTGCCGGAGGTCCCGGCCGCCACCAGCTCCCGCACCCTCTCCTCGGACAGCCCGGACGCGCGTGCCACCCGAGGCACCTGCAGCGCCGCGTACTCCGGGCTGATGTGCGGGTCGAGGCCGGACGCCGACGCGGTCACCGCGTCCTGCGGCACCCGGTCCTCGGACACGCCTTCGCGCTGCGCCACGGCCGTGCGGCGTTCGTCGACCACCTTCGTGTAGTCCTCGTTCAGCTCGCCCTTGTTCGAGCCGCCCGAGGCGGGCAGCGTCGCCGCGGAGGGCCGCGGCTGGAAGTACCGGTCGCCCTCGCGTGCGACGGCGACCAGGGTGGTGCCGGTGGCCTCGGCGTTGGCGTGCAGGCCGGGGACGCGCGAGACGCCCCAGACCGCCAGCGGGTAGAGCACGCCGAGGAGCACGGTCAGCGCGAGCAGGATCCGCAGACCCGCCCACGACTGCTTCAGGAAGTTCGTCATCGTCAGCCGATCCCGGGGATGAGTCGCACGAGCAGGTCGATCAGCCAGATCCCGGCGAACGGCGTCACGATGCCGCCGAGGCCGTAGACCAGCAGGTTGCGCCGCAGCAGCGCGGAGGCGCTGGACGGCCGGTAGCGGACGCCCCGCAGGGCCAGCGGGATCAGCGCCACGATGACCACCGCGTTGAAGATCACCGCGGACAGGATGGCCGACTGCGGTGTCGCGAGGCGCATGACGTTGAGCTGCCCCAGCGCCGGGTAGATCGCCGCGAACATCGCGGGCAGGATCGCGAAGTACTTCGCCAGGTCGTTGGCGACGGAGAACGTCGTCAGCGCCCCCCGCGTGATCAGCAGCTGCTTGCCGATCTCCACGATCTCGATCAGCTTGGTCGGGTCCGAGTCGAGGTCGACCATGTTGCCGGCCTCCTTCGCGGCCGACGTGCCGGTGTTCATCGCGACGCCGACGTCGGCCTGGGCCAGCGCCGGTGCGTCGTTGGTGCCGTCACCGGTCATCGCGACCAGCCGGCCGCCCTCCTGCTCCTGGCGGATCAGGGCCATCTTGTCCTCGGGCTTGGCCTCGGCGAGGAAGTCGTCCACGCCCGCCTGTTCGGCGATGGCCTTGGCCGTCAACGGGTTGTCGCCGGTGACCATGACCGTGCGGATGCCCATCGCCCGCAGCTCGGCGAAGCGCTCCTTCATGCCGGGCTTCACGACGTCGGACAGGCGGACGATCCCCAGCACCCGGCCGTTCTCGGCCACGACGAGCGGGGTTCCGCCCTGGGCACTGATCTCGTCCACGATCTCGCGTGCGGTGTCGGTCAGCTCGAACGCGGACGCGGCGCCCTTGCGGATGCTGCGGTCGCCCAGGTCGATGCCGGACATCCTGGTCTGCGCCGTGAACGCGACGAACTCGCCGGTCTTCTCGTGGTCGCTCGCCGGTGCACCGCCGGCGAGCTGGAGGATGCTGCGGCCCTCCGGGGTGTCGTCGGCGAGGCTCGCCAGCCGTGCGGCCGCGACCAGTTCCTCCTCGGACGTCGGGCCGACCGGGATGAACTCGGTCGCGCGCCGGTTGCCCCACGTGATCGTGCCGGTCTTGTCGAGCAGCAACGTGTCGATGTCACCGGCGGCCTCCACGGCCTTGCCCGACGTGGCCAGGACGTTGCGCTGCACCAGCCGGTCCATGCCGGCGATGCCGATCGCGGACAGCAGTGCGCCGATCGTCGTCGGGATCAGGCAGACCAGCAACGCGGTCAGCACGACCACCGACTGCTCGCCGCCGGAGTGGATCGCGAACGGCTGCAGCGCGACGACGGCCAGCAGGAAGATGATCGTCAGCGTCGACAGCAGGATCGTCAGCGCGACCTCGTTCGGCGTCTTCTGCCGTTCCGCGCCTTCGACGAGTGCGATCATCCGGTCCACGAAGGACTCGCCCGGCCTGGTCGTGATCCGCACGACGATCCGGTCCGACAGCACCGTCGTGCCACCGGTGACCGCGCACCGGTCGCCGCCGGACTCGCGGATGACGGGTGCGGACTCGCCGGTGATCGCCGACTCGTCCACGGTCGCGATGCCCTCGACCACGTCACCGTCGCCGGGGATGACCTCACCGGCCTCGACGACGACCAGGTCGCCGACCTCCAGTTCGGTGCCGGGCACGACGCCGCCGCTGACGAGCCTCGCGACGGCGTCTTCCTTCGTCTTCCTGAGCGAGTCCGCCTGCGCCTTGCCGCGGCCTTCCGCGACGGCTTCCGCGAGGTTCGCGAACAGCACGGTGAACCACAGCCACGCGGCGACGGCGGTGGTGAACACGCGCGGCTCGGTCACCGCGAACACGGTGACCAGCACCGAACCCACCCACACGACGAACATGACGGGACTGCGCAGCTGGTGCCGCGGGTGGAGCTTCTTCAACGCCTCTGGCAGGGCGGCCGCGAGACCGGGTTTCGTGGTCACAGCAGTGCCTCCGCGACGGGACCGAGAGCGAGAGCGGGAACGAACGTGAGCGCGGCGACGAGGACGATCGACCCGGCCAGCAGGGTCGCGAACAGCGGGCCGGTGGTGGGCAGCGTGCCCGCGGTGACCGGCACCTTCTTCTGCGCCGCCAGCGATCCGGCCAGTGCCAGCACCGCGACTATCGGGACGAGCCGGCCGAAGAGCATGCACAGGCCCAGCGACGACTGGAACCAGTCGCTGGTGACCGTGATGCCGCCGAACGCGCTGCCGTTGTTGTTGGAGGCCGACGCGTAGGCGTAGAGGATCTCCGACAACCCGTGCGAGCCGGGGTTGTTGAGCGCTGCCCGCGTGCTGGGCAGGACCGCGGCGATGCCGGCGCCGACGAGCAGCACCGTGGGCATCGCGAGGATCGAGACCGCCGCGGCTGTGACCTCCCTGCGCCCCAGCTTCTTGCCGAGGTACTCGGGCGTGCGGCCGACCATCAGGCCCGCGAGGAACATCGCGATGACCGCCATGACGAGGATGCTGTAGAGACCGGTGCCGACACCGCCCGGCGTCATCTCGCCGAACAGCATGTTCAGCAGCGCCCCGCCGCCGCCGAGCCCGGTGTAGCTGTCGTGCAACGAGTTCACCGCACCGGTCGAGGTGCCGGTGGTGGCGTCGGCGAAGATCGCGCTGCCGGGGATGCCGAACCGCAGCTCCTTGCCCTCCAACGGCCGGACGCCGTTCGCCTCGGCACCCCAGATGACCGCGAGCATCGCGGTCCAGATGCCGCCCATGACGCCCAGCAGCACGTACCCCTGCTTCTTCTCCCCCACCAGCACGCCGAACGTGCGGGTCAGCGCGACCGGGACCACCAGGATGAGGAAGACCTCGATCAGGTTCGACCACTCGTTCGGGTTCTCGAACGGGTGCGCGGAGTTGGCGTTGAGGATGCCGCCACCGTTGGTGCCGAGCTCCTTGATGGCCTCCTGACCGGCAACGGGAGCGTTGGCGACCAGCTGACCGTCAACATCCACTCCGGACTTGAAGCTCATCGTGACACCGAAGGCGATCAGCACGACGGCGAACAGGAACGCGATCGGCAACAGGATGCGGAGCGTGCCGCGCACGAGGTCGACCCAGAAGTTGCCGAGCCGGTCGGTCCGGCTGCGGACGAACCCGCGGACCAGCGCGACGGCGACCGCGAGGCCGACCGCGGCGGACACGAAGTTCTGCACGGTCAGGCCGATCATCTGGACCGTGTGGCCCATAACCGCTTCCGGCACGTACGACTGCCAGTTCGTGTTGGCCACGAAGCTGATGGCGGTGTTGAACGCCATGCCCGGTCCGACGTTGCCGCGGCCGAAGTCGAACGGCAGCAGGGACTGCACGCGCTGGAGCACGTAGAGGAACACGATGCCGACGAACGAGAAGCCCAGCACGCCGTAGGCGTAGGTGCTCCACCTCTGCTCGGCGTCCGGGTCGATCCGCGCGAAGCGGTAGATCGCCGCCTCGGCCCTGGAATGGCCTTCGCGCTGGAAGACGCGGGCCATGTGGTCGCCGAGGGGCCGGTACACGACCGCCAGTGCCGCGAACAGGATGCCGACCTGGGCCAGGCCGGCCACGAGAGGTGACATCAGAACTTCTCCGGCCTCACGAGCGCGACGAACAGGTAGACGATCAGAGCGAGCGCGAGGACGCCGGCGACGGCGTTCGCGACGAGTCCCGTGCTCACAGCTTCTCCAGTCCGCGCACCGTCAGTCCCAGCACGACGAAACTCCCGATCAGCAGCAACGCGTAGGCCAGGTCGGCCATGACGCCGCTCCCTTCAACGACAGGTTTTTCCATGACGAGCGGAAGCGTGCACGAGGAAACACCTGTTCAGGGGAGGCCTGACAGCGTCCTTACGGGGTGGGGGCCGACCTTTACGCGTTCTTGAGGCCGGGGAGACGTGGGTCTCACCCGTCAGGGCCCTCAGGGGTCACGGTGCGTGAGGTTCTCGCGCGGGAGGCGTCACGGCGCGGCCGGCGTTGAACGGAACCGGGCCGCGCCCAGGGTGGACGCGGCCCGGTGTCAGCAGGGTCAGCGACCGCTGCGGTACGCCGTCCAGGCGTTCTGCACGCGGGTGTTCTGACCCAGTGGAAGTCCTTTGTAGAGGTTGCCGTTTCACACAGTGCGAACGTCGTGGGCCGGAAGGCCGCTCCACCACCTGCCGTAGCGCTTGTAGACCTGGGGTTCGCGGTCACCGAGGAACTCGCGCACCGCCGACGCTTCCACGGCCAGCGCCGCCCAGTCGTCCTCTTTCAGGGCGTGGAAGGCGGTCATCTCAATAGCTCCGTCGGCAAGCGGGCGCCACACGCCCGCCACGTACCCGTCCACGAGCAGGGTGGGCAGCGTGTCGCCGTTGTTGCCGATGACGACCTTGCGGTACTCGGGCGGGATGATCCGGCTGCGGTCGGCATAGGCGAGCAAAGTGCTGTCCCACATCGCCATCAGCCGCGCGGGGGCGGGCGTGTCCTCGTCCGGGACCGTCCGGTTCGGCACGTCGAGGTGCTCGCCGTGCCGTTCCAGGTCCAGCAGCTCCAGGGCGGCGCGGATCGTGCCGCGCGGCAGCATCGTGAACTGGTTGACGTCGGCGACGGTGGCGGGCCCGAAGCCGGTGAGGTAGCGGCGGACGAGCTCGGCCACGCACTCCAGCTGCTCCCTGCTCCCGGTGCGCGCGGCCAGGTAGGACGGGCGCGGCCCGAACGACCACGGTCCGCCGGTCGGTGCGTGCACGAGCCCGCCGTAGGTGCGCAGCGCCCACCAGACACCGGGCTGGCCGACGTCACCGGCGTGCGAGTGCAGCAACTCCTCGATCTCCGCCTTCGCCCGCGGCACCGAGGCGAACGCGAGCACGTGCTCCAGCAGTGCGTCGGCCTGGTCCACGGTGATGCCCATGGCCTTGAACCGCTTGTCGTACAACCGTGACGCGCGCAGTGCGGGCAGCATCGCGTGGTGGAACACCTCGTGGTCGGCGGCGGTGACCGCGTGCAGGGTGATCCGCATCAGCGTGGCCTTGCGGACCGTGCCGCCGGCGAACGCGGCGTCCAGGTCGGCCGGGTCGAAGCCGGCGACGCGGTTCCACAGGGCCAGGTAGGGCGAGGCCGGTTCCTGGGCCTGGATCGCCACGACCCGCTCGACCGCGCTGGGCACGTCCACCGGTTCCCGCCGCAGCAGCAGCTGGCGGTCGAGCGTCGCGCGGTTGAGCTGTCGTGGCGTCGGGGTCATGCGGGTGATCCTCACCTACCTCAGCTTCGAGGGCCACCAGATCCGGCCGCCGATGTCCACCGACAGCGCGGGCACCAGCAGCGACCGCACCAGCAGCGTGTCGAGCAGGACGCCGAACGCCACGATGAACGCGATCTGGGTGAGGAACAGGATCGGCAGCACCGCGAGCGCCGCGAACGTGGCCGCCAGCACCACCCCCGCAGACGTGATCACGCCACCGGTCAGGCTGAGGCCCCTGATGGTGCCCTCGACCGTGCCGAGCTGCTGCGTCTCCTCGCGGACGCGGGTCATGAGGAAGATGTTGTAGTCGATGCCCAGCGCCACCAGGAACACGAACCCGAACAGCGGCACCACCGGGTCCGCGCCGGGGAAGTCGAACAGGTGGTTGAACACCAGCGCCGACACGCCCATGGTGGCCGCGAACGACAGCACGACCGTCCCGATCAGCAGCAACGGCGCCAGCACCGACCGCAGCAGCAGCGCCAGCACCAGGAAGATCACGACGAGCACGATCGGGATGATCAGCAGCCGGTCGCGTTCTGAGGTCGTCCTGGTGTCGAGCAACGTCGCCGTCTGCCCGCCGACCTTCGCGTCCGCGCCCTCGACGCCGTGCACCGCCGCACGGATGCGTTCGACCGTGGCGACCGCCGCGTCGGAGTCCGGCGCGTCGGCGAGCGTGGCCTCGATCCGCACCAGGCCGTCGGCGGTCCCGCTGGGCCGGACGTTCGCCACACCGTCCACAGCGGCCTTCGCGACGACGTCGGCGGTCTTGCCCTCGTTGGCGATGATGACGGTCGGCGAGCCGGTGCCGCCGGGGAAGTGCCGTGACAGCACCTCCTGGCCGGCCACGGACTCGACCTCGGTGAGGAACACGTCGGACTGCGCCGTGCCGGAGGCCTTGAGCTGCGGCAGGAACGCCGCTCCCGCCAGCAGCACCAGCGCGGTGACGATCCAGATGGCCCGCGGCTTGCGGCGCACCAGGGCGGCCACGCGCCCCCACAGCCCGCTGGTCTCCGGGTGCGGGGAGCCCAGCTTCGGCGCGAACGGCCAGAACGCGGCCCGTCCCAGCAGGGCGAGCACCGCCGGCAGGAACGTCATGGCCGTGAGCAGCGCGGCACCGATGCCGATCGCGGCGACCGGGCCGAGGCCCTTGTTGGAGTCGAGGTCGCTGAACAGCAGGCACAGCACGCCGAGGATGACCGTGCCCGCGGAAGCGGCGATGGGTTCGACCGTGCCGCGCCAGGCGGAGCGGATGGCGGTGAACCTGTTCTCCTCGTCCCGCAGCTCCTCGCGGAAGCGGGACACCAGCAGCAGTGCGTAGTCCGTGGCGGCGCCGAAGACCAGGATGGAGAGGATGCCCTGGCTCTGGCCGTTCAACGCGAGCACGTCGTACTTCGCGAGCAGGTAGACGACGAAGCTGGCCAGCCCGAGCGCGAACACGGCGGAGACGAGCACCACGAGCGGCAGCAGCGGGCTGCGGTAGACGACGAGCAGGATGAGCGCGACCACCGCGCCGGCGACCAGCAGCAGCAACCCGTCGATCCCGCCGAACGCCTCGACCAGGTCGGCGACCTGCGCGGCCGGCCCGGTGACCAGCACCGTCAGCCCCTGCGGCGCGCTGCGCGAGCCGTCCCGCAGCTCCGCGACACCGTCCTTGACGTCCTTGGCCGGGTCGAGCAGGACGACGATCTGCGCCGCGTCCCCGTCCTCCTGGGACGGGATGACCGGCGAGGCCTGGAACCCCTTGCCCCGATCGGCGAGGAACCGCGTGTCCTCCGCGGTGAGCCCGCCCTGGCGTTCGGCCACCACGATCGCGGGGATGGCGTTGGTCTGCTGGAACTTCTTCTGCAGCTCCGCGACCTGTGTGGACTCCGCCGAGTTCGGCAGGAACGCGCTGCTGTCGTTCTCGGCGACCTCGGACAGTTTGCCCGCGTACGGCCCGGTGAACCCTCCCACCGCCAGCCACACGACGAGAAGCAACCCGGCGAGCACCCTCATGAGCCTATGTCCTTCGATCGTCGAAAGTTTCGATGACCGAAACAGTATGCTGGCGGGGTGAGCGACGCAAGCGACTACGAACTCAGCATGCTGGTGCGGGCGCTGGTGATGGAGTCGAACCGGTTCCTGGAGATCTTCAGCGCGGCCCACGAGCTGCACTCCACCGACATGACAGCGCTGAACCTGCTCATGACCGCCCACTCCCCCATGACACCGGGCACACTCGCCCGCGCCCTGAACCTCAGCGCCTCCGCCACGACGTCGGTGCTGGACCGCCTGGAACGCGCCGGCCACGTGAGCCGCGACCGCAGCCCCGGTGACCGCCGCCGCGTGGAACTGCGCGTGCACGCGCCGGCGGAGGCACTGGCCTCGACGTTCTTCCAGCCGCTCGCCCGCGAGTTCGCGGCGACGTGGGGCGCCATGACCCCCGAGGACCGGCGGGTGGTGGCCGACTTCCTCGCGTCCACGACGGCGGCGACGGCACGGGTGCGCGCGGAGGTCCTCACCCCGCCCGCCTAGATGTAGTGACTAATCAGGTTGTTGACGGCGTGTCGGGTTGAACATGGGAGGACCTCCGGGCGGAGTGGATGTGTCTGACGCATCCCATCGGCACAC
>NZ_JBVJRT010000021.1:0-98927 GCF_055607425.1 Lentzea sp. NPDC037011 | reverse complement strand
GCTGATGCCCGCGGGCACCACCGAGACCTCCTACGCCAGGGTCTTCCGCCACGACCTGCCCGCACGCGGCGCCCGCTACGTCATGGTCTTCATGACCAACAACAAGACCAACCACCGCGACATCGGCTGGGGCTGGTCACCCAACGCCCGCGACTGGACCTTCTCCCAGACCCCGCTCGTCCGCCACCAGGACGTCGGCGCCGTCAACATCGGCGGACCCCACCTGCTCTTCCGCAACAACAGCGCCTACGTCGTCTACAACACCGACATCGGCAGCGGCGGCAACATCCTCATCACCGAACTCGGCCGCGACTTCACCCAGCGCCGCCACCTCGGCGTCTTCCACGACTCCCTCACCGGCGCACCCGACAACGGCCGCTCCGCCGCACCCTCGTTCGGCACCTACCAAGGCCACGAGTACATGATCTACGAAGCAGGAGACCGGCTCGCGGGCAACATCGCCATCGCACGAGCGCTCTGACGCCGGTCGGCACCACCGGCCACTCCTTTGTGGAACGGCTGATGTCGACGGGCGGTCGTGCTCATCCGGCGAGTCGGTGACCCGCGGACGGGGGAGCGGAGTGGAGCTCCCTGGACGCGGTCTCGGCGGCGTGGTGGACGCGGCGCGCGACGGCGTCCGGGCTGAGGCGCTGCACGGGCCCGAACACGGAGATCGCGCCGACGAGGGTCGGGCCGGGTCCCCACACCGGGGCTGCGACACCGGTGAAGCCGGGAAGCCACTCGCTGCGGTCGAAGGCGACGCCGTGCTTGCGCACACCGGTCAGCGCGGACTGCAGCACCCCCGCGGAGGTGATGGAAGCGGGGGTGAGCGCCTCCAGCCCGTGGGCGCACAGCACGGGGAGCAGACCGGGGTCGCCGGCCAGGAGGATCTTCCCCGGTGCGGTGCAGTGCAGGGGGAGGGGACCGCGCAGCCGCGTCGCGAGCTCGCTCGACTGCCTGCCGTGCAGGCGTTCGACGACGCGCGCCGTGGTGCCGCACAGGACGGAGAGCTGGACGGCCTCGCGAGTGGACTCGTAGAGGTCCGCGAGCACCGGCAGCAGCCGTTCCCTGGTGTGGTCGGAGATCTCCAGCGGAACGGCGGTCGACAACTCGGTGATCTTGGTGGTGAGGAGGAACCGGTTGTCGATCATCTCGACGAGTCCCTCCGCGCGCAGGAAACCGACCATGCGGTGAACTGTGGACTTCGGGAGGTCCGAGTAGCGGGTGAGCTCGGTGAGCGACGCCGCGCCGTCGCACGCACCGAAGGCCTGGAGCACGGACAAAACCTTCGTGGCCGCAGTGCGTCGCGAAGGGTCTCGCGGTGCCGGCACGGTCGCGGGGGCTTCCAAGGCGGTGTTCTGGCTGGTGATCACGGTTAATCTTCTTTCGCCTGTGGGTTCCACCACACCGTATTGAGGGCGTCGCGTCGTGTAGCTACGGAGTTCCACAAACCCGTACGCGAAAGAGTGAATGTTGCGAATACTCGGTGTTACTGCCCGGTTGATGTCCGAAAAGTTCCATCGGTTGGCACGGCCGTTTGACCGGGTGGATCGGCCGTGAATAGATTCGTTTGGGGCCAATTCTGGTCTTGCCGGACCGAGGGACCACCGTGGAGCTGGGGGAAGAGCGGTGGCCGGTGTGGACAGGAAGACCGATCGCCGAGTCGCGGTTGCTCCGCGACACCCGAGGAGCTGGTAATGGCCGTTCTCACGGAACCCTCCCCGATGTCGTCCGCCGAGCTCGCCGCTGCACTGATCCGCACCGGTTTCTTCGACACCTACTTCGTCTACGAGCACGGCGACGTGTGGACGGTCACCTGGGGCGTGCGCGTGGAGATCGTCGTGAACGCGACCCGTGTGCGGGTTCGGCGTGACTCGGTGGAGGAGTCGTGGCCGGTCGTCGGCGGGCCCGTGCGCGCGGCACGTGCGGCGCTGGAGCGGTTGTCGTTGCGCGAGTGGACGGTGTGCGGCTGGATCGCGTTCGAGGCCGTGCACGTTTTGAACGACCGCTCGGACCTCGCCGGGGACTCGGAGGTCGTGCACCTCGTGGTGCCCGAGGTGGAGGTGCGCATCGAGGACGGGAGGGCGAGCGTGGTGCGGGGCGGCGACGCGCGGCTCGGCGCACTGCTCGAACACCTGCGCACCGCACCGGTCGAGGACGCGCCGGCACCGGGGCGCGCGACCGTGCCGGTGGACCTGGACGCGGGCAGCGGCCGGTACCGCGACGCGGTGCTGGCGGCGGTGGAGGAGATCCGTTCGACCGGGCTGCGCAAGGTGACCCTGTCCCGCAGCGTGCCCGTGGACGAGCCCGTCGACTTCGTGGAGACGTACCTGGCCGGGCGCGCGGCCACCGCACCGGAGCGGTCGTTCCTGTTGTCGATCGGCGGCTTGACGACGACGGGCTTCTGCGCGCAGACGGTGCTGGAGGCCGGGTCGGACGGGAAGGTCGCCACGCGGCCGCGGCTGGAGTCCCGTGTGGACGAGCTGGTGCCGGACCCGGACGAGGCGCACGACCACGCGATCGCCGTCGAGTGCGCGTTCGCCGGGTTGACCGAGGTGTGCGAGCCGGGCTCGGTGGTGGTGGACGAGCCGGCGTCGCGACTGTGCGGCCGGCTGACCGAGGGCAAGACCTCCTGGGACGCCTTGGAGTTGCTGTTCCCCGGCGTCACGATCTCGGGTGCGCCGAGGAAAGCGGCCTGTGAGTTCACCTCCCGGGCGGAGGCCGCGCCGCGGGGCGTCTACTCGGGTGCCGTGCTGTTCGCGTCGGACAACGGGTTCCTGGACGCGGGCCTGGTCCTGCGCGCGGTGTACGAGCGGAAGGGACGGCGGTGGCTGCGCGCGGGCGCCGGGATCGTGGCGTCCTCGCGGCCGGAGCGGGAGATCGAGGAGACCTGCGCGAAGCTGCGCAGCATCTCGGCGCACCTCGTGGCGGGCCCTGCGTGAGGGAAGCCGTTCCCTACCTGCTGCTGCCGGTCGAGTGGAACATCGCCGCCAGCTGCGTGCGCCGCTGGATGCCGAGCTTGCGGTAGACGTGGGTGAGGTGGAACTCGACGGCCCGCCGCGACACGGACAACTTCCTGGCGACCTCGTCGTTCGAGGAGCCCGTGGCGACCAGGCTCGCCACGCGGTGCTCCTGCGGCGTCAAAGGAGAGCCCGCGGAAACGGAAACAGGAGCGGCCGGCCCGGCGCCGGACCGTCCCACCGCCTCCGCCGGCAGTTCGGCGAGCTTGGTGAGCAACGGCAGCGAACCGCACCGCTCCGCGGCCACCTTCGCCTGGGCCAGCTCCTCCCTGGCGAGCTTCTGCTGCCCGTGGCGCCACCTCGTCGTCCCGAGCTCCACCAGGACCGTCGCGCGCAGCAGCAACGCCTGCGTGTTGCGCAGGACGTGTTCGGCCTCCATGAGCCACGGCAGTGCCGCCGCGCCACCGGTCGCCATGCCGACGGTGAGCATCGCGCGGGCCAGACTCGGTGCGGAGGCCCACTTCTTGGCCAGTTCGAGCTCTTCGAGGGCCAGCTGCACCGCCTCCAGCGACTGACCGAGGTGGAGGTGCGCAACGGCCGCGTACGAGCGCCACGGCAGCACAGCGGGGCCGGGAGCACCCCACGACTTCAGCCTCCGCCCGCACTCCAGGTGGTCCGTGAGCGCGCCGGCGTCGTCCCCCAGCCGCATGCGGAGGTGACCGCGTCCCTGCAGGAGGCTGGTGTGGTGCCAGCTGTTCGGCAGCGGGCTGGTGAGGCCGATGGGCTCGACCAGCTCCCGTGCCGCCTCGACGTCACCGAGGTGCAGCAGCGCGGACAGGAGCGCGTCCATCGGCCAGATGCGGCCGGGGTGGCGCTGGTGCAGGTTCATCCGGTGCGCCTTGGCCAGTGCGAGCCGGGCGTCCACTACCGCCTGGGCCAGAGCCCCGCGGTGGAAGTGCACCCGCGACCGCAGCGTGTGGCCCAGCACGAAGACCAGGTCCAGCTTCTGGCGGTGGGCTTCCAGGATCGCCTCGCTGGAGTACCGCAGGGCCAGGTCGAGCTCGTTGGTCCTGATCAGCGAGTTGATGGCGGCCATCATCCGCTGCGGGTCATGCATGATCGACACCGCGCCCGCGGACAACGCGGTCAGCGCGGCCTCGCGGGACGTCGTCAGGTCTTCGCCCCGGTTGCTCAGGTCCTCCGCCACCAGTGCGGCCAGCCCGCGGCCACGGGCGTCACGGCGCCGCCAGTCGACCGCGACGCGGTCCGGAGCGGCGTCGGGCTCCTCGGACTGCTCGGACTGCTCGGTTGGCAGGGTGACGCGGAGCGCGAGGCGCAGCTGAGCGGAGAACTCCGGTGCGGAGGCGCACATCCTGGCGATGGACTCGCTCAACGCCGCGCGCGCGTCCTCGTAGCGCCCGTCGAGGCAGAGCGTCCTGGACAGCAGCGAGGTGACGTCGAGGAGGAGCTCGGGTTCCTCGATGTCCTCCAACGCCTGCTTGAGGTGCGTGGCCGCCTGGTAGGGGTCGAAGAACGACTCGGCGTGGCCGAGCTTCACGAGCAGCTTCGTCCTGAGCTCGGCCGGCACGTGCTCCTGCAGCGCCCTGGTGAGGAAGCTCGCGGCGGTGGTCGCGTCACCGTCGTGCAGCAACTGGTCCGCTGCCCGGTGGAGCGCGTCGGCGGCCCACCGGCCGAGCTTCGCGGAGGTGCACTGGACGTGCCGCGCGACGAGCGCCGCTCGTGCACCGGACGCGTGCAGGCTCGCGGCGGCCCGTGCGTGGAGGTCGTCCCTGACCGCGCGCGTGATCGAGCTCGTGATCGCGTCCGTGAACACGGAGTGGGTGAACGCCGGCTTGGCGGCGCCGGTCAGCAGCCCCATCCGCGTCAACCGGTCGGCGCCGTCGGTGGCTTCCGGCACCGTCATCCCGGCGACCTCGGCCGCGAGCCCGAGGTCCGGGGGTTCCACGACCGCGATCGTCCTGGCCAGCCGGAGCAGTGGTTCGGGCTCGCCGTGTAGCCGTGCGAGCACCGACTCGCCCAGCTCCTCCACCCCGTACGAGGACGGGATCTCCTGCACGGAGAACTCCCCGGTCGTCTCCAGCAGGGAGTGGAGGAGCAGCGGGTTCCCGCCCGTGGCCGCGTGCAGGGCTGTGACGGCCTCAGGTTCCGGCCGGCTGCCGAGCACCGGTTCGGCGAACGTCGACACCTCGTCCGCGGTGAGACCGCCGATCCGCACGCGGGTGGCGTAGATCTGCATCTCCGCGATCTGGAGCGGGTCCGCGGGGTAGATCCCGGTCGTGCAGCTGAGCAGCACGGCGAGCGGCAGCTTGGTCGCCCGCCGCATGAGGTAGTTGAGCCACTGCAACGACGAGGCGTCGGCCCACTGCAGGTCGTCGACGACGAAGCAGACCGGTCCGCGGTCGGCGAGGCCGCTCACGAGCCGGTAGAGCTCGTGGTACGTCTGGTGGGTCGCCGGCTCGTCGAGCCCCGCCGCGGTGCGGTTGCCGGCTTCCGGCTGACCGTCCACACCGAGGATCGACTCCAGGACGCCGGCCTCCGGCCCCGCGGTGAGGTTCTCGAACAGCTGCCGGACGACGGAGAACGACATGAAACCGTCCAGAGTGGACGTCGCGGCACCGGCCACCTGGAACCCGCGTGCCCTGGCGGCGTCCGCCACCTCGCCCAGCAGCGTCGTCTTGCCGACGCCGGTGGTGCCCTCCACCAGCACCACCGCCGGCCTGTTCGTCTCCGCCGCGGTGAGCGCGCTGAGCAACCGGCCGAGTTCCTTGCCCCGGTGGACCGACCGGGGTGCGTCAGAGGAAGTCCTGTGCGGTTCGTTGCGCTGCTGAGCCATCTGCGGAGCTCCGTCGTGAGTCGGTCCGGTTGGTGAGCACCAGCGACGCCGCGGCCTGGCTCAGGCCTGCTGCGCCGCCCTGTCGCGCCGGGTGAACCCCTCGGCCATGACCGCGTGCAAATTCGAATTGGACGGGAGTTTGCGACAGGGGCCAGTCGCCGTCAACCCGCTGGTGACCCTGCTCAGCGCGTGGTCGAGCCGCTGCCCGTGCGAGTGCGCGACCAGGCCGCCGTCCATCCCGCCCGGCTCGGCCCGCGGGGTGGATGCGGGTGCCACCGGCCACAGCAGGCCCTCGGGTTCCTTGAGCACGTTGCCTCCGGCTGCCTCGACGTCCACCAGCGCTTCGAGGCGAACAGTACGACAGCCGCGCCAGTCGCCGTCGCGTCCACATCGGCGGCGAACAGGCCGTGGTCACCGGGCTCCGGCGGTGCGCGTGCGGTGCCGGAACGCTTGTGCGCGAGGTGTCGTCGGGCGTGTCCACACCATCCGGTCGCGCGGTGGTTCAGCGCAGCCGGTGAGCCCGCGCGGGTGGAATGGCCGGAAGTGTGCGTTTGACTGCGCATCAAGGCCGTGACCAGCGACGACGTTGCTCGGCAAGCCGGGGGAGCCCGGACTCCACAGCGGACCGGTCGCCATGCCCCCTGGCGGTCTCCGCGGTGACGGCCGTCGGCACCGCGGGAGCGGTGCCGGGCGCGCCGGGGCACCGCGTGCGGAAGGCGAGTTCGCCGCGCGACTTCGGCACGGCGGGCAGGAGTGCGCCCGATTGCGCACTGCCCGCCTGGCCCCCGGGGTCTGCCTCCGCGATCACGTCCCGGGCACCCCAAACGAGACGTGACCCGGAGAGTCACGTCTCGAAACGCCACAATCCCGGTGGGTCCGCGCGGGGCGGACCCACCGGGACCGGATCAGCGGCCGCTGTGGGCCGCGGCGCGCACGTCTTCCAGGTCCACCGCCCCGTTGGCGTAGGCGGTGCGCATCAGCTCCTCCATGTCGGCCAGGACCGGCTGCCTGGGGTTGGCCGGAGCACACTGGTCGTCGAACGCGTTGAGGGCCTGCTGCGGCAGCGAGCTCAGGAACGCCGCCTCGGGCACCCCCGCCTCCGCGAACGAGGCGGGCAGCCCGACGGCCGAGCGCAGCCGTTCGATCGCGGCGGCGTAGGAGCGCACTCCCTCCTCCGGCGTGGCCGCGGGCAGCCCCAGGGTGCGGGCGATGTGCTGGAAGCGTTGCGGTGCCTGGTAGTTCTCGTACTTGGGCCAGCCGGTGAGCTTCGCGGGGGGCTGGCCGTTGTAGCGGATCACGTGCGGCAGCAACAGCGCGTTGGTCCGGCCGTGCGCCAGGCCGAAGGTCGCGCCGAGCGTGTGCGACATGGCGTGGACGATGCCCAGGAACGCGCTGCCGAAGGCCATGCCGGCGATGGTGGCCGCGTTGTGCATGGCCTCCTGTGCCTTCTCCGCTCCGAGCAGCACGGAGTCCTCGAGGTTCTCGAAGATCAGCTTGATCGCCTGCAGGCACAGCCCGTCGGTGAAGTCGTTGCTGTAGACGGAGACGTACGCCTCGGTCGCGTGGGTGAGCGCGTCGAACCCGGAGTCCGCCGCGAGCCCGGCGGGCAGCGAGCGCACGAGCACCGGGTCGACGATGGCCACGCTCGGGGTCAGCGCGTAGTCGGCCAGCGGGTACTTGCGGCCCGTCTCCCGGTCGGTGACCACCGCGAACGGGGTGACCTCCGAACCGCTGCCCGACGTCGTCGGCACGCACACGAGCTTGGCGCGCTCCGGTTCGGGGAAGCGGTAGAGGCGCTTGCGGATGTCGGCGAACCGGCCCCTCGCCTCGGCGAAGTCGACCTCGGGGTGCTCGTACCACAGCCACATGAGCTTCCCGGCGTCCAAAGAGGACCCGCCACCGATGGCCACGATGGTGTCCGGCTGGAACTCGCGCATCATCTCCGCACCGCGCTGCACGGTCTGCAGCGACGGTTCCGGCTCGACGAAGTCGATCAGCTGGACGGCCACGGGCTCGGAGCGGCCGGCCAGCACGGACCGCACCTTGTCCGCGTAGCCGAGCTTGGCCACCGTGCGACCGGTCACGATGCTCACCCGGTGCACCCCGGTCATCTCGCCGAGGTAGCGGATCGAGTTCGGCTCGAAGTAGATCTTCGGCGGCACCTTGAACCACTGGATGTTGTTGTTGCGGCGGGCGATGCGGCGGATGTTGAGCAGGTTCGCCGCGGTCACGTTGCCGGAGACCGAGTTGCCGCCGTAGCTGCCGCAGCCGAGGGTCATCGACGGCAGGAACGCGTTGTAGAGATCACCGATGCCGCCCTGCGCCGCCGGTGAGTTCCACACCACCCGCACGGCCTTGACGCCCTTGCCGAACCGCTCAGCCAGCCGCTCGTCGGCGGTGTGCACGACCGCCGTGTGGCCCCTGCCGTGGAACTCGACGACCTCAGCGGCCCGCCGGATGCCCTCCTCGGCTCCTGCCACGCGCAGCAGCGCGACCACCGGGCACGGCTTCTCCCTGGTCAGCGGTTCGTCCGGGCCGATGTCAGCGACCTCGGCGAGCAGGAGCGTGGTGTGCTCGGGGACGCTGAACCCGGCGCGGCCGGCGATCCAGTGCGCCGAACGGCCGGAGGCGGCCGGGTTGACGGACACCTTGCCCTCCCTGCGCGCGTCCGGGCCGAACAGGAAGTCCTCCAGCGCGCGCTTCTCCTGCGCGGTCAGCACGTGCGCGAGCCGGGTCCGCAGGCTGTCCACGGCCTGGTCCCACACCCCGGTGTCGATCAGCAGCGTCTGCTCGGCTGCGCACGTCATGCCGTTGTCGAAGCTCTTCGACAGGACGACGTCGTGCGCGGCGCGGGCCAGGTCGGCGTCGGCGGCGATGAACGCGGGCACGTTGCCCGCTCCCACGCCGATCGCCGGCTTGCCGGCCGAGTGCGCGGCGCGCACGACGTCGTTGCCGCCGGTGGCCAGCACGAGCGAGACGCCGTCGTGGTTCATCAGCGCCTGCGTGACCGCACGCCTGGGCGTCTCCACCCACTGCACGCAGTGCGCGGGCGCACCGGCCGCGACGGCGGCGTCGCGCACGATGCGGGCCGCCTCGGCACCGCAGCGGGGCGCCAGGTGGTGGAAGGCGAAGATGATCGGGTTCCTGGTCTTGAGCGCGATCAGGGCCTTGAACACGACGGTCGAGGTCGGGTTCGTGACGGGCGTGATCGCACACACCACACCGACGGGTTCGGCGATCTCCACCAGGCCGGTGAGCTCGTCGCGGCGGACCTCTCCCGCGGTGCGCATGCCGGTCATGCTGTTGGTGACGTGCTCCGCGGCGAAGAGGTTCTTCACCGCCTTGTCCTCGACGACTCCGCGCTCCGTCTCGGCGACCGCCAGCACGGCGAGGTCCAGGTGGCTCGCGGCGGCGGCACGCGCCGCCTTCGCCACGATGTGGTCGACCTGCTCCTGTCCGAGCGCGTGGAACGCCTCCAGCGCCTGCTGCGCACCGCGGACCAGGCCGTCCACGAGGGGCTCCACGTCCTCCGCCGGAGCGGCGGCGGACGACTGCGGCCGGTGGACGACCGGGCCGAGGGAGGCAGCGAGGTCGCCGACGGTGCGGTGCTCGTAGAACACCTCCAGCTCCAGGGCACCGAAGTGCGCCTGCAACGCGACCGCGGCCTCGACCAGGGCGAGCGACGAGGCACCGAGACCGGCCAGCGCGCTGTCCGCCGTCACCGCTCCCCGAGGCAGTGCGAGCACGTCGGTCAGCGCGTCGATCACGAGCGCAAGGGCGTCGTGCTGCTCGACACCCGCGACCTCGCCGGGTTCACGGGCGCCGGCCGGGTTCTCGGCCAGTGCGGCGAGCGTGCTCAGCCGCGGTCCCGCGTCGACCACCGCGACCGCGGTGGCCGCGGGGGCGTCGTCCGCCAGGACGGCCGACTCCGGGTCGAAGCGGACCCCGGCGGCCTGCTCCGCCGTCAGCAGGTAGTCGGTGCCCCCGGCCGCCGGTGCCCCGTCGGCGACGCCGTCGAGGAAGCGCCGGGCGGGCTCGTTCTTGGCCGTGGGCACGTAGGGCAGGCGGATCTTCACGGCCGTGCCCGAGCCGAGCGACGCCAGGACCTGGTGCTCCACGCCCCTGCCGAGCACCCGGCAGCTGAGCAGGAACGTGTCCACGACCAGCTCGTCGGTGTCCTGCCGGCTGATCACCGCGCCCACGACGCCGTGGTCGCCGAAGCGGTCGGTGGCGCGCACCACCAGGCAGCGCACGCCCGGTTCCGCCAGCAGGGCGCGCAGCTCGTTCTCCTGCCTGCGCACGGTGCTGAAGTTGAACTGGTTGGTGCGCTGGGTCATCTGCGCGACCCGGCGCAGGTCCGCCTCCGCCGCGGGCGTGATGTCCACGACCAGGTCGAGGCCCGCGATGAAGTCGGCGAAGGTCAGCGAGGACCGGCGCAGCTCACCGCGGTCCCGGTTGGCGTCGTAGGCGGCCGCGCGACCGCGGTCCTCCTCCGTCACCACCAGGCGGTCGAAGGCCCACATCCGGTCCAGGAACGGCTTGATCTCCTCCTCGTCGGCGGGCACGGTGAGCGCCAGCACGCCGGGGCACGCGGCACGGACCTGGGCGACCTCCACCGGGTTGTCGTCGAGGAAGACGAAGCTGTCGAGGCCGAGGTTCAGCTCCGCGGCCAGCCGCGCCAGGCCGACGGGCTTGGGGTCCCACCCGATCGCCCGCGCGGCGACGTGGTCGGACCGCAACGGGAACTCGGGGCGGGCGCGGAAGACCGCGTCCACGGTCTCCGGGTCGTTCTTGCTGGCGAGGGCGAGCAGCACCCCCTGCTCGCGCAGGGCGACGGCCCACTCCTGCACGTGGCGGTGACCGCCGGTGAGCCGGACCCCTTCCGGGCCGTCCTCGCCGGCCACACCAGCCCACAGGGTGTTGTCGCAGTCGAGGACGAGCACCTTGAACGGCCGGGCGAGCAGGGCGTGCACCGAGCGGGCGATCCCCGTGGCCAGGGCGTCGTACCCCGCCGGCGTGTAGGCGAGGTGCGCCATGCGGTAGCGGGCCTCGTCGTGCACGTCACCGGGATCGGTGCCACCGTGCCAGTCCTCGGCGCCGAGCAGGTGCACCCCGGAGGTGTCGCCCAGGTCGGCGAAGAGCCGGTGCTGGCGCGGGTCCGCGCCGGTGACCGACGGGCTGGGGCAGACGCGGAGCAGCAGCGGGACGCGGGCCCGGGCGGCGAACGACCGCACGGCCTCCGCGAGCTCGCCCAGGGTGCGCTCGGTCTCCTCGGCCGGCCAGTCGTCGAAGCGCACCAGCACCACCGCACATCCCGACCGCGCGGACCCGAGGGTGCCGGCGGGGTCGAGCAGCTCCTGGAACACCTGGCCGAACGGTGCGAGCACCGGGCGCAGGCCGAGACCGAGGTCGCGGCACCACGCGGTGAGGGGTGCCGCCAGCGGGTCGGTGGTGAAGGTCGCGGCGACGGCGAGCACGGCGCCGTCCGCCGCGGGGTCCGTGGTCGGCTCGGGTGAGGGTGCGGCGGCGTTCGCCGTCGGCGGCACACCCAGGGCCGCCGGTGCGAAGGACTCCAGCACCTCGACCCGGCCGGCGCTCACCTGACCGAGCCCACCCACAGCGGCCGCGGCGACCGCTTCGACGGCGAGCCCGTCGACGACCCCGCGAACGGTCGGCGAGAACCCGGTGTCCATCCTCGGGGGCCGCAGGACCAGCCCGCCGAGACCGGGGTGCCCGCTGATCGTCGTGCGCAGCAGCTCTTCGCAGCGGAGCTTGGCGTCCACGTAGTGCTGCCAGGTCCGCGCGGCACCGGCGACCACGTCACTGGACACGAGCACGACCTGACCACCGGCCGCCGACAGCGGCTCGGCCAGAGCGGACAGCGGCGCGGACACCGCGGTGACGGCCGTGGCGACGTACTCGGCGGCGCGCTCGGCGGTGTCCGGTCCCGGCAACAGCGGCTGGAAGCTCGGGAACGCGTTGAGCACCACCAGGTCCAGCCTGCCCTCCCGGGCGAGCACGTGGTCGCGCAGCCGTGCGCACCCGGCGGGGTCGGCCGCGTCGGAACGCACCGCGTGCACGCGCTCGGCGGCCGTTCCCAGACCGGCCAGCAGCTCCGGCGGGAAACCGGGGTCCCGGCGGTGGGTGACGTACACGTGCGCACCGCGCAGGGCCAGTGCGGCGGCGAACGCGGCACCGAAGCCGCGGCTGCCACCGGTGACCACGGCGACCTTGCCCTCCAGCTCGACGTCCTGGCGGGCGAGGGCGGCGGCGAGGACGTGCGCGTCCGGTTCGGCCGGAACGGCCCTGGCGACGACGGCCAGCTCGACGCGCCCCAGACCGGGCAGGGCACCGCCGAACCGCACCATGTCACGGCGTTCGTCCACGGCCGTGACGTGGATCGAGCCGTCGCCGGTCGCGGCCGGGTCGAGCTCGACGGTCAGCGAGGAGATGAGCGACTGCCGGCCGGGGACCTCCATGCCCGCCAGGTAGCTCGCCCAGCCGAGCAGTCGCGCGACCTCTTCCCGCACACCGCTGCCGATGCGGTCGAGCAGGCTCGTGAAGTCACCGGGATCGCTGCGGTAGGACACCGGGATGCGCTGTCCCACCCGGAGCTCCGCCGGGACCCGGTCAGCGGCCTGCTGCCTGCGTTCTCCCGATCCCACGCGCACCGCGCCGACCCCGGCGCCGACCGTGCCGCCCAGTTCGACGTCCACGGTCGCGACCGGCTGCCCGCCGTCCGACACCTCCAGCCGCACACCCCCGTTCCCGGTGCGCGCCACGTCCAGGGAGTACGACTGCGCCGGGTAGACCGCGGCGTGGAAGCGCGCCCGGACCCGCCGCACCGCCGCAGCGTCCTGCGGGGGCAGGCCCGCCACCGCGTGGAGGACGGTGAGCGCGCCCTGCGCCACCTCCGCGCCGAACCCGCTCCTGGACGCGTAGTCCGCGTCCAGGTGCAACGGGTTGAGATCGCCGCTCGATCCAGCGAATCGGCCGAGATCATCAGGAAGGACATGCACTGCGAACACCGAGGACTCCGTTTCGACGCGCCCGTCATCGGGCAGAGCAGGGATTGAAGTCCAAGCTAATGACGTCGCGGCAATGCCAGAAGCCCGCGTTCCAACCGTTGGGTCGTCCGAGGAAATCGCCATTGCCGAATACCGGAATGCCGCGCACATTCACAGAATTGCGACACCGGGTGAATTCAGCTCCGCCCGGCGACGCCCAGCTGCTCCGCCGCCAGCGCGAGGAGCTGGTCGAGGTAGGCGTTCCCGGTGGGCTCCGTCAGCGGCCACCAGACGAAGGCGTCGTGCGTGCTGTCGACCCGCGGCCGGGCGTCGTGCTCGGCCAGGGCGAGGAAGGTGACGTTGACGGTGTGGGTGGGGGAGTCGCCGTGCGCAGAGGCCTCGAAGACGGTGGAGAACGTCCCCAGCACACCGCACAGGGTCACGCTCAGCCCTGACTCCTGCTCGGCCGTGCGCACCGCGGCCTCGGCGAGCTGCTCGCCCTTGCGCATGCGCCCGCCCTGCAACCACAGGGAACCCGCCTGGGGTTCCTGGCTGCGCCGGGTGAGCAGCGCCTCGCCGGCGCGGACGACGAGCGTGTCGACGCAGACGACGGGCATCCGTTCCAGGATCTCGCGGTAGAGCTCCTCGGGCACCCAGGCGTGGCCTCCGGTGCCGGGGCCGTCGCGCCAGTCGAGCACGGGTGCCGCGGGCAGTGCGTCCGACTGCACGGGGTTGAGCGGTCCAGGCATCGTCCTCCGCCTTCCGGTGATCGCGTTCGCGCTGGAAGGTATGGACCTGTTGCGCACCGGACCACCTCCCGTCCCGTTCGGTGGGACGAACTCCGCTCCGCCGGGCCTGGCCGGAATTCCGTCCCGAACACTGGAACGGGCTCTGGATGATCGATGCCGGCTGTCACACACTCCCTTCAGCCGACGGCCGGCTGCCGGGCGGGAACTCCCACCGGCAGCCGCGCGGAAATACCCGTCACCCGATCTCACGAATGGAATTTCCTCATGACCCAGCAGGAATTCTGGCGCGGTAAAAGAGTGCTGGTCACCGGTGGCTGCTCGTTCATCGGATCGCACCTGGTGGAGCACCTCGTCGGTGCCGGTGCCAGGGTGCGCGTCGCCGACGACCTCAGCTCGGGACGTCTGGAGAACCTCAGCGACGTTCCGGAGTCCGCCTGGGAGTTCGTGGAGGGCGACCTCTGCGACCCGCGGCTCGCCGCCGAGGTGATGCGCGGCATCGACGTCGTCTTCCACCTCGCCGCGATCCACGGCGGCAGAGGGTTCATCGAGCTGCACCAGGCCGCGTGCTCGCGCAACTTCGTCCTGGACGGCGTGGTCTCGCAGGCGGCGGTCGACGCGGGCGTGGAGAACTTCGTCTTCGCCTCCTCCGGCTGCGTCTACCCGGTCGACCTGCAGGCCGACGTGAACGAGGAGGTCCGGCTCTCGGAACCGCAGGTGGGCCCGCCGTTCCACGCGGACGGGATCTACGGCTGGGCCAAGCTGATGACCGAGCAGCGGCTCGCCGCGCTCCACGCAGAGCTCGGGTTCCCGTCGGTGTCGTGCCGCCTGTTCACGGTCTACGGCGAGCGCTGCCCGGAGAGCCACGCCCTGACCGCCATGGTGGGCCGGGCGTTCATCCAGCAGAAGCCCTTCGAGGTCTGGGGTGACGGGACGCAGATCCGCAACTGGACCTACGTCACGGACATCGTGCGCGGCCTGGTCCTCGCCGGGGAGCGCGTCCACGACGGCAGCGCGATCAACCTCGGCACCGAGGAGCCGATCCAGGTCAAGGAAGCCGCCAGGATGATCCTGGAGTTCACCGGCCAGGCCGACACGGAGATCAAGCCGCTGCCCGACAAGCCGACCGGCCCCTACAACCGGGTCGCGTCCGCCGCCATGGCGTTCGAGCGGCTCGGCTGGGCGCCCGAGGTGCCGTTCCACACCGGTCTCAAGCGGCTCACCGAGTGGTACTTCGAGTCGCGCCAGGCCGAGCGGATGACGACGGCCGAGTTCGCCGAGCGGCTGACCACGAGGTAGAGATGACCGACGCACCGCGGGTGACACCAGGACCGGAGATCACCACCGGGGAACACCGGCGCACGGCGTGGTCCAACTGGAGCGGGGCGGTCCGCGGCATCGCGGACCGCCTCCTCGCTCCGGACACCGCGGACCAGCTGCGCGACATCGTGCTCGACGACACCGCACGCGCACGCGGCATCAGCGTGGTGGGCTCCGGACACTCCTACGCGAACCTCGTCGCACCGACCGGCCGGACGCTGGTCGACCTGCGCCACCACCGCGGTGTCGTCGCCGTCGACCCGGCGGCCATGACGGTCACGGTGAGGGCGGGCACGACGATGCGCGAGCTGAACCGGGAGCTCGCCGCGGCGGGCTTCGCGTTGCCGAACCAGAGCGCGATCGACGAGCAGACCGTGGCCGGCGTGGTGGCCACGGCCACGCACGGGAGCAGTCCCCGGCTCGGCACGCTCTCCAGCCACGTCGTGGCGGCGCGGATCCTCACCGCGGACGGCCGGGTGCGCACGATCACGCGGGACGACCCGGAGCTCGACGGCGTCCGCGTGCACCTGGGGTGCCTCGGCGTGGTCCTGGACCTCACCTTCACCGTCGTGCCCGGCCACCGGTTGCGCAAGGTGGTCCGGCGCAGGCCGCTGGCGGAGGTGCTGGCGAACCTCGACGAGTTCCGCGGAGTCCACTTCGGCGGCTTCTGGTGGTACCCGCACACCTCCCAGGCGATCGTCTGGGAGGCGGCGCCGACGGACGAGCCACCGACCCAGCCACCGGGACCGCCCGGTGCCCTGCTTTCGGCCCTGTGCAACAACTCCTGGTCGTCGCGGGTCGCGGGTGCCGCGCACTACGCGGCCGCTGTGGCCGCCGGCCGGGGCGGTGCGCAGGTCATGCGGTGCGACGACGCGCTCCTGCACCACCTGCCGCCACCCGTGCAGGGCACCGAGTACAGCGTCCCGTTCGACCGGGCGGCCGACGCCGTCCGCGCCCTGGCCGGGGAGGTGCGCCGAGGCAGGTTGCGCGTCTGCGCACCCGTGGACATCCGCTTCACCGCCGCGGACACCGCCTGGCTCAGCCCGAGCAGGCAGGCCACCACCTGCCACATCGGCGTGACGCACCCCGTGACAGCACGGGACCCCGAGGGGTGGGTCGCACCGCTGCGCGCCGTGGACTCGGTGCTGTGGGACTTCGACGGCCGCCCGCACTGGGCCAAGGTCCACTTCCGCACGGGCCGGGAGCTGGCCGCGCGCTACCCGGAGTGGGACCGGTTCCAGGAGCTGCGCAGGGCCTGGGACCCGGACGGCGTCTTCCTCGGAGGGCACCTCCGAGAGCTCTTCGAACGCTGACCCCTTCGAGAGGCGGAAGCTCATGGCGATCAAGTTCGGCTACCACACCTGGTCCTACTCCAGCTTCGGCAGCTGGGTCCCCGCGTACACGTTGGACGAGACCGTCAAGCGCTTGGCGCGCATCGGCTTCGACGGCATCGAGATCGGTGCCGCCGCACCGCACGCCTTTCCGCCGTACCTGAGCCCGGCCCGGCGGCGCGAGGTGCGCAGCCTGCTCGACGACCACGGCGTGGAGGTCTCCGGCATCGGCCCGGCGCCCACCGGGGGACCCGGTTACAACCCGAGCTCTCCGATGGCCGAGGAACGCGAAGCGACCGTGGAGCACTACCGCGCGATCAACGAGCTGTGCGCCGAGTGGGGCGCCGGAGCGGTGGTCTACCTGCCAGGCTGGGTCGTGTTCGGCACCCGGCGGCGGCAGGCCTGGGCGTGGTCGCGCGAATGCCTGGCCCTGGTCGCCGACGACGCGGCGCAGTACGGCCTCACGGTGGTGGTCGAGCCGCTCGCGGAGAACTCGAACCTGTGCGAGAGCGGCGAGGACGCCATGGAGCTGATGGAGGACATCGCACGGCCGAACGTCAAGGTGATGTTCGACTGCAGCCACGTCCGCTACCGGCGGGAGTCGCTCACCGACCAGGTCCACCTGATGGGCGCCGACCTGCACCAGATCCACATCGCCGACACCAGGGGAACGCAGACGCGGTTGCCGGCCGGTTCCGGGGACGAGGACTGGGAGGGCCTGGTCGACGCCCTGCTCGACACGGGTTTCGACGGCTACCTCACGGCCGAGACGGGGTTCCACCGCCGCGGGATCGACCCCGACCACGACGCGCGGGCAGGGCTCGCGTTCCTCAAACCGCTGGTGGAGCGAAAGCTCGCCGAACGCGCCGCGTCCACCCCCGCACCCTGACCCGCGTCCCCGGCAACCCGATCGGAAGGTACCGGCACCATGGAGACAGTCGCCCTGCACACCAGGCTCAAGCCGGGCAAGGAAGCCGCCTACGAGGCCGCGCACGCCCGGATTCCCGACGACCTCGACGCGGCGCTGCGCGCGGCGGGGGTGCGGTCGTGGCGGATCTGGCGCAGCGGTCTCGACCTGTTCCACGTCGTCGAGGTGGACGACTACGCGGCCATGATGGAGAAGATGCACGGGCACCCGGCGGACATCCCGTGGCAGCAGAGGATGGACGAGTTCCTCGACGCCCCGCTCGACTACGACTCGGGCAGCTCGGCCGCGAAGTTCGTGTGGGAGCTGCCGTGATCCACGGCCTCGGCCTCGGCGGGTCCGCACTGGGGAACCTGTACCGCCCCGTGTCCGATGTGGACGCCCGCGCCACCGTCGACGCCGCGTGGCAGGCCGGTGTCCGGTACTTCGACACCGCCCCGCACTACGGCCTCGGCCTGTCGGAACGGCGGCTCGGGGCAGCGCTCGCGGACCGGCCCCGGTCGGAGTTCGTCATCTCCACCAAGGTCGGCAGGCTGCTGGAACCCCGTGACAGCGGCGGTGATGACCTGGCCGAGGGCTTCGCGGTGCCCGCGACCCACCGCCGGGTGTGGGACTTCAGCGCGGACGGGGTGCGCCGCTCGCTGGAGGCCTCGCTGACGCGGCTCGGCCTGGACCGGGTCGACCTCGTCTACGTCCACGACCCGGACGACCACGCCGAGCAGGTCCTGCGCGAGGCGTTGCCGGCCCTGGCGGAGCTGAAGGCCCAGGGCGTGGTCCGCGGGATCGGCGTGGGCGTGAACCGGTGGGAGGTGGCGGAGCCGTTCGTGCTGGCGCATCCCCTGGACCACGTCATGCTGGCCGGCCGGTACACGGTGCTCGAACACGCCGCGACCCTGGACTTCCTGTCGCTGTGCGCGGAACGGGACGTCTCCGTGGTGGCGGCCGGTGTCTTCAACTCCGGGTTGCTGGCCCGCCACGAGGTCCCTGCCGACGCCACGCACGACTACACGACGGCACCGCCCGCGCTGGTCGAGCGCGCCCGCAGGATCGCCGGAGTCTGCCGCCGGCACGGCGTCCCGCTCCCGCGGGCGGCGCTGCACTTCCCGTTCGGGCACCCGGCGGTGCGGGCGGTCGTGGTCGGTGCCCGGTCGGCGGCCGAGGTCACCGAGAACGTCGCGATGGCCGCCGGCGAGGTGCCCGCCGGCGTCTGGTCCGACCTGCGCGCCGAGCACCTGCTCTCCCCGACCGTTCCCGTACCGCTGCCGAAGAGCTTCGAGAAGGCGGCCGGCTGATGTTCCTCCGATCTCCAGTTGAGGTGTGTGATGTTTGAGCTGCAGAGAAGTTCCACCGGCTGGCGGCTGCCGCAGGAGCCGACGGCGGCGGGTACGGCGTACCAGGCGGTGCAGGACGAGCTGCGCCCGGACGTGCGGCCACAGCAGAACCTGGCGACGTTCATCACCACCGGGATGGAGCCGGAGGCCGAACGGCTGATGGCCGACTTCCTCTACCACAACACCGTCGACGGCGTGCAGCCGTTGCACACGGCCGACCTGGCGCAGCGGTGCGTCGCGGCGCTCGCCGACCTGTGGCACGCCCCCGGCCCGGACAGCGCGGTCGGCACGTCGACCGGCGGTTCCAGCGAGGCCTGCATGCTCGGCGGGCTCGCGATGCTGATGCGGTGGCGCTCCCGCGCCGGCGGCTCCGGCAGGCGGCCCAACCTGGTCATGAGCACCGCCGTGCACGTGTGCTGGGCGAAGTTCTGCGCCTACTGGGACGTCGAGGCGAGGCAGGTCCCGGTGCGGGAAGGCGGTTCGGGCATCGACCCGGAGATCGCGGCCGACCTGTGCGACAGCGACACCATCGGCGTGGTGACCGTGCTCGGCACCACCTACGACGGCTTCTACGAACCGGTGCAGGAGGTGTGCGCCGCGCTGGACCGGCGGTGCGCCCGCGACGGCGTGGACGTGCCGGTGCACGTCGACGCGGCCTCCGGCGGGATGGTGGCACCGTTCCTCGACCCCGCGCTGGTGTGGGACTTCCGGCTGCCCAGGGTGAGCTCGATCAACACGTCCGGGCACAAGTACGGCCTCGTCGCTCCGGGGCTGGGGTGGATCGTGTGGCGCGACCCGAGCGTGGTGCCCGCCGAGATCGGGTTCTCGACCGACTACACCGGTGGCCGCATGTCCACCCAGACGCTGTCGTTCACCCGGCCCGTCGCACCGGTCATCGCGCAGTACTACCAGTTCCTCCGCCTGGGGGCGGAGGGCTACCGGGCCGTCATGCGGCGCTGCCGCGACCTCGCCCTGGCGCTGACCGCGCACCTCGGCCAGTTCCCCGAGCTGCGGGTGGTCTCCCGCACGGACCACCTGCCCCTGGTCGCGTTCACCACCCACCACGACGCCGGTTTCAGCGTCACCGACCTCGCCGACCGCCTCCGCCGGCGCGGCTGGCTCGTGCCCACCTACGCACTCCCGGCCGACCAGGCGGACGTCACGGTCGCGCGGATCGTCTGCCGCAACGACCTCTCCGACGTGCTCGCCCGCCGGCTCGCGGACGACATCGCCGACGCGGTCACCGCGCTGCGCGCCGATGCGGTACTGCCCGTCCAGCGGGGCAACGACGTGGTGCCGCGGAGCGCGGAGATCACCTTGACGGCCGCAGGAGGGTCAGGCTCCTACAGCAGCTTCCAGCGGAAGGAGGACCTGGAACCGCGTGTCACCCGGCTGTGACTCCACCCGGATGTCGCCGTGGTGCTTGTTCACCACGATCCGCCAGGAGATCTCCAGCCCGAGCCCGGTGCCCTCACCGACCGGTTTGGTGGTGAAGAACGGCTCGAAGATCCGGCTCCGCACCGCCGCCGGGATGCCGGGGCCGGTGTCACCGATCTCCACCACGAGGTGCCGGTCCCGCCGGAACGTCCGCAAGGTCAGCGTGCCCGACCCGCCCATCGCGCTCAGCGCGTTGTCGATCATGTTCGTCCACACCTGGTTCAGCTCGCCGGCGTAGGCGGGGACGGAGGGGAGTGTCCGGTCGTAGTCCTTCACCACCCGCACGTCGCCGAACTTGCCGCCGAACATGACCAGGGTGGAGTCCAGCAGCTCGTGCACGTCGACCACCTGGAACGGTGCGCGGTCCATCTGCGAGTACTGCTTTGCGGCGGCGACCAGGGTGGACACCCGCGTGGTGGCGTCCTCGATCTCGTTCATCAGCATCTCGGTCTCGACCGTGTACCGCAGCCAGTGCACGGCCGAACCGGTGACGGCCGCCGGGCACGGCAGCAGCGAGGTCGCCAGCCACTCGACGTCCAGGCCGCCCGCGACCAGGACCGGTGCCACGTCCCAGCCGCCGCTGACGCCGTGGTCGTCGAGCCAGTCGGAGACCTCGTCCTCGGCGTCGCTGGTCTCCAGCGGGCTGAGCTTCGGTGCCTTGGCGACCCGTTCGACCGCCTTCTCCTGCAGCTTCACCAACGCCGGCAGTTCGGACGGGTCGAGCGCGCCCTGGGCGAGCAGGGCCAGTTCGTGGCGCATGCCCGCGACGCGTTCGCGCAGGGCCGCGGTGGCACGCACGGCGGCCGCGGCCGGGTTGTTCAGCTCGTGGGTCAGGCCTGCGGACAACGCGCCGAGCGCGGTGAGGCGTTCGTGCTGGCCCACCGTCGCCTGGGTGTTGCGCATGCCCCAGAACAGGCCCTCCAGCAGGTGCATGGCCATCGGGAACCACGTGCGGACCATCGGGCCGAACTCGTCGGCGTCGAACTGCAGCATCGACGTGGCCGTGATCGACTCGACGGTCATCTGGTAGGTGGGCTGGTCGAGCTCCAGGTAGGCCTGGGTGGCGCCGAAGTACGAACCGCGCAGGTCGCTGCGGCTCACCTCGATGCGCTGGCCGCCGATGGTGCGGCACAGCGCGACGGTTCCTCCCAGCAGCACGAAGAAGCACGTCGCCGGCTCGCCCTCGGTGAGCACGGGGGTGCCCGCCGCGCGGGTCTCGACGTGACCGTGGGCGGCCAGCCAGTCCAGCTGCGCTTCGTCGAGCTTCTCGAACAGGAACAGCTCGCGCAGTTCCGCCGGGGTGAGCCGCTGCATCAGGACCTCTCCAGGTAGCGGTGGACCAGCGTGACGGCCATGGCGCCCTCGCCGACCGCGGACGCGACGCGCTTCACCGACTCCGCGCGGACGTCGCCCGCCACGAACACGCCGGGCAGGCTCGTCTCCAGGTGGTACGGCGCCCGCTCCAGGTCCCAGCCGGGCGGGGAGGTGCCGAGGTCGGGCCCGGCGAGCAGGAAGCCGTGCTCGTCGCGCTCCAGCGTGCCGTCCAGCCAGTCCGTGCGCGGGGCGGCGCCGATGAACGCGAACAGCCAGGTCGCCGGGACCGCCGTCGTCTCGCCGGTCTTGTTGTTCAGCAGCGTCAGCGTCTCCAGGTGGCCCTCACCCGCGCCGCCGCAGACCTCGGTGTGGGGGCGGACCTCCACGTTCCCGATCGCGTCGAGCTGGTCGATCAGGTACCGCGACATCGACTGCTCCAGCGAGTCGCCGCGCACCAGGATCACGACCTTGCGCGCGTGCCCGGAGAAGTAGACGGCCGCCTGGCCCGCTGAGTTCGCGCCACCGACCAGGTACACGTCCTGGCCCGCGCAGTTCGGGCCCTCGGTCGTCGAGGCGCCGTAGTACACGCCCCGGCCGGTCAGCTCGCCGAGGCCGGGCGCGTTCAGCAACCGGTACGACACCCCCGTGGCGAGGATGACGGTGTGGGCGGAGAGCTCGGTGCCGTCGCCGAACCGCACGACTCGCGCGGCACCCCGGCGTTCGAGCGCGACGACGTCACGGGTGGTGAGCAGCTCCACGCCGAACTTCACCGCCTGCCTGCGGGCCCGTTCGGTCAGCTGCCCGCCGGACACGCCGTCCGGGAAGCCCAGGTAGTTCTCGATGCGGCTGCTCGTACCGGCCTGGCCGCCGGTCGCGATCCGTTCCACCAGGACGGTCCGCAGGCCCTCCGACCCGCCGTACACCGCGGCACCGAGGCCCGCGGGACCGCCGCCGACGACGATCAGGTCGTAGAAGTCGGCCGACGGCTGCGTGCTCAGGCCCACCTCGGCGGCGAGCTCCGCGTCGGACGGGTCGACCAGTGCCTTGCCCGAAGCCGTGACCACGACCGGCAGCGTCGTCCCGTCCTGGTGCGCCGCGGTCAGCAGGCAGCGCGCCTCCGGCTCGTCGAGCGCGTGCCAGCGGAACGGGACGTTGTTGCGCGCCAGGAAGTCGCGCACCTCGTAGGACCGCGGCGACCAGCGGTGCCCGACCACCCGCACCCGCTGCGGCGGCTGCCGGTCGCTCACCGCCCACGCCCGCAGCTGCTCGTCGAGCACCGGGTAGAGGTTCTGCTCCGGCGGGTCCCACGGCTTGAGCAGGTAGTGGTCGAGGTCCACGACGTTGATCGCCTGGATCGCCGCGTCGGTGTCGGCGTAGGCGGTCAGCAGCACCCGCCGTGCCTGCGGGAACACGTCCATCGCCTGTTCGAGGAACTCGATGCCGCTCATCTGCGGCATCCGGTGGTCGGCCAGCAGCGCCGCGACCTCCTCACCGCGCAGCTTGATCTCGTGCAGCGCCTCCAGCGCCTGCGGCCCGGACTCCGCCCGCACCACGCGGTACTGCTCGCCGTACTTCCGCCGCAGGTCGCGCGCCACCGACCGGGACACGGCCGGGTCGTCGTCCACCGTGAGAATCGAAGGCCGCGCGACGCGACCGGCAGTCGTCATGCGCCCAGTCAAACACCAGAAGTTGTTGAAAGCTGCAATGGAGGTACCGTCGGGCCGTGACCACCACCACCTGCGAACACGTCGCCGACCTGGGCCCGGAGCCCACCCCCAGCACGACGGAGGGCTGCGAGGACTGCCTGGCCACCGGAGGCAGGTGGGTCCACCTGCGCCTGTGCCTGGGCTGCGGCAAGGTCGCCTGCTGCGACTCCTCGCCGGCCAAGCACGCCTCGAAGCACTTCGCCGAGGAGGGGCACCCGATCATCCGCTCGTTCGAGCCGGGCGAGGCCTGGCGCTGGTGCTTCGTGGACAGCACGCTCGTGTGAGCCGCGCGGTGCCCGGCCGGCTGAGTTCGCGTCGGCCGAGGCACCGCGCTCGTCATTCCACTCCAGATGGACAGAACGCCGCGGCGACGTCTCCGCCGCGGGGATTCACGGGACAGTCCGTCGAAGTCCTTTTGTGGTGCGGGTTGTCTTGCCACGTACCGCTCCTACCCGCATTGACGGGTCGAATCCGATGGGCAGCTCCTGGCCGTCCTGCCTGCGGGAAAAGCAAGGAACTCTCGGGTAACGCCCCGCTTCCCGATGTTGCAGATTCCTAAACATATGAACTTTTGATGTCGGAATGTGGACATATCAAGAATGCTCCTTTCGGCGGTGTTTGCGGCAGTGTCGGGGAGACACTGTTGTCCTCGGATTGCGTTCGTGGCTGGTTTCTGCGCGGGTTCCCTCGGATGATCGGGATTCGGCTGGGCTCCGGCACGTCCGCATCCGCTGCTGACGATCGACAGAAGAAGGAGAAAGTTGTGACCGACGACACCTACCAGGTCCTCGTGAACGACGAGGAGCAACACTCGTTGTGGCCTTTGGGCAAAGAGGTCCCGCACGGCTGGCGTGCCGAGGGCAAGCAGGGGTCGCGGCAGGAGTGCATGGACCACGTCGACACCGTCTGGACCGACATGCGGCCCCGTAGCCTGCGTGAACAGATGGCGGCCGAACAGAACGGCTGATCACTCGCCGTTGTCCGCAGGGGCGGCCGGAGTCGACGGCCAGGTGAACGGCGCCCGCTGCGGCAGGGCCCGGCGCACAGTTCGCCGTACACCGCAGAACTCACTTCGGGACTCCGCAGGCATTGATCTGCGGAGTTGTTCGACGCTGTCCTGCTGTCGATCGTGTGCATGGATTCCGAATGTTATTCGGGACAGCGTGGAATTTGTGTGAGGTGCGGTTGCGGCGGGTACCAAGGTTTGTCATGGGTTATATGTGCCCAGGTATTCAGCTTTTTGCGGAGTTCTACGGAAGGGTGATGGTGGACCACTTACGCGGGGTGCTCGAACGAGCGGCTCTCGCCAACGACGTACCGGGCGCACAGCTCGTGGTCCGGTGCGGCGGTGAGGCCTTTGAATTCGAGTTCGGAGAAGAGCGGCACGGTACGGGTTGCGCGGTCCGGCGGGACAGCAAGGTGCCCATCGGGTCAATCACCAAGACATTCACGGCGACGCTGTTGATGGTTCTGGTGTCCGACGGTGACGTCGACCTGGACGAGCCGGTCGTGGAGTACCTGCCCGAGCTGCGGCAGGCCCTCGGCGCCAATGCCGACGTCCTCACCGCCCGCCACCTGCTGAGCCACACCGGCGGCCTGCAGTCGGAGCTCATCGCCGCCGACGACCGGGCGGCGCTCGCGGCCTCCGTGCGGGACGTCGTGCAGCCGCCGGGAGCCGGGTTCTCCTACTCCAACACCGGCTACGCCCTGGTCGGACGCCTGATCGAGGCGGTCACCGGCATGGAGTGGGCGGAGGCGCTCCGCGCCGTGCTGCTCAAGCCGCTCGGTCTGGAGCTCGGGTTCATCGCCGGCGCCGAGGACGTCACCCCGGCCGCCAGCGGGCACACCGTCAACCGCGCGCTGCGGCTGGTGCGGCCCGTCGAGCAGGAGCTGACGCCGGTCGAGGCGCCGGCGGGCGGGCTCACCGCGAGTGCCGCGGACCTGGTCGAGCTCGCGCGGATGCACCTCGACCCGCGACACGGCGGCATCGACCCCGGCCTGGTCACGCCCGAGCACCTCGCCGAGATGCGCAGGCCGGTGCCCGGAGCGGACCCGTTCGGCCTGGCCGACGGCTGGGGGCTGGGGCTCGCCCTGTTCCGCAGCCACGGCGCCGGCTGGTTCGGCCACGACGGCACCGCCGACGGCACGTCCTGCCACCTGCGGCTCAACCCCGCGTCCGGCACGGTCGTCGCGCTGACCGCGAACTCCTCGACGGGTGCCGCCCTCTGGCGCGACCTGCTGCCCGAGCTGCGCGCGGCCGGCATCGACCTCGCCGACAGCGCCGCGACGATCAACGCCGAACCGCGCGCGTCCATCCCGGGCGAGTGCACCGGCACGTACGTCAACGGCGACACCGCCTTCTCGGTCGTCGTGCGGGGCGACGAGCTGCACCTGGTCGTCGACGACGAACCGGCCGCGCGGCTCGCGGTCCACGACGGGTTCGTGTTCTCGGTGACCGAGCTCGCCGGCGGCGCGACCGGTCACCCCGGCCGCTTCCTGCGCGATCCGCGCAGCGGCCGGATCGACCGCATCCAGATCGGCGGCCGGGTCGCCGGCCGGCGAGGCCGCGACCGCGACGTGGCCTGACCCCGCCGCAGGTCCCCGCACCCCCTTCCCCCAGTACCCGTGGCGCTGCTGCGCGCCCGAAAGAGGTTGAACGGCGATGACGCTCCACGAGACGGTGCCCGCCGGCACACCGCTCTGCTCCCAGTCGCGCGACACGGTGGTCGGCCTGTTCACCGAGCAGGTCCGGCGCACGCCCACCGCGGTGGCGGTGGTCGCCGAGGACGGCGAGCACACCTACGCGGAGCTGGACGCGCGGTCGGACCGGCTCGCCCGGTGCCTGCCGGCGCTGGGGGTGCGGCCGGAGCGGCCGGTCGGCGTGCTGGTGGAGCGGTCGGCCGAGCTCGTGGTGGCACTGCTCGCCGTCCTCAAGGCCGGTGGCGCGTACGTGCCGCTCGACGCCCGTGCGCCCGACGAGCGGATGACGACCGTGCTGGCGGAAGCCGGTGCTTCGCTGCTGCTCACCGACACCACGTGGAAGGCGGTCGCCGACCGCGTGCACATCGGCCACGTGCTGGTCGTGGGCGACGAGGAGGCGCACGAGGGCACGGGTGGGCTGGCGGAGGTCCACCCGGACAACCTCGCGTACGTCGTGTTCACCTCCGGCTCCACGGGCGTGCCGAAGGGCGTGGCGGCACGGCACCGCGACGTCATGGACCTCGCCCGTGACGCGCGGTTCAGCGGCGGTGCGCACGATCGCGTGCTGGTGCACTCGCCGATGGCGTTCGACGCGTCCACTTACGAGCTGTGGGTGCCGCTGCTCTCCGGAGGTACCGCCGTCATCGCGCCTCCCGGTGACGTGGACGGACCGGTGCTGCGCAAGGCGATCGGCGAGCACGGCGTCACCGGGATCTTCGTCACGTCCGGCCTGTTCCGCGTGCTGGCGCAGGACGACCCCGCGTGCCTGACGGGTCTGCGGGAGGTGTGGACCGGCGGTGACGTGGTGCCCGCGGCGGCGGTGCGGCGGGTGCTGGAGGCGTGTCCCGGCACGACCGTGGTGGACGTCTACGGCCCCACCGAGACCACCACGTTCGCCACCAGCCACCCGCTGCCCGACCTCGGCTCGGTGCCCGACGTCCTGCCGATCGGCACGGCCCTGGACGGCATGCGCCTGCACGTGCTGGACGACGACCTGGACCCGGTGCCGGACGGGGCGACCGGCGAGCTGTTCATCGCGGGCACGGGACTGGCCCGCGGCTACCTCAACCGGCCCGGCCTGACCGCTGACCGGTTCCTGGCCGACCCGTTCGGTGCGCCGGGCGACCGCATGTACCGCACCGGCGACCTGGTCCGCTGGACGCCGGAGGGCACCGTCGACTTCGTCGGCCGCGTCGACGACCAGGTCAAGATCCGCGGCTTCCGGGTCGAGACCGCGGAGGTCGAGGCCGTGCTGGCCAAGCACCCCGGCGTCGTGCAGGCCGCGGTGCAGGCGCAGCTCGACCACAACGGCGTGAAGCGCCTGGTCGCCTACGTCGTCGGCACCGCACCGTCCGACGACGAGCTGCGCGACTTCCTCCTGCGGACGCTGCCCGACTACATGGTGCCGTCGGCGTTCGTGGCACTGGACCGCCTTCCGCTCAACACCAACGGGAAGGTCGACCGCAAGGCGCTGCCGGCCCCCGACTGGGGCTTCGACCGGCGCACCGCGCACGTCGCACCGCGCACCCCCGCCGAACGCGCCATCGCGCAGGCCTGGGCAGAGGTCCTCGCGGTCGACCCCGGCCGCGTCGGCGCGCAGGACGACTTCCTGTCCCTGGGCGGCGACTCGATCCAGGCCCTGCGGGTCGTGTCCCGGCTGCGCACGGCGCTCGACGTGCCGCTGTCCACCGGCGACCTGCTGGACGCGCGGACCGTCGCGGGTCTGGCCGACCTGCTCGCCGACCGCCTGCCCATCGCGGCGGACGACCGGATCACCGCGGTGCCGCACGACGCCGTGCTGCCGTTGTCCCCGGCGCAGCAACGGTTGTGGTTGCAGCACAAGATCGACCCGACGGGCACCGACTACAACACCGGTGTCGCCCTGCGGTTGCGCGGCCCGCTCGACCTCGACGCCCTGCGGACCGCGCTGAACGGCCTGGCCGAACGGCACGAGACCATGCGCACCACCTTCGCCGAGGTCGACGGGCGCGGCGTGCAGGTCATCACCCCGGCCGCGGTGGTGCCGCTGCGCGTGGAGGACCTTTCCGCTGCCGCGCACCGGGACGAGGCGCTCGACCGGCTGTGCGCGGAGGAGCTGACCACGCCGTTCGACCTGAGCACCGGCCCGGTGGTGCGCGCCGTGCTGGCCACGCTCGCCGACGACGACCACGTGCTGCTGCTCGACCAGCACCACATCGTCACCGACGGCTGGTCGGTCCGAGTCCAGGTCGACGACCTGCTGGAGCTGTACCGGGCCGCGGTTCGAAGAACAACACCCGACCTGAAGCCGCTGCCCGTCCGCTACGGCGACTTCGCGGCCTGGCAACGCCGCCGCGTCGAGGACCCGGCCGTCACCGGCCAGCTCGACCACTGGCGCACCGCCCTCGCGGGCCTCGAACCACTCGACCTGCCCACCGACCGGCCCCGCCCCGCGCAGCGCACCACCCGCGGTGCCGTGCACCGCGAAACCCTGCCGGGACAGCTGGTGCAGCGCCTGACCGAGGTCGGTCACACCGGTGGCACCACCCTGTTCACCACGCTGGCCGCCGCCGTGCAGCTGCTGATGGCCCGCTACACCGGCCGCCGCGACGTGGCCGTCGGCACCGCCTCCGCCGGACGTGGCCGGCCCGAGCTCGACGACCTCGTCGGCTTCTTCGTCAACACCCTCGTCCTGCGCTCCACAGTGGACCCGGCTGTGCCGTTCGAGCGTTTCTTGGCCGACGTGCGCGAGACCGTGCGCGACGCGTTCGCCCACGACGAGGTGCCGTTCGACCGGCTCGTCGACGAGCTGCGGCCCGACCGCGACCCGAGCCGCACCCCGCTCGTGCAGGCGCTCGTGGTGCTGCAGCAGGAGATGGTGCGGTCTACGGCGGTCGGCGACCTGGACGTCACCGAGCACCACCTGCCCCGGCCGCGCGCCCGGTTCGAGCTGCTGGTCGAGTTCTGGCCGCGGGACGGCGCGCTGGAGCTGACCCTGGAGTACAACACCGACCTGTTCGACGCCACCACGATCGAGCGGATGGCCGGTCACCTCAGGACCCTGCTGGAGGCCGTGGCCACCGAACCCGGCCGGCCGCTGAGCGAGCTCCCGCTGCTCGACCGGCAGGAACGCCACCAGGTCCTCGACGCGTTCAACGACACCGCCGTCGACCGGCCCGCCGCCACGATCACGGCCCTGTTCGCCGACCAGGTCCGCCGCACGCCGCAGGCCGAGGCCGTCGTCGCCGGCGGCACCACGCTGACCTACGCCGAGCTCGACTCCCGCGCCAACCGCCTGGCGCACCACCTGCTGCGGCACGGACTGCGCGCGGAGGAACCGATCGCGGTGCTGCTGGGCCGCTCGGCCGACCTCGTGGTCGCCGAGCTGGCCGTGCTCAAGGCGGGCGGCGCGTACGTCCCGCTTGACACCAGGGCACCCGCCGAACGCCTGGCCGTCCTGCTGGCGGGCAGCGGCGCCGCCGTCGTGCTCACCGACCGGACCTGGCAGGCCACCGCGCAGGAGGTCCACGAGGGCCACGTCGTCGTGCTGGGTGACCAGGACGGGGCGACCTCCGCGCCGGACGTGGTCGTGCACCCCGACCAGCTGGCCTACGTCATGCACACCTCGGGCTCCACCGGCGTGCCCAAGGGCGTGGCCGTGCGGCACCGCGACGTCACCGACCTCGCCCGCGACCGGCGGTTCACCGGCGGCGCGCACGAGCGGGTCCTGCTGCACTCCGCGCCCGCGTTCGACGCCACCACCTACGAGCTGTGGGTGCCGCTGCTCTCCGGCGGCACCGTCGTGGTCGCCCCGGCGGAGGACCTGGACGCGGACCGGTTGCGCGACCTCGTCACCGGGCACGGGCTGACCGGGCTCTGGCTGACCGCCGGCCTGTTCCGGGTCATCGCGCAGGACGACCCCGACTGCCTGACCGGGCTGCGCGAGGTGTGGACCGGCGGCGACGTCGTGCCCGCCCCCGCGGTCCGCCGGGTGCTGCGCGCCTGCCCCGGCATCGTCGTGGTCGACGGCTACGGCCCCACCGAGACCACCACCTTCGCGACCTCGCACCGCATGGCCGACGCCGACGCCGTGGACGACGTGGTGCCGATCGGCCGCCCGCTGGACGGCATGCGGCTGCGCGTGCTCGATGAGAGCCTGACGCCCGCCCCGGTCGGCGTGCCGGGTGAGCTGTTCATCGCGGGCTCCGGCCTCGCGCGGGGGTACGCGGGCCGGCCGGGGCTGACCGCGGACCGGTTCGTCGCCGACCCGTTCGGAGCGCCGGGGGAGCGGATGTACCGCACCGGCGACCTGGTGCGGTGGCGGCCCGACGGCACCGTCGAGTTCGTCGGCCGCACCGACGACCAGGTCAAGATCCGCGGGTTCCGCGTCGAACCGGGCGAGGTCGACACCGCCCTGTCCGCGCACCCGGCGGTCGGTCAGTCGGTGACGGTCGTGCGGGTCGACGACACCGGCCGCAGACGGCTGGTGACCTACCTGACCGCCGTGGACACCGCACCCGAAGCGGCGGCGTTGCGGGAGTTCCTCGGCCGCGTGCTGCCCGACTACCTCGTGCCGTCCGCGTTCGTCGTAGTGGAGGCGTTGCCGCTCAACGCGAGCGGCAAGGTCGACCGGCACGCCCTGCCCGACCCGGTGTGGGCCACCGCCACCGGCGCGCACGTCGCCCCCGCCGACGGACCGGAGGCCGTGCTGGCCGGGATCTGGGCGCAGCTGCTCGGCGTCGACCGCGTCGGCGCCGGCGACAACTTCTTCGAGCTGGGCGGCGACTCCATCCTCAGCATCCAGGTGGTGTCGCGCGCCCGGCAGGCCGGGCTGTCGCTGAGCCCCGGCGACCTGTTCCGCCACCCCACCGTGGCGGCGCTCGCGGCCGTGGCGACCGTCGCCGGACCAGCCGAGACCGACCAGGGCCGGGTCGTGGGAGACGTGCCGCTCACACCGGTGCAGCGCTGGCTGTTCGCCACGAACCCCGACCACCCCGAGCACTTCAACCAGGTCCTGACCGCCGAGCTGGCGTCCGATGTGGACGTCAACGCCCTGCGCACGGCCCTGGCCGCGCTGGTGGAGCACCACGACGCGCTGCGGATGCGGTTCGAGCGCACGGACTCCGGCTGGCGCCAGCACAACGCGGCGGCCGAACCGGCCGAGCTGCTGACCACGAGCCCCTGCACGGGTTTCGACCTCGCGACCGGGCCGCTGCTGCACGCCCAGCTGCACGAGTCGGTGCTGCGCCTGACGATCCACCACCTCGTCGTGGACGGCGTGTCGTGGCGCGTGCTGCTCGAAGACCTCGTCACGGCCTACGACCAGGCGGCCCGCGGTGAGCCCGTCCGGCTGGCCGCCAAGACGACGTCGTTCCGCGACTGGGCGCACCGGCTCACCCGGCACACCGCCGACGGCGGGTTCGACGACGAACGCGACCACTGGACCGCGACCGCGGCGGTGGACCCGTCCCTGCCCGTCGACCACGACGGCCCCAACACCGCCGGGTCCACCCGCGCCGTCTCCGTGCGGCTCGACGGCGACACCACCAGGGCGTTGCTGCAGGACGTGCCCGGCGCGTACCGCACGCAGGTCAACGACGTGCTGCTGAGCGCGCTCGGCCGGGTGCTCGCCGACTGGACCGGCCGCTCGCGGGTGCCGGTGGACCTGGAGGGCCACGGCCGTGAGGACGTGCTCGACGGCGTCGACCTGTCCCGCACGGTCGGCTGGTTCACCTCGATCTTCCCGGTCGCCCTCGACGTGCCGGAAGGCGACTGGGGACCAGTCCTCAAGTCGGTCAAGGAACAGCTGCGCGCGGTGCCGCGCAAGGGCATCGGCCACGGTGCCCTGCACGAGCCCGGCACCGGTGGCCCGCAGATCAGCTTCAACTACCTCGGCCGGCTCGACTGGACGGGCGTCGAGGGCGGCGTGCTGCACGCCGTGCGCGGCAGCCTGGAGCTCGACGGCGCACCGCGGGCGCCGCGCCCGCACCTGCTCGACGTCGTCGGCGCGGTCGAGCACGGCTGCCTGGAGCTCACCTGGTACTTCAGCGACCAGGTGCACGACGAGACGACCGTGCGGCGCCTGGCCGAGGCACTGGCCACGGCGTTGCGCGAGGTCGTGGTCCACTGCTCCCGTCCGGGTTCCGGCGGTCGCACGCCCTCGGACTTCCCGCTGGCACGCCTGGACCAGGCGGCGGTGGACCGGCTCACCGGTGACGGCCGCGACGTCGAGGACCTCTACCCGCTGACGCCGATGCAGGCCGGCATGGTGTTCCACGGCCTGGTCGACGGCACCACCTCCGGCGCCTACTTCAACCAGGTCCGCTTCCGGCTCACCGGCGTGACCGACCCGCACGCGCTGGCCGAGGCCTGGCAACGGGTCGTGGACCGCAACGCCGTGCTGCGCAGCGAGGTCGTGTGGGACGGGCTCGCCGAACCGCTGCAACGCGTGCGGCCCGAGGTGACCCTGCCGGTCACCCACCTCGACTGGACCGGCCTCGACGAGGACGCCGAGTTGCACGCGCTGCTGGAGAGCGACCGCGCGGCCGGGATGGACCTGACCGCCGCACCGCTGATGCGCGTCGCGATCGCCCGCCTGGCGCACGACGAGGTGTTGGTGCTGTGGACGTTCCACCACGTCCTGCTCGACGGGTGGAGCGCGGCCCAGCTGTTCACCGAGGTCTGCGAGCACCACGCGGCCATCACCCGCGGCACGGCGGGACCGGCCACGGCCCGCCCGCCGTTCCGCGAGTACCTGCACTGGCTGGACCGCCAGGACGGCGCCGAGGCCGAGAGGTACTGGCGGAGGGTGCTCGACGGCTTCGCCGAGACCACGCCGCTGCCGTTCGACCGCCGCCCCGTGGACGCGCACCGCGCCCAGTCCGGTGGCACCGTCCGGTTCGAGCTGAGCGCCGAGAGCACCGAACGGCTGCGCGAAGCGGCCCAGCGCAACGGCCTGACCGTGAACACCGTGGTGCAGGGCGCCTGGGCGGTGCTGCTGGCCCGCTACGCCGGCACGTCCGACGTCGTGTTCGGCACCACCGTGTCCGGCCGGCCCGCCGACCTGCCCGGTGTCGAGTCGACGGTCGGCATGTTCATCAACACCGTGCCGACCAGGGTCGCCGTCGACCGCGGCCGCGACCAGCTGTCGTGGCTGCGCGAGCTGCAGGCCGACCAGGCGGAGGCACGGCGCTTCGAGCACGTGCCCCTGTCGCGGCTGCGCGGGTGGAGCGACCTGCCCGGCGGCGCGAACCTGTTCGACAGCATCCTCGTGTTCGAGAACTACCCGTTCGACGAGGACGCCATGGCCGAGCACGGCCTGCGGCTGCACGACGTCTACGCGCACGAGCCCACCAACTACGCGCTCACCGTCGTGGTCTCGCCCGGCCGGCACCTGGTCGTCGAGCTCGACCACGACCCCGACCTGTTCGACGAGGCCACCGTGCAGCGGCTCGGCGGGCACCTGCGGCTGCTCCTGGACGACCTGCTGGCCGAGCAGGACCGGCCGCTGCGCGAGCTGCGGCTGCTCGACGACGCCGAACGCGAGCAGGTGCTGGTCGAGTGGAACCCCACCGGCGGGAACTACCCGGTGGCGACGCTGCCGCGGTTGTTCGCCGAGCAGGCCGCGCGCACCCCGGACGCCGTCGCGGTCACCTGCGGGGACGAGCACCTGACCTACGCCGAGCTGGACGCCCGCGCCAACCGGCTGGCGCACCTGCTCGCCGACCGCGGTGCGGGACCGGAGGAGTACGTCGCGCTGCGGCTGCCGCGGTCCACCGACCTGGTCGTGGCGGTGCTGGGCGTGCTCAAGTCCGGCGCGGCCTACCTGCCGATCGACCCGTCCTACCCGGAGGACCGGATCGCGGGCATGGTCGAGGACACCCGGCCGGTGACCGTGCTGACCGAGCTGCCGGACCTGTCCGGGCTGCCCTCGACCGCACCGGACGTCGTGCTGCGGCCGGAGAACCCCGCGTACGTCATCTACACCTCCGGCTCCACCGGCAAGCCCAAGGGCGTCGTCGTCCCGCACGCCAACGTGGCCCGGCTGTTCTCGGCCACCGACGCCTGGTTCGGGTTCGGCGCCGACGACGTGTGGACCCTGTTCCACAGCTACGCCTTCGACTTCTCCGTCTGGGAGCTGTGGGGACCGCTGCTGCACGGCGGCCGGCTCGTCGTCGTGCCGCACGAGGTGTCGCGCTCGCCGCGCGAGTTCGCCGACCTGCTGGCACGGGAACGGGTCACGGTCCTCAACCAGACGCCGTCCGCGTTCTACCAGCTCATCGCCGAACAGCCGCAGGACCTCAGCCTGCGCTACGTCGTCTTCGGCGGTGAGGCGCTGGACGTGCGCAAGCTCGCGGCCTGGAACGGCCCCGGCGAGCTGATCAACATGTACGGCATCACCGAGACCACCGTGCACGTCACGTGGACGCCCGCCGACGGCACCGTCGGCGAACCCATCCCGGACCTGCGCGTGTACGTCCTCGACGAGGACCTGCGACCGGTGCCGCCCGGTGTCGTCGGCGAGATGCACGTCGCCGGCGCAGGCCTGGCGCGCGGCTACCTCAAGCGGCCCGGCCTGACCGCGTCCCGGTTCGTCGCCGACCCGTTCGGTGCCCCCGGCTCCCGCATGTACCGCACCGGCGACCTGGCGCGCTGGAAGGACGGCCGGCTCGACTACCTCGGCCGCGCCGACCACCAGGTCAAGATCCGCGGCTTCCGCATCGAGCTCGGCGAGATCGAGGCCGCGCTCGAAGCCCACGACGACGTCACCGCCGCCGTCGCCGACGTCCGCGAGCACGCCGGGCGCAAGGTCATCGTCGGGTACGTCGTCGGTGGCCGTGGCGCCGACCTGCGCGGGTTCCTCGCGCAGACGCTGCCCGAGCACATGGTGCCCTCGGCGTTCGTGCACCTGGACCGGCTCCCGTTGACCGGCAACGGGAAGCTCGACCGCAAGGCGCTGCCCGCACCGGAGTGGGAGACGACCGGCACCCGGCACGTCGAGCCGCGCACGGAGACCGAGCGCGTGCTCGCCGGCATCTGGGCGCAGGTGCTGGGGCTCGACCGGGTCGGCGTCGAGGACGACTTCTTCGAGCTGGGCGGTGACTCGATCATCAGCATCCAGGTCGTGTCCCGCGCCCGGCAGGCCGGGTACGCCCTGGCGCCACGCGACCTGTTCAGCCGTCCGACCGTCGCCGCGCTCGCCGCCGCCGTGCCCGCGGTCGCCGCGGAACAGCAGGACGTGCCGCGGGGCCCGGTGACCGGCGACGTCCCGCTGACCCCGATCCAGCGGTGGTTCCTCGACGCGGAACCGCCGCACCCCGAGCACTTCGACCAGGTCGTCGAGGTGGAGTTCACCGACGAGGTCGACCGCACGGCGTTGCGCACGGCGTTGGCGGCACTGGTCGAGCACCACGACGCACTGCGGATGCGGTTCGAGCACACCGCGACCGGCTGGCAGCAGCACAACCCGCCGGTCGGACCCGTCGACGTCCTGTCCGAGGTGGACGGGTTCGACCTGGGACGCGGACCGCTGCTGCGGGCCACGCCGCTCACGTCGCACCGGGTCCGGCTCACCGCGCACCACCTCGTCGTGGACGGCGTGTCGTGGCGGGTGCTGCTGGAGGACCTGGAGACCGCCTACCTCCAGGCCGTGCGCGGTGAACGGGTCCTCCTCCCGGCGCGGACCACGTCGTTCCGCGACTGGGCGCTGCGGCTGGCCGAGCACACCGCGGCCGGCGGGTTCGACGACGAGGCCGGGCACTGGGCCGGCGTCACCGGTGACCCGGGCGTGCCCGTGGACCGCACCGGCACCGGCACGACCGGTTCCGTGCGGGGCGTCACCGTCGAGCTGAACGCCCAGGAGACCAGGGCCCTGTTGCAGGACGTGCCCGCCGCGTACCGCACGCAGGTCAACGACGTGCTGCTGAGCGCGTTGGGACGGGTGCTGGCCGGGTGGACCGGCCGCGACCGGGTGCTCGTGGACCTGGAGGGCCACGGCCGCGACGGCGACTTCCTCGACGGCGTCGACCTGTCCCGCACGGTCGGCTGGTTCACCGCGGTGTTCCCGGTGGCGCTCGACGTGCCGGCGGGGGACTGGGGCGCGGTGCTCAAGGCCACCAAGGAACGGCTGCGCGCGGTGCCCCGCCGCGGCATCGGCTTCGGCGCGCGGTACGGCGGGGTGCAGCCGGCGGTGGCGTTCAACTACCTCGGGCAGTTCGACGGCGTGGCGGGCACGGCGGTGCGCACGGCCGGTGGGATCAGCGCCGACGCCGCACCGGACACGCCCCGCCACCACCTGCTCGACGTCGTCGGCGCGGTGCAGGACAAGCGGTTGCAGCTCACCTGGTACTACAGCGACGAGGTCCACGACGAGCCGACCGTGCGCGTGCTGGCCGAGGCGATGGCGGTGGCGCTGCGGGAGATCGTCGCGCACTGCGCCCGGCCGGGAGCGGGCGGCCGGACACCGTCGGACTTCCCGCTGGCGGGCCTCGACCAGCCCGCGGTGGACCGGATCGTCGGCGACGGCCGCGCCGTCGAGGACGTCTACCCGCTGACGCCGATGCAGGCGGGCATGGTGTTCCACAGCCTGTCCCACGGCCACGAAGGCCTGTACACCGAACGGATCTCGTTCGTCCTCGACGGCGTCACGGACGTCGAGGCGCTGGCCCGTGCGTGGCGCGAGGTCGTCGCACGGACCCCCGTCCTGCGCAGCCGCGTCGTGTGGGAGGGCGTCGACCGGCCCGTGCAGGTGGTCTGCCGCACGGTCGACGTGCCGATCAACGACGGGACCGGCGGCGAGCTCGACCTCGGCACCGCGCCGCTGCTGCGGCTGGAGCTGACGCGCGAGTCGGACACCTCCGTGCGGGTCGGCTGGACGTTCCACCACGTGCTGCTCGACGGGTGGAGCACGTTCCAGGTGCTGACCGACGTCTTCACCTGCTACGCGGCGTTCACCGCCGGTCGCGAGCCGGACCTGCCGGCCCGCCGGCCGTTCGGCGACTACCTGCGCTGGCTCGCCGCACAGGACGCGACCGAGGCGGAGGAGCACTGGCGGCGGGTGCTCGGCGGGTTCGCCGCACCCACCCCGCTGCCGCTCGACCGCCCCGCCGCACCGGGTCACGCCACCCGGACCGCCGCCTGGACCACGGTCACCCTGCCCGGTGGCGAGCTGCGCGAGTTCGCCCAGCGCAACGGGTTGACGCTCAACGCCGTCGTGCAGGGCGCCTGGGCGCTGCTGCTGGCGCGCTACAGCGGCCAGGACGACGTGTGCTTCGGCTCCACGGTCTCCGGCCGCCCGGCCGACCTGCCCGGCGCGGACGCCATCACGGGCATGTTCATCAACACCCTGCCGGTGCGCACGGAGGTCGTGCCGGACGAACCGGTCGCGGCGTGGCTGCGGCGCTTGCAGGCCGACCAGGCGGAGGCGCGGCGGTTCGAGCACGTGGCGCTCGCCGACCTCCAGGCCTGGAGCGACGTGCCGGGCGGCGTCGACCTGTTCGCCAGCATCGTGGTGTTCGAGAACTACCCGATCGACGAGGCCGCGGCCCACGGGGTCGTGCTGCGCGACCTGGACGCGGTCGAGACGACCAACTTCCCGCTCAGCCTGGGCGTCCGGCCCGGCGCGGAGCTGGAGTTCCGGCTCAGCTACGACCCCGACCTGTTCGACCTCGCCACGGTCGAGCGCATCGCCGGTCACCTGACCGCGGTGCTGCGCGGTCTGACCGCCGACCCCGGCCGCGCGCTGGGCGAGGTCGACCTCCTCGACGACGCCGAACGCCGGCTCGTCCTCCCGGAGCGCGTGCGGAGCAGCGTCCCGGACGCGACCGTGGCCGAGCTGTTCGCCGCCCAGGCGGACCGGGCCCCGGACGCGACCGCGGTGGTCGCGGGCGGCACGTCGCTCACCTACGCCGAGCTGGACGCCCGCGCGAACGCGTTGGCACAGCGGCTGATCTCGCTCGGTGTGCAGCCGGAGGAACGCGTCGGGCTGCTGCTGCGCCGATCGGCCGACGTGGTGGTCGCGGTGCTCGCCGTGCTCAAGGCGGGCGGCGCCTACCTGCCGCTGGACAGCCGGGCGCCGGTCGAACGCCAGGGGCTCGTGCTCGACCAGGCCGGGAGCCGGGTGCTGATCACCGACTCCGACACCGTCCCGTTCGACGGGCACGTCGTCGTCCCCGGCGGTGAGACGTCAGCCGAACGGCCCGCCGTGGCCGGACACCCCGACGGCCTCGCCTACGTGGAGTTCACCTCCGGCTCCACCGGCACGCCGAAGGGTGTGGCGGTGCGGCACCGGGACGTCGTGGCGCTCGCGCTCGACTCCCGGTTCGACGGCCCGGCCCACCGGACCGTGCTGGTGCACTCACCACTGGCGTTCGACGCCTCCACCTACGAGCTGTGGGTGCCCCTGCTGCGCGGCGGCCGGGTGGTCGTCGCGCCGCCGCAGGACCTGGACGCGGCCGCGCTGCGCGAGCAGATCACCGCGCACGGCGTGACGGCGCTGTGGCTGACCGCGGGCCTGTTCCGGGTGCTGGCGCAGGACTCGCCGGACTGCCTGGTCGGCGTGAGCGAGGTGTGGACCGGCGGTGACGTCGTGCCCGCCGCCGCGGTCCGCCGGGTCATGGCGGCCTGCCCCGGACTGGTGGTGGTCGACGGCTACGGACCCACCGAGACCACGACGTTCGCCACCTCCCACCGGATGACCGGCCAGGACGACGTGCCGGACACCGTGCCCATCGGCTCCGCGCTCGACGGCATGGCCACCTACGTGCTGGACGAGCGGCTGCGGCCCGTTCCGGTCGGCGTGCCCGGCGAGCTGTACCTCGCCGGGGCCGGCCTGGCCCGCGGCTACCTCGACCGGCCGGGCCTGACCGCGTCCCGGTTCGTCGCCTGCCCGTTCGGTGCGCCGGGGGAGCGGATGTACCGCACCGGCGACGTCGTGCGGTGGCTGCCCGGTGGCGTGCTGGAGTTCGCCGGCCGCGCCGACGACCAGGTGAAGCTGCGCGGGTTCCGCATCGAGCTCGGCGAGGTCGAAGCGGTCCTGGACCGGCACCCCGGCGTGGGCGGGCTGGTCGTGGTGGTCCGCGAGGACTCCCTCGGCGGCAAGCAGCTCGTGGCCTACCTGGTACCCGCCGACCCCGCCCGTGCACCGGAACCCGCGGACCTGGCCGCGTTCGCGGGACGAACCCTGCCCGACTACATGGTGCCCTCGGTGTTCATGGTGCTCGACGCGCTTCCGCTGAGCACCAACGGGAAGGTCGACCGGGCCGCGTTGCCGGAACCGTCGGCCACCGCGTCCGCCGCGCCGTACGTGGCGCCCAGGACGGAGACCGAGGAGGTCATGGCCGGCATCTGGGCCGAGGTGCTGGGCGTGGAGCGCGTCGGCGCCGAGGACGACTTCTTCGCACTCGGCGGCGACTCGATGCGCAGCCTGCTCGTCACGTCCCGGTGCCGCGCGGCCTTCGACGTACCGCTGACCCCGCACGACGTCCTCACCGCCCGCACGGTCGCCGACCTGGCGGGGCTGGTCGAGGAGAAGATCCTGCTCGAGCTCGAACGACTCGCCCTCGAAGACGGCGCCAACCAGGAACTGTGAGGAGACACCACACCATGTCGTCGTCGATCGAGGACCGCATCGCCGCGCTGCCCCCGCACCTGCGGGAGCAGATGCGCCGCCGCCTCTCCGGCCGCTCGCAGCAGGCCGACGCCATCAGACCGGCCGACCGGACCCAGCCGCTGCCGCTGTCGTTCCCGCAGCAGCGCCTGTGGTTCCTCGACCGCTTCCAGCCCGGCGGTTCCGGCTACAACAGCGCGCTGGCGCTGCGCCTGACCGGACAGCTCGACGTGGCCGCGCTGACCGCGGCGCTCACCGGTCTGGTGGCGCGGCACGAGTCGTTGCGCACGACGCTCGACGAGGTCGACGGGGTCGGTGTGCAGGTCGTGCACCCGCCGTTCGACCTCGCCCTGCCCGTGGCCGAGCCGGCCGGCGACCTGGACGAGCTGCTGGTCGAGGAGTACTCCCGCCCGTTCGACCTGCGGCGCGGACCGCTGGTGCGGGCGGTGCTGGTGCGGCAGGCACCGGACGAGCACGTGCTGCTGGTCACCGCGCACCACGTCGTCACCGACGGCTGGTCGATGGGCGTGCTCACCGAGGAGCTGGGCGAGCTGTACGGCGCGGCCGTGGCCGGACGGGACGCCGTGCTGCCCGCGTTGCCGCTGCAGTACGCCGACTTCGCGGCCTGGCAACGGGAGCGGCTCTCCGGTGAGGCGCTGCGCGGCCAGGTCGAGCACTGGACGCGGCGGCTCAGCGGCACCACCCCGCTGGAGCTGCCCACCGACCGGCCGCGACCGGCGGTGCGCACCACGAACGGCGCGGTGCAGGCGTTCACCGTGCCGGCCGCGACCACCGCAGCGTTGCGGGCGCTCGCCCAGGAGCGCGGCACGATCCTGTTCTCCGTGCTGATGGCCGGGTGCCAGGCTCTGCTGGCCCGCTACGCCGGGCAGGACGACGTGGCCGTGGGCACCGTGACCACCGGCCGCGGCCGCCCCGGTCTGGAGCGGCTGGTCGGGTTCTTCGTCAACACCGTCGTGCTGCGGTCCACAGTGGACTCACGTGCCACGTTCGCCGAGTTCCTGGACCAGGTCAAGGACAACGTCAAGGAGGCGTACGCCCACGACGAGGTGCCGCTGGAGCACGTGGTCGACGCACTGCGCACCGACCGCGACGTCAGCCGCAACCCGCTGTTCGACGTGATGGTGCTCCTGCAGAACGCCGAACGCACCCCGCCGCGGCTGCCCGGCCTGGCGGTCGAGCAGGTCGGGTTGTCCCGCCGTGCCGCCATCTTCGACCTGACCATCGAGTTCCAGGAGCGCGCCGGCCTGCTCGACGGCGTGGTCGAGTACAACACCGACCTGTTCGACGCCGCCACGGTCGCCCGCTTCTGCGACCACCTCGTGCGGCTGCTCGACGGCCTGGCGAGCGACCCGCACCGGCCGCTGGGCGAGCTGCCGTGGCTGTCGGACGCCGAACGCGACCAGGTGCTGACCGGCTGGAACGACGCCTCCCGCGCACCGGTCGACGCCACGATCCCCGGCCTGTTCGCCGAGCAGGTGCGCCGGACGCCGGACGCACCCGCCGTGCTCTCCGACGACGAGGTCCTCACCTACGCCGAGCTGGACGCGCGGGCCAACGCGCTCGCTCAGGAGCTGATCGACCTCGGTGTGCGGCCGGAGGACCCGGTGGGGCTGCTCGTGGAGCGGTCGGCCGACCTGGTCGTGGCCGAGCTGGCGATCGTGAAGGCCGGCGCGGCGTACGTCCCGCTCGACGGTCGTGCACCGGCCGAACGGACCCGGCGGGTCATCGCCGACTCCGGGATCGCGGTCGTGCTCACCGATGCGCGCAACCGGGACGCGGTCGCGTCCGTCCACACCGTACTGCTCGACGGCGAGCGGACCGGCGCCGCCGATCCCGCTGTCGCGGTGCACCCGGACCAGCTCGCGTACGTCATGCACACCTCCGGCTCCACCGGCGTGCCCAAGGGTGTCGCCGTGCGGCACCGCGACGTCGTGGCGCTGGCGCTGGACTCCCGGTTCGCGGGCGGTGCGCACGACCGGGTGCTGCTGCACTCGCCGTCGGCGTTCGACGCCTCGACCTACGAGCTGTGGGTCCCGCTGTTGCGCGGCGGCCAGGTCGTGGTGGCACGGCCGGGTGACGTCGACGCCGACGTGATCAGGGCCGCCGCCGGTCGCGGTGTGACCGCGATCTGGCTGACCGCCGGACTGTTCCGGCTCGTCGCCCAGGAGGCACCGGACGCGTTCGCCGGGCTGCGGGAGGTGTGGACCGGCGGTGACGTCGTGCCCGCCGCGGCCGTGCGCGGGGTGCTCGAAGCGTGCCCCGGCCTGACCGTGGTCGACGGCTACGGCCCGACCGAGACCACGACGTTCGCCACGTCGTTCCCCATGACCGACACCGTGCCCGACGTCATCCCCATCGGCCGGCCGCTGGACGGCATGGCCGTCTACGTGCTCGACGAAGGCCTGCGCCCGGTTCCCGTCGGCGTGCCGGGGGAGCTGTTCCTCGCGGGCGCCGGCGTGGCCCGCGGCTACCTCGGCCAGCCCGGCCTGACCGCCGAGCGGTTCGTGCCCGACCCGTTCGGCCCGCCCGGCTCCCGCATGTACCGCACCGGTGACATCGGCCGGTGGCGTGCGCAGGGCGTGGTCGAGTTCGTCGGCCGCACCGACGACCAGGTCAAGATCCGCGGCTTCCGCGTCGAGACCGGCGAGATCGACGCCCTGCTCGTGCGCCACCCCGGCATCTCCCAGTCGATCACCGTCGCCCGCACCGACGACGGCCGCAAGCAGCTGGTCGCCTACCTCGTGGCCGACGCCGCCCCGGCGCACGCCGAGCTGCGCACGTGGCTCACCCGCGAGCTGCCCGACTACATGGTCCCCTCGGCGTTCGTGGTGCTGGACGCGCTCCCGTTGAGCGGCAACGGCAAGGTCGACCGCCGCGCCCTGCCCGCACCCGAGGCCCGCACCGCAGCCGACCGCCACGTCGAGCCCACCACGCCGGTGGAACGGGAGCTGGCGCGCGTCTGGGCCGAGGTGCTGCGCGTCGACCGCGTGGGCATCGAGGACAACTTCTTCGAGCTCGGCGGCGACTCCATCCTCAGCATCCAGCTCGTCGCCCGCGCCCGCCGGGCCGGTCTGCGGTTGTCGTCCAAGGACGTCTTCCTGCACCCCACCGTCGCCGGGCTGGCCGCGACCGCGACCGCGGTGGCCGACACGGTGGCGGACGCGGTGGTGTCCGGACCCGCGCCGCTGACGCCGATCCAGGAGTGGTTCTTCGACACCGCTCCCGCGAGCCCGCACCACTTCACCATGTCCACGCACGTGGAGCTGGCACCCGAGGTGGACGAACGGGCGCTGGCCACCGCCGTGGACGCCGTGGTGGCGCACCACGACGCCCTGCGGGCCCGCTTCCGCCGCGACGACGCCGGTCAGCCCTGCAACGCCCAGCCCGACGCCACTCAGCCCGGCAACGCGAACGCCGCTCCCGGGACCGCCCGCTGGGTCCAGGACCTCGCCCCCACTCCGCCGACCGGCGTCCTCCAGGTGCTGACCGGCCTCGACGACCACGCCTGCGACGAGGCCGCACTCGCCGCCCAGTCGAGCCTGGACCTCACCGAAGGCCCCCTGCTGCGGGCCGTCCTGTTCCGCCTCGCCGACGGCCGCTGCCGCCTCTTCCTGACCGTGCACCACCTCGTCGTGGACGGCGTGTCCTGGCGCGTGCTGCTCGCCGACCTCGACACCGCCTATCAGCAGCTCGTCCGCGGCGAACCCGTCGCGCTGGAGCCCGTGCCCACCGCGTTCGCCACCTGGGCCCGCCGCCTCACCGACCGGGTGCGCGCCGGTGAGCTGGACGCCGACCTCGACCACTGGACCGGCTTCGCCGCCTCCGCCCCCGCCGAGCTCCCACTGGACCACGACGGCGACCCCGCCGAGGACGTCCGGTCGGTCACCGTGCGGCTCAGCCCCGCCGACACCGACGCGCTGCTGCACCAGGTGCCCGGCGTCTACCGCACCCAGGTCAACGACGTGCTGCTCAGCGCGCTCGGCCGCGCGCTGGCCGGGTGGACCGGCCACGACCGCGTGCTCATCGGACTGGAGGGCCACGGCCGCGAGGACGTGCCCGACGACCTCGACATCTCCCGCACCGTCGGCTGGTTCACCAGCCAGTTCCCGCTGGCTCTGCACGTCCCGGCCGGTGGCTGGGGCGGTGTGCTCAAGTCGGTCAAGGAACAGGTCCGCGCACTGCCGCGCCGCGGCCAGAGCTACGCCGCGCTGCGCTACCTGGCCGCCCCCGGCTCGCCGGCCGCGGCGCTGCGCGACGACCCGCACCCGTTGATCAGCTTCAACTACCACGGCCAGTGGGACGTCGCGGCCGACGCCGACGGGCTCGTCCGGGCCCGCTGCGCCCCGCTCGGCCGCGACAGCGCCCCCGGCAACGCCCGCGCGTACCTGATCGACGTCGTCGGGCTGGTCGAGAACGGCCGGCTCGAGCTCACCTGGCTGTACTCCGGGCAGGTGCACGACGAGTCGACCGTGCGGGGCGTCGCCGACGCGATGGTGCGCGGGCTGGCGGAGATCGTGGCGCACTGCGCCGAGCCGGGTGCCGGTGGCCGCACGCCGTCGGACTTCCCGCTGGCACACCTGGACCAGGTCGCGGTGGACCGGCTGGTCGGGACCGGTGCCGAGGTCGAGGACGTCTACCCGCTGACGCCGTTGCAGGAGGGGATGCTCTTCCACGGCCTGGCCGACCCGTCGTCCACGGCCTACTTCGACCAGGTGCGCCTGCGGCTGACCGGCGTCACCGACGAACAGGCCCTCGCCACCGCGTGGCAGCGCGTCGTCGACCGCACGCCGGTGCTGCGCGGTGCGCTGGTCTGGGAGGGCGTCGAGCGGCCCGTGCAGGTGATCCGCTCGCACGTCGACCTGCCGACCGCGCACCACCACTGGCGCTCACTGTCCGAACAGGACCGCGCACGCGAGCTGGAAGCACTGGCGGCACAGGACCTCGACCTGCGCCGGGCACCGCTGATGCGGATCGACCTGGCCCGGTTGCCCGGCGACGAGGTGCTGCTGGTCTGGACGTTCCACCACGTGCTGCTGGACGGCTGGAGCCTCGCCCAGGTGTTCGCCGAGGTGTGCGAGCAGTACCGGGCGATCACCGCGGGCAGCGCACCGGAGGTCGTCTCGCGGCGGCCGTTCCGCGACTACCTGCGGTGGCTGGACGCCCAGGACCGGTCCGAGGCCGAACGCCACTGGCGTGCCGTGCTGGCGGGCTTCTCCGCACCCACCGCCCTGCCCTACGACCGGCCGCCCGCCCGCGACCACGCCACCGAGTCCTCCACGGCGGTGCCCGTCGCGCTCACCGCCGAGCAGACCGACCGGCTGCGCCACACCGCCCGCCGCCACGGCCTCACGGTCAACACCGTCGTGCAGGGCGCGTGGGCGTTGCTGCTGGCGCGCTACAGCGGTGAGTCCGACGTCGTGTTCGGCACGACTGTCTCCGGCCGCCCCGGCGAGCTGCCCGGTGTGGAGCAGATGATCGGCCTGTTCATCAACACCGTGCCGGCCCGGGTGTCCGTGCGCCCCGACGCCGAGGTCGCGACCTGGCTCGCGGAGGTGCAGGCCGCGCAGACCGAGTCGCGGCGGTTCGACTTCGTGTCGCTGGCCGACCTGCGGTCGTGGAGCGACGTTCCGGCGGGGTCGGCGTTGTTCGACAGCGCCGTGGTGTTCGAGAACTACCCGCTCAACGACGTCACCGAGGTCGGCGGCATCCGCGCGACCGAGGTGCAGGCGCGGGACACGACGACCTTCGCGCTCACCCTCAGCGCCGTCCTCGACGACCGGCTGCGCCTGGACCTCGCCTACGACCCGCACCTGTTCGACGCCGACACGGCCCGGCGCCTCGCCGACCGCCTGCTCCTGGTCGTCGACGCCATCGCCGCCGACTCCGCGCGACCGGTGGCGGACCTGCCGCTGATGACCGGCGAAGAACGCCACCAGGTCCTCACCGAGTGGAACGCGACCACCCGTGACGTGCCGGAGAAGTCGGTCGTCGAGGTGTTCGAAAGTCAAGCCAGGACCACGCCGGACGCCACCGCACTGGTGGTGGGGGAGCGGTCGCTGTCGTTCGCGGAGCTGAACGCGTGGGCGAACCGGGTGGCGCGCGCTTTCGTCGCCGCCGGTGTGGGGCCGGAGCGCGTGGTGGCGTTGTCGCTGCCGCGGTCGGTGGAGTTCGTGGTGGCGCTGCTGGCGATCTGGAAGGCCGGTGGCGTGTACCTGCCGGTCGACCCGACGCTGCCCGCCGACCGCGTGGAGTTCCTGCTGCAGGACGCTGATCCGGTGCTCGTGGTGCGCGACGCGCTGCCCGAGGCCGACCGCTCGGACGACCTCGCACCGGTGGGACCCGAGCACGCGGCGTACGTGATCTACACGTCCGGCTCGACCGGGCGCCCCAAGGGCGTGGTGGTCGAACACCGCAGCCTGGTGAACCTCCTGGTGAACCACCGCGAGGACTTCGCCGCCGGCAAGCGGTTGCGGGTGGCGCTGTCGGCGGTCTTCTCGTTCGACACGTCGCTGGAAGGCATCGTGCTGATGGCCGACGGCCACGAGCTGCACGTCCTCGACGACGACACCCGGCTCGACCCGCCCGCCCTCGTCCGGTACGTGACCGGCCACCGGATCGACTTCCTCGACCTGACCCCGTCCTACGCACGGCAACTGGTCGAAGCAGGCCTGCTCGACGGCGAACACCGTCCGCAGGTGCTGATGCTGGGCGGAGAGGCGATCGGCGAGGACCTGTGGCGGCGCCTCGCGGACGCCCAGGGCACCGCGAGCTACAACTTCTACGGCCCGACCGAGTCCACGGTGGACGCGCTGTCCGCCAGGGTCAGCGGGCACGGGCGCCCGGTCGTGGGACGTCCGCTGCTCAACACCCGCGCCCACGTCCTGGACGACGACCTGCGCCCGGTGCCCGTCGGCGTGCCGGGAGAGCTGTTCCTGGCCGGGGTGCAGGTCGCCCGCGGCTACCTCGACCGGCCGGGGCTCACCGCGGACCGGTTCCTCGCCGACCCGTTCGGCGGTCCGGGGGAGCGGATGTACCGCACCGGCGACCGCGTCCGGTGGCTCGCCGACGGCACCCTCGACTACCTCGGCCGCACCGACGACCAGGTGAAGATCCGCGGTTTCCGGATCGAGCCCGGCGAGGTCGAGGCCGTGCTGTCCCGGCACCCCGACGTCCGCGAGGCCGTCGTCATCGCCCGGCAGGACCACGGCCACCAACGGCTCGTCGCCTACGTCACCGGCGCCGCGACCGACCTGCGCACGTGGCTGGCCGAGCGGCTACCCGACTACCTGGTGCCCTCGGCGTTCGTCGAGCTCGACTCGATCCCCCTCAACGCCAACGGCAAGGTCGACCGCCGCGCCCTGCCCGCACCCGACTTCACCGAGGCCCGCACCGAGCACGTCGCACCGCGCACGGACGTCGAACGCGACGTGGCCGACATCTGGTCCGAGGTGCTGGGCGTGCCCGGCATCGGCGTGCGGGACAACTTCTTCGAGCTCGGCGGCGACTCCATCCTCAGCATCCGGGTGATCTCCCGGCTGCGGGCCGCGTTCGACGTGGAGATGTCGCCGCGGGCCCTGTTCAGCCACCCGACTGTCGCGGGGATCGCCGCGCTGGTCGCGGAGTCGGCGCAGGCGCGGCTGGCCGAGATCCCCGTGGTGCCGCGCGACGGCGGTCTGCCGTTGTCGTTCGCGCAGCAGCGGCTGTGGTTCCTCGATGAGTTCGAACCCGGCGGCGTCGAGTACCTGTCGCCGTCGATCCTGCGGCTGCGCGGACCCCTGGACGTCGGCGCGCTGGCCGCGGCGCTCACCGCGCTGGTCGCGCGGCACGAGTCGTTGCGCACCACGTTCGAGACGGTCGACGGGCGCGGTGTGCAGGTCGTGCACCCGCCCCAGCCCGTCGAGGTGCCGGTGGTCGACGTGACCGAGGACGAGCTGGCCGACGTGCTGACCCGCGAGACGACCACGCCGCTGGACCTGCGGCACGGCCCGCTGGTGCGGGTGCTGCTCGCGCGGCTCGGTGCGGACGACCACGTGCTCTCCCTGGTGCTGCACCACATCGTCACCGACGGCTGGTCCAACGGCGTGCTGCTCGGCGAGCTGGGCGCCTGCTACGAGGCCGCGACGTGCGGCCGGGACGCGAAGCTGCCCGACCTGCCCGTGCAGTACGCCGACTTCGCGGTGTGGCAGCGCACCGCCGCGACCGAGGAGGTGTTGCGGGAGCACCTGGCGCACTGGCGGCACGCGCTCGACGGCGTGCGGCCGCTGGAACTGCCCACCGACCGGCCCCGCCCCGCCGTTCGCGGCAAGCAGGGCGCGCTGGTGCACTTCCAGGTGCCCACCGAGGTCACCGAACGGCTCAGGGCGCTGGCCCGCGAGCACGACGGCACGCTGTTCATGGCACTGGTCGCCGCCTGCCAGGCGGTGTTCGCCCGGTGGTCGGGGCAACGCGACGTCGCCGTCGGCACCGTCGTCTCCGGCCGCGACCGCACCGAGCTGGAGGGCCTGGTCGGGTTCTTCGTCAACACGCTGGTGCTGCGCAGCGACGTGGACCCGCGCCAGGGCTTCGGGCAGCTGCTCGGCCAGGTGCGGGAGACCGTCCTGGACGCCTTCGCCCACCAGGACGTGCCGTTCGAACGGGTCGTGGACGAGGTCCACCCCGTGCGCGACCCCAGCCGCACCCCGCTGTTCCAGGCGATGGTCGTGCTGCAGAACACCGGCGGCGACGAACCGCGCCTGCCCGGCCTGCGCGTCGAGGAGCTGCCGCCGCCGTCGGTCGCGGCCGGTTTCGACGTGTCGTTCCAGTTCCAGGAGGTCGACGGCCGGCTGGAGGCGGTGCTCACCTACGACACCGCGCTGTTCGACACCTCCACGGCCGAACGGCTCGTCGCGCACGTCGGCGTGCTGCTCGACGGCGCGACCGCCGAACCCGGCCTCCCCGTGGCCGACCTGCCGCTGCTCACCGACGACGAGCTGCTCGACGTGCTGGAGCGGTGGAACGACACCGGCACCGCCGGCCCGGCACCGGCCTACCACGAGGTCTTCCAGGACCGCGCCGTCCGCACCCCGGACGCGACCGCGCTGGTCGACGGCCTCCGGTCGTGGACCTTCGCCGAGCTCAACGCCGACGCCAACCGGATCGCCCACCACCTGATCGCCGCGGGCGTCGGGCCGGAGTCCGTGGTGGCACTGGCGCTGCCCCGCTCCGCCGAGCTGGTGCTCGCGATCCTCGCCGTGCTCAAGGCCGGTGGCGCGTACCTGCCGGTCGACCCCGAGCACCCCGCGGAGCGCATCGCGTTCGTGCTCGACGACGCCCGGCCCGTGCTCGTGGTGGCCGGGACCGACATCGGCGGCGACCTGCCGCACGTGCGGCTCGACGACCCCGCCGTGGCCGCGCGCCCCGCGACCGACCCCACCGACGCCGACCGCACGGCACCGCTGCGCCCGGAGCACGCCGCGTACGTCATCTACACCTCCGGCTCCACCGGCCGCCCCAAGGGCGTCGTCGTCGAGCACCGCAACCTCGCCGCGCTCGTCGCCGACCACCACGCCCGCCTGCTGCCCCAGGACGGCACGGTGCTGCGCGGCATCGCCACCGCCGCCTACACCTTCGACGCCTCCTGGGAGGGCCTGCTCCTGCTCGCCGGCGGCCACGAGCTGCACCTGCTCGACGACGACGTCCGGCTCGACCCGCGGGCCGTCGTCGAGCACATCGCCCTGCACGGCATCGACTTCCTCAGCTGCACCCCGTCCTACCTGCACCAGCTCCTGCCGGAAGGCGTGCTCGAACGGCCGCTGCTGCTCGCACTGGGCGGTGAGGCCATCAGCGAACCGCTGTGGCGCGCGCTGGCCGAGGCCGACGGCGTCACCGCGGTCAACCTCTACGGCCCCACCGAGTGCACGGTCGACTCGGTCTGGACGGAGGTCACCGACCGCGACCGGCCGGTGATCGGCACGCCGGGGCAGGGCCTGCGCGCCTACGTTCTCGACGACGGGCTGCGCCCCCAGCCGGTCGGCGTGCCCGGTGAGCTGCACCTGGCCGGTGACCAGGTGACCCGCGGCTACCTGCACCGGCCCGGCCTGACCGCGGACCGGTTCGTCGCCGACCCGTTCGGGCCGCCCGGCAGCCGGATGTACCGCACCGGCGACCTGGTCCGCTGGACCGCCGACGGCGTGCTGGAGTACCGCGGCCGCGCCGACGACCAGGTCAAGATCCGCGGCTACCGCGTCGAACCCGGCGAGGTCGAGGCCGCACTGGCCGGCCTGCCCGGCGTGGCGGAGGCCGTGGTCGTGGCCCAGGAGTTCGAACCCGGCACCCACCGACTCGTCGGCTACGTCGTCGGTGCGGCCGACGCGGACTCGCTGCGCGCGCAGCTGAAGCGGCAGCTGCCCGACCACCTGGTGCCCTCGTTGTTCGTGCTGCTCGACGAGCTGCCCACCACCGACAGCGGCAAGGTCGACCGCCGCGCCCTGCCCGCCCCCGACGCCGCGGGCTCGCAGGACCACGTGGCACCGCGCACCACCGTGGAACGGGAGCTGGCCCGGGTCTGGGCCGAGGCGCTGCACGTGGAGCGCGTCGGCGTGCACGACAACTTCTTCGGCCTCGGCGGCGACTCGATCCTGAGCATCCAGGTCGTGTCCAAGGCCCGCCAGGCCGGCCTGGAGCTGGTCACCAAGGACCTGTTCACCCACCAGACCATCGCCGAGCTGGCGACCGTCGTCCGCACGAGCGGGCAGAAGACCGCGCTCCCGGAGATCGCCGGCCCGGCGCCGCTCACGCCGATCCAGCGCTGGTACCTCGACTCCCGCGGCGATGCCCCGCACCACTTCACCATGTCCGCGCACCTGGAGCTGACCGACGACGCCGACACCGGCGCGCTGGCACGAGCCCTGACCGCGGTCGTGGCGCACCACGAGGGTCTGCGCACCCGCTTCACCCGCGTGGACGGCGAGTGGGTCCAGGACGCGGCCGACACCGTGGTCGAGCTGGAGGGCCACGACGTGTCCACAGTGGAGGAAGAAGCGCTCGTCACGGCCGCCCAGGCCGGACTGGACATCGAGCACGGTCCGGTCGTGCGCGCGTTGTTGTTCTCCGGCAAGCGGTTGAGCCTGGTGGTCCACCACCTCGTCATGGACGGCGTGTCCTGGCGGATCGTGCTCGGCGACCTGGAGACCGCGTACCGCCAAGCGCTTGCGGGACAGCGGATCGCCCTCGACCCGGTCGGCACCCGGTTCACCCAGTGGGCGCACCGGCTGGCCGAGCACGTGCGGTCGGGTGCGTTCGACGGCGAGCTGCCGCACTGGACCGCCGCGCTCGACGTGCCCGGTGACGTGCCGGTGGACCGCGACGGCCCCAACACCGCGGGCTCCACGCGCGTGGTGTCGGTGCGGCTGGACCGCGAGCACACCGACGCCCTGCTGCACCGCGTCCCGGACGTCTACCGCACGCAGGTCAACGACGTGCTGCTCAGCGCGCTCGGCCGGGCGTTGTCGGCGTGGACCGGACGGGACCGCGTCGCCGTGACGATGGAGGGCCACGGCCGCGAGGACGTCCTCGACGGCGCCGACATCTCCCGCACGGTCGGCTGGTTCACCACGCAGTACCCGGTCGCGCTCACCGTGCCCGCCGGCGACTGGGGTGCCGCCCTCAAGTCGGTCAAGGAACAGCTGCGGGCCGTGCCCGGCCGCGGCTTCGGGTTCGAGGCGCTGCGCCAGCTCCGCGCGAGCTCCCTGGCCGGATCGGCGTTGCCGCCGGTCAGCTTCAACTACCACGGCCGGTTCGACGTGGCGGCTGCCGGGGAAGGTCTGGTCCGCGGCCGGCTGGAGGACAGGGGAGCCGACGCGGCCGCCGACAGCACCCGGCCGTTCCAGCTCGACGTCGTCGGCGGTGTCGAGGACGGCGAACTGGTGCTGTCCTGGTTCTACTCCGAGCACCTGCACGACGAGTCGACCGTGCGGACCGTGGCCGAGGCCGTGGTGCACGGGCTGGCGGAGATCGTCGAGCACTGCGCCGAGCCGGGTGCCGGTGGCCGCACGCCGTCGGACTTCCCGCTGGCACGACTCGACCAGGCGGCGGTGGACCGGCTGGTCGGCACCGGCGCCGAGGTGGAGGATGTCTACCCGCTGACGCCGTTGCAGACCGGGATGCTGTTCCACACGCTCGTGGACGACACCTCGACGGCGTACTCGAACCGGTTCCGGCTGCGGCTGTCCGGGGTGACCGACCCGGACGCGCTGGCCGAGGCCTGCCGCCGGGTCGTGGACCGCACACCGGTGCTGCGCGGCGGCGTGGTGTGGGAGGGCGTCGAAACCCCCGTGCAGGTCGTGCGGCACCGGGTCGACGTGCCGATCACCGTGCACGACTGGCGCCACCTGCCCGTCGAGGAGCACGACACCGCGGTCGGCGGCGAGGAGCTCGACCTCACCACGCCACCGTTGCTGCGCCTGGCCATCGCACGGCTCACCGACGACGAGGTCGTGCTGTTCTGGACCGCCCACCACGTCCTGCTCGACGGGTGGAGCTTCGCGCAGGTGCTGGCCGAGGTGTGCGAGCAGTACACCGCCCTCGCCCGCGGAGCGGAACCCGAGCTCCCGCCGCGCCGGCCGTTCCGCGACTACCTGCGGTGGCTGGCCGACCAGGACACCGCCGCGGCCGAACAGCACTGGCGGCAGGTCCTCGCCGGCGTCGAGTCACCAACCCCGTTGCCCTACGACCGGTCACCCGTCCAAGCCCACCGCGCCGAGTCCAGCGCGTCCGTCCACGTCGAACTGGACGCCGACCGGTCGGCCGCGCTGAACCGGGTCGCCCGCGCCGCCGGCCTGACCGCCAACACGGTGGTGCAGGGCGCGTGGGCGTTGCTGCTGGCGCGCTACAGTGGTGAGCCCGACGTCGTGTTCGGCACCACGGTCTCGGGACGTCCGGCGGAACTGCCGGGCATCGGGTCCATGGTGGGCATGTTCATCAACACCGTTCCCACCCGCGTCCAGGTCGACCCGGCCGCCGCGGTGCTGCCGTGGCTGCGGGACGTGCAGGCCGCGCAGACCGAGTCGCGGCGGTTCGACTTCGTGTCGCTGGCCGACCTGCGGTCGTGGAGCGACGTGCCCGCCGGTTCGGCGTTGTTCGACAGCGCCGTGGTGTTCGAGAACTACCCGATCGACGAGCTGCTCGACGACGCCCAGGTCGTGCGGGTGCTGGAGGTCGAGGGCGCCGACACGACCAGCTTCCCGCTGGCCCTCAGCGCCAACCTCGGCGACCGGCTGCGCCTGGAGCTGGACTACGACCCGCGTCTCTTCGACACCGGCACCGTCGAACGCCTCGCCGCGCGGCTCGCGTCGGTGCTGGAAGGCATCGCGGCCGACCCGCACCGGTCGCTCGGCGAGCTGCCGCTGATGACCGGCGACGAGCGGCACCAGGTGCTCGTGGAGTGGAACGCCACGGCCGGTGAGGTGACCGCGGCCTCGGTGGTCGAGGTGTTCGAGGACCAGGTGCGTGCCACCCCGGACGCCACCGCACTGGTCGTCGGCGACCGGTCGCTGTCGTTCGCGGAGCTGAACGCGTGGGCGAACCGGGTGGCCCGAGCCTTCGCGGCCTCGGGTGTCGGCCCGGAGCGGCTGGTGGCGTTGTCGTTGCCGCGGTCCGTGGAGTTCGTGGTCGCGCTGCTGGCGATCTGGAAGGCCGGTGGTGTGTACCTGCCGGTCGACCCGTCGCTGCCGGCGGACCGGGTGGAGTTCCTGGTGCAGGACGCCGATCCGGTGCTCGTGGTGCGCGACGCGCTGCCCGACGCCGACGACCAGGACACCTCGAACCTGGCACCGGTGCGCCGCGACCACGCCGCCTACGTCATCTACACCTCCGGCTCCTCCGGCCGCCCCAAGGGCGTGGTGGTCGAGCACGGCAGCCTGGTGAACCTGCTGGTGAACCACCGCGAGGACTTCGCCGCCGGCAAGCGGTTGCGGGTGGCGTTGTCGGCGGTGTTCTCGTTCGACACGTCGCTCGAAGGCATCGTGCTGATGGCGGACGGCCACGAGCTGCACGTCCTGGACGAGGACGTGCGACTCGACCCGCCCGCACTGGTGCGGTACGTCGTGGACCAGCGCATCGGCTTCCTGGACCTCACGCCGTCCTACGCCCGCCAGCTGCTGGAGGCCGGCCTGCTCGACGGTGAGCACCGCCCGCAGGTGCTGATGCTGGGCGGAGAGGCGATCGGCGACGACCTGTGGCGGCGGCTGGCCGACGTCCCCGGGGTCGCGAGCTACAACTTCTACGGCCCGACCGAGTCCACTGTGGACGCGCTGTCCTGCCGGATCACGACCGGCGCTCCGGTCGCGGTCGGCCGGCCGTTGCGCAACGTGCGCGCCTACGTGCTGGACGAGCAGCTGCGGCCGGTGCCCGTCGGCGTGCCGGGAGAGCTGTTCCTGGCCGGCGACCAGCTCGCCCGCGGCTACCTCGGCCGGCCCGGCCTGACCGCGGACCGGTTCCTCGCCGACCCGTTCGGCGAGCCGGGGGAGCGGATGTACAGCACCGGTGACCGGGCGCGGTGGCTGCCCGACGGCACCCTGGACTACCTCGGCCGCACCGACGACCAGGTCAAGATCCGCGGCCACCGGGTCGAACCCGGCGAGGTCGAGGCCGTGCTGTCCCAGCACCCCGGCGTGCGCGAAGCCGTGGTGGTCGCCCGTGCGGTCGACGGGCACCAACGGCTCGTCGCCTACGTCACCGGCGCCGCGACCGACCTGCGCACGTGGCTGGCCGAGCGGCTGCCCGACTACCTGGTGCCCTCCGCGTTCGTCGAGCTCGACTCGATCCCCCTCAACGCCAACGGCAAGGTCGACCGCCGCGCCCTGCCCGCACCGGACCTCCAGGCCGCCGCCTCGGCGTACCGCGCCCCGCGCACCCCGGCCGAGGAACACGTCTGCCGCATCTGGGCCGACGTGCTGGGCGTGCCGCGGGTCGGGCTCGACGACAACTTCTTCGAGCTCGGCGGCGACTCCATCCTCAGCATCCGGGTCGTGTCCCGGCTGCGCGCCGAGCTCGACGCACCGGTGTCGCCGCGGGTGCTCTTCACCTCGCCCACCGTCGCCCGGCTGGTCGAGGAGATCGGAGCCGGGACGGGTGCGGCCGAGGACGTCATCCCGCGGACGCCGCGCAACGGCGCGTTGCCGCTGTCGTTCGCGCAGCAGCGGCTGTGGTTCCTCGACCAGTTCGAACCGGAGAGCACCGACTACCTGTCGCCGTCGATCCTGCGGCTGCGCGGTCACCTCGACGTCGGCGCGCTGAACAGGGCGCTGACCGCGTTGGTGGCGCGGCACGAGTCGTTGCGCACCACCTTCGACGGCGTGGACGGCCACGGCGTCCAGGTCGTGCACCCGCCGCACGTCGTCGAGGTGCCGGTGCTCGACGTCCCGGACAACCTCGACGAGGTGCTCGCCCGCGAGTGCACCCGGCCGTTCGACCTCTCCCGCGGCCCGCTGCTGCGCCCGCTGCTGCTGCGCGTCGCCGACGACGACCACGTGCTCCTGCTGCTGGCGCACCACATCGTGACCGACGGCTGGTCCAACGGCGTGCTGACCAGCGAGCTCAACCACCTCTACCGCGGCGGCACGCTGCCCGACCTGCCGATCCAGTACGCGGACTACGCGGCCTGGCAGCGCGACCGGCTCACCGGGGCGTTGCTGGACGAGCAGCTCGCGTTCTGGCGGGACCGGCTCGCCGGCGTCCCCCCGCTGGAGCTGCCGACCGACCGGCCCCGCCCGGCGGAGCGCACGAACCACGGCGCGGTGCACCTGTTCAGCCTGCCCGTCGAGGTCGCCGACAAGCTCAAGGCGCTTGCGCGGCACCAGGACGGCACCCTGTTCATGGCGCTGGTCGCCGCGTGCCAGGTGCTGTTCGCCCGCTGGTCGCGGCAGGACGACATCGCGGTCGGCACGGTGGCCTCCGGCCGCGACCGCGCCGAGCTGGAGGGCCTCGTCGGGTTCTTCGTCAACACGCTGGTGCTGCGCTCCACAGTGGACGGCGCGACCACGTTCCGCGAGTTCCTCGGACAGGTCCGCGGTGGTGTGCTGGACGCGTTCGCCCACCAGGACGTGCCGTTCGAGCGCGTGGTCGACGAGCTGCGGCCCGAGCGCGACACCAGCCGCACCCCGCTGTTCCAGGCGATGGTGATCCTGCAGAACACCCCCGACGCCGCACCGGACCTGCCCGGTCTGCAGGTTGAAGACCTGCCGCTGCCCGTGGTGGCGGCCAACTTCGACCTCACCTGGGAGTTCCAGGAGGACTCCGACGCCCTGCACGCGGCGGTCAACTACAACACCGACCTGTTCGACCTCGCGACCGTCGAGCGGATGGCCGGGCACCTGCGCGTGCTGCTGACCGCCGCCGTCGCCGACCCCGACCGGCCGCTGTCCGACCTGCCGCTGATGGACGAGGACGAGCAGCGGGCCGTGCTGCACGAGTGGAACGACACGGCCCACGCCGTGCCGGACGCCACCATCACGGAGCTGTTCGAGGCCCAGGTGGTGCGGACGCCGGAGGCCACCGCGGTGGTGGACGGCGGCGAGACGTGGACGTACGCGCAGCTCAACGCCCGTGCCAACCGGGTGGCGCACGGTCTGATCGCGCAGGGCGTCGGCCCCGGCCGGTACGTCGCGATCTCCCTGCCGCGCTCCGCCGACCTGCTCGTGGCCGTGCTGGCGGTGCTCAAGGCGGGCGCCGCGTACGTGCCGGTCGAGCCCGACCAGCCCGCGGACCGGGTCGCGTTCGTGCTCGACGACGCCCGGCCCGTCCTGGTGCTCGACGACCGGGACCTCCTGCGCGCCGACGGCAGGGACGACAACCCCCGTGACCACGACCGGATCGCACCACTGTCCACTCGGGACCCCGCGTACGTGATCTACACGTCCGGGTCGACCGGCCGGCCCAAGGGGGTCGTCGTCGAGCACCGGTCGGTGGTCGACTACCTCGTCTGGGCCACCGAGGTCTACGGCGGCCTGCGCGGTGCGGCGGTGCTGCACTCACCGGTCTCGTTCGACCTCACCGTCACGACGCTGTTCGGCCCGCTGCTCGCCGGCGGCCGCATCGTCGTGAGCGACCTGGAGGAGGACGCGGCGCAGGTGGAGCAGGCGGCGTTCCTCAAGGCCACGCCCAGCCACCTGGCCCTGCTCGGCACGGTGCCGGCGCAGCTGTCGCCGACCGGTGACCTCGTCGTCGGCGGCGAGCAGCTCGTCGGCGCGGTCGTGGACGAGTGGCGGCGTGCGCACCCGACGGCCGTGGTGATCAACGAGTACGGCCCCACCGAGGCGACCGTCGGCTGCATGGAGCACCGCGTCGAACCCGGCGCGCCACTGGACCCCGGACCCGTGCCGATCGGCCACGCGGCCTGGAACACCCGCCTCTACGTGGTGGACGACCAGCTGCGGCCGGTGCCGCTCGGCGTGCCCGGTGAGCTGTGCATCGCGGGCGACGGCCTCGCCAGGGGCTACCTCAACCGGCCCGGTCTCACCGCGGCCGCGTTCGTGGCGTGCCCGTTCGGCGCGCCGGGGGAGCGGATGTACCGCTCCGGCGACCTGGTCCGCAGGCGCGCCGACGGCGTGGTCGAGTACCTGGGCCGCATCGACGACCAGGTCAAGATCCGCGGCCACCGCGTGGAACCGGGCGAGGTCGAGTCCGCGCTCCTGCACCACCCGCTCGTCACCGAGGCCGCCGTCATCGCCGCCGACACCGGCCAGGGTCACGCCCGCCTGGTCGCGTACCACGTCGCCGGTGGCGAGGTGGGGTCGGCGGAGCTGCGCGCGTTCCTCACGGACCGCCTGCCCGCCTACATGGTGCCGTCCGCGTTCGTGGCGCTGCCCGTCCTGCCGGTGACGCCCAACGGCAAGCTCGACAAGGCGGCACTGCCCGCGCCCGAACCGATCACCGACACGACCGCGCACGTCGCACCGCGCACACCGGTGGAGACCACGCTCGCCGAGGTGTGGGCGGACGTGCTGGGCGCCGACCGGGTCGGGGTGCGGGACAACTTCTTCGAGCTGGGCGGTGACTCCATCCTGGTGATCCAGGTGGTGTCCCGCGCGCGGAAGGCAGGACTCGCCCTGACCACCAAGTCGTTGTTCCGCAACCAGACCATCGAGGCGCTGGCGCCGTTCGTCACCGAGATCGACACCGCGCCGGCGAACACCGCCGAGGTCGTCGGCGACGTCCCGCTCACCCCGATCCAGCGCTGGTTCTTCGAGACGCACACGCTCGCGCCACACCACTACGCCCAGTCCATGCTGCTGGAGCTCACCCCGGACGTGGCCGAGGACGCGTTGGAGAAGGGACTCGCGGCCGTGGTGGCGCACCACGACGCGCTGCGCATGCGCTTCGAGCACGTCGACGGCGAATGGCGCCAGCACAACGCCCCCGTGCAGCACGGCACCGTGCTGGAACGCCGCGACCTCAGCTCCACCGCCGAGCCGGAACGCCAGGCGCACCTGGAGAAGATCGCCGACGAGGCGCACGCGAGCTTCGACCTCGCCACGGGCCCGCTGTACCGGGTCGTGCTGTTCCACGCCGACGACATGCCCTCACCACTGCTGTTCCTGACCGTGCACCACCTCGTGGTCGACGGCGTGTCCTGGCGCATCCTGCTCGACGACCTCGACACCGCCTACCGGCAGGCCGTCCGCGGCGAGGACGTGGACCTGGGTGCGAAGTCGACGTCGTTCCGCGACTGGGCGAACGGCTTGGCGCAGCACGTCGCCGACGGCGCGCTCGACCACGAGCTCGACCACTGGGAGGCGGCACTCGACGCGGCACCGCTGCCCGTCGACCACGACGAGCCCACACCCGGCACACCGCCGGGCGAGGTGCACGTGGTCCTCGACGCCGCGGACACCGACGCGTTGCTGCACGACGCCCCCACGGCCTACCGCACCAGGATCAACGACGTCCTGCTCGCCGCACTGGCCCGCGCGCTGTCGCGGTTCACCGGCGAACAGACCGTGTCGCTGGACATGGAGGGCCACGGCCGCGAGGACGTTCTGGGCGCCGACCTGTCCCGCACGGTCGGCTGGTTCACCACCCTCTACCCGGTCCGCCTGACACTGCCGGGCGAGGACGCGTCGTGGCGCGACGTGGTCAAGGCGGTCCGCAGGCAGCTGCGCACGGTGCCGGGCAACGGTTTCGGCTTCGGCGCGCTGAAAAACCTGGGAGCAGGGGACCGTCTCGCCGGTCAGGGTCCGCAGGTGGTGTTCAACTACCTCGGCCAGTCCGGCAGCACCGCGGACCAGGCCGACGGCGGTCTGTTCCGGACCGTCCTCGACGCGATCGGGCAGGACAGCTCCCCGGCCGACCGCGGACCGCACCTGCTGGAGATCGTCGGCGGTGTCGCGGGCGGCGAGCTCCGCTTCACCTGGCACCACCAACCCGACCGGCACGACGAGACCACCGTGCGCCGCGTCGCGGAGGACTTCCTCGAAGCCCTGCGCGGCATCGCCGCCGACTGCCGGAGCACCCGATGACCACGTCCCTGTCGCGCAACCGCAACTACCGGCTCCTCTGGGTCGGCCAGGCGCTTTCCGAGGCGGGGGCGAGCGCGTCGGTCATCGCGCTGCCCCTGCTCGTCCTGACCCTCACCGACTCGGCGGCGACCTCCGGCTTCGTCCTCGGCGCCTCCGCCGCGGCCCAGCTCGTCGTCGGCCTGCCCGCGGGGGCACTGGTCGACCGCTGGAACCGCAGAACGGTGATGCTGATCTGCGAGGCCGTGCAGGCCCTCGCCGTGGCGTTCCTGGTCGCCGCCCTGTGGTGGCAGGCGGTCGGCGTCGAACACGTCGTGCTGGTGGTGATCGTGCTCGGCGTCTGCCGCGCACTGTCAGAACCGGCCGAGGACGCCGTGCTGCCCGCCATCGTGGCCGAACGCCACCTCTCCGACGCCGTCGCGATGAACACCGCCCGCGGCTACCTCGGCCAGCTCTCCGGCACCGCGCTGGGCGGCGTGCTGTTCGGCCTGGGCCGCTGGCTCCCGTTCGCGGTGGAGGCGGTGACCCACGTGGCCACGTTCCTGGCGCTGCTGTTCGTCCGCGTCCCGCCACGTCAACGGGAACCCGCACCCCTGGGCCGGTTCCACCGCGAGGTCGCCGAGGGCCTGCGCTGGGTGTGGACCCAGCCGGTGGTGCGCGTGGTGGCGTTCTGCGCGGTGGGCCTCAACCTGTTCTTCCAGGCGTTCTACCTGCTGATGATCGCCATCGCCCACCAGGAGGGCGTGCCCGCGGGCCAGATCGGCCTCATGGGCGCGATGCTCGGCGTCGGCGGCATCCTCGGCGCCCTGGTGGCCCCGCGGCTGCACCGCACCCTGCGCCCGCACCGCGCCATCGTCGGCGTGTTCTGGGTGATCACCGCCCTGATCCCGGTCGCGCTGTTCCTCGACCCCGGCCTGCCCATGGGCGTGCTGTTCGCGGCCGCCGCGTTCCTGGCCCCCACCGCCAACACCACCATCACCACCTACCAGCTGCTGCTCACGCCCGACGAGCTGCGCGGCAGGCTCAGCAGCGTGATGGGCGTGGCACTGGGCGTCGCGGCGATCGCCGGCCCCGCGGTCGGCGGCCTGCTCGTGGACTTCCTGACACCGACGCAGGCCATTCTCACGTGCACGGTGGGCACGGCATTGTTGACCGTCTTCGCGACGACGAACCGAACGCTGCGCCGGTTCTCCCAGGAGGAAAGCGCGAAATAGCTCGCTCACCGACTTTTTCGACGTGCCTTTGTGACGTACTCCCGCAGCAACGCACGCAGCGTGTCGGCGTTGTAGCCGTTCAGATCGATCAAGTAGGTGACGCCGTCGAGGCCGAACTGCACGGTCTCGATGTCGTCCGCGGTGGTGCCGTCCAGGTCGTCGGTCAGCTGGACGAGGAATTCATGCGCCATTCATCGGCTCGCAATGTTCGACGAGTGATCGGCGGTCTGCTCGAAGTTAGCAGCCGCTCGAGCTGCTCGCGAACCTTCCCGCATGGTGAGCACGCTGGTTGTGCGCAGCGTTTGTGCCGCATGTGGTCCGCGATGCCTCGTCGATGAACCCGCGGGTCTCGCAACCCCAGGAAGCCGCTACGGCCTGTTGTGAGCGGGGCTCGTTGCGGTGGTGTGAGTCCGAGGGAACGGCTGGGACTGCGAGATCTCCCGTTGCACGAACCTCGTGAGATCAAGGTCCAAACTCTGGCTGCTTTCGTCTGCGGCGAGTGCGGCGTCCAGTGCGGCTTGAGCCTTTGCTCGATTGCCGGCATGCGCCCAGATGACGGCCAAGTCGACCAGATCGATCACGACGGTGGGGTGCTCGGCGCCGAATTCCCGAGTGCGGTCGAGGACAACTCCTTCAAGTTGCTTCGCCGCCTCATCGGGGTTTCCGGTCCGCCAGAACCATCGTGCGATGACTCCCCGCGTCGAGAGGGTGTGTGGATGATTATCTCCAAGCACTCGCGCCCGGTTTTCCAAGACCGCTCGCAGGGCGGCTACTGCTCCGACCGGATCCCCGGCCATTCCTCGCCAGTGCGCGTAGTTGTGGGCAGCGGTCAGCGTCGCGGCGTGGTCCTCGCCCAGCACCCGGCGCAGGTCGGGTAGCAGTTCCCGATATGCGGAGACCGCGGCACACGGATAGCCGGCCTCACCGTAGAAGCGGGCAGCGTTGCCCCTTGCCGTGAGCGTGAGGAGGTCGTCCTCTCCCAGTTCAGCGATGAAATCGGGCACCATGGCCACGAAATCGAACAGTGCGCCGTGTGGGTCGTCCGCCTGTCCACGCCAGTGTGCGAGATCGCTGCGTGCCTCCAAGACGGCCCGGCTTGTTCCACCCTTTGCACGCACGACGTCGGACAACAAGGTTTCCATCTGTTCGACCGCCTGCGTGGGATACCCGGCCTCGCCGGTCCACCGCGCCAGGTACTTCCGTGCTTGCAAGGTGGCTGGGGCATCTTGCCCGAGGAGACGTTCGGCGGACGCCGTCAAGCTGAGGAACGCTGTACGCGCAGCCACCACTCCACCGTTGTGCCCCAGGCTGATTGCCGCTCGAAACAGCACCTCACGGCAGGAGCACCGCCAGAGCAACTCTCCTGTCGACGCTGCGAGTGCATCTGTGTTCGCCCTCAACGACTGCCCGAGCACTGCGTCTTTGAACTCCTCCGGCCACACCTCCACCAACGCCTTTGCGTCGGCATGAGTGAGTTCTTCGAGCTGTTCGGTTGTGATCGTGTCCCTGGTGACCCGCTGAACCAGTCTGTGCACCCGGACGGCCTGGTCATCCGGGTTGCGGGCGGAGCTGATCAAGCTCAACCTGTGCAGGCACCACAACCCGTCACGGCTTTCCTCAGCGCTCACCCGGCGGCCTGCCGACCGTGTCAACCACTCCAGCACGGACGGCGTGGAGAAGACGTCGAGCGGAATGCCGTTGGGATCGAGGAGACTCGCCACCATCAACAACGGCCTGGCAAGTCCGGCAGGAACCAGCTGGTCGGCGAGTTCGACGGACAAGGACCAGGTAGCTGCGACGGTTCGCTGGTGCCCATCGGGCAGATGTTCGCGATCGGGGAACAGCGTCGCGAGTGTCCGTTGCCTGTCCGCGAACCGGGCGCGGTAGCGATCACAGGGAAGATTGAGGTCGACCATGTATGCGCTCGCTTGCGCGAGCGCCAGTGGTAGGTGCCCCAGATCAGGCCCCAACTCCGCAGCTTCGGACAGGAGGTGCGTGTGGTCTTCCAGCGCGCTTTCCAGATAGGACAGCGACTCCGCAGGGTGGAAAACTCCGATGTTGATCAGTTTGCGCCCATCGCCTCGAATCGCCGCATCGGTTCGCCGGGTGGTGACCACCGTGCGTCCGTTCGGCGATTTGGGAGGCCAGAGCCGATTCAAGTCGGTTGGACGCATCACGTCGTCCAGCACGACGAGCCACCGCGCGCTCGTGCGAGCCAGCCATTCCAACAGTCGGACCGCGCCTCGTTCGAGGTCGACGTCCTCGATACCGGTGAGATCGCGGGCGAGAGACGCGTAAGCGCTCACCACCGCGTCCCTGGAGTCAGCGGTAACCCATACGAGCAGGTCCACCTGCCCTGCCTCCCACGCACGTTCGGCATGGTCGAGCGCTAGTTGTGTCTTGCCCACGCCACCAAGACCGGTCAACACGATCGTCCGTGTCTCCGGTTCCACTGGCAGCTCCACCTGGCGCGGCTGGAAGAAGCCCGCCCTCACAGGAGAAGCTCCCGCCCGGTGCGGCAATTCGACCACCTGTTGCGGGCGCTGGTTCATGTGCACGTCGCCGTTGATCGTGCCGGCCATCAACGTCTGGCCATGCACATCGCCGCCCACCACGTTATGAGTGTGACGGTCGCCCAAGTCGTCCATCTCGCTGAACACCCCGATTTTGGTTTGATCAAAGCTACGAAGTTTAGGCAGGTTCGTAATTCCACATGACAAGAGGTGGCGGGTGCTGCCTCGGAACTCTTGGGCCTGCGGTGACAGCAAAGCCGGTATAGCAGCCGAACGGGTGATGTATCAGCTATAAATAGCATTCGGTAACGGCGCACTGGCCTGCGCAGATCGTCGGCAACCACGCACTCGATGGGCCAGCGTCGGGCAGTACCGGGACCATGGCGCGAGAACGAGCGAAGAAGCAGCCCAGACACGGTTCAGCCACGGCGACGCGAATCTTTGTGGTGAGAGCGCTAACGCTGCAACTACGTGGGTTGGGCTGCGGTCGTGGTAACGGCGGTCGTCGCGATCACACTGACTGTTCCCGCGTTGCCGTTGCAGCGGGGCAGGCTATCCGGCTGGAGCAACGGCACGACCGTCCTGACATGTCACGAACTCCGGCGGCTGGTTGACCCGCGGGCAAGATGTTCTGCACAGCCAACCGCCTGTTCGGCACACCTGAGCGGCAGGTATACCTCTGCCGACGACCATCATCGGCCAGGACGGTGCCGACTCTGCTGCGGAGTTGTAGTGGCACTCGACATGAACGTCGCATATGGAACCTGAGTTCGCCACGCCCTGGTGTGCGGCGGTGGCCTGGCCTGAGCCCTGAACTTCGATCACGGCTGTCTCCGTCCCGGCCGACTGGGGCTCTTCGACGGACACGGGCGAGGCGGGTGACGAACGCCGGGGTTGGTCACCGATCCCGGCCGCGTCGCTGACGCGTTCCCCGGCTCGCTCACGCGCACCGTGCCGACATCGGTGAGCTCGGCACCACGACCTCGCGGTAATCCTCCTCCGGCAACTCGTCGGTGTACTCGCGGTAGACCGGGTTAACTTGCTCCTCCACCGGGTCGAAGGCAACGCCCCCGGCTTCGAGCAACGTGAGCAGCGCGGGAGCGGCGTCCTCGCCCACCGTCCGGACCCACTCGCGCCGTTCGATCTTCATGAACCACCTCCTGCCCGTCGGACAACACGGACAAAGCCTGTTCCGGGTGATCATCCGGTACCGCCGGTGTGCCAGAATCTCCTGCAGCGCCGTGAAGTCGTACCGGTGTGGAATCGGCAGCGAGCCGCTGCGGTCCACAGTGGAGTCAGGTCCGCGCAGTACCCGGAGGAGTTGACGTGCCCGAGTCGAACGACGAGCCCTTCCCGTTGCCGGGCGTCGACCTGACGCGACCGAGCGTCGCCCGGATCTACGACTACTACCTCGGCGGGACCACCAATTGGGAGGTCGACCGGCAGTTCGCCGAACGCGTCCTGCGCGACTACCCGGTGATCAGGTCGGTCGCGTACGCCAACCGGATGTTCCAGCGCAGGGTGGTGCGGCACCTCGTCCGGCTGGGCATCCGCCAGTTCATCGACATCGGGTCCGGGGTGCCCACAATGGGGCACGTGCACGAGGTGGGCGAGCAGGTCGCGCCGGGTGAGGTGCGGGTCGCCTACGTCGACCACGAGCCGGTGGCCGTCGACCACGCGAACCTGCTGCTCCAAGAGCACGGTGACCCGAGCCGGCACGCGGCCGTCCACGCGGACCTGCGCGACCCGGACCGGGTCTGGTCGCGGATCTCGGACACCGGGGTGATCGACCTGCGGGAACCGGTGGCGGTGCTCCTCATGGCGGTGCTGCACATCCAGCAACCACCCGCACCGGGCAGCGGCGACACCGAGGACCTCGGCCCCCGCCTCGTCGCCACCTACCGCGACCTGCTCGTGCCGGGGTCGTACCTCTCCCTGTCCCACGTCACCGACACGGAGGTCTCACCGCGCAGCGCCGCGATGCTGGGCGAGCTGAAGAGCATGTACGCGAACTCGGTCAGCCCGGCCATCTTCCGCGACCGCCGGGAGGTCACCGCCCTCTTCGGGGACTTCACCCTCCTGGAGCCCGGCGTCACCTGGGCGCCCGACTGGCATCCGGAGGAGGCGAGCGAGCACGACCAGGTGGTGGACTTCAGCGATCCGAGCGGGTCGCTGCTCCTGGTCGGCACCGCTCGGAAGTGACGCGCCGGACCGGAGTGGGCCGGTCCGGCGCCGAAGCCGGTCAGCCGGGGCGACGGGCCGTGCGCCACATCGGTTGGAGCAGTTCCTGGCCGTCGAGGACGACCGGCGGACCGAGCGGCGTGTAGTCGCGGGCACCGAAGAAGCCCACCAGCCGCTTGCTCGACGCTTCGCCGTAGGCGTCCCGGCCCAGCTCGTCCAGGACCTGGTGGTGGTGGTTCAGCAGCAGGGTGGCCGCACCGTTGTTCTGCTCGGTCGGGCGCACGGCGAGGTAGGCGCCGTAGTAGTGGGACTGGTGCGGGTGCGCGGAGAGGAAGGCCGCCTCGAACCGGGCGAACCGTTCGAAGTACGGACCGGTGAGGTCCCTGAGCCAGCTCTCCCGTTCCGGCGTCGGCTCTGGCTCGACCGCGTGGTCGAACGCGACGAGGGCGGCGGACAGGTCCGGGAGGGTGTAGACCACACCGCAGGCGATGGCGTCCCGAACCTCCCGTTCGAGGTAGTGCGGACCGATCTTCCACCAGTCCTCCAGGTCGTCCACCAGCCAGCCGGTGAGGTCCAGGTCGCGGAACGACTCCGTGATGAGTTCGCCGAGCGCCGGAGCGTCCGACTCTGTCGCGAGCACGATCTGCATGGCAGAACTCCTAGGTGAAAACCGGGCGGCCGGTGGGGACCGCCGCGCGGTGCATCGTCACAGCGGGCACGGTCGGCCCGCTGACCCGTCCACGACCTCCTGCCCGAGCGCGCTCGGAGGTCCGCCCGCCGGCGCACACCGCCCTGGGCGGCTCACCGGGACTCCACCAGCCCTGTTTCTTCCGCCGCGACGGCGACGACCTGGTCGAGCAGGGAGCGGTAGTCGGCGCCCGAGGCGTTCGGGTGCAGGAGGGTGAGCTTGAGCCACAGCTTCCGCTGACCGTCCACTGTGTCCGGCAGTGCGGCCCGCCCCACGATCGCGGTCCCCCTGGCCAGCAGCTCACGCCGGACGCGGCCGACGAGCGCGTCCCCCGCGGCGATCGGCAGGTCGTCGAGGACGGTCGGCCGGAAGAGCACGGTGGACAAGGACGGGCTCTGCCACAACCTCAGGTCGGACCGGCAGTCGATCTCCGCCGCGACCTCCCGCGCGGTCGCGCAGCAGTGCTCGACCAGGCGACCGAGCCCGTTGGTGCCCAGCGCCATCAGCGTGACCGCCATCCGGAACGCGTCCGCGCGCCGCGAGGTCCAGATCGACCTGCCGAGCAGGTCCGGCAGGCCGGCGTCGACGTCGTCGGAGGCGTTGATGTAGTCGGCGCTGATCGTCAGCGCACCGAGGTCCGCCGCGTTGCGGGTCGCGAGGAGACCGGCCGCGATGGACTGCCAGCCGAACTTGTGCATGTCCAGCGTCACCGAGTCCGCCAGCTCGACGCCGTGCAGGTGCCGGCTCCACTCCTCGCTGCACAGCGCGAGCCCGCCGTAGGCCGCGTCCACGTGCAGGCGCCCCCCGAACCGGCGGCACGTCCCGGCGATCTGGTGGAGCGGGTCGATCCGGCCGGTGTTGGTGGTGCCCGCCGTGGCGACGACGAGGGTGGCCGGGCCGAGCCGCTCCAGAGCGGCCTCCAGTGCCGCCGGGACCATCCGGTCGTCCTCGCAGGCGACGACGACCGGGGTGGGCAGTCCGAGGAGCCAGGCCGCCCTCGTCACGCTGTGGTGGGCGTTCGCGCCGCACACCACCTGGAGGCCGGCACCGAGCAGGGTGCGCGCGAGGAGCAGCGCCAGGAGGTTCGACTCGGTTCCGCCGGAGGTCACCACGGCGTCGGGGGAGGGCTCGGCCGGGTAGCAGAGCCCGGCGATGCCCCTGGTGAAGTCCCGCTCGATCTCACTGGCCATCGGCGCCAGCTCCCACACGTCCATGGACGGGTTGAGCGCGCTCGCCACGACGTCCGCGGCAACGGACACCGCCAGCGACGAGCAGACCAGGTGGGCCGCGCAGTGCGGGTGGGCGGGATCGGCGGAGCCCAGACCGAGGAGCCTGCTCATCTCCTCCAGCGCGCGTTCCTCGCCGATGCCCTCGAGGGGCAGGCGGCCCGTTCCGCCGCCGGCTGCCGCGAGGGCGGCCGAGACGACGGCGGGCCCTCCCGCCGGCAGCGGGCCGCCGCGTTCGAGGATGCCGGCCTCCATGCCGCGCAGGGCCACCCCGAGCAGGGCGCCCAACTGTTCGGCGCCCTGCGGTCCGCTCGCCAGCTGGACACCGTTGTGTGCGCTCATGTCGACGCTCCTCCTCGAATCTGCGCTGCCGGGACCTCGACGGCTTCGACCGAGACCCGGTTGTCGTGGAACACCGCTCCACCACCCATGTCCGCATCCCGTTCGTCCACCGTGGCGTTGACCGTCGCGCCGCCGGTGAGCTTGAGCCAATGGCCTTTGGTGGTGCTGAGGACACCGCGGCGGACCCGTGCGTCGACCAGCACGTCCGCGGTGAACTCACCGCGGCTGTTGAACACCCTCACGCGGGTGCCGGTGGCGAGCCCGTGTGCGAGGGCGTCGTCGGGGTTGACGACCACGGTCGGCGAGCCCGCTCTCCTCCGCAGTTCGTCGTTGTTGCCGAAGATCGTGTTGATGGCGAAGTGCGACGCGCCCGCTATGAGCACGAACGGATGGCGTGCGGCCATCTCGTCGTCCACGACCTCCAGCGGCGGGGTGTAGCCCGGCATCGGGTCGAGGCCGTCGGCGGCCGCCGTGGCCGAGACGAACTCGAACTTCCCCGAGGGGGTGGGGAACCCGTGCTCGAACGGTGCGAGCGGGCTGGGGTAGTTGAGCCGGGCCCACCCGCCGGCCCGCAGCCCGTCGAGCGTGATCCCGTGCAGCGAGGGGTGGTCGGAGTCGAGGAGCTGCTCGGCGAGCCGTTCGTCGGAGTCGTAGAGGCTGGGCTCGCGCAACCCCATCCGCGCGGCCAGGTCGCGGAAGGTGTCCGTGGTCGACCTGCATTCGCCCGGCGGCTCGACGGCACGTTCGTTCCACGCGAGGTAGAGGTGGCCGTACGCGTCCATCAGGTCCGTGTGCTCGTGCTGCATCGTCGCGGGCAGGACCAGATCGGCGTAGTCGACGGTGTCGGTCGGGAAGTGTTCGAGGACCACCGTGTACAGGTCCTTTCTGGACAGACCCGCGCGGACCCGGTTCTGGTCGCTGGTGCTGACCACCGGGTTGGCGCCGTACACGACCAGCCCCATCACCGGCGGGTCGCTCGCCTCCAGCAGCCCCTCGGCGAGCCGGGTCATCGACAGCGTGCGCACCGCTTTCGGGCGCAGGTCGTCGCGGAACAGCGCCTCGCGGTTGCCGCCGAAGTAGGTGTCGGTGGAGAACATCAGCCCACCGCCGGGCCGGTGCCAGTCGCCCGTGACCGCGGGGATGCAGGCGAGCGTCCGCAGCGTCGCGCCCGCACCGGCGTGCCGCTGGATCCCCTGGGAGGTGCGGATCGCGGTGGGCCTGGTGCGCGCGATCCGCTCACCCAGGTCCCGGATCTGCTCCGCGGGGACACCGGTGATGGACGCGGCGCGTTCCGGCGTGAAGGCCAGCACGCGTTCGCGGAAGTCCTCCCAGCCGAAGCAGTACCGCGACAGGAAGTCGTCGTCCTCCCGGCCACTCGCGACGATGACGTGCATCAGGCCGAGTGCGAGCGCGCCGTCGGTCCCGGGCATCGGCGCCAGGTGCTCGTCCGCGGCGGCCGCGGTCCGCGTGCGCATCGGGTCGATGGCGACGACGTGACCACCGTTCTTGCGGCCCGCCTCGATGAACCTCCAGAGGTGGTGCCCCGACGTCAACGTGTTCGTGCCCCACAGCAGGGTCAGCTTGGAGAGCGCGAAGTCCTCCGGGTCCATGCCCCTGCTGGTGCCCAGCGCGTACGTCAACCCGGTCAGGCCCGCGATCGAGCAGATCGTCATGTCGTGGTGGGACGCGCCGAGCACGTTCCACAACCTGGTGCCTGCTCGCCCCTGCACCCCCTGCAGGTACCCGAGCGCACCGGTGCCCTGGTAGGGCCACAGCGCCTCACCGCCGTGCTCGTCGACGATGCGGGAGAGGCGGTCGGCCATCTCGTCCAGCGCCTCGTCCCACCCGATCCGCTCGAACCGGCCCTCGCCCTTCGCCCCCACCCGGCGCATCGGGTGCAGGATCCGGTCCCGGTGCGAGGCCTGCTCCAGGTAGCGGTTCACCTTGACGCACAGGGTGCCCCTGGTGACCGGGTGCTCCCGGTTGCCGCGCAGCCCGGTCGCCACCCCGTTCTCCACGGTGACCAGCCAGCTGCAGCAGTCGGGGCAGTCGAGCGGGCACGCTCCGGCGACCTCGCTCGTGGCGCTGGTGATGGGCAGGTTCTGGCGTGGCACGACACTCCCTCAGGACGGTTGCAGTTCTTCCAGCCGCGAGGTGAGGCCGGCCGCCACCCGGCCCGTGGCGACGTGCTCGACCTCACCGGTCATGAGCACGGAGCCCCGGCGGTCGAACCGCGCGGTGAAGGCACCGCCGCTCATGACCACCTCGACCCGGTCCCCGACCAGGCCCAGGCGGCGTGCGGCCGCGGCGGCCGCGCAGCCACCGCTGCCGGAGGCCAGCACGCGGCCGGCGCCCCGTTCCCACACCACCACGCCGAGCACGTCCTGGCCGAAGACCGCGGCGAACTCGACGTTCACCCTGCCGGGAAACCGCGGGTGCGCGGACAGCAGGGGACCGACCGAGTCGGCCAGTTGATCGTCCACAGCGGACAGGACCAGCACCGCGTGCGGGTTGCCGTTGTTCAGCGCGGTGACCTGCCACCGGCCGCCGCCGACCTCGATCGGCACGTCCACGGCCTCACCGGCGCAGCCCAGCACGGGCACCGCCTGCGCGGAGAAGTCCGGGCGGCCGAGCTCGATCGACACGATCCCGGCGTCCACGTCGTCGACGAAGACCGTGGACGTGCAGAACCCCGTGTCCACGACCAGCTGCCGCGTCCCGTGCCGGCGCGCGTGTTCCAGTGCGAACGCGCGCAACCCGTTCGCACTCCGCTCGCACGCCGAACCGTCGGCGTTGTGGATGCGCACCTCGACCACGCCCGCCGCGGCCGGTCGTCCCAACGGTCCGAAGACCACCCCGTCAGCGCCGACCCCGAAGTGGCGGTCGCACAGGACGCGTGCGGCGAGCGGACCCGCGGCCACGCCGTCCTGCGGCTCGACGAGCAGGTAGTCGTTGCCCATCGCGTGGTACTTGGTGAACGCCACCATGCCGGTCAATCCGCCGCGGCAGCGGACGCGCCGCCGGCGAGCGCCTGCGCGTCGTGCTCGTCGCCGTACCACTTCCGGCTCCACCGGGAGAACGCCGCGATGAAGATGTCCCTGTTGGCCGGGCGGCCGTCGATCGACTCCACGTCCGTGACGTCGTGCTGGATGGCCCGGTCGTCGAGCAGGACCGCCTGCCCCTCCTCGATGGTGCCGCTCCAGAAGGGTTCGTCCGCACCCGGCTTCCACAGCCTGGTCAGCGCGCCCCCGACGTTGGCCCGCCGGAGCACGCCGATCATCACGTAGTCGTGGCCGTCGTGGTGCACGCCCTCCGGGGTGAGCGGCGCGGTCACCGCGCTGGTCGCCTGCGACCGGTTCTGGTGCAGGTTGATCGACCAGTCCTCGGAGAGGTCGAGCGGGAACCCCTGCACGCCCGCGCGGAGCAGGTCGGTGAAGTCGGCCTCGACCGGCTCGTACCGGCGCCGGATACCGCCCGCCACCGGGTTGAACTTGACGAAGGTCGTGTAGTCGCGCTGCGGCAGCAGCTCGAACGAGCAACCGGAGTCCTGGTCCTGGGACAGCCGGTACTGGCAGAACCGCTTGAACCTCGTGCCGTGACCCATGTACTCGTCGACCGGCAGGTCGTCGTAGCTCGCCAGCAGCTCGGTTGACGCCGCCGGGAGGTCGATGATGCTGAAGCCTGCTTCGTTGAGTGCCACGTCCGGGAACCCCTTCCTCGTGAAGATGCGGGACGGCCGCTCACCCGGCGGTCGTGAGCCTCGCGGACAGGTCCACTTCGGACATGCGCTCGTCGAGGTAGCGCTGCGACGAGTTCAGCCGCCACAGCGTGCCGCGGGCGATCCCCCTGCGCATGGCCGGTGACGTGGCCGCGGGTTTGATGACGTTGTGGAACCAGCCGGCGGCGTGCTGGGCGTCCACGGTGATGTGCAGGCGGTGGTAGACGATGCCCACGTCCGGCAGGCCGAGCCGCTCCCAGGCGTGCACCACCTGGACGAAGCGGTCGGGGACCAGCCACTCGGTCATGCCGAGGAAACCGACCGCCTCCGGATAGCTGGAGCGGTAGCGGCACAGCATGACCGCGAGGTTGCCGGACAGCAGCGCGTTGGCGGTGAGGGCGCTCTCCAGCTCGTCGTCGGTGATGTCGAAGACCTCGAAGATCTGCTTGAACAGGTGGGTGTGGACCTCCGCCGGGTTCCCGTTGCCCATCTCGTCCCAGAAGTTCCGCGCGATCTCCATCTTGGCCGGACCGTTCGTGCCCACCTGCATCAGCGCGAGGAGGTCGTCGAAACGCCCGTCGATCACCGACTCCTGGATCATGTAACGGCGGATCGCCTCCGCGTCGGCGTGGTCGCGGATGAAGTCGGTGTAGTACGGGTGCTTGAAGACGGTGTGCCCCCGCGCCAGCTTCTTCAGCCACGACACGAACTCGGCGGGGTCCGCGGGCGCGTCGTCGAGCGATCCCGCTTCGATCCGCGCGTCCTCCGCCGCCGCGGTCGCCCGCTCCAGCGAGCGCGTCACCCGGTGCACCGCGGTGGAACCCTCGGCAGACGGTTCACCGGGCGCCACCCGCAGCTGCATGCCGTAGATCCGCGACAGCAGGAGCTGCTGCCGGTAGAACATCTCCCGGTCACCGGCGGCGGCTCGGCTGTTGAGCTCGTGGACCGCACCGAGCACCCGTTCCAGCTCCACCGGGTGCACCAGCCGGTCGACCTCGTCCGCGGGCCGGCCGAGCCACTCCGACACCCGCTCCACTGCATCGCTCACTGGAAACCCTTTCCGGAGGCCAGGTCTGAACGACTGCGAGTGTCCCTCCGGTGTAGACGGAGCTCGACCGCCGTCCCAAGCGAGGACAGAGAATCACCCGCACAGGCCGGAGTGGCGTGCCGCACACCCCGACTGCCCCCGCGCACCAGCCGATCGACCCGAACACCCACGTGGAATACGTGCGGAACCAAATGCTCAGCCGCGGTGCGGTCGAGCGACCGGATCTCCGCCGCGCCGGCCGGGAGCACGCTCACCTGAGCCCGGAGTGGGAGACGGCCAGCGCCTCCACCCGGTCGTGCAGTCGCGGGATGAAGTCCTCGAACTCCGGCTTCATCAGCACGCTGCGGATGATCCGCGCCTCGGGGGCATCGGCGGCGACACCGGGATGCCGGCGGACGAGTGCGTCGGAGCGCACCTTCACCGTGCTCAGGAACACGGGATCTGCTTCTGTGCCACCGCTTTCCAGCATCCTGGCCGACACCTGGTCCACCAGCCGCATGCTCGCGGGCCGGACGACCGGGAAGTAGGTGACGATGTCCAGCTCGGGTTCCTGGTACAGCTCGAGGGCCTCGGACGACGCGATCCTGGCCGACCAGTCCAGGGCGGCCCGCCTGCCGGCGCCCAGGACCCGGCCCAGTCCTGACGGGGTCGGCGGCAGGACCCGGAAGGTGAGCCAGAGAGCCGCCGCGGCCGCACCGGCCCGTGAGCACTCCAGGCTCGTCTCGCCGGGGTTGAACCCGGCCGGAGCGCAGTAGGTGTACGGGGAGTCGTGGGCGTAGAACCGGTTGACGTCCGGGTCGTTGAAGAGCACCGCGCCGCAACCGTAGGGCTGCAACCCGTGCTTGTGCGGATCGACCACCACGGAGTCACACCGGGAGATCGCCCGCCACGGCTCCGGCGGCAGCGCCTCCGCGGTGTCCGATCCCGCGAGCAGCGTGAAGAAACCGCCGTAGGCGGCGTCGACGTGGATGCGGACGTCGTAGCGCTCCCGCAACGCGAGGACCTCGTGGATCGGGTCGACCGCGCCGAGACCGGTCGTGCCGGCGGTCAGGACGACCGTGCCGATCCGCTGTGTCCGCAGCAGCTCCTCCAGTGCCTCGACGTCCATCCGGCCCCGGTCGTCGACCCGCACCGCATGACTTTCCACGCCCAGGACGCGGCACATGCGGCTGTGCGTGAAGTGGGCTTCCTCGCTGAACGCGACGCCTTGGCCGGGCCGGAGCTCTCGTGCGACGTAGAGGGCTTCGAGGTTCGCGATCGTGCCGCTGGTGGTCAGGTGACCGAGCGGGGCCTCGAACCCGAACATGCCGGACAGCTGGGCGACGACCTCCTGCTCCATCTCGACGGTGGCCGGGCCGCCGTCGAACGCGTGGTTGTTCGGGTTCACCAGCATGGCCGCCAGATAGCCGATGGTGGCGGCGGAGTGCGGCGGGCGGACCATGTGCCCGGCGTACGACGGGTGGAAGAAGGGGTAGTTCTTCCCGAGCCGCTCCGTGAAGTCGTGGAAGGCCGCCGCGAACACGTCATCGTCGACCTCCATCGACGGGTGGGGTGAGAACGGCGGAAAGGAGTCCTGCCACCTGGCGTTCTCCTCCTGTGCCCGGATCATCCACTTGGTCAGGTCCACGGGTAGCCTCGGCCTCCGTCGAAGGAAGAATCGTGCTGAGGGCGCTGCTCGCCGATCGGCCAGAAGAGCCGGTTCTCCTTGCACTGCCGCAAGTACTCGATGCCGTCCGTGCCGCCGGTGCCGTTGCTGTCGCCGATCATCGATCGCGCGATGGAGTGGTGAGTGCGCTTCCACTTCTGATGACTCTGTTCCAGCAGGTGCACCGCGTTCGTCACCACCGCGCTCTCCGCGTCACTCCACCTGCTCTGCCGGCGACGGTGCCACGCGGACAAGGAGTCGAGCCCGGACAAGGCGCGCAGCCGCACGCGCGGAACGGAGAGGAAGGCGGGGGAGTCGAGGCGACCTTTCCTCGGCAACGCGCAGAAGATCTCCACCAGCTTGTACGCCTCCGACTGGATCGCGCTCGACCCGTCGGTCTGCATGCGGAAGGCCTGGAAGTTCGCCGGTGACATGGTGGCCAGCAGGCTGAACAACCCCGACGCCTGGTCCAGCGTCGTCGCAGCCGACTCGATCCGGGCGGCGACCTCGAAGGCGCATCCGGACTGCGCGACCGCTGCCGCCTCCTCCAGCGTGGCCGCCATCATCGTGAACACCGTCTCGTAGCACTGCAGAACTCGGATGAAGAGGTACTCGTCGTGGTGGTCGGAGACGGGGAGGACGCTGAAGCGGATCACGTCCTCGACCGGTTCCGCCACGAGCCCGGGTCTTGTTCCCAGCGGGTCGAAGTGCTCGCCCAGGGAGGCCGCCTTGCGAATCCTCTTGAGTGCGAGCTGACGGCGTGGCCGGCCGCTCGGGAGGAGCTCGCTCTCGTCGTCGTCCTTCATCGTCATCCACTCGAACTCGGCCAGGTCGCGCAGGAGGCGCGCGACGAGGGTCCGTCCGGTGTGGACGTTCTCGGCCGTCGGGAGGAGGGGCTTCAGGACGTTCAGGGCCAGGTAGCTGCGGTAGGAGTACCGGTCCTCCGCCTTGTCCAGAACGCAGTTGTAGAACTCCGCGACCACCGGTCCGGTCGCGGCGTCGGCGCGGCCCGCTCTGGCCTGTTCCAGGGCGTCGTCCCCGAGCCGGTCCTTGCCGTGCCGCAAAATCCGCAGGCGTATCGAGCTCGCCAGGTCCGGTGTCGGGCCGCCTTGCTGTGCGTCGATGGCGGAGGTTGTTGTCGCGTGCTCGTCCACTGTCGTCCCCCGTGGCTCAGACATCACGCTGGAGACCGGGCGGAACTGCCGCGCCCATCCTGCTCAGCGCGTAGGCCTGATACGGTCCGGAGTAGACGTTGATGGCGTGGTTCAACCCGGCATGGGCATCGCGCCAGAAGCGCTGCATGGGCCGATCCGACCGCAAGGCGTTTCCGCCTGAGTGGCTGTAGAGGCGGTCGAGTGCCTCCACAGCGCGCCGGCTGCCGCGGACCTGGTCGCAGCGGGCTGCCGCGCGGAGCTCGAACGGCACTTCCTTGCCGGAGTCGACGATGTCCCACATGCGGCCCACGTTGGCCATCATCTGGACCCGTGCGGACTCGACCTCGGAGCAGCACTCGCTCAGCTGTGCCAGGAGGAAGTTGTCCTCACGCACCAGCCGGCCGGACTCGTCGACCCGATCGCGCTGGTAGTCGAAGGACGCCGCCAGAGCGCCACGGCACATGCCGATGATGGACGCCGTGATCGCGTTGGGGAAGATGGCCGACCAGGGCATGCGGAAGAGGGTCTCGCTCCTGCCTGCCTCCCTGGCCGCGACGCCGCTGACGACGTCCTGCTCAGCGATCACGCGCTCGGCAGGCACGAACGCGCCGCTCACCGCGACGTCCTTGCTCCCGCTGCCACGCAGCCCGACCGCGTTCCACGACCCGTCGATGATCGTGTAGTCGCTCCGCGGCAGCAGCATGTGCAGCGTGCCCTCGGACCCGACGCGATCGCCCTCGGCATCGACCACGGTCGCACCCAGCCAGGCCCACTCGCAGTGGTCCGTGCCGGACGAGAACGCCCACCTGCCGCTCAGCAGATAGCCTCCCTCGACCTTGCGCGCCTTGCCGAACGGGGAGAACGGCGACGCCACCCAGGTGTCCGGGTCAGCCGCCCACACGTCGTCCTGAACGGACTCCGGCATCAGGGCCAGCTGCCACGGGTGCGACCCCACGACGCCCGCGACCCAGCCCGCGGCGCTGCAGGACTCGGCGGTCAGGATCACCGCGTCGAGGAACTCCCGCGGATCGGCCTCGAAACCACCGTGCTTCGCGGGTTGCAGCATTCTCACCACACCGGTCTTGCGCAAGATGTCCGCGGTGTGCGCGGGGAGTGCTCCCATCTCTTCTGCTTCCGCAGTCTGGGCCCCGAGTTGCACACGTGAACCCTCGATCTGCTCAAGAACATCGTTCACCATGTGAGTGGTCCTTCATCGTGAAGTGTTTGGTACTTCTGTCTTCGTTCGGAGCTTCAACCGCGAATGCAGCAGATGTGCGGCTGCGGCAGCGGACAACGCGCAGACGACCGGGAGGGAGAAGGTCGACCGGGCGCCCAGTTCGTCCGCGATCCTGCCGACGGTGGCGGTGCCCGCACCGAAACCGAGCGAGAGACTGGACCACACCCAGTTCATCCCCTCGGTCTGGATCGCCACCGGAACGAGCTCGTCGAGCAGGTGGAAGGCGTTGATGATGGTCGGCGCCATGCTGAGACCGTTGACCGCGGAGCAGGCCATGAGGACGAGCAGGCTGTCCGCGGTCAGGTAGAGGGCGGGGAGCAGGCCGAACGCCGAGGCGCTCAAGGCGAGCCGCAGCGACGTCGGCCCGCTCCGCGTCCGTGAGCCGTACAGAACGGCCGAGACTCCGCTGCCCACTGCGAAGCAGGTGAGGACGAGGCCGGCGCCACCCGGCTGACCGAGTTCAGCGGAACGCGCGACGAGCAGCACCTCCGCCGCGCCGCAGGTGGCTCCCAGCGCCAGGAGCAGAACGAGCAGCAGCGGCATGCCCGGATACCGTGCGGCGAGGCGCCGGTGCACGCGAGCGGCGGGAGGCTGCCTGGGCGGCTCGGTGTGCCGCTGGAAGAGCAGCCAGGTCGCGCCGCAGGCGGTGAGGAGAACGGCCGAGGCGACGGCCAGGTACGGCGAGACCTGGATCGCGAGAGCCGCTGTCAGCAAAGGACCGATCGCGAAGACGACCTCGTCCAGAACCGTTTCGACCGAGTAGGCGGCGGATCTCTCGGTGCTGCCGTCCGGCCACATCGTCGCCCAGCGCGCCCGCGTCATCGGCCCGGTGTTGACCGCTGAGACGCCCAGGAGAAGAGCCAGGAGCAGCGTGGCCGGAAGCGGCGCGTCCAGCGCGACCGATCCGAGCATCATCGTGGCGAGCGCGAAATGCGCGAAGATGGACAGCAGCAGCGTTCTGCGCTGCCCGAAGCGGTCCGCGACGATTCCGGCGACGGGACTGCCGAGCGCGTTGCCGATCGTCCAGCAGCCGCTCACCAACGCGGCTTTCCCGTACTGACCGGTGGGCAAGGCCAGCAGGAGGAGCAGGCCGAGCGGGTAGATCCCGACGAACAGACGCGACAGCACGCCCGCGATGCAGAAGGACACGGCCCCTCGTCTGGCGAAGGCGCTGCGATAGCCTGCGAACACAGCGGACCTCCAACGGCGTTCGGACGAGTTGCTGAACGGGACAGCGGCAGTTCACCGCGCTCGTGGAGATCGGGTCGCCGCAGCGCTTCGACACTGTGCAGCGCGGAAGCCCGCGAATGCGAGCCGCGTTTCGCCTGGCGGGACGCTTTGTCGGGGAACCGGCCGGCGATGTCGCCGCCCGCGTCCGATCGGGAAGCCCGCCCAAGCGAACGGGCACACCTCTCCGGTTCGACGTTGACGGCCGGCGTCCGTCAGTCCCGCACGGGAACCAGGGCCTGTGTCGAGGTCCGTGTTCGCGACAGCCGGGCCTGAGGCGGCCCCTGGGGGCACGGGCGACCAGCCCACGTACAACACCGGTATGCGGGCTGGTCGCCCGCACCGCCAGGAACCACCTCAGGCGCGACTCTCATCGAACGGGACCTCGACACAGGCCCTAGGGTGCGACCGGGCGTTGTGGCACGGGCGAGCCCACCATCTCGCGCGGGTGCACGAGCGAGTGCTGCACCAGCCCGTCCAGCCGGGAACGCAGGAACGAGCGGTACGGGTTCGGCTCGCACAGGTCCGTCAGGGTGGTCACGGCCAGCGAGTGCAGGTCGCGGACCTCGCGGGCGTACAGCCGCACGGCACCGGGGGTGCTGGAGAGGTCCCGCAGCACCATCCTGGCGTGGGCGTTGCCGCCGGCCTCCTCGCCGAGCCGGATCATGTGCTGTCTGAGGTGCGTGCTCGCGATCTTGCAGGCGTTGGCGAGCAACAGCGGTGGTGTGCGGTCGTCTCCCGCGGAGTTCGCGGCGGCCTGATCGGCCAGCAGCCCGTACAGCCTCCCGAACTCGCGCCACCGCGGCCTGTCCGCGGCCGCGCAGGTCCGCACCGCCATCACCGCGTCGCGCGCGTACGCGTTGCTCCGGGCACTGGACGTCGAACCGGGATCGGCCGCCGCCTCTTCGAGGTCGGCGGTCCACGTCCGGCGAAGTTCCTCGGTGATGTCGAGAGAACGCAGGTAGGACAACGGCAACCGGGTCGCCGCCGCGCCCGTGCGCGTTTCCGCACCGGCCCACCACAACGACGACATGACCGACACCGGCATGGCCTTGTGCGGAGAACCTCCCGCTGCCGCCGCGGTGACGACCGCGAACAGCCGGGCGAACACCAGCGGCGACTCCACCTGCTTGAGGAGCTCGGCGCTCGACGGGGCAGCCCGGTGGTCGTTCGTGAGCCGCAGGTCCGCGTCAACGCACCGAACGGCGATGCGCAGGGTCTTGGCGAAGTTGCCGAGTGGAGGCCGGGAACGGTGCTCGGTGATGGGCATGGTGGATCCCGACTGCTCGACTGGAGGGGGAACGGTCAGTGCCGCCGACGGCGTGCATCACAACACGCGATGAACCGGCGGTGAAGTCCTGACCCGTGCCGCGTCACCTTCGGACCGATGACCGTGACGGTTCGGGCAACCCCGGCGGTGCTCCTCAGGTGGCCGGTCGTGCCGAATCCGGTGGCCGTTCGTGAACAGGTCGACCGGTTCCGCGACACCTGTGCTGCGATGGCGGTAGAGGAGACTCCATGGCGAACAAGCGTTGGAAAGCGCTCACCGCGGCGGCGATGAGCCTCGTGCTCGGGACGGGGTCGGCAGCCGCAGCGCCGTCCCCGGTCGACGCGCGAGCGGGGTACGTCGAGAACTTCGACTCGCTCGACCCGGCGATCTGGCAGTGCGAGCACAGCTGCCCGACCGTCACCGACGGTGTGGCCAGGTTCGAGCTGAAGGCCGGCGCCCCGCCTCGCACCGCCGGCTCCTGGTCCAAGGTCCGGTACCGGCCGCAGCGCTTCACCTCGGGCGAGTTCACGACCCGGTTCGCGCTCAGCCACCGCCCCCGGCAGCAGGTCTGGTGGGGCGCCGCGTTGTGGGACAACGGTCCCGCCGCGGACGGGAGCCAGTTCAACGAGATCAACTTCGGCTACACGACCGACCAGAGCTACACGAACACCCAGCTGCGCTTCGAAAGCGCCAAGCGCGGCAAGGCCGTCTCCCTCAAGGTCGACACCGGCGTCGACCTCTACGACGGCAAGTACCACATCGCGACGTTGCGGTACACCTCGTCGTACGTCGACCTGCTCTTCGACGGACGGCACCTGATGAGGATCACGGACCGCTCGGTGATCCCGACCGATCCGATGAGCTTCGTCCTCGGGCCGCGCCTCGTCGCCGGAGCACCGTTGACCGGGAACTTCACGCAGTCGGTGGGAGCCGCTGAGATCGGCTGACCGGCCAGGGCCGAGCAGTTGCACACCGTCGTGGTGCCCGGCCCACCGCAGCAAAGGGCTGGGCCACCGGGACCAGTTCGTCCACCTGGCGGTCCGGTCGGAGGTCGCCGACCTGGCGATGTGAGCGAGGGGATCGGCGGTCAGGGCGGGTCGTCGTCGCCCGAGGACGTGGGCCGGAACCATTCCGTGCGGTGGGTGCGGTTGGCGTCGGCGACGTTCCCGGCGGCCGGCCCGCCGCCGTCCGGATCGACCACGGTGCCGCTCTCGGCGGCGGGGAGCCGGCGCCAGCCCGAGCAGCCGTTGACGCACGGGTGGTTCATCTCCGTCAGCACGAACGCGCCGTCCTCACCGGGCACCGGTTGCTGCCAGGTGATCGTGCCCGTGTCATCGCACAGGTCACAGCGGGGTTCGTGTTGCCGCACACCGCGAGCATCCACCAGATCGGTGGGAAGTCCGATTTCGGTCACCGGGACGGGCGAACCGGGCGGCCTGAACACCGCGGACACCTGCCCTCCACCATCGTGTACCTGCGGTGGGCCGGGCCAGCGCGAACCGCTGATCAGTGCGAACCTGGGTCCCGGTGACGAGGTCGACAGCCCGTCCGGGGAAGGGTGGTCCAGCATGGCCGGCGGTGCACGGTGACGCACGCTCGACGCGACGGGATCTCAGACCTCACCATCGAGACCGTCGACCACGACGGCGTGCTGGTCGTGGCGCTCAACGGCGACATCGACATCACCAACGCCGGTCAGGTGCGCACCGCGCTCGAAGAGCAGCTCAACACCCACCCGGTCGGGATCGTGGTGTGGCTGGCGGTGGGCTTCCTCGCGTCGACGGGGCTGTCGACGCTCGGTGAGGCCAGCCGCCGGGCGCAGCAGGCCGGCGTCGGGTTCGCGGTCGTCGCGGCGGCGCACTCGGCGCGGCGTTCTCTGCTGGTCGCCGGCATGGACAGCGTCCTGCTCGTGCACGAGTCCGTTCCGCACGCGGTCGAGGCGCTGCGCACGGCGGCGGTGGCCGAGCGGACCGACCTCGCACACTGACGGCGCCGGTCTCGACCGCTGTGCTCAGGTGACGGCCGGCCGCACGGCCTGGTCCAGGGGCGAGCACGTCGTGAGCACGCCGTACACCTGGCTGAACCGCAACGGCCGCAGCACGCTGTGGTGGTCCACCACGACTGCCGCCGCGCAGCGGTCACCTCGGGGCGTCGGCTCGCTGCTCGACCGGCAGAGGCCCTCCCGGCGCGTTGTCCGCCCTCACCGCCACGCCCGCCGGACAGGTGGTTTCGCTGTCCTGGCACGGGTTATCCGTGCGGGACGTCGAGCAGCCGGCGACATCGAGACCGCCTCGACCGAGGCGTGCGTTCACCCCACGGGAGTCGCCATGGCGACGAAGTCCTGCCCAGGCCGCGGAGCGGTCGTCACCTACCTCAACCCCGACGTGCTGCACCCGACCGTCTACCTGCGGGGTGTGGTGGTCGGACCGCACGTGGTGGATCCGCAGACCTCACACGTGTGGGTGCCGGTCCTGCGGCCCGACCGCACCATCTCGGTCCTGGACATCGCCAACATCGTCGCCGTGCAGGAACCCGAACTTCCCTGACCAGCCCGGCCGTGGTCAGCGCCGGGACCGCTTGTGCCGGACCAGGTCCGCGATGCCCTCCGCGACGAACCCGCCGGTGAAGCAGCCGGCCAGGATCAACGCCCAGGAGGCTTCCTCGATGAACACGAAGCCGATCACGTTCGCGATCACGAGCAGCAGACCGACGATCACGTAGTAGCGCGCGGAGTGCTGCCGTGGTGGTTGGTCGACCATCGGAACAGTCTTGCAACTCCGCCGGGCGGTCGCGACGCAGTTGACCGCCCGGGACGCCGGGCTCAGCGCACCTGCTCGGCCTTGAACTGCATCCGCGGCGTCGCGTAGAACTCCTGGGCCTGCACCAGGCGCAGCTCGCGCTCACCGGAGCGGTAGGTCAGGTCGATCAGGTCGAAGACGCTCGACGCGGTGCGTTCCAGCGCCAGCGCCGCGTCCTTGGTCTGGACGTAGTGGGCGGTGAACAGCGCGGCTGTGACGTCACCGGACCCGTTGGCCTTGAACGGCAGGTGCGGGGTGCTCACGAGCCACGACCCGGCGCTGTCCACGACGAGCATCTCGATCGTGCCCTCCTCCCGGTCGGGCCGCTCGACGCTGGTGACCAGCACGGTCGACGGGCCCATCGCGCGGGCGAGGTCGGCCGACGCCAGCGTCTCCTCGACGCTCGCCGGCTCGGTGCCGGTGAGGAAGCCCAGCTCGAACTGGTTCGGGGTGATGATGTCGGCCACCGGCACGACCCGGTCGCGCAGCAGCACGGGGATCTCGGGCGCGACGAAGCACCCGGACTTGGCGTTGCCCATCACCGGGTCGCACGCGTAGAGCGCCGCCGGGTTCGCCGCCTTCACCCTGCGCACCGCGTCGATGATCACGTCGGCGATGCCCGTGCCGCCCTGGTAGCCGGACAGCACGGCGTCGACCTGCCCGAACACCCCGCGTTCCTCCACGCCGAGGAGGATCTCGGCCACGTCCGACGGCGGCAGGAGCGGACCGCGCCACGCGCCGTACCCGGTGTGGTTGGAGAAGTTCACCGTGGGGATCGGGACGACCTCGACCCCGAGGCGCTGCAGCGGGAACACGGCGGCGGAGTTGCCGACGTGGCCGTGGGCGACGACCGACTGGATGGACAGAACCTTCATCCGCCCACTCTAGAACGGCCACCTGACCAGCGCGGGGCTCCGGCCCGGCCGAGACGGTGTTGCGGGCGAGACGTCGGTCTCACGACGAACGCCTCCGCCCTGGCCACGGCCTGCGGGCAACGACCCGGGAGGACCTGAGCTCGGGGTCGACGGGGTCGGGCAGCTCCCTCCCGGCTGCCGTTGCGCGGGGAGACGTCACCGCGGCCGTCGGGCTGATCACCCGATGCCGTGCTGCTGCAACCACATCTCCAGCACGCCGAGGTGCCACAGCTCGTTCCCGCCGGCCTTGGTGGCCTGCCCGTTCGGGTCGGCGAGCAGGCCGTCCACGTACTCGCGGCGCAGCACACCGCGTCCGCGTGCGGCGGGGGAGGTCATGGTCGAGCGCAACAGGTCGAGGACCTCACCGTCGAGCTGGATGAGGGCCGGCACCGGGAAGTAGCCCTTCTTCCGGTCGACCACGTCGTGCGGCAGCAGGTCGCGGCCGATGTCCTTGAGGATGCCCTTGCCGTCCTGGTCGGACTTCAGCTCGGGCGGGCACGCGGCGACCAGCTCCACCAGGTCCTGGTCGAGGAACGGCACCCGCGCCTCGACGCCCCACGCCATCGCCATGTTGTCCACGCGCTTGACCGGGTCGTCGGGCATCAGCAGGTGCGTGTCCGTCCGCAGCACCGCGTCCAGGGCGGTGTCCGCGCCGGGGTCGGCGAGGTGGGCTGCGGCCAGGTCGCCGCTGACGTCACGGCCCAGGAGCCACTGCCGTTCCAGGACGTCCGCGAGCTCGTCGTGCTCGAGGTCGTGGAACGCCTCGCGCAGGACGTCCGCCGCCTGCCGCCGGGGAGCACCGGCCGCAGGCTGGTGGTAGCGGTAGCCGGCGAACACCTCGTCGGCGCCCTGACCGCACTGCACGACCTTGACGTGCTGCGACACCTCGCGGCAGACCAGGTAGAACGCGGTGACGTCGTGGCTGCCCATCGGCTCGCTCATCGACCCGACGGCGTCCCGCACCGCCGCGGCGATCTGCTCGTCGCCGACGCGGAGCTGGTGGTGGTCGGTGCCGAACTTCTGCGCGATGGCGTCGGAGTAGGCGAACTCGTCGCCCTCCACGTCACCGCGGCTGGTGAACCCGATGCTGAACGTGCTCGGCCGCTGCTCCTCCGCGGCGAGCAGGGCGACCAGCAGGCTGGAGTCGAGACCGCCGGAGAGCAGGACGCCGACCTCCACGTCGGACACCGTGCGGCGGCGCACCGCGACCTGCAGCGCCTCGCGCACCGCCTGCCGCCAGTCCTGGGCCGTCCAGTCCGCGTGCTCGGGGCGCCGCGTGTACGACGGCTGCCAGTAGACGCGGTCGCGCGGTTGCTGCCCGCGTTCGAACACGCGGATCGTGGCGGGCGGCAGCTTGCGCACCCCGCGCAGGACGGTGCGGGGCGCGGGCACGATCGAGTGCCACGTCAGGTAGTGGTGCAGGCCGACAGGGTCCAGCTCGGTGTCGACCCCGCCGCCGGCGAGCAGCGCGGGCAGGCTGGAGGCGAACCGGGTCCGCCCGCGCGTCTCGGAGACGTAGAGCGGCTTGATGCCGAGCCGGTCCCTGACCAGCAGCACCCGGTCGCGGCGGCGGTCGAACAGCGCGATGGCGAACATGCCGACCAGGTGGTCGACGAACTCCTCGCCCCAGTGGTGGTAGGCCTTGAGGATCACCTCGGTGTCGCTGGTGGAGGTGAAGCGGTACCGGCCGGACAGCTCCTCGCGCAGCTGCTCGTAGTTGTAGACGCACCCGTTGAACGCCACGGCGAGCCCGAGCTCGTCGTCCACCATGGGCTGCGCGCCGAGGTCGGACAGGTCGATGATGGACAGCCTGCGGTGCCCGAGCGCGACCCTGCCCTCCGACCACTGCCCGGCACCGTCCGGCCCGCGCGACCACATGGCCCGCGTCATGCGCTCCACCGCGCCGAGGTCCGGCCGGCCCGACTCGTCCGTGATGATCTCACCGGCGATTCCGCACATGGCCACTCCTCGGGTGTTCCGCTGACAAGGTGTCTGCCGGATACCCCGAATGCCGCTGATCATGATCCGGCTGTGGCACGGCTCGCGTGTGAGCAAGAGCACGAGCCCGTCGCCCGTTGGCAGGTTGACGCGGGCAGGCGGTGGGGTCGGCAATGGACCCATGGAACTCCCGGCCGCCGACCTCGACCAGGCGACCATCCCGCTGCTCGCACGCAGGATGGCGACCGGAGAGCTCACCTCCGCCGCCCTGACCCGCGCCTACCTGAGCCGCATCGCCGACGTGGACCGGCTCCTGCGCTCGGTGCTCGCGGTCGACCCCACGGCGGTGCGGCAGGCGGAGGAGAGCGACCGCAGGCGAACGGCCGGTCGCTCGCGCGGGCTGCTGGACGGCATCCCCGTGCTGCTCAAGGACAACATCGACACCAGCGGCCTGGCGACCACGGCCGGCTCGCGGGCCCTGCGCGTGCCACCCGCCGCCGACGCCGAGGTCGTCGTGCGGCTGCGGGCGGCGGGCGCGGTCGTGCTGGGCAAGACGAACATGACGGAGTGGGGCAACTTCCGCTCCCCGTGGGCCACGTCCGGCTGGTCGGGGGTCGGCGGGCAGACCGCCAACCCGCACGTGCTGGACCGCACCCCGTGCGGCTCGTCGTCCGGCTCGGCCGTCGCGGTGGCGGCCTCGCTGGCGCAGGTCGCGGTCGGCACCGAGACCAACGGCTCGATCGTGTCCCCGGCCGGTCACGCCGGTGTCGTGGGGTTCAAGCCCACTCCGGGCCGGGTCAGCACCGCGGGCATCGTGCCGATCACCGCCCGCAGGGACACGGCGGGCCCGATGGCGCGGCACGTCGTGGACGCCGCGATCCTGATGGCGGCCATGGCGGGCACGACCGCCGACCTCACCCCGGGCACCCTGCGCGGCGCTCGGGTCGGCGTGTGGCGCAGGACCGGCTTCGACGCCGACGTGGACCGGGTCGTGACCGCCGCGGCCGGCGTGCTGCGCCGCGGCGGTGCCACCGTCGTCGAGGTCGACCTGCTCCACCAGGACCGCATCCAGGGCGCCGACCGTCCCGCGATGGTCGTCGAGTTCAAGCACGACCTGGAGCGGTACCTGCGGACCAGGCCCGGTGCGCCGCGCACGGTGCACGAGCTGATCGAGTTCAACGAGACCGATCCCGTCGAGCTGTCCGGGTTCGGGCAGGAGATCTTCCACGAGGCGGAGAAGACCCGCTCGCTCACCGACCCGTCCTACCTCGACCAGCGGCGCGCCGCGACGGAGTGGGCCCGCCGGTCCATCGACGAGGTGCTCACCGCAGAACGCCTGGACGTGGTCATGGCACCCACCAACGGCCCCGCGTGGAAGCCGTGCGGCAGCGACCCCGGCGGCCTGCGGACCGCGTTGCCCGCGGCCGTGGCGGGGTACCCGAACATCTCCGTCCCCGCCGGGTTCGCGGGCCCGTTGCCGATCGGGGTGTCGTTCACCGGCGGCAGCGGGGCGGACGACGCGGTGCTGCGGTTCGCGGCGGCGTTCGAGCAGGCGGCGAAGGCCCGCCGGGCACCGGGGCTGCTGCCGACGGTGCCGTGACGGCGGTGCTCAGTGCTCGAACATCCGGGTGAGGCCGGTGAGGCGCAGGAGCCGTTGCACCGGCGGGCTCGCCGAGACCAGCCGCAGCGAACCGGTCATCTCGACGGCCCTGGCCCTGCTGCGGACCAGGGCGCTCAGGCCGCTGGAGTCGCAGTAGGTGACCGCGGCGACGTTCACGACCAGGTGGTGCCGCCCCTCGTCGATCAACCGGTCCAGCTTCGCGAGCAGCGCCGCCGACCCGGCCGAGTCGAGCTGCCCCGCGACCTCCACGAAGGTCTGCGCCGCAGCCGTTCCGGTGACCCGGATCTGCACGGTGCACCACCTCCCTCCACGGTGGACCTTCGCTCAGCGCGGTGACCGGCCGGTCGGCCACCACCGGGCGTCGGTGGCCATGGGGTAACCCCGCACGACCACGGGCGCGACCTGCCGGCGCGACGCGCGCACCAGCAGACCCAGCCACAGCAACCCGATCGCGGAGATGACCGCCAACCCGGTCCACGTGACCACGGTGAACAGCTGCACCTGCGCGGGCGTCGGCTGCGGCAGGTACCCCTCCGCCAGCACCCGCTGGTCGGTCAGCACCAGCGTGATCAGCACGGCGATGGTGTTCATCGAGTCCCACAGGGCGTGCAGCAACGACACGCCCAGGTACGCGGCGAGCAGGCGCCCGGTCAGCAGGAAGTGGTCGCGGGTGCTGCGGGAGAACAGCACGGCACCGAGGATCGCGGTCCACAGCCCGTGCCCGAACGGGGCGAGCAGGCCGCGCAGCAGCTCGGTGGTGACGAGGTCCAGCACCGACAGGCCGTTCTGGGTGAACAACGCCGTCAACGCGTACCCGGCCGACTCGAAGGCGGCGAACCCGAACCCGACGCTCGCGCCCAGCACCAGCCCGTCGCGCACCGACTTCTCCCGCAGGTGCCGGGTCAGCAGGGCGAGCGCACCCAGCTTCACCGCCTCCTCGATCAGGCCCACACCGGCGAACAGCCACGGCGACGGGTGCAGCAGGTAGCTCTCCAGCAGCGAGGCGCCCAGCACGCCGAGGACACCGCCGACCGCGAACGTGCGGAACACCAGCTCACCGGTGACCTCGCCGGAGTGCCGGTGCCCGAAGGCCCACGAGACGAACGTGGCCGGTACCAGGAAGCTGCCCAGCAGCACGATCGTGGGGATCAGGTTGGTGTTGCGGGTGCCGAGCGTGATCACCACGGTCGCCACCCACAGGGCCAGCCCGACCGCGAACATGCGCAGCCACGGCCGTGAGCGCTTCCCGGTGTGCTGGTCGGCTGGTCCGGTGAAGGCCACGGGCCCCGCCCTTCGTCGGTCGCGAACACCTCGACCGGCCAGGCGTGCCGGTCAGTGGTGGTCTTCCCGCGCCACGCCCGGCTAACCGCCGCCGGAGCGACGCGTGATCTCGCAGGTCCGCCTGTTTCAGTTGTGGGTAACCGGGTATGCGCCTACTGTGGGATTTACACACACAATGTGCCTGCTCTTCGGGTAGTGGTTCGGACTGAAACAGGCAGCCGGGGCCGCACAGCATTGGCCAGCAGGAAGAGCACACCCATGGTTGCTCCGTCCCACGACGATGCCGCGCCCCTCACAGTCGAGGCGCACACCCGTGACGGCGTTCCCGTCCTCGTGCTCCGCGGCGAGATCGACCTCAGCAACGAGCACTCGCTCAGCGCGCGCATCGGCGCTCAGCTCGAATCGGGTTCGCCCGCTGTCCTGCTCGACCTGCGCGGCGTGGGCTACATGGGCTCAGCGGGCCTGCGGGTCCTGGTGGAGAACAACCAGCGGGCGGAGGACATGGGCGTCCGGCTCGTGGTGGTCGCCGACCACTCGGCCGTGCTGCGCCCGATCAAGATCACCCGGCTGGACCAGGTGCTGGAGCTGCACCCGGTGTTCCCCGAGCCGCTGCACCGCGCCTGACGCGTGCCGGCTCAGGCGGAGCGGAACGGCGGCTCGCAGGTGATGTCCGCCCACACCGTTTTGCCGTGCTCGCCCGAGGTGACGCCCCAGTCCTTGGCCAGCCGGTTCACGATGACCATGCCCCGGCCCCTGTCACCACCCAGCCGCGAGGTGCCGAGCACGGGGAGCTCGGGGGAGGCGTCGTCGACCTCGACGCGCACGAGGCAGGGTTCCTCCGAGCGGTGCAGGCGCAGCACGTAGGGGATGCGCCCGTGGTCGAAGGCGTTGGCCACCAGCTCGGTGACGATCAGCTCGATGTCCCCCAGCTCGTCCTCGGTGACGTCGCGCAGCACGGCACGCGTCCAGCGCCGGGCGGACGCCAGCTCACCTCGTTGACCGGTGAGCGGCATCTCGGAGGATCTCGGGCCGTCGTCGGTCTGCTCGCTGTGCCCCACGTGCCTCACGTCCTCGTGACAGGGGACGCTCGTCCGGCGTCTCGACCCGCTCAGCCTCGGAACGTCCATCATCCCCCCGATCACCCGGCCCAGCACGACCGTTCGGAGCATCTGCGCGGTGTCGCGCAGCGCAGCTCCCACCCACCGCTACCGCGGTCGAGGGGCTGGTCCGGTCCGATCAGGCCCGGTGCGCCCGACGGGAGGCGTACCTCCGCGCAGTCGGCGCAAAACCCGGGTTGTCACATCGGTGCCGGTGCTCACTCCTCGGACGTGAGCACCACGCTGGACGGGTCCCGGTCGGGGCGCAGCCCGCGCCACGCCGGGTGCCGCAGGCGGCCGTCCGGTGTCCACTGCCGGAACTCCACCTCGCCGACCAGGTCCGGTTCGACCCAGCGGGCGTCGCGGGCGTGCTCGCGCGGCACCCCGGCCGGGAACGGGCTGGTGGACCGTTCCCGTCGTTCCAGCTCGCGCTGCAGGTCGGCGAGGACCGCCTGGCTGAAGCCCGTGCCCACGTGCCCCACGTACACCAGGTCACCGCGCTCGTCGTGGGCGCCGAGCAACAGCGACCCGATCCGGCCCGCGCGGTTGCCCTGACCCACCCGCCAGCCGCCGATCACGACCTCCCGGGTGTGGCGGAACGGCGTTTTCACCCAGGAGGGGGACCGGCGACCGGGCTCGTAGGTGGACTTGACGCGCTTGGAGACGATCCCCTCGAACCCGTACTGGCTCGCCACGTGCAGCACGTCCGCCGGCTCGGTGTCCATGAACGTCGGCGGCACCTGGACGGCGTGGTTGCCGGGCAGGGCCAGTTCGGTCAGCTTCGCCCGCCGCACGTGGTAGGGCGTGGCCAGCAGCGACCGGCCGTCCAGCTGGAGCAGGTCGAACACGAAGTAGGCGATCCGCGGCCGGGTGTGCCGCAGCTCACGGACGCCGGGCGCGACCTTGTCCCGCTGCTGGAGCAGCCCGAAGCTGGGCCGCCCCTCGTCGTCCAGCGCCACGATCTCGCCGTCGAGCACGGCCGTCCGGTGCTGAAGGAGATCGGGCAGGACGGTCAGCTCGGGGAACCGGCCGATGAAGTCCAGGTCGTTGCGGCTGTAGACCCGCACGTCACGGCCCTGGCAGTGCGCGACACCCCGGTAACCGTCCCACTTGAACTCGACGGCCCAGCCCTCGCTGCCGGGCGGGTCACCCGGTGTGGCCAGCATCGGGCGGATGACTTCCAGCGGCTCGCCCGCGGGTGCGGCGCTTCCCACCCGGCCACCTCCTCGGTCCGCCCACTGCCGTAGTCATGGTCGGTGAGAATCGCCCAGCTCGCAGGGCGACGCCGCGCTTCGTAAGATCGGCGGAACGGAACGACTGCGAATGACCAGGTGAGGTGTTCAGTGACATCGGACGAGACGACGTCGACGGCCAGCATGAAGACCAGCGACCACGACGGTGTGCTCGTCGCTGTCATCACCGGCGAGCTCGACATGGTCAGCGTCGACGAGGTGGGCGCGGAGCTGTTCGAGCACCTGGACAAGCGCCCGGCCGGCATGGTGGTGGAGCTGGCCGTCGACTTCATGGGCTCGTCCGCGCTGTCGGTGCTGCTCAAGCTGCACGCACGGGCGCAGAGCGACGGGGTGGGCTTCGCGATCGTGGCCGCGCAGGCAGCGGCACAGCGTCCGCTGATGGCCAGCGCGCTGAGCCAGGTGCTGCCGATGGCCCAGTCGACGGAGGAGGCCCTGAAGATGGTGCGCAAGGAACCGCAGCCGAGCCAGCCGGCCGAGTGACCCGGCCCCGCACGTCACCGCGGAGGTGGAGCCGGGTCCACCTCCGTCCCGGTGGCTGACGCGGTGGATGGCCTCGAATCTCGGCTCTGGGGACGCGCTTCACCGACGCTCAGCTGCTCGGGCATGCGTACGAACAGCCGACTCGCGCGGAAGGCTCCGCGTCACCTGCCGATGACCCGCTGAACCGGGCGATCTTGAACGCGAAGGCGCCCGCATTGTGGCCCCCAGGCCATCCGGGCCGGAGATCAGTGGTCGTCGTTCAGAAGACGTCCGACTCCTGCCACTGCACACAGGTGGGGCGCATGCCGGTTTCAGCGAGCTCCTCCAGTGCCTCGCGCAACTGCTCCCACGCGATGGCAGCGTCGGCCGGGAACCGCGTTCGGGTGTCGAAGTCCACGAACAGCTCGGGTTCGTGATCGTTCACCGAACGGGCAGCCCGTGCGTACGAGCCCTTCGTCACCCAGGCTCGCATCACACCTTCAGCTGTTCCGCCAGCGGTGTCGTACCGCCGGGGGAGCTCGTGTGCTCGGTTGTCGGTCGGCAGGAAGTCGGTCGTTCCCATCGTGTGGATCGCTGCGATGCGATGGGGCACGTCGAGGTCGAACTTGAGCTGGTGGTCCGGCAGGTCCAGGGGACCGCCGAGCGTGGGACGGTCCTTCACGCAGACCACCGTCGGGTGGAACTGCCTGTGCGCGATCACCTCGTCCAAGACGCGTTCGAGATCAGCGCTCGACTCCACGGTGACGGGATCGTCCGCGTCGTTCGTGTCGGTGAAGTACCAGAAGTTGAGAGCGTGCCTCACCTTGAGCTCCTGCCGTGGAAAGGTCGACGTGCTCGCCGGTGGCGACCCTATCCAGGCCAGTCGGTGGGAACCCTCGGCTCGCAGGTGCTCAGCGATCGCTTGATGCTCGCCCTGCGCGTCCGAGCTGCTTTGAACCACGTCGAAGTTGCCGTGAACGGGCACCGCCTTGCATGACCTCCGTCAGCGACTCCGCCGCCCCGTGAGCGAGCTGGCTCGCCTGCACCAAAGCCGCGGTCACCTCGTCGGCCTTGCTCACCACCCGATCCAACTCGGCGGCGACCTCGTCCAACTTCGCCACGTGTGCCCCGTTCCCTTTCTGGCATCGTGGCACGGGGCGCCGGCGGTCGGCTCACCTCAAGAGCTGATCGGGCTTGGTCGTCGGGCATTGGGACGCCACCCGGACTCCGCGCGGGTCCTTCCTCAAGAAGATGCGGCCGACAGTCAGATCACACGTCGTTGCACCGCGCCTGCGTGAACTGCAGGTACCCGGACAGCTTGCCCGAACTGTCCACGCGACCCTGGCAGTCGATCGACCGGAACCCGTTGAACACGGTGTGCTCGCTGTCGGCCCAGTACTGGTAGAGGCAGGCGTACCCGCTCTTGCACATCGGAATCGCCTGCGCCTGTCCGGTGGGCACCAGCACGACACCGAGCGCGGTAGCGGCGACCAGCAGCATGCGACGGATCACGATCGCATCCCTCCCCCTGACGTTTTCCCTCCCAGCAGGGTCCCACCGCGAGCACGGGGTGAACACCACCGAGCGGGCCTCAGGGCGTTGCTGCGGCAGGTTCAGTCCGATGGGGTGGGGCAGTGCGGCGATCGGAGCCGGTGGAGCAGGCTCCACCACGAACGATCAGGCTGTCTGCATGGTTCGAGTCCACTGTGAACGGACAGGATTGTCCTTGTTCGCGTTACTCGGATGAAGGAAGAGCATGTCGAGACTGAAGTCCGTGCGCCGTGGAGCGGTCCGGGTGGCCGGGGTCGTGCTGATGGGTGCGTTCGCCGCAACGGCGATGACCGGCACCGCCGGCGCGATCATCAACGGGAAGGACTCCACCGAGAGGTACCCGTTCATGGCCTCGATCCCGTTGTCGGTGCCCAGTGCGGGCAACATCAAGGGGGTCTGCGGGGCTTCGCTGGTCCACCCGCGGTGGGTGGTGACGGCGGCGCACTGCGTCGACCAGGACACCGGTGCGGTGCTGGACGGGACCGTGCGCGTCGGCGGCGAGCGGCGGACGTCCGGGGGCACCGTCCGGAACATCGAGCGCGTGGTGCGCCACCCCGGTTACGAGGTGGCGCCGGGCATGCGGCCCAACCGCAACGACATCGCGCTGATCCGCCTCGACCGGCCCGTGACCCAGCAGCCGATCCGGATCGCCGACCGCGCCGGTGCGCCCGGCACTCCGACCCGGCTGCTGGGGTTCGGCACCACGGTCGAGGGAGCCGGTCCGGCGGAGTGGAAGTTCGCTGAACGGTTGCAGCAGCTCGACACCCGTCGTGGTGCCGAGTCCGAGTGCGCGCCCGGCTTCGCGGACCGGACCCGGCTGTGCACGGTCAGCCGCAAACCGGGTGCCATGGCGTGCTCCGGCGACTCCGGCGGGCCGCAGGTGCAGCGCGGCAAGTGGGGGCGGTGGGAGCTGATCGGCGTCACCTCCGGACCCGGTGACGAGGACGTGCCCTGCGCCAACGGTCCTGGCCTGTACACCAACGCGACCGCGTACGCGGGCTGGATCCAGAAGACGATCAGCACCAACCGCTGATCCGGCACCGGGTGCCGCCACCGTCCCCTCACACGGCGGCACCCGGTGTTCCGCGGCCGGCGATGCCGCGCTGAAGTGCAAGAGCTGCAACGGCTCCAGCAGCCCGGACGGCAGGGGGAGCGCTCAGGCCGGGATGGGGAGGCGCGCCCAGACGATCTTGAGGTCGTCCTCGACGCGCACACCCCAGTCGGTGCAGAGCCGCTCGACGATCTGCATGCCGTGCCCGCGGTACGGGCCGATGCTGGACATGCCGACCACCGGCGTGCGGCTGACCGTGGCGTCGCAGGCCTCGACGACGAGCTCCGCGCCGCGCTCGGGGTGTTCCTCCCTGCGCAGCACCAGCCGGCGGGGGTCGTCGGCGTGGTCGCACGCGTTGGCCGCCAGCTCGGTGGCGACCAGCTGCACGTCCACCACGAAGTCCTCGTCGTGGGCGGCCAGCGCCTCGGCGATGCGTTCCCGCACCACCGACAGGTTGTCGCAGCTCAACGACGTGTCGATGGCCACCTCACCGGTGGTCTCGCCGGGGGTGGCGTGGCTCTCCCCGCGGGTGCCGGCCGCGGCCTGGTGGGCGAGGTTCGCCGTCGCGATCGCCGACGTGTACGGCTTGGCCCGGCCCTCGTCGGGGCGTCGGCTGGCATCGGCGTGCGCGGTACGTTGCTCGGTCACCCCGACCGGATGCCCACAGCGGCGGCCGGTTACACGGCGAGCACTTCGAACGGGCGACATCCCGGTACAGTCCACAATGGACTGAGATCAGCGCGGTGCTGCGGAGGCCCGCAGGGCCGCGGCCAGCCATTCGAACGGGAAGTGCTCGGGTTCCGTGCCGTTCACGGTGCCGACCAGCGCCATGTACCGGTCGAACGGCCCCTCCGGGTCCGGTGGGGTGCGCTCCCACTCCGCGCCCGCGAGCATGTGGTCGGCGGTCTGGAGGCGGAACTCCGGCGTGTCCGGTGTGCGGGGGACGTCCGCCACCGCGAAGACGCCGGTCAGCCACTCGATCCAGCGGTCGGCGACGTCCAGCCCCCGCGGCGAGTCCGGTGGCACGCCCTCCCGTGCGGCGTCCATCGCCGCCTGGCCGATCGGCGTGGCCTCCTCGAAGGCCTCCAGCATCGGCGCCGAGGACATCACCGGTCCCGCGCCGGTGGTGCAGACCTCGTGCAGCTCACGGCGCAGGGCCTGCCGGACGTCACCGTCGCGCACCAGCTCCGCCAGCTCGATCCACGCCTCCAGCTGGGCCGCGGTGGGGTGGTCGGGCAGCACCGGCCGGGCCGCCCGCCACCACTCGACCATGCGCTCCGGTGCCTCCCAGCCCGTGGTGACCTCGGTCCAGAACTCGTCCACGAGCCGGTCGCGCTCCTCGTCCGACATCCCCACCAGCCGGTGCATCAACGTCGCCTGCTCCGCGGTCGAGTCCTGCCGCAGGATGGCCGACAGCACCGCGCGCCGGCTGCGCAGCCGTGCCTCGTGCCCCTCCAGCAGGGTCAGGTGGGTGGCGGCCAGGTCGCGCAACGTGGCCTCGCCGGCCAGCACCCGGCGGATCTCGTCGAGGCCCGCGTCGAGCTCGCGCAGCGTCCTGACCAGTTCGAGGCGGGCGATGGCCGACACGTCGTACAGGCGGTGCCCGGCCGGCGTGCTCGCGGCGGGGGAGACGACACCGGCGTCCGCGTAGTACCGGACCGCGCTGACGCTCAGGCCCGTCCGCCGTGCGACGTCACCGATCGGGTACAGCTCGTCCATGTCCATGACGATCACTATGCGATCTCAAGTGGCTTGAGGTGCAACCCCGCGCCCGGACCGGTCCGTAAGGTCCGCTGCATGACGAACAGCCCCTACGAGGTTCTGGCCGGTCTGCTGCGCGACCAGGAGGCGAGCGGCGCGGACCTGTACGCCGCCGCGTGCGAGGTGCGGGAGTGCTTCGTGCGCAGCGAACACCTCATCGGACTGTTGCCCGCGGACGCGCCGCGGCTGCTGACGGCGGGACTCACGCGGGCGGGCCGCGCCGGTGTGGTGGAGGCGTGGCTCGAGCTCGGCCGGCTGCTCGCGCACGGCGCGGCACCGTGGGCGCCGTACCCGGAACAGGACGTCCCGGCGTCGATCGAGGCGTACCGCGAGGCCGACCGCGCGGGCTCGCTCGCCGGTGCGCTCGGGTGGGTCCGGATCGCGTACTTCGCGACCAGCGCTGAGCACGAGCAGGACGCGGCCCGGCGGCTCGACGAGCTGCTGGCGGAGCACCCGGCGGACCCGGACGTCCTGCTGCTGTCCGGTTACCTGCGCTTCCGCGGCTACGGTCACCCGGCCGACCCCGCGGCAGCCGTGCCGTTCCACCGGGCGGCCGCCGAGCACGGCAGCGGTGACGCGGCGTTCGAGCTGAGCGTGCTGCACGCGACGGGCACGGGCGTGCCGGCGGACGACGACGAGTCGATGCGGTGGACCGTGCGCGCGGCCGAGCTGGGCAGCGTGCGGGCCATGGGCAACCTCGGCTACTACTACGCGACCGGCCGCGGCGTCGAGCACGACCCCGCCAAGGCCCTCGACTGGTACGGCAAGGCCGCCGACGCGGGCCACGGGAAGAGCGCTTACACCGCGGGCGTCATGTGCCTGACCGGCGACGGGGGCCTGCCCGTGGACGAGCGCCGGGCGGCGGAGTTCTTCGACCTGGCCGAGGAGCTCGGCGTCGACGTGGACGACCACCTGGACGCGATGGGCCTGTCCCGCGCCTGACCCGGCGGGCCGGCGCGGCCGGTCCTACGGTTCTGGCACCCCTGTTGCCGTCCTGATCGGAGTCACCATGCGAAGGCGACTCACCCGCACCGCACTCGCGGGTCTGCTGGGCGTCACCAGCGCGCTCGGGAGCACCGCGGTCGCGGACGAGGACACCGCGCGCTACGTGGTGCTGCTCAAGAACGCGCCAGCGCTGCCCGGCGTCGTGCACACGGCGACCGTCCTCGGGGGAGTGGTCCACAGGCGGTTCGACGCCCTCGGCGCGTTCTCCGCCGATCTGACGCCCGCGGACGTCGACCGGCTGCGCCGGGACCCGGCCGTCGCGCTGGTGCAGGAGAACCGGGTGCACCGCGTGGAGACCGCCCCCGCGGCCGCTCCCGCCGCCGTGCCGTGGCACACCGACCGCGTCGACCAGCGCGGCCTGCCCCTCGACGGCACCTTCGCCCCCGGTGGCACGGGAGCCGGCGTCGACGTGTACGTCGTCGACAGCGGGGTGCGCACCACGCACGCCGAGTTCGAGGGACGCGCGGAGAGCGCGTACAACGCGGTCGCGGACGGCAACGGCGACACCGACTGCGCCGGCCACGGCACGTTCGTCGCGAGCCACGTCGCGGGCCGGACGTACGGCGTGGCCAAGAAGGCGAACATCAAGGCGGTCCGCGTCCTCGGGTGCGACAACTCCGGCACGACCGAGGACATGGCCGACGGGATGAACTGGACGGCGCTCAACGCGCCGCGCGGCTCGGTGGTCAACGTCAGCCTGCAGAGCTCGCACGGCAACACCGACACCGTCCTCGACGCCGCGGCGGGGAAGCTGGTGGACAACGGGATGCTGGTGGTGCTGATCGCGGGCAACTTCGCCAGGGGCGACTGCCGGAACTCGCCGAAGGACCCGCGCGCGATCACCATGGGCGCCACCACGCGGACCGACTCGCGCAACACCGGCACCAACGCGTCCAGCTACGGCAGCTGCGTGACGGCGTTCGCGCCGGGTGCCGACGTCACCGGCGCCGGCAGCTCGGGTGACACGGCCGTGCTGAGCGGCTGGTACGGCACGTCGTTCGCCGCTCCGCTGGCCGCGGGCGCGGTCGCAATCGCCAAGGAGGCCGACCCGGACCTCACCCTGGAGCAGGCCGTGCGGCTGGTCGTCGACCGGTCGACGAAGGGCGTGCTGACCGGCGTCGGCACCGGCTCGCCGAACCGGTTGCTCTACGCCGGGTCCTGATCGGACCGCCTGCCCTTCCCCGTGCCGGTCCCCGCCCACTACGGTGGCCGGTCACGGCTGCCACGCCGGGTGGGGCCGCATCGGAACGGGGGTTCTGATGGGTGTGGACGAACTCGGCGACGCACTGAGGTACGGGCCGTTCCACCGGGCGCTGCGGGTGGCGATCGACCGCCGCGGCCTGTCGCTGTCCCGGTTGCGCGCGCACCTGGCGCGGATGGACCTGGCCGTGGCCGAGTCGACCCTGAGCTACTGGCAACGCGGGATGCGCCGGCCGGAGGGGCCGCGTGCGTTCGCGTTGATCAGGGGGCTGGAGTCCGTGTTGGACCTCGCCCCGGACTCGCTGACGACCCTCGTGGGCCCGCGGGACCACCCGGTGCGGGTGCCGACGACGTCGTTCATCGAGCTGTCACCGCTCGGGCCGACCACGACCGAGCTGCTGGCGAGCCTGCTCGACGACCCGGCCCGGTGCAACGCGGGGCTGGAGGTCGCGCTCACCCAGGAACGGGTCGTGCTGGGCGACCGCGGTGAGCAGCAGGACGTGACGACCCGGATCGTGCTCACCGCCGGCAACCCGGGCCCGACCCGGTACCTGGCCATCTACCACGGCGACGACGACTGCGACATCGAACGGGCGAGCGTCGTCGCCGGGGACGGGTGCCGGATCGGGCGGGTGCGCCGGGCCGACCGCTCGATGGTGTTCGAGCTGCTGTTCGACCGCAGCCTCGACGAGGGCGAGACGGCCGTCGTCAGCTACACGGTCAACGACCGGTCGGGCACGCCGTGCCCCGGTTACACGCGGATGTTCCGCGACGGCGCCGGTCCGTACCTGCTGCAGGTGGCGATGACCGCGGAGGCGCTGCCGAGCAGGTGCACGCGGGTGCTGGGCACGCGCGAGCACCAGCCGCCGGTGGAGGTCACCGACCTGATCTGCGACCGCGCGCTGGTCGCGAGCGCGTTCTTCCCCGTCGTCCACCGCGGTGTCGCCGGCATCGCCCTGGAGTGGCGCTGACCGGGTTCGCGGAAACATTCACACCGCCGTGGCGGAAGCCGATGTTCGCGTTGTGAACGGTCGCGCCGCCCGCGCACCGATCTTGTGCCCGTCCCCGCCTCGTGGCCATCGTTCGGCTGTGCCCGGAACTCACCGGGGAACACCCTCGACGTCCACGAAAGGAGGGCCCGTGAGCACCCTGCGCCCACGAGCTCTTGCCGCGGTCGCGGCGGTGGCGGCGGGATGGCTGCTCGTGCAGCCCGTCGCCACCGCGGCGCCCGACGTCTCCGCCCTCGGCCGTCTCAACTTCACCATGCAGGCCCAGGAGCAGACCCAGTGGTGCTGGGCCGCCGCCGGCACCAGCATCGCCCGCTACCACGGCACCTCGGTGACCCAGACGCGGTTCTGCCAGCTCGCCCACGACGAGTCGGGCACGAGCTGCCGCAACAACCAGGGCGACCTCGGCGAGGTCCGCGAGGCGTTCTACGACCTCGGCTACTCCTCGCCGGGCAGCTACCTGTCGGGCACCGTCACGTTCGCGTCCATCCGCGACCAGATCGACCGCGAGCAGCCGATCGAGACCCGCATCCTGTGGTCCTCCGGCGGCGGCCACATGCACGCCGTCTACGGCTACGAGGTCGACAGCAGCAACCGCCAGTGGGTCAACTGGGCCGACCCGTGGGGCAGCAACACCCGCTACAACCGCTCCACCTACAGCAGCTACCGCTCGAACACCTCGTTCACCTGGACGCACACGCTGACGGGCATCAACCGGTGAGGACGGCCATGAACACCCGCAACCTCACGGCCGCGGCGGTGCTGTCGGTCGTCGTCCTGCTCGCCGCGGGACCGTCGGCCCACGCGGACGAGGCGGTGTCGGCCGCCGACCTCCAGGCGGCACGGGCGGCCGCCACCGAGCAGTCCACCGTGGACGCCGTCGCGGACTTCCTCGGTGACCTGCGCGGCAAGGGCGCGGCGACCGTTGCCGTGCGGGACGGCGTCGTCCCGGTGTACACGCTCTCGCCGGAGTTCGTCTCCGGTGCCAGGGACGCGCAACCGGGCAAGCTCGCCTACGTGGCGGTGCCCGCGTCGTCGAGCGACGGTCAGACCTCGACCATCCAGACCGTGCGCGGCGCGGACGGCCGGTGGTCCGTGGCCAACCTGGCCTCCGGTGACCAGGAGTCCACACTGGCCGCGAAGCTGCCCGCCGGTGCCACCCTGCTGCACGAACCGCAGGTCAACGCCTGGTACGCGCAGAAGGGCACGCGGCTGACCGTGCTCGACGCCGGTGGCAGCGGTCGTCGTGCGGGGGAGCGGCTGACGGTCGCCGAGTACCAGCGGGCGGTGGCGAAGGCGTACGGCGGCAAGCAGAGCGGGTCCGCCTACGCCGCCCAGGGCCTCGCGGGTGGCTTCGGGCCGCAGTCCGATGAGGACTCCGTGCTGCCGCTGGTCGGCCTCGGTGCGCTGGCACTGCTGGGATCTGCGGCGTTCGCGCTGCGCGTGGCTCGGCGCGACTGACGGGCCGATGGGGTGCCGCGCCGGCGCGGCACCCCGTTCCTCAGGCCTTGGGGTCGGAGGGCTTGCCGGCCAGCTCGCCCGCGGTGTCCTCGGCGCTGATGCCTTCGGAGACATGCGCCCTGCGGCGTGCGTTCTCCAGTGCCACGGTCTCCTCGACCGGGTCCGGCGACCACGTGCTGCCCGCGACCGGATGCCCGGCCGAACCCAGCTTGTTCATCTTCTTCGGCACCGACGCACCCTGATAAGCCAGGGGGATCGGGTGACCGTGGTCGTCCACCGGGCCCAGCGGCTGGTGGACCTCGATGAACTCACCGTGCGGCAACCGCTTGATGATGCCGGT
>NZ_JBVJRT010000020.1:0-103970 GCF_055607425.1 Lentzea sp. NPDC037011 | reverse complement strand
ACGCGGGGTTCTCCTCCTGCGACCCGGGCCGGATCTACCTGCCGGTGATCATGGACCCGGTCTACGGCTACCAGGGCCTCAACGTCGAGGCGCAGGCCCGCAGCCAGTCCTCGCTGCTGAACTGGACCCGGCACCTGATCGCGGTGCGCAAGCAGCACCGGGCGTTCGGCCACGGCGACTTCACCGAGCTCGGCGCGTCGAACCCCACCGTGCTCGCCTACCGCCGCACGCTCGGCGCCGACGTGGTGCTCTGCGTCAACAACCTCTCCCGCTTCCCCCAGCCCGTCGAGCTCGACCTGGCCGAGCACGCGGGCAGCGTGCCGGTGGAGCTCACCGGCGGCGTGCGGTTCCCGGCGATCGGGGAGCTGCCGTACCAGCTCACCCTGACCGGTCACGGCTTCTACTGGTTCCAGCTGACCTCCGACGTGGAAGGTGGCGACAAGAAGTGACGACGAGCGAGGCCGTCGAGGTCGTGCCGGAGCAGCTGGACCGCTGGCTGGTGACCCAGCCCTGGTTCCGCGGCCGCGGGCCGGTGGAGTGCGAACGCGTGACCGTGCTGCGCGACGGTGACCCGACGCTGGCCCACGTCGTGCTGGCGGCGGGCGGACGCCGCTACCAGCTGCTGCTGGGCGTGCGCGACGAGCTGCCGGAACGGCTGGTGCACGCCAGGATCGGCGCCGCGGGCGACCGCCAGGTGTACGAGGCGGTGTACGACCCCGAGCTCACCGCCGTGCTGCTGCGGCACTTCGAGGAGTCCGCGCAGGTGGCGGGCCTGCGGTTCCGCGGCGACCTGCCGCCGCGCTACACCGACGCGCCGGTGGGGCGGCCGTTCCCGGGCCCGCAGCGCAACTGCTCCATCGTCTACGGCCAGCGTCACGTGCTGAAGTTCTTCCGCGAGCTGGTCGCGGGCGACAACCCGGAGCTCGTGCTGCACACCGCCCTGCACTCCATCGACGACCCGCACATCGCACCGCCCCAGGGCGCGCTGGAGTCCGAGCTGGACGGGGAGCGCACCACGTTCGCGGTGCTGCACGAGTTCGTCCCGCTCGGCGCCCTGGGCTGGCCGATGGCGACCGCGAGCGTGCGGGACTTCCTCGCGAGCCCCGGCACGGACCCGCAGGCCGCGGGCGGTGACTTCGCCGCGGAGGCGCGCCGGCTCGGCCGGGCCGTCGCGCGGGTGCACGCCGACCTGCGCGAGACGCTCGGCGAGCAGACCGCGGGACCGGACGAGGAGGCCGAGTTCGTGGCGGCCCTGCACCACCGCCTGGACGCGGCACTGGCCGAGGTCCCCGCGCTGGCACCGTTCGAGGCGGGCCTGCGCGCCCGGTTCGACGCCGTCCTGGCCGCCGCGGAGCCGGTCCGCCTGCAGCGGGTGCACGGCGACCTGCACCTGGGCCAGGTGCTGCGCTCACCGCGCACGTGGGTGCTCGTCGACTTCGAGGGCGAACCCCACGGCGGTGCGGCGGAACGGGCCCGGCCACGCCCCGCGGAACACGACGTGGCCACCGCCCTGCGGTCCCTGCACTACGCGGCGGCACAGCTGCTGGTGGGCGCGGACGACGTGGCCACCCTGCTGCCGCGGGCCGCTCGGTGGCTGGACCGCAACCGCGGCGCGTTCTGCGACGGCTACGCCGAGGTGGCGCCGGACCGCCGTCCCGGTGGCGCGCTGCTGGCCGCGGTCGAGCTGGACCGGGCGGTGCTGGAGGTGTGCCACGAGCAGCGCTACCGTCCCGAGTGGACGGTCATCCCGCTGTCGGCGATCGCGGAGGCGGTGACCGGCGAGCCCGCCTGGCTGGTGTAGCCGGGTTTCGGACGGCGGCGGGCCTCAGCGGTCCGGCCGCCGTCCACGGCCGGCGTGATCGCATCGTCGGTGCGGTCGTTGTCGGCAAGCTCGTGGTGGGACCGCGAGCCAGGTCGTCGTCGGCTCTCCGCGTTCGGCACCGCCGCCCGCGGCTCAGCCGGACCTGAGCAGGTTCTGCGTGTCGCCCCGCCGCTGGGTGCCCACGGTCGCGTCCGTGCCGATCAACGGCACCGCCGTCGTCCGCACCGGTTCGAGCACCGGAGTGGCCTGGGTCCAGCTGCGCAGCAGGTGCCGGCACAGGGACGCCTCCAGGGCGATCGCGGCGGCAGCGGCGTGCAGGAGGTCCTGGGTCCGGCCGGGGTGGGCGGACAGGTGTTCGCGGCTCTCGTTCAGCATCCTGGCCCAGCGCTCGTCCGGCGCCTCCGCGACGGACGGGACCGGGCGGCCGCCGACGCGGTGCAGGCCCGCGGTGAGGCGGCGGTCGAACAGCAACGCGATGCCCGCTGCCGCGGTCCGGTGGCCGATGGCCGTGGCGGTGGTGAGGGCCAGCGCGCTCATCGTGTTGTGGGCGGCGATGGCGACGGCGGGCACGCGGTCGATCGCGGGCTGCGGCTCGTGCAGCGACTTCGCGGTGACCAGCTCGCGCAGCTGCGTGGTGGTGGCCTTGGTCTCGATGAACGAGTACAGCGCGGTGTGGCTGCTGCGCATCAGGCTGATGAGGTGGTCGCCGATGCGGGCGGGGGAGGCGGTGTCACCGCCCGCGTCCCTGACCATCGGCGCGGTCATCTCCCGCAGGGCGGCCAGCCACCGCTCGCTCAGCAGCGCACGCCACCGCACGACCTCCGGCTCGGCCGCGCGCTCGGCGCCGACGCCGTCGAACTCGCCTTCGTGCAGGGCGATCCACAGGGCCAGCTGGAAGTCCGGGTCGGCCAGCAGCCGCGCCGGCTCGTCGACCGCCGCGAGGGCGGGGGGTGCCGTGCGGACGTCGAGCAGTGCGGCGATGACGCCGGCGCTCAACGGTCCTCGGGCGGTGGGCAACAACATCAGTGCCTCCGACGGGGGTGATCGCGATCCCGTGATCACTTACCCCTCCCGGGGTTCGTCAAACGCCTTCCCGGATTCCGGTACCCGGACGTGGGCCCGCGCCCTGCCGCTGAGGCGCCGTACAGGGGCGGCGAGGTCGCGGTCTTCAGGTCGTGTCCGGCTGACCGGACACGACCTGAAGACCGCGCGAGCTGGAGCACCCGCAACCCCGATGACGGCAGGTCGGCGGTCATCTCCCGGGGGACGACCGCCGCCGACCTCCCGGCCGACCCGGCTCAGGCCGTCCGGGACCCCAGCAGTTCCAGCATCTCCGGCAGGTCGAAGAACCGCGCCACGTCGAGCGCGGACCTCGGCCCGAGTGCCGGGTCCGCCCCGGCCTCCAGCAACAGCCGCACGGAGCGCTCGGAACGGCGGAACACCGCCGCCCCGAGCGCGGTCTGCCCGCGGTCGTTGACCCGCCCGGTGTCGGCGCCGCGCTCCAGCAGCGCGGCGACGGTGTCGGGGTGGTTGTGGTACGCGGCCAGGATCAGCAGCGAGTCACCGGCGCCGTTGGTGAGGTTCACCGGCACGCCCGCGTCGAGTGCCTCGGCCAGCCGCTCGGTGTCGCCGGTGCGGGCCAGGTCGAACATCGACTGCAGGAACGCGAGCTCCTCCTCCGTCAGCGCCCCGGTCATGCGATCGTCGCCGGGAACCGTTCCCACACGCGGTGGGCGCCGAGCAGCGTCATCAGCTCCGTGAACACCTTCGTCGCGTCCTCACCGGCCACCACGCCCGCGGCACCGGTGATCCCGGCGGCCTCCAGGGCAGCGCGGCCGGTGCCCCACGCGCCGATGGCCTTGGCGTGGCGGAAGCACTCCTCGACCATCAGCAGCACGCGCGGGTCGACGGTCGTGCCCGGCGCGCCCGCCTTCGCGTCCCTGGCCGGCACCGCGTCCGGGCCGGGCGGGGGAGCCGCGGCGAGCAGCAGGGCGTCGAACTCGATCGACCGGGCCGTGAGGAACGTGCGCTGCGCGACCAGGCCGGAGTCGCCGATGGGGCCACCGGTCGGCGCGATCAGCAACGGCACCATCCCGCCGGCCAGGATCGTCTCGCGGACGGTCCGCACGCCGTCGAGGTCGGCCGGGTCGACCACGATGCCGATGAGGCGGCCGTCGGTCGGCCAGGTCTTCCCGACCTGGGAGAGCGCCGGGCTCGGCGTGACCTTCCTCGGCCGCACGGTGGGTTCGGGCGCGGGCAGGCCGAGGCCGCGGGCGACCTCCGCGCACAGCGTCGGGTCGACGTTGGCGAGCACCCGCAGCTGGCGTTCCTTGATCGCCTGCTCGTAGCACTTGCCGAGCTCGAAGGTGAACGCGCGCACCACGTGCTCCTTCTCCACCGGCGACAGGCTCAGCCAGAACAGCCGCGGCTGCGTGAAGTGGTCGGAGAACGACACGGGCGACTGCCGCACCTTCGCCGACTTCGGCAGCGGCTGCGCCACCTCGACGAACGCCCGGTCCTCCACGCCCGCGGTGAACGGGTTGCCGCCGTCAAGCGTGTTCGGCCGGTACGGCGCCACCCCGGCGTGCACCGCGTGCTGGTGGTAGCCGTCGCGGAACATGTCGTTGACCGGCACGTGCGGGCGGTTGATGGGGATCTGGTTGAAGTTCGGCCCAGCCAGCCGGGTCAGCTGGGTGTCCAGGTAGGAGAACAGCCGCGACTGGAACAGCGGGTCGTCGGTGACGTCGATGCCGGGCACCAGATTGCCGAGGTGGAACGCGACCTGCTCGGTCTCGGCGAAGAAGTTCATGGTGTTGCGGTTGAGCGTCAGGAGGCCGACCGGCTGCACCGGCGCGAGCTCCTCCGGCACGATCTTCGTCGAGTCCAGCAGGTCGATGCCCTCGAACGTCTGCCGCGGGGTGTCCGGGAAGATCTGCAGGCCGAGCTCCCACTGCGGGTACGCGCCGGACTCGATCGCGTCGGCGAGGTCGCGGCGGTGGAAGTCCGGGTCGAAGCCGTTGGCCATCTGCGCCTCCTCCCACACCAGGGAGTGCACGCCCAGCTTCGGCTTCCAGTGGAACTTCGCGAGCGCGGTCTCACCCTCGGCGTTGACGAGCCGGAACGTGTGGACGCCGAAGCCCTCCATCGTCCGGTACGAGCGGGGGATGCCGCGGTCGGACATGTTCCACAGGACGTGGTGGGTGGCTTCGGTGTGGGTGGACACGAAGTCCCAGAACGTGTCGTGCGCGCTCTGCGCCTGCGGGATCTCCCGGTCCGGGTGGGGCTTGCCGGCGTGGATGATGTCCGGGAACTTGATGCCGTCCTGGATGAAGAAGACCGGGATGTTGTTGCCGACCAGGTCGAAGTTGCCCTCCTGGGTGTAGAACTTCGTCGCGAACCCGCGGGTGTCGCGGACCGTGTCGGCCGAACCGCGCGAGCCCAGCACGGTCGAGAACCGCACGAACACCTGCGTCTCCACGCCGTCGCCCAGGAACGCGGCCTTGCAGACGTTGGCGGCCGTGCCATAGCCGACGAACACGCCGTGCGCGCCGTAGCCGCGTGCGTGCACCACGCGCTCCGGGATGCGCTCGTGGTCGAAGTGCATGATCTTTTCGCGCAGGTGGTGGTCCTGCAGCAACGTCGGGCCGCGGTCACCGGCCTTGAGCGAGTGGTCGGTGTCGTACAGCCGCGCGCCGGCCGACGTGGTGAGGAACTCGCCCTGCTGACCGTTGGCGAGCTTCGGGGCACCGGTGGGCGCTCCCGTCGGTGACACCGTCTCCGGACCGGTCTGGTCCTGCTTGGGCGGCAACGGGCCCCGCGGCTCGGTCGGCTCCTCGAGCGAAGGCGGCTCGCTGTTCGGCACGCCGGGGATCGGCGGGTTCACCATCTCGGTGACCTTGTCGACCGCCTTCTCCAACGCCGCCTTCACGCGCTTGCCCGGCTTCTGGGTCGCCACTTGCTTCCTCCTCGGAGCTTGAACGTCAGCCAGGCAGTACCCGCCTAAACGCCATCTATGCGTGACAACCCGTCCGAGTATTGGTCAGCGCCGCCGTTTCTTCTCCTTCGCCTTCTTCTCCTTCGCGGCGGGCGCGGGCACGATCCGCTCCGCGACCGCAGGTGGCGCGGCGGCCAGCCCCGGTCCACCGGCCTCGACCCACTCGACGACGCCGTCCACCACCTCGTCCTCCAGCACCGACCCGACCCACACCGGCCGGGCGCCCGCGGCCCGTTCCCGCGCGCCGGGCAGCACGACCACGACGTTGGACACCTCGCACGCGTCCAGGCAGTCGGCGACCCGGACACCGGACAGGCGGGAACGCAGGACCGCGAGCTGGTGGTCGTGGTCGACGTCGGGGTGCTTGCGCGCGGTACCGCAGCAGCACCCCCGGCAGACGGTGATCTTGGGCGTCATGCCCTGAGTTCTACCCACCGACCGGCCGCGAGGGGTGTGAACGTGCTGCGGTTCTCAGTCCCGCGATCCGGGCGACCGGCCGATAAAGTGCCGTACCCCTACGGATGCGGACCCTGATTGTTCCTCACCGGACACCGCCTGACAGTGATCGGCAGTGAACTGCCGCCGTCCCTGCCTGAAGGCGAGCGTTCCTGATCCGAGAGGAACTGAAGTGAACAGAACACCACGGTCCTGGGGTCTGCTGGCCCTGGTCGCCGCGGCGGCGCTGGCCCCGGTCAGCACCGCGCACGCGGCACCGGAGAACGCCCAGCGGACCGCCCCGGCGGCCACCTACCTCGGCGACACCGTCCCTGCGAACCTCGGTGACGTCTCGCCCATGTTCGCCGGCGGCCAGAACGCCACGGTGAGCGAGTTCCCCGGCATCGTCGCGGGCATCCGCGCCGGTGGCTCCCGGCCGGAGGGCCAGACCTGCACCGGCACGGTCGTCGCCCCGCGCAAGATCCTCATCGCGGCGCACTGCGCGGACGCGGAGGGGGAGAAGAAGTTCGTCTACGGCCTCGACGACCTCAAGGACTACCGGGGCGGCGCCGGTTCCGGGTTCGCCGTGAACGTCGTCAGCTACAAGAAGCACCCGCGGTACGTCAACTTCGACCAGGGCTACGACGTGGCGGTCGTGACCGTCGACCGCGACATCGCGCTCAAGGGCGGGGCGGCCTACCCGAAGTTCGCCACCTCGGCGGACGCCGGCGGCGCGGCACCGGGCAAGACGGGCCAGGGCTTCGGCTACGGCAAGAAGGACTTCAACGACACCTCGCAGGACGTCACGCTGGACAAGGCGAGCCTGCCGGTCGTCGACGGCGACCGGGTCTGCCAGGGCGTCGGCGCGGGCTTCAAGTCGGCGACCATGATCTGCGCCGGCTACTCCGACGGCCGCACCACGATCCTGCCCGGTGACAGCGGTGGCCCGCTGGTCGTCGACGGCAAGGTCTACGGCGTCGCGTCGTGGAGCCGGTCGGACTTCAAGTGGTACTCGATCTACGGCCGCCTCGACAACGACATGGGCGACTGGGTGAAGACCGAGGTCGGCGAGCAGCCCCCGGTCGGTGACTTCGGGCTGACCGTCGCGCCGGGCAGCGGTTCGGTCGCCGCCGGCAAGGCGCTGTCCGCCGCGGTCAACACGACCGCGGGCTCGGGTGGTGCGGAGAACGCGACGCTGTCCGCCTCCGGCCTGCCCAGCGGCGTGAAGGCGGTCTTCCAGCCGACGTCGGTCACCACCGGTGGCTCGGGCAAGGTCACGTTCGACGCGAGCACCACCGCTCCGAACGGCACCTACGAGATCACCGTCACCGGCACCACGTCGAGCGGCAAGACCGCGTCCGGCAGGTACTCGCTGACCGTCACCGGCGGCGGCGACCCGCAGCCGGGCGACTTCACCCTGGCGGCGACCCCGAGCAGCGTGAAGGCGGCCAAGGGCAAGTACGTCTCGACCACCGTCGGCAGCACCGGCGACGGCCAGACCATCACCCTCTCAGCCTCCGGCGTGCCCACCGGCGTGAAGGCGGCCTTCCAGCCGTCGTCGATCGCCGCGGGCAGCGCGGCCAAGCTGACGCTCGACGTCTCCACCACCGCGGCCGCCGGCACCTCGTCGATCACGGTCACCGGCACCGACGCGGGCGGCAAGACCGCCACCACCACGGTCTCGCTCACCGTCGAGGGCACCGAACCGCCGACCGGTGAGGTCACCGTCACCGCGACGCCGTCGTCAGCGACCGTCAAGCAGGGCCTGCTCGCGCAGACCCTGGTGAAGGCCGCCGGCGGCACCGGGAACCTCACGCTGACCGCGTCCGGGGTGCCCGCGGGCGCGCAGCTGTCGTTCAACCCGGCCACCATCGGCCAGAACGGCAGCAGCAACGTCTGGATCTTCACGAACTTCTCCACCCCGCCCGGCACCTACCCGATCACCGTCAAGGCCACCTCGGCGGACGGCAAGACCGGCACGACGACGTTCACGCTGACCGTCACCCGCTAGCAGCAACAACGACGTGTGGGGTGTGACCGCTTCCCGCGGTCACACCCCACACGTGTTCTCGCTGCTGAGCAGGTTGCCAGCTGTCGTGCCTTCGCCCCCGAGTTCCCGCCCCTGGCTCTGCCGGCGTCTGCAAGTACCACCAACTGGTACTTGCAGACGCCTTGGGCAAGCAAGGAGGGGAGGGGCGGACAAGACTTCTGGCCCCAGGTGTTCAGACCGTGAGAGTCCAGGAGTCGATGGTGCCGACGTCGTAGGTGTAGACGTCCTTCACCTGGAGCTTCCACGTGCCGTTGCGCGTCTCCGAGGAGAGGTCGACGGTGTAGGTCTCGTGGACCCCCGCCGAGGACGACGCGCCGCCGGCCTTCTTGAGCACGTAGGACCGGCCGGACGGGCCGACCAGGTCGATGGCCAGGTCACCGGTGTAGGTGTGGTTGATGTCGACCTTGACGGTTGCCGAGGCCGTGGAGTTGCCGGTGCAGCCCGAGATCGTGACCGAGGACGAGACCGCGGTGCCGTTGTCCGGGATGGACACGTCCTCGCCGTTCGTGCCGGGGCCGCACTCCGGTGCCGGGCCGCCGCCGATGAACCCGCTGTGGAGCAGCTTGTTCGGCGAACCGGAACCGGGGTTGGTGACCTTGCCGCTCGTGGCGCCGTTCACCAGCGCGTCGCGCAGGGCCTGGGGGCTCGCGGACGGGTTGGCCGACAGGTACAGGGCCGCGACCCCCGCGACGTGCGGGGTGGCCATGGACGTGCCGGACATGTTCGTGGCACCGCCGTTCAGCCCGAGCGAGGTGATGTTGTCACCCGGCGCGAAGATGTCGGTGCAGGTGCCGTAGTTGGAGAACGAGGCACGGGCGTCGTTCGACGAGGTCGCGTTCACGGTGATCAGCGCCGCGATCTTCGCGGGGCCGGTGGAGCAGGCGTCGGTCGAGCTGTTGCCCGACGCGACGGCCATCTGCACGCCCGAGCTCACCATGCCGGCGATGGCGTCGTTGCCGATGTCGGCGGTGTCGAACGTCCAGGAGGCGTTGACCACCGCGGGCTTGCGGGCGTTCGCGGTGATCCACTCGATCGCCTTGACACCCGCGGAGTCCGGGCCGTTGCCGGTGCAGCTGGTGCCCAGCATCCGCACCGACACCAGCTTCGCCTTCTTGGCCACGCCGTAGGTCTTCGACCCGACCGTGCCCGCCACGTGCGTGCCGTGGCCGGAGCAGTCCTGGCCGTTCTGGCCGTCCTCGATGAAGTCCGCGCCGACGGTGGCACGGCCCTCGAAGTCGGCGATGCCGGTCTTGATGCCGGTGTCGGTGACGTAGACGGTGACGTTCGACGCGCCCCCGTCGGGGTAGCTGAACCTCTTGTCCAGCGGGAGGTTCGCCTGGTCGATCCGGTCCAGGCCCCAGGTCGGGTTGCTCTGCACCTCGGTGGCCCGCGCCGTGCCGTCCTGGTAGACGGCCTTGACCGCGGGGTCGGCCGCGAGCCTGCGGGCCTGCTGCGAGCTCAGGCCCGTGACCTGGAACCCCTGCATGGCGCGGGAGAACACGGTGTCGAGGGTGCCGCCGTAGCGCTGGACCAGCGTGGAGGAGGCGGCCTGGACACCGGCCAGCGAGATGCCGCCGGCCGGTTTGAGGGAGACGATGAAGCTGTCGCCAGGGGCGGGGTTCTTGGCCCGGACGAAGTCGGCCTCAGCGGCGTGCGCCGCCGGGGCGGTGATGACCGAGAGCGACGCCAGCACGGCGAGCCCGAGAGCGGTGCGTTGCATGACAGGTCCTTCCGGGCGTCGTCAGAACGTCAGGGTCCAGGAGTCGATGGTGCCGCTGTCGTAGCTCCACACGTCCGTGACCTGCAGCTTCCACGTGCCGTTGCGGTCCTCCGCGGACGCGTCGACGGTATAGGTCTCGTGCACACCGGTCGTGGACGACGCGCCGCCCGCCTTCTTGAGGCCGTACTTCGCGCCGGACGGACCGACCAGGTCGATGGCCAGGTCAGCGGTGTAGGGGTGGTTGATGTCCACCTTCACCTTGGTGGTGGTGGACGCCTTGCCGGTGCAGTTCGAGACGGTCACCGAGGAGGAGACGGTGGTGTTGGTGTCCGGGATGGACACGTCGTCGCCGTTGGTGGCCGCCGCGCACGGCTCGGGGTCGGGGCCGCCGCCACCGATGAAGGAGATGTTGAGCAGCTTGTTCGGCGAGCCCTTGGTGTCCGAGATCTTGTCCGGCGTCGAGTTGTTCACCAGCGCGTCGCGGACCTGGGCAGGGGTGGCAGAAGGGTTCGCCGAGAGGTACAGCGCGGCCGCGCCGACCACGTGCGGGGTGGCCATCGAGGTGCCGCCCATCGACGTGGTGCCGCCGCCGTTCTTCGTGGAGGTGATGTTCGAGCCGGGCCCGAAGATGTCGACGCACGAACCCCAGTTGGAGGCCTGGCCGCCGGTGTAGATCGAGCGCTTGTCGGCCGAGTCGCTGGCGGCCACCGTGATGGCCTCCGGCGTGCGGGCGGGGGAGGTCTGGCAGGCGTCGCCGTTGTTGTTGCCCGCCGCCACGCCGAACGTGACGCCCGCCGCGATCGCCCGCTTCACCGCGCTGTCCACAGTGGAGTCGGCGCCGCCGCCGAGGCTCATGTTCGCCACGGCCGGCTTCTTCGCGTTCTGGGCGACCCAGTCGATGCCCTTGATGATCTGCGAGTACTGCCCGTTGCCCGAGCAGTCGAGCACGCGCACACCGACGAGGTTGACCTTCTTGGCCACGCCGTAGGTCTTCGACCCGACCGTGCCGGCGACGTGCGTGCCGTGGCCCTGGCAGTCCGAGGCGTCCGGGTCGTTGTCGATGAAGTCGTAGCCGTCCTTGGCACGTCCCTCGAACTCCGGGTGAGCCTTGTAGATGCCGGTGTCGAGGATGTACGCGGTGACGTTGGAGGCGGTGTTCGGGTAGGTGTAGCGCTGGTCGAGCGGCAGGTTCGCCTGGTCGATCCGGTCGAGGCCCCAGGTCGGGTTGGTCTGGGTCTCTGACATGCGCGCCCAGCCGTCCTGCTGCACGTAGGCGACCTGCGGGTCGGCCGCGAGCCGCCGGGCCGCCGCCTCGTCGAGCTTCACCGCGAAACCGCGCACGGAGGCGACGTAGGTGTTGCTGACCTTGCCGCCGTGCTTGCGGGCCAGGTCGAGTGCCTTGGCGTTCGTGGTCGGCGCGTCGCTCGCCCCGTCCTTGAACACCACGATGTAGCTGCCCGCGACGGGCTGCGCCACCGCCTTGACCTCGGCCTGCTGGGCGAAGGCGGGGGTCGCCGCCGCAGCCGCGGCGCACAGGGCGGCCACACCGAGTCCGGCCGTGACCAGCCGGCGGGATGTGCGATCGAGTCGCATCTGAGGTTCTCCGTTCTGGGCCGCCTCGGCAGGGAGTGGGCGGCCACGTGCGGATCACCATCGGTCGCGTGCGCACCGCGAACAATCCGGATATCGCTACGTAGGGATACCCGTCTTTCGCCTAAGATCAGTCCGGATGAGTCGGACACCGAGCCAGCGCCGGCCCGGCCCCGCCGCACTGGTGCGGACCAGCTCCCCGGTGCTCGTGGGGCGAGGGGACCAACTCGGCACGCTGCGCGCCGCCGTGCCGAGGCACCCCGCCGTGGTCATGGTCGAGGGCGAGGCCGGTGTGGGGAAGTCCCGCCTGGTCCGCGAGCTGCTCGACTCCGACCTCGGTCCGATCGCCGTGCTGATCGGGCACTGCCAGCCGGTGGGGGAGCCGTTCCCGTACGGGGCGGTGCTGGAGGCGTTGCGCGACTGCGCCGAACGGCTCGCGCGCGGTCCGCGGCTCAGCCCGGTGACCGGTGTGCTGGGCGCGTTGCTGCCGGAGATCGCCGAACACCTGCCGCCGCCACCGCCGCCGACCGGTGACCCGCGGGCCGAGCGGCACCGGGTGTTCCGCGCGGTGCGGGAGCTGGTGAGCGTCCTCGGGCCGGTGCTGCTGGTCGTGGAGGACCTGCACTGGGCCGACGACGGGTCGCGGCAGCTGCTGCGGTTCCTGATGGGCGACCCGCCCGCGAACCTCTCGATCGTGGTCACCTACCGCCGCGAGGACGTGCCCGGCGGGGTGCCGCTGGGGTCGGCGTACCGGCCGCCCGGTGGGACCACCAGCGCGGTGCTGGAGCTCGAGCCGCTCGACGTGGCCGAGGTGCGGGCGCTGACCTCGGCCATCCTCGACGGCGAGCCGGTGTCCGCGGAGTTCGCGGCCAAGCTGCACGAACGCACGGCGGGCATCCCGTTCGTCGTCGAGGAGACCCTGCGCGCGCTGCGGAACCCGGCCGGTGCCGTGCACGCCGACGGTGCCACGGCGCGGCGGCTGCTCGACCACGTGGACGTGCCGGTGCTGCTGCGCGACGCGATGGCCGAGCGGCTGGCCGCGTTGCCGGTGACCGCGACCCGGCTGGTGCAGGCAGCGGCCGTGCTCGGGGTACCCGCGACGGCCGAGCTGCTCGGTGCGGTGGCCGCCATCGGGGAGAACCGGGTGCGCACGGCGTTGACCCACGCGCTGACGGGCCACGTTCTGCACGAGGCCGACGCACGCACCTACGGCTTCCGCCACGCGCTGGCACGCCAGGCCGTGTACGACACGTTGAGCGGACCGGACCGCCAGCAGCTGCACAGCCGGGCCGTCGAGGCGTTGTCGCAGGTCGAGCCGCTGCCGTTGGTGCAGCTGGCCGAGCACAGCGAACGCGCTGGTCACACCGCTGAGTGGCTGCGCTTCGGCGAGGCCGCCGCCGACCGGGCCGCCGAGCGCGGTGAGGCCGGGACCGCCACCGCCCTGCTGCAACGGCTGCTGTTCGACCCGGCCGTGCCCGCGGCCGACGTGGACCGGCTCGCGATCAAGCTCGGCGAGGTCGCCCACCGCGGCCTCGACCAGCACGCCCCGACCGAGGCGCTGGAACGCCTGCTGTCCGACCGGCGGCTGTCCGTCTCGGCGCGCGGCGAGGTGCGCCTGTTCCGCGGCCTGCTGCTGATCCGCCAGGCCGGCGGCCTGGAGGAAGCCCGCGTCGAGATCGAACGCGCCGTCGCCGACCTGGGCGAACGCCCCGACCTGGCCGCCCGCGGCGCCGCCGTGCTGGGCCTGCCCTACCTCGGCACCACCCCGGTCGGCGAGTGCATGCCGTGGCTGGACCTCGTCGAGGAGCACCGCGCGTCGACCGGCGACGCCGAGCTGCGGCTGTCGCTCTACGCCAACCAGCTCGGCTCGAAGATGCACACCGGCGACCCGTCCGTGCTGCGCGAGCTGGACTTCACCCCCGCCACGACCCCCGGCGAACTGCGCCAGCTCGCCCGCGCCCACTGCAACCTCGCCGACGCGCTGGCCACCACCGGCCACCTCGACCTGTGCGGTGACCTGCTGCGCGACGGCCTGCGCCTCGCCGCCGAGTGCGGCGCCCCGTTCGTGGTGAGCACCGCCCAGGCCACCCGCGTCCGCCTCGACTGGCTGACCGGCCGCTGGGACGGCCTCGCCGACCGCGCCCAGACCCTGCTCGACGAGTACCGCGACCTGTTCCCGGTGGCCAGCGAGCTGAACCTGGTGCTCGGCTCGCTGGCCACCGCGCGCGGCGAGTGGGCGGAGGCCACCAGCCACCTCACCGAGACCGGCGCGTTCGCCCCGGAGGAGTCGATCGCCCCGGTCGCCATCGCCGGCTGCGCCGCACTGGCGTGGACGGTGCTGTCGCAGGACGAGGTCACCCGCGCCTGCGTGGACGTGGACCGCGGCCTCGCCGTCGTGCGCGCCAAGGGCGTCTGGGTGTGGGCCACCGAGCTGGGCCCGGTCGCCGTGGCCACGTTCCTCGCCGCCGGCCGCGAAACCGACGCCGAGACCCTGATCGCCGACATCGCCCGCGGCATCGAGGGCCGCGACGCACCGATGGCGGTGGCCGCACTGGCCCAGTGCCGCGCCCGCCTCGCCGAGGCCCGCGGTCAGCTCGACGTCGCCATGACGCTCTACCGGGAAGCCGCCGACCGCTACGCGGCGCTGCCCGCGCCGTACTTCACGGCCCTGGTGACCGAACGCGAGGCCGTCTGCCTGCTCCCGACCGACCACGAGAAGGCGACCGAGGTCCTCTCCGCCCTGGTGGACACCTTCGACGCGCTGGGTGCGACCCGCGACGCCGCCCGGTGCCGCCACCTGCTGCGCAGCATCGGCGGCGGCAAACCCTCCCGCCGCGGCCGCCGCGGCTACGGCAACGAGCTGTCCCCGCGCGAACAGGAGGTCGCCCGCCTGCTCGCCGCCGGCCACACCAACCGCAAGATCGCCGACGTGCTGTTCCTGTCGCCGAGGACCGTGGAACAGCACGCGGCCAGGGTGCTGCGCAAGCTCGGGGTGTCGTCGCGGGCGGAGCTGCAGGCGGAGGACCTGGGCTGACCGGCTGCGCGGCGAGGTGTCGCGGTCGTCCGCTGACAGGGCCTGTCAGCGGCTGTCAGGCCCTGCCAGCCGCACGTGCGCCCGGTGCCAGCGCCTCCCACCAGCCTTCTGGGCGAACACCCCAGAGCTGATCAGGAGTCCACCCCATGCACGTCACGATCACCGGCGCCGGTCTCGGCGGCCTCACCCTCGCCCGCGTGCTGCACGTGCACGGCATCGAGGCCGCGGTCTACGAGGCCGAGCCGTCACCGACCGCCCGCGCCCAGGGCGGCATGCTCGACATCCACGACTACAACGGCCAGCTCGCCATCACCGCCGCCGGGCTGATGGACGAGTTCCGCGCCATCGTCCTGGAGGGCCGCGAGGCCATGCGCGTCGTCGACCGCAACGGCACCGTCCTGATCGACAAGGCCGACGACGGCACCGGTGGCCGCCCGGAGGTGCAACGCGGCGAGCTGCGCACGTTGCTCATCGACTCGCTGCCCGAAGGCACTGTCCGATGGGGGCACAAGGTCAGCAGCGCGCGCACCCTCGACGACGGCCGCCATGAGGTCACGTTCGACAACGGCACCGTCATCGCCACCGACCTGCTCGTCGGCGCGGACGGCGCCTGGTCGCGCATCCGCCCGCTGCTGACGCCTGCGACCCCCGAGTACGCGGGCACGTCGTCCGTCGAGACCTTCCTGCTCGACGCCGACACCCGCCACCCGGGGGCCGCCGCACTGGTCGGCGGCGGCATGATGATGGCCGCCGCGCCGAACAAGGGCATCCACGCCCACCGGGAACGCGGGGGCACGCTGCACGTCTACGTGATGTTCACCGAAGCGCAGGAGTGGTTCGACCGCTTCGACTTCACCGACCCCGCCGCGGCCACCGCCGCGCTCGCGCGGGAGTTCGACGGCTGGGCCCCCGAACTGGTCGCGCTGATCACCGACACCGACACCCCGCCGCTGTGGCGGCCCCACTACGGCCTGCCCTCCGGCCACCGCTGGGAGCGCGTGCCGGGCGTGACGCTCGTCGGCGACGCCGCCCACGTCGCCGCACCGGACGGCGAGGGCGCCAACCTCGCGATGCTCGACGGCGCCGACCTCGCGCAGGCACTGGCCGCGCACCCGCACGACGTCGAGGCGGCGCTGGCGGAGTACGAGCGGAAGATGTTCGGGCGCGTGGAGGCGGGCGTCGACGAGGAGCAGCTGCTGCAAAGCCTGTTCGGGGAGAACGCGCCGCAGAACCTGGTGGACCTGTTCGCCGAGCACCAGGCGTCCTGACCCACGAGGAGCCGGTCCGTCAGACCAGGTCCGCCGGGGCACGGGCCGCGAGCGCCTCCGCGTCCGCCACGCCGAGCCGCCGTCCCCGGACCTGCCGTGCGCGGCCGGAACGCCGGTCGCACCCGCAGGTCTCGAAGCCCTCGTAGCGCAGCCCGGCCGCCAGCGCCGCGGCCACGGCCCTCCACCCGGAGTCGTCCGTGCGCCGCGGCGCCGTGAAGTCGTGGCCCGCGAACGCGTACCGGCACACGCCGCCGACGGTAGCAGGAGCCGCTCAACGTCCGAAGTGGACGAACCGCACCGCGGTGTGCAACGCCCGCGCCACCGGCTGAGCACGTCTTCACGACCGGCGACGTGCGCGGAGTCCACCACCCCGTTTCGGCCACCTGACCGGGTGAAGTTCCGCTCGAACGACGGCAGCGGCTGGCTTTTCGGCCGCGCGGTCCGGTAAGCCCTCCGGCGTGCGTTTGCCTCACGCGGTTTGGGTCGGCGGGCTGCTGGTGCCCGCCCTGCTCGCCGCCACCGGTGTGTTCGTCTACGGCAGTGGCGTCGAACGGTCGCTCGACGCCGATGTCCGCTCGGCGCTGACCAAGGCCGGCTACCACGGCGTCGTGGCGGTGGACGGGCGGTCGGTGGTGGTCAGCGAGGTGGCCCCGCGCGCGGCCGACGCCGTGCGCGCCGTGGTGTCCGACGTGGACGGTGTCGCCACCACCGAGATCCGCGCGGCCGGCCCCGAGCAACTGCTCGTGGCCGTGCGCGGCGCGGAGGTCCTGGTGTCCGGCGCGGTCGCCGACGACGCGGAACGCCGCGCGCTGGTCGACGCCGTCCAGACCCCCGGTCACCGGGTCACCGCGGCACTGCGCCTGGGAGGCACCCTGCCGATCCCGCCCGCGGTGGTCGGCCGGCTGGTGTCGGCCGCGTTGTCCGCCAGGGTGTCCGAGGTGACCACGACCGTCCACGGTGGACATGTCGCCGTGGCTGCCCGCGTGCCGGACGAGGAACGTGCCACCGCGGTCCGCGAGGCCATCCGCCAGGCCGCGAACGGCCTGCGGGTCACCGACCGCGTCGAGGTCGGCCCGTCCACCACCGCCGGCGACCTGGACGTCGCGGCCCTGCACGACTCGATCAGCCGCATGGTCAACGGCAACGGCGCGATCCGGTTCGTGCAGGGCACCACCGCCTGGGAGGGCCACGGCCCGGTGCTCGTGCACCGCGTCGGCCGCATGCTCCTGGTCGCACCCCGCGCCTCCGTCACGCTGGTCGCCCACGGCACCGACCCGGTAACGGCCACCACACGCGGCCAGATGGTCCGCGACGAGCTCGTGGGCCAAGGCGTCTCCCCAGCCCTGATCGCCGTTGAGACCCGCCCCGCCCCCGACGGCGAGTACGACCCGGCCACCCGCCAGGTCGACGTCGTAGTCCGCTAGGAGTTCCCGTGCTCTGGTTGTTCTCGCAGATGTTCCTGCTGTGCCTGGCGTCCTTCGCCGCCGGCTGCCTGCTCACCTGGCTGGCCGTGCGCAAGCGCCACGCCGAGTCCCCGAAGCCCCGCCTCGCCCTGCCCGCACCCCGCACCGAGAACCCGATCGTGCGCCAGCAGCCGCTGCTCCAGGTCGCGGACGAACCCGTGGTGACGGTGCCCGCCGATGACGAGGAAGCGTTGCCCGTCAAGGGGAACTCGCGAACGATGGTCTACCACACGCCGGACTCGCCGTACTACCGGCGGATGAAGGGCGACGTGATGTTCGGGACCGAGACCGAGGCGCTGAAGGCCGGGTACCGGATGTGGACGACGAAGGCCCGCGTGAAGGCCTGATCGCACTTCTCCAGACCCCTCCGACGTCGAGGAAGGCCCCGTCGATCTGACTAGCAGGTAGTGACTTGCCGCACAAGCGCAGGTATAACTTGTTCTCATACGGCAAGAGTGAGGATGATCACATGAACCACACAATGACGTGTGATAACGGTTTCAAGGGTCCCTCTCGACGTTCGTTCTTGACTGGAACAGGTTCTATTTTAGGTGGCATGGCCCTGGGTGCCGGTCTCGCACCGGCGGCCAGAGCGAGCACGATCGCCGACGCGGCGGTGGTTCCGGCGCTCGTCATCGGCACCGGGTACGGCGGGTGCGTCGCGGCGCTGCGCCTGGCCCAGGCCGGTGTCGACGTCCACATGGTCGAGATGGGCATGGCCTGGGACACGCCCGGTTCCGACGGCAAGGTCTTCGCCAACACGACCACGCCGGACCAGCGCTCGTTCTGGCTGCGCACCAGGACGAAACAGCCTTTGAGCAACTTCCTCGGCTTCCCGATCGACAAGGCGATCCCGAGGTACACCGGCATCCTCGACGCCGAGGAGTTCGGCGGCATCACCGTCTACCAGGGCCGCGGTGTCGGCGGCGGCTCCCTCGTCAACGGCGGCATGGCCGTCACGCCCCGGCGCGAGACCTTCGGCGACGTGCTGCCCGGCGTGAACGCCGACGAGATGTACGGCACCTATTACCCGCGGGCCAACGCCGAGCTCGGCGCCGGGCTCGTCAACCCGGCCTGGTTCGACGGCACCGCGTGCTACCAGTACGCGCGGGTCGGCCGCAAGCACGCCCAGCGCAGCAACTTCCCGTACGTGTTCGTGCCCACCGTGTACGACTGGGGCTACATGGAACAGGAGGCGGCGGGCACCGTCCCGAAGTCGGCGCTGGCCGGCGAGATCCTCTACGGCAACAACCACGGCAAGAAGTCCCTGCAGAAGTCCTACCTGCCCAAGATCAGGGCGACCGGGCGGGTCACCATCTCGCCGCTGCACCGGGTCGCCTCGGTCCGGCCCACGACCGGTGGCTACGCGGTCACCGTCGAGCAGCTCAACACCACCGGTGACGTCATCGCGACCAAGTCGGTGACCGCGGCGAAGGTGTTCTTCGCGGCGGGCAGCGTCGGCACCAGCAAGCTGCTGGTGAAGCTGAGGGCCACCGGTGCGCTGCCGAACCTGAACGGCGAGGTCGGCAAGGGCTGGGGTGACAACGGCAACGTCATGTGCGGCCGGGCCAACCACATGTGGGACGCCACGGGCGCGCTGCAGTCGTCCATCCCGACGCTGGGCATCGACAACTGGGCGGCCGGGGGAGCGTTCGCGGAGGTGGCGCCGCTACCGACCGGGATCGAGACCTACGCCTCGTTCTACCTGTCGATCACCAAGACCCCGCACCGCGCCGCGTTCTCCTGGAACGCCGCCACGAACAAGGTCGACCTCAACTGGCAGACGGTGTGGAAGGAGAAGTCCATCACCGCCGCCAAGACGATCTTCGACAAGATCAACGCGAAGGAGGGGACGATCTACCGGACCGACCTGTTCGGCGTGTACAAGATCTGGGGCGACCACCTGACCTACCACCCGCTCGGCGGCGCGGTCCTGGGCAGGGCCACCGATGCCTACGGCCGCCTGCACGGCTATCCGGGGCTGTACGTCATCGACGGGTCGCTCATCCCCGGCACGACCGTGGTGAACCCGTTCGTCACCATCACCGCGCTCGCGGAACGCAACATCGAGAAGATCATCGCCACGGACCTGTGACCGGGTCTGTGAAGTCCTACGTGGACGCTCCCAGCTGACTCGGCAGCACGCAGACCGCGTCGAGCCCGAGCACGTGGTTCAACCGGCCGAACGAGAGCCACGCGCCGATGCTCATGGTCAGCTCCACGATCTCCACCTGGCTGTACGACGCGGTCATGCGGGACCAGAAGTCCTCGTCGAGACCGTGGTGGTCCAGTGCGTACCGCTCGGCGTACTCCGCGGCCATCCTGGTGCGGTCGTCGAAGGCGTCGGTGGTGCGCCACTGGGTCACCGCGTCGAGGAACCCGTCCTCGACCTTCTGCCCGTCGCGCTCGGTCCGCCAGTCGAGGCAGAACAGGCACCCGTTGATCTGCGCGGTCCGCAGCCGTGCCGCCTCGAACTCGCGCAGCCCGAGCGTGGTGTGCTGGTAGACAGCGAGCGAGAAGTTCGCCGCGGCGACACCGATGCCCGGCACCATCTCGCCCCACACGTACCCGATGGGGTCCTTGCCCTGCGGGATGTCGACGTTCACCGCGCACTCCTCCCCAGCTTGCCCGCCACCGGTCGCAGCGGCACGTCCAACGCGTCATAGAGACCGGGTTCCGCCGCCGCCAGCCAGTCGATGGCGTTCACGAGCCGCCCGACCGCCGTCGCGTTGCCGCCCGCGGACCGGTTCTCGCCCTCGTCGTCGGCCTCGACGGACACCTCGATGCGCGGCCGGCCCTCGATGATCACCTTGTGCGCGCCGTCGCCGGAGGGCGGCATCGGCCAGTCGGGCGCGCACGACGGGTGGATGCGCGTCACGTGCTCGATCACGATCAACGGCTCGCCGCCGACGACCCCCTGCACCTCGAACCGGATCGCGCCCTGCGCACCCGCCTCGAACTCGCCCATGGTCCTCGTCGTCACCGTCTCGTCGAGCGCGCGCCGGTCGACGGTCTCGCGGATCTCGTCGACCTCCACGCCCAGCGCCCTGGCCATCAGCCGGATCTGCCCGCCCCACACCATGGTCGGCACCGCGGGCATCAGCATCGGCGCCTGGTAGTCGAGCGGCTGGCCCATGCCGATCAGCCACCGCACCGCGTCGGGCTGGTCGTAGGTCGAGTAGTCGAAGATCTCCTGGCAGCGCACCGCGTCGATCCGGCTGCCCAGTCCGCTGATCAGCAACGGCAGCACGTCGTTGCCCCAGCCGGGGTCCACACCCGACACGAACAGCGACCCGCCGCCGTCCGCGATCGCCTTCAGCACCGGGTCACGCAGCTCCGGAGGTGCACTGCGGTGGTCGTAGAGCGCGTACAGCGACGGCGTCACCACCACCGCGCCCGCCGCGATCGCCCTGGTGATGTCGGCGAGCGCCTCGGCCGGCCGCACGTCACCCGAGGCCGCGTAGACGACGGCCCGCGGACCCGTGGCGAGCACCGCGCCGATGTCGTCGGTCGCGACGATCCCTGTGTTGTAACCGGTTCCAGCAAGCTCACCGGCGTCGCGTCCCACCTTGTTGGCGTCGTGCACGACCACCGCGGTCAACTTCAACCCAGGATGGGCCTCCACGGCCCGAATTGCCGCACGCCCGACGTTGCCCGTGCCCCACACCACTGTGGCGATCATGCGCTGTAGCCTAACTAGAACACGTTCCAGTTTCTAGTGCAGTCCCGTTCCCGCTCCCAAATCCACCCGCGGGGCGTAACCCCCTGCCTTCCACGGCATCTGCAACAAGCGGGGTGGGGCTAGGGTTTGTGGAGTTGGACGGTCAGCTCCTTGCCTGGGTGCAGGAGAAGGGACACGGCCAGCGTTTCGCGTTCGACGAAATCGCGGTGCGTGTGAACGGCCGCCGCGACGTCCTCGGGTGCCGTCAGGACGACCTCGATGCGGTCGGAGACGTCGAACCCGGAGTCCTTGCGGGCCTGCTGCACCAGCCGGACCACGTCCCGCGCCAGGCCCTCCGCCTCCAGCTCCGGCGTGAGCGCGGTGTCGAGCGCGATCGTCACGCCCTGCTGCGCACCCACGACCCAACCGCTGCGCGGCGCCTCGGTGACCAGCACGTCATCCGGCGAGAGCGTGACGGACCCGGCCAGCTCGGCCGCACCCGTGGCGCGCAGGGCCTCCGCCAACGAGCGGGGGTCCGCGGCCGTGATCGCCGCCGCCACCTCCTGGGTGCGCTTGCCGAACCGCTTGCCCAGTACGCGGAAGTTCGGCCGCACCTCGATGTCGACCACCTCGCTCGCGGCGTCGAGCGGCAGCACGACCTTGACGTTGAGCTCGTCACCGACGTCGTCGAGCAGCTCCCGCGGCAACGGAACGCTGACCAGCGCGCGGCTCAACGGCTGGCGGATGCGCAGACCCGCGGACTTGCGCGCGGCACGGCCCAGCTCCGCGACCACGCGGGCACTCGCGACCTGCGCGGACAGCTCGGGGGAGACGCGGGCGGGATCGCTGACGGGCCACGTGGCCAGGTGCACCGAGTCCGCGGCGGCGGGGTCGTGCGGCCTGATCACCCGCTGCCAGACCTCCTCGGTGATGAACGGCACGAACGGCGCCAGCAGCCGGGTGAGCACCTCCAGGCACTCGTGCAGCGTCGCCAGCGCGTTCTCGTCGCCGCGCGAGAACCGTTGCCGCGACCGGCGCACGTACCAGTTCGACAGGTCGTCGACGAACCCGGCGAGCAACCGGCCGGCCTGCGCGGTGTCGTACTGCTCCATCGCAACGTCGACAGCGGCCACGAGCGCGTGCAGCTCGGAGAGCACCCACCGGTCGAGCACCGGCCGGTCGGAGCCTGCGGTCCACGTGGCACCCGAGGCGTGGAGGCTGAAGAACGAGGCGGTGTTCCAGTACGTCAGCAGCACCTTGCGCACGATCTCGTCCAGCGGCCCGGCACCGACGCGGCGTGCCGACCACGGTGAGCCCGAGCAGGCCATGAACCACCGCAACGCGTCCGCGCCATGCGTGTCCATCAACGGGATCGGCTCGATGATGTTGCCCAGGTGCTTGCTCATCTTGCGGCCGTCCTCGGCCAGGATGTGGCCCAGGCACACGACGTTCTCGTACGGCGACTTGCCGAACACCAGCGTGCCGATCGCCATCAGCGTGTAGAACCAGCCGCGGGTCTGGTCGATCGCCTCGCAGATGTACTGCGCCGGGTAGGTGGCCTCGAACGCCTCGACGCTGCCGGGCAGGTGCGGGTAGCCGAGCGAGGCGAACGGCATCGCACCCGAGTCGTACCAGGCGTCGATGACCTCCGGCACCCGCGTGGCCACCTCGCCGCAGTCCGGGCAGGCGAACGTGACCGCGTCCACGAACGGCCGGTGCGGGTCCAGTGTGGACAGATCAGCCCCGGCCAGCCGCCCCAGCTCCGCCCGCGAGCCCACGGCCGTGACGTGCCCGCCGTCGCAGCGCCACAGCGGCAGCGGCGTGCCCCAGTAGCGCGTCCGCGACAGCGCCCAGTCGACGTTGTTGACCAGCCAGTCGCCGTAGCGGCCGTGCTTGATGTGCTCGGGGAACCAGTTCGTCGCCTCGTTCTCCCGCAGCAGCTCCGCGCGCACCTCGGTCGTGCGGACGTACCACGACGGCTGCGCGTAATAGAGCAGCGGCCAGTGGCAACGCCAGCAGTGCGGGTACGGGTGCTCGAAGTCCTCGTAGCGGAACAGCCGGCCGGTCCGGCGCAGCTCCTCGACCAGCACGGGGTCGGCGTCCTTGAAGAACGTCCCGCCCACCAGCGGCACCTCTGCCAGGAACCGCCCGTCCCGCCCGACCGGGTTGACCAGCGGCAGCCCGTTCTCCCTCGCCACGGCCAGGTCCTCGGCGCCGAACGCCGGCGCCTGGTGCACCAGACCGGTGCCGTCGGTGGTCGTCACGTAGCCGGCGAGCACCACCCGGTGCGCGTCGGGGATGTCGATGAGCTCGAACGGCCGCTCGTACCGCAGCCCGGCCAGCTCCGCACCGGTGAGCGCCGCCAGCACCTCGGCGTCGCCGAGAACGGCCTCGACCCGCGGCTCGGCCACCACGAACACGCCGTCCCCGGTGCGCGCGACCACGTAGGTGACCTCCGGGTGCACGGCGACCGCGGTGTTGGACACCAGCGTCCACGGCGTCGTGGTCCAGATCAGCAGCTCGGCGCCGTCGATGCCGTGCAGCGGCTCGACGAGGGGGAGTCGCACGTAGGCGGACGGGTCCGTCACCGTCTCGTACCCCTGCGCCACCTCGTGGTCGGACAACGTGGTCTGGTCGTTCGCGCAGTACGGCGTGACCCGGAAGTCCTCGACCAACCGGCCGTCGGCGTGGATGCGCTGCAACGACCACCAGACGCTGTCGACGTACTCCGGCGTCATCGTCTCGTACGGGTGCGCCAGGTCGATCCAGTAGCCCATCCGCTCGGTGAGCTGCTCGAACGCGCCGACGTGCCGCAGCACGGACTCCCGGCAGTGCGCGTTGAACTCGGCGACGCCCATCCGCTCGACATCGGGCTTGCCGGACAGCCCGAGCTCCTTCTCGACCGCCAGCTCCACCGGCAGCCCGTGGCAGTCCCACCCGGCCCTGCGCGGCACCGAGCAGCCCTTCATCGTGCGGTAGCGCGGGAACACGTCCTTGAACACGCGCGCTTCGACGTGGTGTGTGCCCGGCATGCCGTTCGCGGTCGGTGGTCCCTCGTAGAACACCCACGCGGGCCCTTGGGCGGTCTGCTCGACGCTGCGGGCGAACACGTCGTTGTCCTGCCACCACCGGATGATCCGGCGGTCCAGGTCACCGAGGTCCACCTTGGACGGCAGCGGGCGGGCGTTCTCGCTCATGCCGGCCATGATCCTCCAGTCGCGCGGTCAGGCGCCGAGCGGCGTGCGGAGCTTCGCGGCCCTGGCTGCTCCGTACCTGGTGGTCAGCAGCTGGTCGACCAGCTGCTCGGAGGTCAGGCCCTCGCGGTTCTTCTGCTGGTTGAACGCCAGGTCGGAGAGGTCGAACAGGGCCGGCAGGTCGAACTTCCACACACCGTCCTCGAGGCCGAAGCCGATCATGCCCGACGCCTGCTCGCCCCGGACGGCGTAGCGGGCCAGCGCGACGCCGTTGTGGATCGTCGGCCGGCTCAGCGCGATGTCGCGGGCGTCGTCCGCGTTGACCAGACCCCGGTCGATGATCGTCTTCACGAGGTCCTGCGGCGAGCCGGTGCGCAGCACGGCGTGGTCGAGCTCGGCGCGCATCGCGTACGTGAGGAGGCGGGCGCTCGGCCGCTGGGTCGCGACCGTCTGCTCGGTGCCGGTGACCGCTTCCCGCCTGATCCCGTCGTAGATCTTGAAGGTGTTGCTCAGCAGCACGGGGAGGGCGGCGGCGCCGTCCTTGGTCAGCGCGGCTTCCCGGTAGGTCTCGAAGGCGGCGGAGATGGCCTGCGGATCACCGGCGGACGTCGGCACGGTCGTCGGCACGGTCGTCGGCGCGCCGCTGGACGCCCCGGTCGAAGGCGGTGCGGCGTCCGGAGCCGGGGTGGTGCAGGCGGCCGCTGCCAGGCACAGGACGGCCGCGATGAGTCGCTTCACGGGCGGAGCGTAGTCGACGAAGCAGGCCGGGACCGCCGGGTTTGACAACGCAGGCTAATGGCATTAGCTTTTGGCTAACGACATTAGCCGAGGCTCTGGAGAACAGCGTGACCGAGCACCTGGAGATCGACGGCAACACCCTCGCCTACGACCTGATCGGGCAGGGGCCGCTCGTCGTGCTCGCCCACGGCATCGGCGACAGCCGCCACTCCTACCGCTTCCTCGCCCCGGCACTGGCCGCGCAGGGGTACCGGGTGGCGAACGTCGACCTCCGCGGCTGCGGTGACTCCGGCGTCGGCTGGGACGGTTACAGCCGCACCGACATCGCGGGGGACCTGGTGGCCGTCATCCGCCACCTGGGCGGCCCGGCGGTGATCATCGGTCAGTCCATCAGCGGCGGTGCGGCCACGATCGCGGCCGCCACCGCGCCCGACGTCGTCGCCGGTGTCGTGGAGCTCGCGCCGTTCACCCGCGCGCAGTCCTTCGACGTGGGCGGGCTGCTGCGGGTGCGCCGCTTCCGCGCCGGGTACGCGCAGCTCGCGAAGGTCATGATCGCGGGCAGCCTGCCGGGCTGGACGAGGTACCTCGACCTCGCGGTGCCGGTGAAGCCGGCGGACTGGACCGTGGAGCTCGCGCGCATCGAGGCCAAGCTGGGCGAACCCGGCCGGATGGGGGTGTTGCAGGCCATGTGCAAGACCAGCCCCGCCGACGCCGGTGCGCGGCTGGCCGACGTCACCTGCCCGGTGCTCGTCGTCATGGGCGACGCCGACCCCGACTGGGCCGACCCGCGGGCCGAGGGGGAGAAGGTGCTCGCCGGCCTGCCCCGGGGTCGCGGCGAGCTGGCCGTCATCGAGGGCGCCGGCCACTACCCGCACGTGCAGACCCCGGACGAGGTCCTCGCGCTGTGCCTGCCGTTCCTGGTCGCGACGCTGGCGGACCGCCCCGCCGAGCTGGGTATGTCCGACACTAGCCAGGTGTAGGCTCCCTGCATGCCCATGCAGATGAAGGGCCCGTTGGCCGCGCTGGACCAGTGGCAGCCGGACCGGTGCTCGATCGCGCTGGCGCTGGACGTCATCGGCACGAAGTCGGCGGTCCTCCTGCTGCGCGAGGCCTTCTACGGCACGACGAGGTTCGACGCGTTCGTGCGGCGCGTGGGCATCACCGAGGCCGTCGCGGCCAAGCGCCTCAAGGAACTGGTCGCGGCCGGCGTGCTCGCCAAACGCCCGTACCGGGAGCCCGGCGCGCGCACGCGGTACGAGTACGTGCTGACCGACATGGGCAACGCGCTGCTGCCGGTGGTCGTCGCCCTCATGCAGTGGGGCGACACCTACCTGCGCGAGGACGGCCCGTTGCAGGTGGTGGCCGCCGAGACCGGCGAACCGGTGAGCGTGCACGTCGTCCCCTCCGGCGCCGGGTCGCTCACGCCGGAGGGGTTGCAGGTGCGGATCAACCGAGGAGCAGGCACGTCGTGACGGCGTGCGCGATCACGCGGCCAGAGGCGTCGGTGACGCGGCCCTCGGCCGTGGCGGTGCGGCGCCCGCTGGACACCACCCGGCCCTCGCACGTGAGCGTGCCGCTGCCGAGCGTGGCCGGACGGGTGAACTTGATCGTGAGGTCCAGCGAGGTGTAGCCGGTGCCCGCGGGCAGTCTGCTGTGCACCGCGCATCCGAGCGCGGTGTCGGCGAGCGTCGACAGGACACCGCCGTGCACCGAGCCGATCGGGTTGTAGTGCCACTCGGCCGGTGTCAGCTCGAACCGCGCGTAGCCGTCACCGATCTCGGCCATTCTCAGGCCGGTGGTCTCGGCGGCAGGGGGAGCGGGCAGGTCGCCGCTGCCGATCTTCTTGAGGAACTCGGCGCCGTCCAGCTCGCTCGCCGCCCGGGCGAGCAGCCGCGGGTCGCTCCAGCCGTAGGTGCGGGTCCGGTCCACCGTCAGACCCTCTCGATGATCGTCGCGTTGGCCAGTCCGCCCGCCTCGCACATGACCTGCAACCCGAACCGGCCGCCGGTCTGCTCCAGCGCGTTCAGCAACGTCGTCATCAGCCGCGCCCCGGACGCGCCCAGCGGGTGCCCGATCGCGATGGCGCCGCCGTTGACGTTGACCTTCGCCGGGTCCGCGCCGGTCTCCGCCTGCCACGCCAGCACGACCGGCGCGAACGCCTCGTTGACCTCGAACACGTCGATGTCGTTGATCGTGAGCCCGGCGCGGGCCAGCACCTTGTGCGTGGCGGGGATGATGCCGGTGAGCATGAGGACGGGGTCGTCGCCGGCGACGGCGAACGAGTGCACGCGGGCCCGTGGCCGCAGCCCGTGCCGCGCCGCCGCCTCCTCGCTGGTGAGCAGCACGGCCGCGGCGCCGTCGTTGACCGGTGAGCTGTTGCCGGCGGTGATCCGCCAGTCCAGCTCGGGGAACCGCGTCTCCCAGTGCTCTGCCCGGAACGCCGGTCGCAGCCCGGCCAGCACCTCGGCGGTCGTGTCGGGGCGGATCGTCTCGTCCACCGCCAGGTCGGTCACCGCCACGACCTGCGCGTCGAAGAGCCCGTCCTTCCACGCCGCGGCGGCCTTCTGGTGCGACTCGGCGGAGAACTCGTCGAGCCGCGCCCGCGACAGGCCCCACCTCCGCGCGATCAGCTCCGCGCTGATGCCCTGCGGCACCAGCCCCTCCGGGTAGCGCGCGGCGACCTTCGTCCCGAGGAAGTCCCTGCCCAGCGCCTGCGACCCGATCGGGACGCGGCTCATCGACTCGACCCCGGACGCGACCACCACGTCGTAGGCGCCGGCCAGCACCCCCTGCGCTGCGAAGTGCAGCGCCTGCTGGCTCGACCCGCACTGCCGGTCCACGGTCACGCCCGGCACCGACTCCGGGAACCCGGCCGCGAGCGCCGCCCACCGCGCCGTGTTGCCCGACTGCTCGCCGACCTGGCCGACGGCGCCGCTGATGACGTCGTCGACCGCGGCCGGGTCGAGCCCGGTGCGGTCGACGAGTGCCTTGAGGACCGCGCTGTGCAGGTCCACCGGGTGGATCTCGGAGTACGCGCCACCGGGCTTGCCCTTGGCCAGCGGGGTGCGGACGGCGTCGACGACGACAGCCTGACTAGTGGAAGGCATAGTCAGGACGCTACCCCCTGACTGTGCTCAAGCCAAGCCAGGTTGCGAGGGAAAACCGCTGTGCCGGATTTGGTTAGATCATCCCCGTGCGCCCGTTGCCGGGCGCGTGACTCCTGGGGGAAACAAGTTGAAGAAGCGCATTTGTGCTGCCGTCGTGGCGATCGCCGCCCTGGCCACGACCGCCTGCGGTGGTGAGCCGGCTGCGGCGCCGCCGGTCACGACGACCACCACGACGACGGCGCCGCCGACCGCGGCGGAGCTGGACCTGCGCGCCAAGGCGGCGATCGCCCCGCCCGGTGCGTTCGACGCCCTGGGCGGCAAGGTCGGGTCGAGCACACCCGCCACCGACACCGACCCCGGCCTGGAGGGCGAGCCGGTCACCTTCGTCTGCAAGACCAGTGAGCTGTTCGCCGACGGCATGTCGGTCTCGCGGACGCGCACCTGGGACGGGCGGGTGGACCTGTTCCAGCGGGTTCACGCCACGGCCGACCGCCCGGCGGCCACGCTGGTCGAGCGGGTGCGGACCTGGGCGCAGCAGTGCACCCAGTACCGCGGCGCCGACAAGATCAAGCTCGAGCTCCCGCTCACCAAGCCGCAGGGCGTCGACGACTTCTACGCCTACTGCGAGACGACCGAGGACCCCGCGCTCATCGACTGGTCGTGCCACGCGGTCATGGGCCGCGGCACGCTCATCACGGTCGTGGTGGCGTTCGGTCCCACGCAGGCGGCGGCCGAGGCGCAGCTGACCTCCGCGGTGCCGATCTTCGCGGAGACGTTCGCGAAGGCGTGACCGTGCGCGCCGGTGGTCCGCCACAGCGATGGCAGACCACCGGGTTGCGCAACGCTCACATCGAAACTGTCGCGCAGATCTCGCCTGCTCAACAGCCGCTAGCGCGGTGCCGTGCTCCATCCGGCCCTTGCTAAAACGTTAGCGCTCACAATCGTGGCAGATATCTGCCATCGGCTGCCCGCCCGCGCCCGGCGTGCTGGAAGGTGGCGGTGATCCGCGGGTGGCTCCCGGCCGGTTCGCGGGGTGAGCGAAGGGGAGAGCATGGGGAGCACAGCCGTGAACGCCGCGAGGTCGCTGGTCGCCCTCGCGGTGCTGGTGTCCGCCGCACTGCTGCCGGCCTCGGCAGGTCAGCTCCGCGCCTCCGCCGCCGTGCAGGAGACGTTCTACGTCGCACCGGACGGGAACGACTCCAACCCCGGCACGCTCACGGCGCCGTTCCGGACGCTGCCGCGTGCACGGGACGCCGTGCGCGCGGTGAACGCGAACATGTCCGGCGACATCCAGGTGTACCTGCGCGGCGGGAACTACCCGGTCACGAGCACCGTCGAGTTCACGCCGGGCGACTCGGGCACGAACGGCCACCGGGTCCTGTACTCCGCGTACCAGGACGAGGTGCCGGTGCTCAGCGGCGGCGTGCCGGTGACCGGCTGGACGCAGCACAGCGGCAACATCTGGAAGGCGCCGCTCAGCCGCGCGAACAAGCTGCGGGCGTTGTACGTCAACGACAAGCGCGCCTTCATGGCCACCAAGACGATCAGCTCGCAGGGCTGCTACGGCACCTACACCGTGACCGCAGGGCAGGCGCCGTGGGCGTGGGAGTCGGGCTCGCAGTGCGACGGCGCCCGCTACAACCCCGGCGACCTGCCCGCCATCACCCGCAACCCCGCCGACATCGAGATCGAGACCGCCACGACGTGGACGACGGCCATCGCCGGCGTCCGCCAGATCACCACGAGCAGCGACGGTGCGAGCCGGGTGGCGTTGTTCCAGCAGCCCGGCGGCGCCATCGCCCAGGGCGCGTTCAACGGCAACTTCCAGTCGGGCGGCAGCCACAAGTTCATGAACGCCTACGAGTTCCTCGACGCTCCGGGCGAGTTCTACTTCGACCGGTCGAGCCAGACGGTGTTCTACTACAAGGCCGACTCCGACAACATGGCGACCGCGTCGGTCTTCGCGCCCAACAACGTCTCGACGCTGCTGCGGATCGCGGGCACCTCCACGGCCAACCGCGCGCGCAACATCACGTTCTCGGGCATCACCGTGCAGCACTCGGACTGGAACCTGTTCACCGTGGCCGGGTCGTCGTTCAAGCAGGCCCAGCAGGGCAACCTCGGCAACACCGCCTACGCCAAGGGCAACTTCCACGTCTACTACTACCGCAACGTCGACACCGCACCCGGCGCCGTGCAGCTGGAGAACGCCGAAGGCATCGCGTTGCTGCGCAACAGGGTCCAGCACACCGGCGTCGACGGCATCAGCATGGTCAACGACGTGCTGAACACCCAGCTGGTCGGCAACGTCACCAACGACGTCGCCGGGTCGGCGATCGTCGTCGGCCACCCGCAGCACGTCTACATCGGCGACCACACCTCGTCCAACCGCGAGAAGTACACCGCCCAGGCCGAGGGCCTGCCGAAGAACATCGAGATCAAGAACAACTACCTCTACGACAGCGCGGTGCTGTTCAACGGCCACAGCCCGATCTCCGCCTACTTCGCGGACACGCTGACGGTGCAGCACAACCGCATCGAGAAGGCGCCGTGGAACGGCATCACGCTCGGCTGGGGCTGGTGGAACTTCGACGGCTCATCGGGTTCCATCGCCCCGAACCGGCCGACGACCACGGCCCGCAACAACACCGTCAGCCACAACCACATCATCGACACGGTGCAGCGGCTCAACGACACCGCGCCCATCTACACGCTGGGCAGCCAGCCGGGCACCACGATCACGGACAACTACCTGCAAGGCGTCCCGTCCGGGCACAAGTACGGCCTGCACCCGGACGAGGGGTCGGCCTTCATGACCTTCCGCGACAACGTGCTCAGCGTCGACAAGAACGTCACCTGGCTGGTCAACTCCGACGACTTCGGCCGCAAGCACGACCTGAGCATCACGCAGACCTACGGGCCGATCAACAAGGTCTCGCAGAAGGTCCTGCCCAACAGCACCATCCACGACATCCTGGTGTCCTCGGACTACGTGTGGCCGGCCGCGGCCTACGGCATCGCCGTGCGCTCCGGCCTGGAGGACGCCTACCGCGACATCGTCCCCGCCGCCAACCTCTCCCGGCCCGACTACGCGCTGCCCGCCAGCACGTTCGTCGGCGCGGGCACGGCCTCGATCCCGATCCGCAGCACCGGTGACGCGACCAGGACCGTGTGGCTGGCGCCTTCCGGCACCACGAACTTCGCGGTGGGACCGACGATGACCAGGGCCGGTGGCACGGCGACGACCATCGACGTCCCGGCCACCAACGGCGACTACCGGCTGTTCGTCGTGGACGCGCAGGGCGTGCGGTCAGCCGAGTCGAAGTCGCTGGTGCGGCGCCAGGGCGGCGGCAGCCAGCAGAGCGGCACGATCGTGGGCGGCCAGTCCGGCCGGTGCGTCGACATCAACGGCGCCAGCACGGCCAACGGTGCCGCGGCCCAGCTGTGGGACTGCCACGGCAACACCAACCAGCGCTTCACCCTCACCTCGGCCAAGCAGTTGCAGGTGTACGGCACCAAGTGCCTGGTCGCGAGCGGCGGCGGCACCGGCAACGGCACCGCGGTCGTGATCGGGGACTGCGCGAACCAGACCAGCCAGCAGTGGAACGTCAACGCGAACGGCACGATCACCGGCGTGCAGTCCGGGTTGTGCTTCGACGCCAACGGCGCGGCCACCGCGAACGGCACCAGGATCATCCTCTGGACCTGCAACGGTGCGGCGAACCAGCAGTGGAGCCTGCGTTCCTGACCGGCTCGAAGTGGCCCCTTACGCGGCGGCGTGGGGGGCCACCAGAGTGGCAGCCATGACGAGAGCACCGATCTTCGACGAAGAAGCCCGGTCGAACGGACGGCCCAGGTGACCACCGTCGAACAGCGGACGAGCCTGAAAGCCCCCGGAATCCTGCTCGGGGTGGGCCTCGGCGGGTTCGCCGACGGCATCCTGCTGCACCAGCTCCTGCAGTGGCACCACATGTTGAGCAGCACGAACACCGACAACGCCGGAATCGACTTCTACGACCCGGACACCGTCTCCGGGCTGCGGATGAACACCGCGTGGGACGGCATCTTCCACACGGTCTGCTGGCTGGCGGTCCTGCTGGGGCTGGCCGTCCTGCACTCCAGAGTCACCGAGAACCGGCGCGGGACGTGGACCTCCCGCGCGCTGTGGGGGTGGGTCCTGGTCGGCTGGGGCACGTTCAACCTCGTCGAGGGCGTGCTCGACCACCACCTCCTCGGCGTGCACCACGTGCGCGGCGGGCCGCACCAGCTGTGGTGGGACCTCGCGTTCCTGGCCCTGGGCGCGGTTCTGGTCGTGGGCGGCTATCTGCTGCAACGCAGTCGGCGTGACTCCTGATGGACCACCACGCTCACGGCCCGAGCATCGGCGCGTGGCTGCCCATCGTCCCGTTGTTGTCGTGCGCGGTCGTCTACCTGCTGCTCGTCGGCCGCGCTCGACGGTCGAACCCGGTCCTGGGGTGGAGCCCGTGGCGCACAGCCGGGTTCCTCGGCGGCATCGCCCTGCTGGCCGTCGCGTTGCTGCCGCCGGTCGCACCATGGGCACACACCGACTTCCGCGGCCACATGGCGCAGCACCTGCTGATCGGCATGTACGCGCCGTTGGCACTCGTGCTGAGCGCACCGGTCACACTGCTGCTGCGAACGCTGCCGGTCCGTGCGGCGCGTCGGCTCGTCGCGGTGCTGCACAGCCCGCCGGCACGTTTCGCGGTACGACCGGCGGTCGCGTTCCTGTTGAGCACCGGCAGTCTCGTGCCGCTCTACTTCACGTCGCTGTACAACGTGATCACCGCCGACCCGGCGGGGCACTGGCTGCTGCACGCGCACTTCCTCGCCGCCGGGCTGCTGTTCGCCCACGTGATCGCCGGCCCCGACCCCGCTCCGGCCCGACCCGGCGTCCGCACCCGGCTGGTCTACCTCGGTTGCGCCATCGCGGTGCACGCCGTGGTCTCCCAGCTGCTGTACGGCGGCTTCTGGACCCGGGTCGACGCACCCGCCGCCGAGGTCCGCACCGGTGCGGAGATCATGTACTACGGCGGTGACATCGCCGAGCTGCTGCTCGCCGCGATGATCACACCGCTGCTCGGCGAGCGCCGTGCCCGGCGGACGAACCACCCGATCCAGCGACTGTCCACTCGGGCGCGTCGGCTCGTCAGACGCGGCACTCCTCGACAGGCTGTCACGGCACAAAGACCGGAAAGCCTGAGAGGACCGACGTCTCGATGATCCGAATCGTGCCTGCGAAGGACCAGCAAGTGCGGGTGACCTGGGCGCTGCCCCGGCACGAGCCGTCAGGACCCGTCAGCGTGGTCGGCGACTTCAACGGCTGGACGCCGGGCGTGACCGAGCTGCGCGCCCGGTCCAACGGCCGCCGCACCGCCGCCGTCGTCGTCCCGCGGGGCACCACCCTGCGCTTCCGCTACCTCGGCTCCGACGGCCACTGGTTCGACGACGAGGACGCCGCCGCCCGCGACGACCACGGGTGCCTGATCACGGTCTGAGCCCGCGACCGGGCACCTTCGGCGTGACCGGCGCGCAGCCCTGACCGCCTCGTGAGGCGGCGGCGTCAGGGTTTGGTCTGGTACTCGCGGGCGACGTCGACCAGCAACTGGTGCATCGCGAGCTCGGCCGGTGCGCGGAGCCGGTCCTGGCGGTGCGCGAGCAGCACCCGGCGGGCCGGCACGTCGCTGCCCAGTGCGAGGACGCGGACGTCCGGGTTCGGGTTGCGCACCGCGGTCCTGGGGGCGAGCGCGACGCCGAGGCCGACGCTGACCATGGCCTGCGCCTCCTGGTAGTCGTTGGCCTCGAACGCGATCCGCGGGGTGAACCCGGCCGCGCGGCAGCTGCGTTCGAGCACCTCGGCGACCGGGTGGTCGTGGGCGCGCACGATCCACTCCTCGTCGGCGAGCTCCGCCATGGTGGTGAACCTCTTGCGGGCCAGGCGGTGGTCGGCGGCGACGACCAGCACGGTCGGGTCGTCGAGCAGCGGTGTCAGCGAGATGTCCGGCACGTCGACCCGGTTCCACGCGTAGTCCCACAGCAGCGCGATGCCGACCGTGCCGTTCTCCAGCAGCTCGACCAGCTCGTCGAACCGCGTGCTGCGCACGTCCAGGCGCAGGTCCGGGTACTGGCGGCGGAACCGGCTGACGACCTGGGGGAGCAGCGCGCTCGCGACGGTCGGGAACACGCCCACCGCGATCGTGCCGCGGCGCAGGCCCGCCAGCTCGGCGAGGTCGGCCTCGGCGGCGCTGAGCCGGCGCAGCACGTGGCGGGCGTGACCGGCCAGCACCGCTCCGGCCTCGGTGGGCCGCACGCCCCTGGCCTGCCGGTGCAACAGCGGCTGACCGGCCTCCACCTCCAGCCGGCGCAGCTGCTGGGAGACCGCCGACGGCGTGTAGCCGAGCTGTTCCGCGGCGGCGGTCATCGAGCCCGTGTCCACCACGGCGGCGAGCAGTGCGAGGCGTCGGACGTCCAGCATGGGGCGCTCCTCGGCAGAAAAGTTCGATGCGGTCGTTTCACTGTGCGATGACTTCCGTACAGCTGTGCTTCAGGCTACCCATAGTGTTCGAACAGCGTTTTTCGGCCTTGGCGCTGGTTCATGGACGTTGATTGGGCCGATTGAGCATGAAGCAACACTTCACGGGTATGCAGATTCTCGTGATTGTGTTCAACCTCGGTGCACGTCACGGTTGCCGTCATTCCCCGGTTGTCACGGCGGTGTTGCCACCGCCCGCGAAGGAGTGGCTGTGCGAGAGATACCGGCGACGTGGATGCGCGGAGGCACCAGCAAGTGCTGGGTGTTCGAGCGCGATGTGCTGGCGGTGCCCGGTCGCAGCGTGGACGAGGTCCTGCTGCGGCTGTACGGGAGCCCCGACCCGCGCCAGGTCGACGGTGTCGGCGGGGCGACGTCCACGACCAGCAAGGCCGTGGTGCTCGCGCGGAGCGACCGGCCGGGCATCGACGTCGAGTACACGTTCGCCCAGATCGGCATCGCCGACGGGCGCGTGGACTGGACGAGCAACTGCGGCAACTGCTCGGCCGTTGTCGGCCCGTACGCGCTGCGCCGCGGCTGGGTGACGCCCACCGGAGACGTGACGACGGTGCGGATCAACAACACCAACACCGGCCAGCTGATCGTGGTCGACGTGCCGACGCCGGCGGGCCGCGTCACCGAACAGGGCACCGACCGCATCCCCGGTGTCGCCCAGCCCGGTCTCGGCGTGCACCTGTGGTTCGTCGACCCGGCCGGCCGCACGACCGGTGCGTTGCTGCCCACCGGCAACGCCATCGACGTGGTGGACGGCGTCCGCGTCACGCTCCTCGACGCCGGAGCACCGGTCGTCCTCGTGCCCGCCGACGAGCTCGGCGCGAACGGGGAAGCGTCCCCGGCCGCGCTCGACGCCCAGCCGGACCTGCTGGACCGGCTCGACCGCATCCGCCGCACCGCCGCCGTGCGCATGGGCCTCGCCGCCGAGGCCGAGCAGGCCGCCCGCGCCACCCCGAAGATCGCTCTCGTCAGCGCGGGCCGCCCCGGCCGCTCGGACGTGACCGTGCGGATGATGTCCATGGGCCGCACCCACCCCGCGCTGGCCGTCACCGGCAGCGTCGCCCTCACCGCCGCCGCCCGCACCGCGGGTACCGTCCTGTCCCGGTTCACCGCCGGTGACGAGGAGGTGCTGCGCCTGGACACCCCGGCCGGAGTCGTGACGACCCGCGCGGACACCCGCGACGGACAGCTCGCCATCGGGGTCACCCGGACGACGCGCCGCATCGGCGACGCGACCCTGGTCCTGCCCGACGACGAACCGCTGGAGCTCCCGCTCACGGAACTGGCCGCCCTGTCGGCCTCCTGACCCGACCGTCCTGCCCGGGCGGAAGCGTCGGGGCCGCATGACCCAAGAGGACAATGATGTCATCACAGCTGATCGCCATCCTGGTTCTGGGCGGCATGTTCGTCATCGCCACCGTGTTGCCCGTCAACATCGGGATCCTCGCGCTGGTCGCGTCCTTCCTCGTCGGCACGTTCGTGTTCGGCTTGGAGGACAAGGAGATCTTCGAGGGCTTCCCCGTTTCGCTGTTCATCACCGTCGTCGGCGTGACCTACCTGTTCTCCGTCGCCAAGCTGAACGGCACGATCGACCTGCTGGTGGAGGGCGGGATCCGGCTCGTGCGCGGCCGGGCGATCCTCGTGCCCTGGGTGCTGTTCGCCGTCGCCGCGACGCTGACCGCACTCGGCACGTTCACCCCGGCCGCGGTCGCACTGCTGGTGCCGATCGGCATGAGCTTCGCCTTCGCCTACCGCATCAGCCCGCTGATGATCGGCATGATGGTGATCTGCGGTGCCCACGCCGGCGCGTTCTCGCCGATGGCGGTGTCCGGCGCGCTGGTCCACGGCATCGTTGCGAAGTCCGGTCTCACGATCTCGCACGCCGCGTTGTTCTTCGCGAGCTTGGGCTTCAACGTGCTGCTGGCCGCCGTCACCTACGTGATGCTGCGCCGCCGTGGTGAGGAGAGCTTCGTCGAACGCCCGGACGACGTGGCCTCCGGCGGCGGGATGTCCGGCGGCGGGGTGTCCGGCGGCGGGGTGTCCGGCGGCGGGGTGTCCGGCGGCGGGGTGTCCGGCGGCGGGGTGTCCGGCGGCGGGGTGGCGGAGCCGACCGGTGGTGGCGTCGCCACGGCGGTCCGCCCGGAGGCGGTGGCGGTGACCTGGCGCCAGCGGGCCACCCTCGCTGCCCTGGTGGTGCTCGTCATCGGCGCGCTGGCGTTCCACCTGCAGATCGGCTTCCTCGCCCTGGCCGCAGGAGCCGTGCTCGCCCTGCTCGACCGCGAGCACCTCGGCAAGGCCGTCGAGGGCATCAGCTGGCCGACGATCCTGCTGGTCGCGGGCATGGTCACCTACGTGGGCGTGCTGGAGCACTCCGGCACCATCGACTGGGTCGCCCACGGCGCGGTCGGCCTCGGCGCCCCGCTGCTCGTGGCGCTGGTGCTGTGCGTCATCGTCGGCGTCACCTCGGCGTTCGCCTCCTCGACGGCCATCCTCACCGCCACCATCCCGATGGCGATCCCGCTGCTGCTCACCGACGCGCTGCCGGTCGCGGGCGTCGTCGCCGCCATGGCCATCTCCACCACGATCGTCGACGTCTCCCCGTTCTCCACCAACGGCGCCCTGGTCCTCGCCAACGCCCGCGGCGTCGACCGCACCCGGTTCTACCGCCAGGTCATCTCCTACACCTGCGTGATCGTCGGCCTCGGGCCGATCGCGGCGTGGGCGGTGCTGGTGCTGCCCGGCTCGTTCTGATCCGCAGCCCTCGGGGCGGACGTCACCACGGCGTCCGCCCCGAGGGCTGTTCCGGTTCAGGCGCCTTCGTCGCGCAGCGCGTGCACCATGCTCCGCAGCACCCGGAACGCCTCCGCCCGCTCGCCCTCGGTGAGCCCCGCCAGCATCCTGACCTCCACCGCCCGCACCGCCGCCGACGCCTTCTCCAGGCTCCGCCGCCCGCGGGGGGTGAGCCGGGTGGGCAGCACCTTCCCGACCGGCGCCGCCGCGGGCCGGGTCACGTACCCGTCCCGCTCCAGGTTCTGCAGCAGCACGTTCATCGACTGCCGCGTCACGAACGCGCGGCGGGCGAGCTCGGAGTTCGACAGGCCCGGCCGCTGGGCCAGCAGCTCCAGGCACGAGTAGTGCGTCACGGTCATCCCGAGCGGGCGCAGCACCTGCTCCATGGCCGCGCGCAGGACGCTCGACGCCTCCTTCAGCAGGTAGCCGAGTGACGTGTCGAGGTCGATGCCCGCGTCGTCTTGACTCATGTCAGGATTCTGACATAGCGTGGTGCATGTCAGAAAACTGACACGTAGTGGAGGAGCCACGCCATGCCCGTCACCGGACCCGACTTCATCTCGCTGCAGGCCCGCGACCTCACGGCCTCGCAAGCGTTCTACGAGCGCTACCTCGGTCTCGTCCGCTCGCCGGCCGGGCCGCCGCACGCGGTGGTCTTCGAGACGAAGCCCATCGCGTTCGCGCTTCGCGACGTCGTCCCCGGCACCGACCTCGACGCCGTCGCCCAGCCCGGCATCGGTGCCGCGATCTGGTTGCACGCCACCGACGTCCAGGACATCCACGACGCGCTCGCCGCCGACGGGCACACCATCGTCGCCGCGCCGGTCGACGGTCCCTTCGGGCGGACGTTCACCTTCGCCGACCCCGACGGGTACCGGATCACGCTGCACGACCGCGGCTGACCGCCCGAGTCGCCGGGAGCGGACCCGTCGTCCAGGGTGGTGGGCGGACCGGCTTTGACCCTCAAGGCCCCACGACGACGACGGAAGGGTTCCGCGATGAACGTGCTGATCGTTCTGACCTCGCACGACGAGCTGGGGGACACGGGCCGCAAGACGGGTTTCTGGCTGGAGGAGCTCGCCGCGCCGTACTACCGGCTCAAGGAGGCCGGTGCGACGCTCACGCTCGCGTCCCCGAAGGGCGGCCGGCCGCCGCTGGACCCCAAGAGCGACGAACCGGACACGCAGACCGACGACACCCGCCGGTTCGCGGCGGACCCCGAGGCCGAGGCAGCGCTGAGCTCGACCGTCGCGCTGAGCGCGGTCGACCCCGCCGACTACGACGCGGTGTTCTACCCCGGCGGGCACGGGCCGCTGTGGGACCTCGCGGAGGACACCGACTCGATCCGGGTCATCCAGGACACCCTGCGGGCCGGGAAGCCGGTCGCGCTGGTGTGCCACGCGCCGGGCGTGCTGCGGCACGTGACCGGCGAGGACGGTGAGCCGCTGGTGAAGGGGCGGTCGGTCACCGGGTTCACCAACGGCGAGGAGGACGGTGCCGGGCTGACCGACGTGGTGCCGTTCCTCGTGGAGGACGAGCTGAAGGCCAAGGGCGGCGACTACTCGAAGGGTCCGGACTGGGGTTCCTACGTGGTGCGGGACGGGCTGCTGATCACCGGGCAGAACCCGGCCTCGTCCGCGGAGGCCGCCGACGCCCTCGTCGCCCTGCTGCGCGAGGGCGCCTGACCGCCGCCGGGACGGCTCCGGCGGGGGCCGTCCCGGCAAGCCGGTGCTGCCCGACGGTGGTGCTCTTCAGAGCCGCCGCGGTCCAGGCCGACAGCGGCGGGACCGCCGCCACCGCCGTCATCCGGGAGCTCCTCACCTGACCGTCAGCACCAGGCCGTCCGGCCCGCGAACGATCCGGCCGGCCGTCGGCGGCGGGAAATGCGTGCCCAGCACGAGGGTGCCGGTGTCCGCGAGCGACTCGAGCAGCGCGCGCCGGGTGGCCTCGGCCTGGACCGGGTCGACGTCGGCGCAGCTGGTCACCTCCGGGTGCGCGACCTGCACCGGGTGGTGCAGGCAGTCGCCGGTGACCAGGGCGGTCTCGCCGCCGCTGGTCAGCTCCACCGCGACGTGCCCCGGCGTGTGCCCCGGCGTCGGGACGAGCCGCACCCCCTCGGCCACCTCTGCGCCGTGCGCGCCGACCTCGACCAGGTCCAGCAGGCCGGCGTCCTCGACCGGGTGCACGGAGTCGCGGAACACCTGCTGCCGCGGCTCGTCCAGCACCTGCCCGGCCCAGAACTCGCGCTCCAGCCTCGACGTGGCGTACCGCGCGTTCGGGAACAGCGGCACCCACTCGCCGTCCACGAGGTGCGTGTTCCAGCCGACGTGGTCGGTGTGCAGGTGGGTGAACAGGACGAGATCGACGGCGTCGGGCGTGGTCCCGGTGTCCACCAGCCGGTCGTGGTAGCCGGTGCGCAGGTCGTGCCACGCGGGGTTGGCCCGCTGCTTGCCGTTGCCGACACCGGTGTCGATCACGATCCGCCTGCCGTTGCCGACGACGACGAAGCTGTGGGTCGCGAGCCGCAAGGCGCCGTCCGCCGCGGCGAAGTCGGGGTGCAGCCAGTCGTGGCGCCGGACGAGGTCGGGCGTCGCCGCCGGGAGCAGCCACGGTCCGGTCTCCGGTGGTGCGATCGCTTCGTCGACCCGGTGCACGGTCAGGTCCCCGACGGTCCAGGTGGGCACAGGCCGACCTCCTAAAGCTAATTCTTCGCGTTAAGCGGACGGTAGCCTTGGCATCGGCGTTAAAGCAACATCTTTGCTTTAGGCTGGTGTCGTGGACCGCAGAGCGACAGCACGTCCGGGTGGCCGGAGCGCCCGCGTGCAGGAGGCCGTGCACGCCGCCGTGCGAGAGCTGGAACCCGAGCTGGGACGGGAGAAGCTCACCGTTCCGCTCGTCGCCGCGCGGGCCGGTGTCACGCCCTCGACCATCTACCGCCGGTGGGGCGACCTGCAGGCGCTCCTGTCGGACATCGCGGTCGAACGCCTCCGGCCGGACTCGCCTCCGGAGGACCGGGGGAGCCTCATCGCGGACCTGCGGGCGTGGGCGGGGCAGTTCCTGGAGGAGATGTCGTCCGCACCCGGCCGCGCTTACCTGCGTGACGCGCTCATCGGCGATCCGGGCGTCAACGCCCTGCGGTGTTCCGACTACGCGGCCGACCAGATAAGCGTGATCCTCGGCCGTGCCGCCGCGCGCGGGGAACCGGCCGTCGACACCGAGACCGTGCTCGACCGCGTGGTCGCGCCGATCGTGTACCGGGTCCTGTGCCGTCCCACCGCGATCGGTCCCGGCTACGCCGAGGGACTGGTCGACGACCTCCTGCGGAGCTGAGGGAACGCCCGGTCGCCGCGAATACCATCTTCGGCCATGGTCCGCACCACTCCGCCGCGTCCCGTCGACGTCACGGCGCACTTCCCCGAACTCGCACCGCTGGCCCGCACCGCCGTGCGACTGCACCCGCGCCCCGGCGCACCGACCGCCGCGGACAGCTCCATCGGCGGCCCGCTGCTGTGGCCCGCGGGGGAGGAGTGGCCGGCCTGCGCCGAGCACGCCGGCCCCGAGCTGCACGGTGCGAGCGTGGCGGACGTGTTCGCACGGCGGCGGATTCTGACCGAAGCGTGGGCACGGCCGCGGGCCGAGGGCGTGAACCTGTTGACAGCGGACGAGAAGGTCGTCGTCGACCGGGTCGACCACGGCACCGGGATCGCGCAGGACGGGCCCGCACCGATGGTGCCGGTGGCCCAGCTGTACGCGCGCGACGTCCCCGGCCTGCCCCGCCCGGACGGTGCCGATCTGCTGCAGGTGCTGTGGTGCCCGTTCGACCACGAGGACGAGGGGTGCGCGCCCCGCACCGCGCTGCGGTGGCGGAAGGCGGCCGAGGTGACCGACCCGCTGGCCGAGGCCCCGCAGCCGGCCGCGGTCGAGGAGCACTACCTGCCGCAGCCGTGCGTGCTGCACCCGGAGGAGGTCACCGAGTACCCGGCCCCGCACTGCCTGCCCGCCGAGCTCCGCGAACGGGTGCGGCGGTGGGAGGAGCAGGAGGACCAGCACTACCAGTACGCGCTGTCCGTGTCCTCCGGCTGCAAGGCCGGTGGGCACGGTCCGTGGAGCTTCTCCGACCCGTTCCCCCTGTCCTGCCCGGACTGCGGCGGGGCCGTCACGCCGCTGCTGACCCTCGCCACCAGCGAATGGGACGGCACCACGAGCTGGCGGCCGGTCGAGGACGCCGACGCCGGCGGTGCGCTGTTCCCGCACGACAACGAGCCGACGATGCTGTCGATCGGCCGCAGCTACAACCTGCAGTTCTACGCCTGCGCCGACTTCCCGGCGCACCGGCACGTCACGAACATGCAGTAGCCGACTCGTAGGATGACGCCGTGTTCGCCCTTCTGCGGTCGGTGTGGGACGAGCCCCGGCCGGTGCGCGGGGCCGCGCGGCTGTGGTGGGACTGGGCGCTGGTCGCCGTGCTCCTGCCGGTCGCGGTGCTGGAGGCGGTGCTGCGGCCGGATCTGAGCTGGCGGGCCGGTTCGGTGGTGCTGGCCGTGGTGCTGCTGCCGTTGTTGCTGGTGCGCCGCAGCAGGCCGTTGCTCGCCGCCGGTGCCGCGTTCGGTGTGGCCGCGGTCGCGTCGCTGGTGTTCTGGGGCGAGCCGGACCTCAACACCCTGGTGTTCCTGCTGCTGTTCCCGTTCGCCCTGTTCCGCTGGGGATCGGGGCGGGAGGCGGTCGTCGGGCTGGCGGTCATGCTCGGCAAGGTCGGCCTGTCGGTGGCGCTCGGGTTCCTCGGCGCGGGGGACGCGGTGGCGGGCAGTGCCGTGCTGGCCGCGGCGTGTGCGCTCGGAGCCGCAGCGCGCTACCGGGGACGGGCGCGGGCCCGTGAGCTCGACCAGGTCAAGCTGCTCGAACGGGAACGGCTGGCCCGCGACCTGCACGACACGGTGGCCCACCACGTGTCGGCCATGGCGATCCGGGCGCAGGCCGGGCTCGCGACGGCGGCCACCCGCCCGGAGGCGGCGACCGAGGCGCTCGTGCTGATCGAGTCGGAGGCCTCACGGGCGCTCACCGAGATGCGCACGATGGTGCGGGCCCTGCGCCGCACCGACTCCGCGGACCTGGCGCCCAGCCCCGCGATCGCTGACGTCGCCCTGCTGGCGAGCCCCGGCCGGCCCGGTCCCGAGGTGGCCGTGCTGATCGAGGGGGCGGCCGACGACCTGCCGAAGTCGGTGGGAACCGCGGTCTACCGGCTCAGCCAGGAGGCGGTCACCAACGCGCGCCGCCACGCCCGGCACGCCACCCGCATCGAGGTGCACGTCGACGTCGGCGGCTCGGCGGTGCGGCTGCGGGTCAGCGACGACGGCGACCCGGTCACCGCACGCACCACCCGCGGACACGGGTTGATCGGCATGGAGGAACGCGCGGACCTGCTCGGCGGCACCTGCGCGGCGGGCCCGAACCCCGGCCGCGGCTGGACCGTGACCGCCGTGCTGCCGCTCACGGGGGCCGCCCGATGAGCATCCGCGTCGTCGTCGCGGACGACCAGGAGATCGTCCGCACCGGACTCGCGATGATCCTCGACGCCCAGCCGGACATCGAGGTCGTCGGTGCGGCACCGGACGGGCGGCAGGCCGTGGAGCTCGCCAGGAACGTGCGGCCCGACGTGTGCCTGTTCGACATCCGCATGCCCGGCATCGACGGCATCGAGGCCACCCGCCTCCTCGCCGGCCCCGGTGTCCCCGACCCGCTCGCCGTCGTCGTGATCACAACCTTCGACCTCGACGACTACGTCTACGCCGCTTTGCGGGCGGGCGCGAAGGGGTTCCTGCTCAAGGACGCCGGCCCCGCGCTGCTGTCGCAGGCCGTCCACGCCGCGGCCGCCGGTGACGCCCTGATCGCCCCCAGCGTCACCGCCCGGCTGATCGAGGCCTTCGCGGACACCGGTCCCGCCGGTCCCGCCGCGCAGCTCGCCGACCCGCTCACCGAACGGGAGGAGCAGGTCCTCGCCGCCGTCGCGGGCGGGCGCACCAACGGCGAGGTCGCCGCCGAGCTGCACATCACGCTCAGCACCGTGAAGTCCCACATCGCCAGCCTGATGGCCAAGATCGGCGCCAGGAACCGGGTGGAGATCGCCATCTGGGCCTACGAGACCAGGCGCGTGCGCGGCGGTCTCCGGCAGCGGTCAGCCGAAAGTACGACGACCGCACCCGACCATCGGCCAGGATGACCGAAGACCTTCTCCCGATGAGCCGGCCCCGCCTCCCGCGCCACGATCTGGGGCATGACCTCCACCACCCGGCGGGACCTGCTCGTCCCGGCCGCGATCATCCTGTTCAGCCTCGTCCCCGTGCTCGGCGGCGCACTGCGGCTGACCGAGCTCGGAACCGGCGCGGAGATCACGCCGGACAACGCGCGGTTCTTCGCCTCACCCGTGCCCGTCGTGGTGCACGCCGTCACGGTGAGCGTCTACAGCGTGCTCGGCGCCTTCCAGTTCGCTCCCGGTTTCCGCCGCCGCAGACCGGGGTGGCACCGCGTCTCCGGCCGAATTCTGGTCCTCTGTGGACTTCTGGGGGCGTTGTCGGGGCTGTGGATGACCGTGTTCTACCCGAAACCGGCCGACGTGGGCGCGTTTCTCACCGGCTCCCGGCTGGTGTTCGGCACCGCGTGGGCGGTGTTCCTCGTCCTCGGTGTCGCCGCGGCCCTGCGCAGGGACCTCGCCGGCCACCGCGCGTGGATGGTCCGCGCGTTCGCGATCGGGCTGAGCGCCGGCACGCAGGCCGTGCTGATGGGACCCTGGATCGCCTTCAGCGGCCCGCTCGACCAGCTCACCAAGGCGGTGCTGATGCTCGCCGCCTGGCTCGTCAACCTCGCCGTGGCCGAGTGGGTCGTCCGCCGCCCGGCGCGGTCCGCCCGTTCCGCGCTCGCGCTCGGGGTGACGCGGTGAAGGCGATCGTCCAGGACCGGTACGGCTCCCCGGACGTGCTGGCGCTGCGTGACGTGGAACCGCCGTCGGCCGGCAGCGGCGAGCTGTTCGTGCGAGTGCACGCCGCCGCCGTCAACGCCTACGACTGGCACATCATGCGCGGAGACCCCTACCTCGCCCGCCTCACCGGGATCGGGTTCACCGCTCCCCGCGCCAAGATCCGCGGCCGCGACTTCGCCGGAACCGTGCAGGCGGTGGGCAGGGACGTGCGGCGCTTCCGCCCCGGCGACGAGGTGTTCGGCGACCTCGGTCCCGCCGACGGGGCGTTCGCGCAGTACGTGCGCGTGGCCGAGGACCTCGTCGAACCCAAGCCCGCCTGCCTGAGCTTCGAGCAGGCGGCCGCGCTGCCGTTGGCCGGGCTCACCGCGTGGAAGGGCCTGTGCGACAGCGGGGGACTGCGACCCGGTCACCACGTGCTGGTCAACGGGGCGTCCGGCGGCGTCGGGACGTTCGCGGTGCAGATCGCGAAGTCGGTGGGCGCCACCGTGACCGGCGTGTGCCGGACGCGGAACGCCGAGCTCGTGACCTCGTTGGGCGCCGACCACGTCATCGACTACACCGGCTCCGACTTCACCACCGGCAGCACGCGGTACGACCTCGTCCTCGACCTGGTCGGCAACCACCCGCTGGCAGGACTGCGCCGCGTGGTCCGTCCCGGTGGGACGGTCGTGCTGTCGGGCGGGGGAGTGTTCGAGGGCGGCAGTCTCGTCGGTCCGCTGCGGCTCCTGCTGAAGGCGAAGCTGCGGTCCGCGTTCGTCCGCGACCGGCTGCACGTGCTCACCACCGCGCCCGACCGGACGGTCCTCGCGGAGCTGCGGCGCCTGGCCGAGTCCGGTGCCGTCACGCCGGTCGTCGACCGCACGTTCTCGCTCGCTCAGGCGCCCGATGCGATCCGGTACGTGGAAACCGGGCACGCCCGCGGCAAGGTCGTGATCACCGTCTGACGCCCGCCCGCCGCCGCGACCGCCTCGGTGACCGCCGTGACCGCCGGACCGGCGGTGCCGGGCAGCCGGGCGACGAGGATTCACCGGACCTCCCGCGCTCCGGTGCCGAAACCCCGCGCGGCCACCCGGCCGCATTCCTATACTCCGGACCATCCTGATCGGACTACTGGGGGCTGCGGTGAGCGGGAACAAGGTCTTGGTGGCAGGGGCGAGCATCGCGGGACCCGCGCTGGCCCACTGGCTGCACCGGTGCGGCGCCGAGGTGACCGTCGTGGAACGGGCACCCGCGCTGCGGCCGGGAGGCCAGGCCGTGGACGCGCGCGGCGTCGCCAAGGAGGTCATCCGGCGGATGGGCCTGGAGGACGCGGTGCGCGCGGCTCGCACGGACACCGCCGGCGCGCACACCGTGGACGCCGACGGCACCGTGCTGGAGACCTACCGCGCCGAGGACGACGGCGGCGACGGCTACATCGCGGACATCGAGATCCTGCGCGGAGACCTCTCCCGGGTGCTCCACGACGACACCCGCGACCACGCCGAGTACGTCTTCGGCGACCGCATCGCCGAGCTCACCCAGGACGCGGACGGCGTGGACGTGACGTTCGCGAGCGGCACCCGGCGCCGTTTCGACCTGGTGGTCGGCGCGGACGGCCTGCACTCGTCGCTGCGCGCCCTGGTCTTCGGGCCGCGCGAGCGGTTCCTGCGGCACCTCGGCCTGGTGCTGGCGTTCTACAGCGTGCCCAACGAGTTCGGCGTGGACCGCTGGATGATCGACCACCAGGACCGCGACACCGGCCGCTCCGCCGGCCTGCGCCCCATCGGTGACGACACCAGGGCGATGGCGATGCTGTCGTTCCCCGCGGCCGACTTCACCGTCGACCACCGCGACGTGGAGGCGCAGAAAACCCTGCTGCGCGAACGGATGGCGGGCATGGGCTGGGTGACGCCGCAGATCCTCGCGCACCTCGACGACACCCCGGACTTCTACCTCGACCAGGTCGCCCAGGTCGTCATGGACCGCTGGTCGCACGGCCGCGTGGCGCTGATCGGCGACGCCGCGTTCAGCTCGTCGCCGATGTCCGGCGGCGGCACCGGCCTGGCCCTGGTCGGCGCCCACCTGCTGGCCGGTGAGCTCGCCACCGCCGGCTGGGACCCCGAGGCCGGGTTCGCGGCCTACGAGCAGCGGATGCGGCCGTTCGTGGAGGCCAACCAGGAGATCGGCCGCATGCACGTCCACAGCCTCCTGCCGCAGACCGAGCCCGCCCCCGAACCGGACATGGAGACGTTCACCGCCCTGATCGACCGCGCGATCAACGGCGTCGAACTGCCCGACTACGCGTTTCCGGGAACGGCGGAGTGACGAGCCTGCTGCGCGTGTCCGTCGTTGCGCCGGAGCACTCCGCCTGGGGCAGGACCGAGCTGAAGCTCCTGGTGGACGACCGAGACCCGGTCGAACCGGTGTTCTCCGAAGGACCGCGGGAGGACCCCGACGTGCTGCTGGGGCCCACCAGCCCGCTGCTGCCCGGTGACGAGCCGCGTGAGGTGATGATCGCCGAGGCGGACTGCACGTGGGGGTGCTGCGGCGCGGTGTTCGTCCGCGTCCGCCGCGAGGGCGGCGAGGTCGTCTGGGACGGGTGGCGCAACCCCGACGACAACGGGCTGTCCCTGCCGGAGGTCCGCTTCGACCTGGCGCAGTACGAGGCCGAGCTCGCCCGCGCCGACCGCGACCGGTTCTGGGAGTGGCCCGGCCGGGAGGTGGCGCGGCTGGTGCGCGACGGGCTGCGCGAGCACCCCGCCGTGCTGGACCGGTGGGACAGCGGCGTCGACTGGGCGCAGTCCTTCCCCGGCACCCGCGACCAGGTCGACGTCACGTTCACCTCGCCACCGCGGCACGTCGTCGACAAGCGCTGGAGGACGACCCGCGAGTCGTTGGAGCACAAGCAGTTCGTCCTGCGGTTCCCCGTGACCGAGGAGCCCGTCGAACGCCAGGCCGAGCACATCGTCGCGACGTTGCGCGACAGCGACCCGCGAGCGAGCGCCGAGGTCTGCGGCGGGTACACCGCGCCGAAGTGACGAGTCCTGGGTGTGCCACACCCAGGACCACCGCGTCCTGCCCGGGACGCGAGAAGTGGCCGATCCTCGACGTCATGAGCAACGACGACAACATCGACGTGGTGGGCATGTGGGTCACGGCGGACGGCCACATCCGGCAGGAGCTGCACGCCGACGGCCGTTACGACGAAGCCCGCGGCACCCGGCGCAGCGCCTACACCGGCTCCTACTCCGTGACCGGCGCGCACTTGGACTACGTCGACGACACCGGGTTCACCGCGACCGGCGACATCCGCGACGGCGTGCTGTACCACGAGCACCTCGTGCTGTACCGGGAGCCGGCGGCTGGCACGTGAGCAGGGCGTGGTCTTCGCGGCCTGGGTTCCCGCTGTGCGCTAAGTCGTCCACTCGGCACTGGGTTTCGCCCTGCCGCCGGGCGTGCCGGACCACCCGCACCAGTCCGAGACCGAGGTGCGGGAGACGACAGGACGAAGTCATCGGAGGGTTCGGTCGATCGACGAGCAGGAGTGGCCTCGGCCTCCTGGACTGACACCTCCCACACATCGGTTCTTTACGTGCCGCGGCATCTTCGCTACGGTCGGCTCTGGGAGCGCTCCCAGAATTGGGGTGGCGGCCTGTCCGTGACGCGCACGAAGGAGTGCTGATGTCGGGAACAGCCAAGAAGCGCCGTACCGTGCTCGCGGTGCTGGGGGCGGCGGTGGCCGTCGCGTGCACGGCTCTGACGGCGGTCGCGGGTGGCGCGAGCGCGGCGCCGTTCGGGTGCCGGGTCGACTACACGACCACCGACTGGGGCAGCGGCTTCAAGGCCGACGTGACCATCGCGAACGTCAGCTCGGCGGCGGTGGACGGCTGGACGCTGACCTACACCCACGCGGGCAACCAGACGTTGCAGCACGGCTGGAGCGGCACCTGGTCCCAGTCGGGCAAGAAGGTCACCGTCACCAGCATGAGCTGGAACGCCACCGTCCCCGCGGGCGGCAGCGTCAGCGCCGGGGCGAACTTCTCCTACAGCGGCAGCAACGCCAAGCCGACGGACTTCGCGGTCAACGGCACCGACTGCACCGGCACCGTGCCGACCACCACGACCACCCCGCCGCCCGACGGTTCCGCACCGGAGCTGCGCGTCTCCGGCAACAGGATCGTCACCGCGCAGGGCGAGCCGTACCGGCTGCTGGGGGTGAGCCGGTCCAGCGGCGAGTTCGCCTGCGTGCAGGGCAAGGGCATGTGGGACGGCGGCCCGGTGGACCAGGCGTCGGTGGACGCGATGAAGACCTGGAACGTCCACGCGGTGCGGATCCCGTTGAACGAGGAGTGCTGGCTGGGCGTCCACGGCTCGCCCGGCGGCGTCGCCTACCAGCGGGCCGTGAAGGAGTACGTGGACCTGTTGGTGTCGAACGGCATCAACGTGATCCTCGACCTGCACTGGACCTGGGGCGCCTACCCGAACGGCCCGGACTGGCACTGCAAGGACGAGCACGCGGTGTGCCAGAAGCCGATGCCGGACGCGCAGTACGCCCCGCAGTTCTGGACCGGCGTCGCCACCGCGTTCAAGGGCAACGACGCCGTGGTCTTCGACCTGTTCAACGAGCCGTACCCGGAGATCGCCAGCGACTGGAACAAGACCCTCGGCTGGCAGTGCTGGCGCGACGGCGGCACCTGCACCGGCCTGCCCTACGAGACCGCCGGCATGCAGGACCTGGTCGACGCGGTGCGGGCCACCGGCGCCACCAACGTGCTCATGCTAGGCGGCCTCGAATGGGCCAACGACATGCGGGAGTGGCTGGCCCACAAGCCGGTGGACCCGTTGAACAACATCGCGGCGTCGTGGCACGCCTACAGCTTCAACGCCTGCGCCAGCGAAGCCTGCTGGGACACCCAGATCGCCCCGCTCGCCGAGCAGGTTCCCGTGGTGGTGGGGGAGTTCGGGCAGGACAACTGCGGCTTCGACTACATGCAGCGGTTGGTGGACTGGGCGGACGCGCACGAGCTGAGCTACCTCGCGTGGACCTGGAACCCGTGGGGGTGCAGCTCCGGCGCCGTGCTCATCAAGGACTGGAACGGCACGCCGGAGCCCGGTGTCGGTGAAGGCTTCAAGGCCCACCTGCTCAGCCAGGACCCGTACGGCGCCCGGTAGAGCTCAACGCCCGAGCCTGGTCCACGAGCACGTGCTCGCGGACCAGACTCGGGCGGATCAGCCCACTGCGTCGCGCCTCCGATGTGCGTCACACAGGACTTGAACTCTCCTGGCACGAACGTCACTTCGGAAGCCATTACGGTACCTCGAAATCCACCGTCAACAGTGGACAACTAGATGACACCGCAGAGGCGGTGTGCGGTGGGAATGGCTTGGTCCAATGGAATGATCAGCGGGGAACGCGCCACCGCGCGTTCCCCGCTGATGTCATCCCAGCCTCACCGAACGTGGATCGTTCAGCTGAGGGTCTTGCACGCCGTGCCCTGGTAACCGGTGCTGTTGGACACGCCGGTGACGCAGTAGGTGCCGCTCCAGGCGTTCTGCAGGGAGTAGTCGGCCCAGTTGCCCTTGCCGCCCGTCCAGGTGCCGGTCTGGGACCAGTTCAGGCCGCCGGGACCGGTGAGCGTGAGCGAGCCGGTGAAGGTGGTGTTGCGCGCCCAGCCCTGCACCAGCGCGGTGCCGCCGGCGTTGCCGCCCAGGAAGATGCAGACGTTGCCGGAGCAGCCCTGCGCCGCGGCGTGGGCCGGGACGGCGCCCAGCACCACCGCTGCCGCGGCAGCGGTGGCCAAGGCCGAGGTGGTTGCGGCCGTGCGCAATCTGGACAAGATCGCCATGAGGTTCTCCCGGTGTCGATGATCGACCGGACGCTCGGGTTCGGCTGTCGCCTGCTTCGAGGCCGGTGCTGTCGGAGATCGACGCTAAGGCTCGTGACCTGCGTTGATGACCGTCCGGACGTCGGTCGGACATCCGACCGACGGTGCGTACGCGGTTACCAGGGGCGACAGCGCGGCCGTCTGCGGTCGGTGTTGTCCACTCGGCGGTGCGGAATGCACAAAGCCCCGAACAGACGACGACGAATCTCGTGCCGATGATGTTCTCTTGCTCCATGAACCTGCGGAGCAAGCGAAGACCTCAAGACACGATCACCGTTTTCTGGTCCGACTGGCACGCGCGTCGCGCGGACTCCGGCGTGCCGGTCAACGACATCGCCCACGCCGCCCAGAGCAACCGGACCTCGATCTACGACCTGGGCAAGCGCGGCAAGCTGTTCCCCGATCCGGAGTTCGTCACCAAGCTGTGCACCGCTCTGGGCATGAACGACGCCGAACAGCGCGAATGGCTGACGCGTTATCGCGCTTTGTCAGCTGTGTCCACAAATCAGCCGGAACGGCGGAACTGGACGACGTGGCACCTCGGGGCCGTCGGCGCGGTCGCGGTGGTTCTCGGCGCAGCGGCAACAGTTCTGGTGCTGGCGGTGACCGAGAGCCGCGACCACACCACTGCTCCTGCTGCTGCTGCTGCTGCGGTCATCGAGGTGCAGAACAAGACTGTCGCCGGGGAGAACGAGCTCGCCGAGGACGTGACCCCCGCCTACCTGTCCAGCAGAACCGTCCGCAGGTGCGCCGCACCGGAGAACGCCTGCAAGCTGGCGGGAACCGAGATGTCCAGTGGTGCTCTGGTCGTGGCGGTCTGCCGTGCCACCGGGGACGAGCTGGTGAACTACAACCGCGACTCGCCCTACCCCGACAACCCGCACCGAGCTGTGTCGAACGGCTGGTACCGCGTGGTGTGGCCGGACAAGCGTGAGGGTTACCTGTCCGAGGTCTACGTCCACCCCGCTCATCGGGGCGGCCGCGGCCTGCGCGACTGCTGACCCGCCCTCGCGGCACCCGGTGGGCTCAGCCCCGCACCACCGCGTCGAGCACGCCGGGGAACCGGCTGTCCAGGTCCTCGCGCCGCAGCCGCAGGTACAGGTACCGGCCCTCGCGCCGTTGTTCGACGACCCCGGCCTCCCGCAGCACCTTCCAGTGGTGGCTGGCCGTGCTCTTGGTGATGTCCGGCAGGATCTCCTGGCAGTTCAGCTCCTCCGCCGCCGCCAGCGTCCTGACCACCCGCAGCCGCAGCGGGTGGTCGAGCGCCGCGAGCACCGCCTCGATGGTGATGTCCCCGCGGGCAGGGCCCTCTTCGGTCTCCACACACCCGATTGTACGACTTGACTCGAACTGTTACGGTTCGAATCAAATCGAACAGTTGAGGTGGGGCGTGATGACGACCGAACAGGTCAAGCAGGACGTGGCGGCGACGTTCATGAAGGCGCTGGCCGGCCAGGACTGGGACCTGCTGCGCGGGATTCTCACCGAGGACGTGACCTGGACGCTGCCGGGCGACAACCAGGTCTCCGGAACCGTGACCGGCCAGGACGGCGTGGTCGACCGGGTGCGGCTGATCAGCGGCTTCGGCGTGGACTTCGCCCTGCTGCACGTGCTGGTGAGCCGGGACAACGTCGCGCTGAACCTCCACAACACCGCGACGAGGGGCGAGGTCGTGCTCGACGAGCACCTCGCCACCGTCTTCACGCTGGCGGACGGCAAGGTGTCCCGGATCGAGACGTTCCTGTCCGATGTGGACGGCATGAACCGCTTCTTCGCCTGACGAACTGCGGGGGATGCTCACGCTCGTGACCGGTCTGGTGGCCGAGCTCGGCGTCGAGGACCCCAGCAGCTCGTCACCCTCGCCGACGGCGCGATCAGCCGCACCATGGTCCTCAACGACCCCGGTTGCGGGCGGCACGCTCGTGCCGCCCCGGAGGTCCTCCTCGACCACGTACCACGCGGCGGGCGGAGGTGAGCGGCCGTCAGTCCTGCGGCGTCAGGTAGCCGCGGGAGAACGCGACGGCCACGGCGGCCGCCCGGTCGTTGACGCCCAGCTTCGCGTACACGTGCAGCAGGTGCGTCTTCACGGTCGTCTCGCTGATGAACAGGCGCCTCGCCGCCTCGCGGTTCGTCGAGCCGCGCGCGATCAGCTCCAGCACCTCCAGCTCGCGCTGCGACAACGGTGCCGGAGCCGGTCTGCGCACCTGCCCCACGAGCCGGGTCGCCACGGCGGGGGAGAGCACCGCCTGCCCGCGTGCGGCGGCTTCCACCGCGCGGACGAGCTCCTCCCTCGGCGCCTCCTTGAGCAGGTAGCCGGTGGCGCCGGCCTCGATCGCGGCCAGCACGTGGCTGTCCGTGTCGTACGTGGTCAGCACCAGCACCCGGGACGGCACCCCGCGCTTGGCCAGCTCCCGGATGGCGGCGACCCCGTCCGTCCCGGGCATCCGCAGGTCCATGAGGATCACGTCGGGCCGCAGGCGTTCCCCGGCCGCGATCGCCTCCGCACCGTCACCGGCCTCACCGACCACCTCGAAGCGCGGGTCGGAACCGAACATGCCGCGCAGCCCGTCGCGCACCACGGGGTGGTCGTCGACGATCAGCAGCGAGATCACCGCACACCTCCCGCAGGGATCGCCGGCACCGCCACGGTGATCGCGGTGCCCCCGCCCGGCTCGGACTCGACGTCCAGCCGCCCCGCGAGCAGCTGCACGCGCTGCCGCATGCCGGCGAGCCCGAAACCGCCGTCCGCGGAACCGCCCGTGCGCTGGGCGTCCGGTGCGAATCCCACCCCGTCGTCCAGCACGTCGAGCGTCACCAGGTCCTCCATGTACGACAGGGTCAGGGCCACCCGGCCGGCCCGCGCGTGCTTCGCGACGTTCGCCAGGGCCTCCTGGGCGGTCCGCAGCAGCGCCACCTCGACGTCGGTGTGCATCGGCCGGGCCTCACCGGTCGTGGTCAGCACCGCCTCCACCCGGTTCACCCGCGACCAGCGCCGGGCCACGTCGCCGATGGCGTCCGGGAGGCGCGTCCGCTCCAGCGCGGCCGGCTCCACCGCGTGCACCGTCCGCCGGGCCTCGGTGAGGCTCTCGCGGGCCAGTTCCACCGCGTTCGCCACGTGCCGGCGCGACACCACCGGTTCGTCCGCGGCCTGCTCGGCTGCCTGCAGCTGGGTGAGGATGCCCGCGAGGCCCTGGGCGAGGGTGTCGTGGATCTCCCGCGCCATCCGCTGCCGTTCGTCGAGCACACCGGCTTCGCGCGCCTGCGCCAGCAGCTGGGCGTGCAGGCCCGCGTTCTCCGCCAGCGCGGTCTCCAGCTCGGCGTTCGCCCTGTGCAGCTCCACCAGCGCCCGCTTCTGCCGGTGGTTGCGCCGGTCGGACATCACGTCGGCGGAGAAGGCCGCCGTGGCCAGCACCGCCGTGACCGCGCTGACCGCGGGCCACTTCCACCACTCGTCAGCACTGATGCCGTCCGCCCCGCCCACGTAGGAGATCGCGCAGACCGCGGCCGTGACGACCACGCCGGCGTAACGCCACCGGCCCTTGAGGTACTGGAACGCGTGCACGTAGCCGATGAAGGCGAAGAAGCCGAACCACGGCGTGACCAGCACCAGGCAGGCGGTCAACGCCACGAGCCCCGCGTAGTACCAGGCCATCCGCGCGCTGTCGCCGTGCCACTGCGGGTGCGAGGTGTGGAACCACACCACCCACGCGGTGAGCACGGCCGAAAGCACCAGCACCTCCGGCAGGTGCAGGGGAGCGCCCCAGAGCGGTTGCAGCAGCGTGAACACGACGCTGACCACCAGCAACGGGTACGGGAGCAGCTGCAGGACCGCGGTCTCCCTGCGCTCCCAGCGGTCGAACTCCTCGCGCAACTCGGCCTCGACCCCCACCCCGGGAATCATCGCACGACCGTTCCCGGGGCGAGGGGAGCCGTTGCTAGACAACCGCACGCACAGCGCGCACCCGGCGCAACGCCCCCGAGACCGCCCAGCTCGCGGTCGCGGCGATCACCAGTGCCAGCAGGAACTTCGGCACGGGCGCCGCGTCGAGTGGCTGCAAGACCGCCACGACACCGACGATGACGGGCGCGTGCACGAGGTACACGGCGAAGGCGTTGTCGGCGAGGTACCGGCTGAACCGCGACGAGCCGGCGGCGAACCGGGCGAACACCCGCAGCAGCACCAGGACGACGCCGACCGCGAACGCCGACTCCCACAGCGCCAGTGCCAGGTGCGGGAGGTCGTACCCGGCCAGCTCGCCGGCCGCCACGAACCCCCGGTACCCGCCCAGCGCCAGCGGCACGAACGACGTGACCACCAGGACCACGCCGAACCAGCCCGTCCGCTGCGGCAGCGACTCCAGCCACCGGCGCCGGTACGCCACGACACCGGCGAAGAAGAGCAGCACGTACTGCGGCAGGTAGGAAGGGCTCGGCAGCCCGAGCACCGGCTCGTCCGTGCCGAGCGGGACGAGGATGCGCCAGCCGTACGTGGCCACGGCGAGCACGAGCGTGAAGACGAGGAGATCCCGCCGCCGCAACGGTTGTGACCGCACCGGCGCAGCGGTCCCGCGCAGGTGCAGGAACAGCGCGTATACGAGCGAGAAGATCAGCAGCACCTCCAGGAACCAGGCGGGCCCGACCTCCCAGGCCGTGAAGTAGTAGGCCACGAACGACGGCCGGGTGCCGGCCGGCAGGGCGAGGTAGGTCGGCAGGTCGAACAACGGGCGCAGCAGCACCACGAACGCGAGCAGCGGAATCCCGAGCCGCCTCAGCCGCTCGACCACGAACGCGCGCGGCCCCCTGCGGTCGGCCGCACCGGGCGCGAAGTACCCGGACAGCAGGAAGAAGAACCCCATGAAGAACGACTGGTTGACCACGAGCAGCAGCGTCAACGGCACCGCTTCGGCCTCCGACGCCGGCGGTTGCCAGTTCGGCCAGACGTCGATGGTGCTGTAGGGCGCCGCGCAGTGGTGCACGACCACGAGGAACGTCAGGAAGATCCGGAGGTTGTCGAGGTAGCGGATGCGTGCCGGACGAGAGGTGCGGACGACGTCGGACAATGCCATGCGGACAGCCTGCCGCCGCCCGCCCGCGCACCGGATCGACCACGCGGACGCGGATCACGGCGGGCGCGGTGGACCCCGTCCATCCTCCGATCGGAGGATGGACGCCGTCAGCACGGCAGGGTTCGACGCTCCTCATCGGACAGCCGCAGCGCACGGGCCAACGCCGGGCACACCTGTGCTGACGGCGTCGCCACCGGTCCCTGCTCGAGACCCGCGGGTGGTTTCATCGACGTCGGAGATGTCACACCGGAGCCCGGTCCGCCGATGTCTTCCAGGGGAGGTCGATCATGGCGAGGGATGCGAGGCGCCGGCCGCTGGCCGGTGGGATCGTCGTGGGGATGTTGTTGCTGCCCAGCGCGGTCAACATCGCCACGGGGGCGTTGCCCGACACCTGGGCCCGGTTCGCCTGGGTGGGCGTGCCGGTCGCGGTCGTGCTGACCGCGGTCCTGGTGGTGCTGGAAAGACGCGCCCGCGCCGCGGCTGACCCGGCCGGTGCGGAGCAGCCGCGCGGCGGCAACCACTACTACGTCACCGGCCCCCAGAGCACGCAGATCAACTCCCCGCAGGGCACGGTCAACGTCCAGTACGGCACGCAGCAGCAGCCCGATCGCCGGGAACCATGACCGGCGACCAGCACTTCGTCACCGGGCCCGGCAGCGTCCAGATCAACCACCCGCAGGGGCCGGTCACCGTGACCGGAACGCCGCCGGCGCACCGGCTCGAGCCGTTCTCGTTCGTCCCCGCGGTGGACCCCGCGCGGCTGGCCCACCAGCCCAGCCGGCTGCTCGACGCGCGCAGCCAGGTCGTGCCGTTCAGCGGGCGCGACGACGAGCTCGCCGCGCTGGCGAGGTGGAGGGACACCGCGGTCGCGCCGATGTCCGCCCTGCTCGTGCACGGCCCCGGCGGACAGGGCAAGACGCGGCTGGCCGCGCGGTTCGCCGAGGTGTCCGCCTCCGCCGGCTGGGAGGTGGCGCTGGCCCGTCACGCGTCCGAGGCGGCTTGGTCCGGCGCGACGTTCGAGCCGCGTTCGCCCGGCGGTCTGCTGGTGGTCGTGGACTACGCCGACCGGTGGCCGCACCTGGAGCTCGTCGCGCTCCTGCGGGAGCTGGGGCAGGTGGGCAGACCTGTGCGGGTGCTGCTCGTCGGCCGGACGGTGCAGTGGTGGCCCGCTCTGCGCGGTGAGCTGCGGGAGATCGGTGCCGACGTCGGCGACCTCCTGCTGCCGGACTTCGCCGACGGCACTGACGACCGCGAACGCGCCTTCGCCGCCGCCCGCGACCGGTTCGCGGCCGTGCTCGGGGTGTCGGCGCCCGTCGACGAGGTCGCGCGCGGCCTGGACGGCGACGAGTTCGGGCAGGTCCTGACCATCCACATGGCCGCCCTCGTCACGGCCCTGCGCGCGCGGCACCCCGGTGGGCCGGTGCCCGACGGCGTCGAGGGCATCGCCGCGTACCTCCTCGATCGGGAACGCATGGGGTGGGAACGCCTGCAACCGCGTCCGGGGTTCAGGACGACGTCGGCCGACATGGCCCGCGCCGTGTTCACCTCCGTGCTCAGCGACAGCATGTCCCACCGCGACGGCCTCGCCCGGCTCACCCGCCTGCGGCTTGAACCCGCCCAGCAGGTCCTCGACGACCACCGGTTCTGCTACCCGCCGCACGACCGCTCCCGGGTGCTGCAACCGCTCCAGCCGGACCGCCTGGCCGAGGACTTCGTCGCACTCATGCTGCCGGGGCACGACATCACCGGCTACGACCCGGACCCGTGGGCCGGTGACGTGCCCGGCGTGCTGCTCGGTGTCGACGAACCGGACGCGGTGGTGCCGTCGACGGTGGCCAGGACGATCACGGTGCTCGCCTCGGCCGCCGGCCGGTGGCCGCACGTGGGCCGGCAGCTCGGCGCGCTGCTGGGCGAACGCCCCCAGGTCGCCGTCCACGCCGACAGCGCGGCGCTGATCGCGTTGGCCGAGGCCAGGCACGTCGACACGGACGTGCTGCTCGCCGTCGAGGTCCACCTGCCCGATGATCGCCAAGTCGACCTGGACGAGGGCGCCGCCGCGGTCACCGAGCGGCTCGTGCGCGAGCGGGTGACCGACACCGCCCGGCTCCAGGACGTCGCGTCCTGGTGCTCCCGGCTCGGGACCCGCCTGGGGCACGCCGGTCGCAAGCAGGAGGCGGTCCGGTACGGCCTCCAGGCGCTCGCGGCGCTGAGCCGGCTCGAAGAGCTCGACCCGCGGACCTACGGGGTCGACGTCGCGCTGTGCCTGATGCGCGTCGGCGCCCACCTGTCGGACCTCGGCCGGCACGACACCGCGGTCGGCTTCACCGGTCGCGCGGTCGAGCTGCTGCGCGCCAAGACCGAGGACTCGGCCCGTGCCGGCCTGGCACTGGCCCTGTCGAACTACGGCAACCAGCTGCAGAACGTCGGCCAACGCGGGAACGCCGTTGCCGCCGCGGAGGAGTCCGTTGCGCTGCACCGGGTTCTGGAGGGCACCGCCGCCGCGGACCCGCCGATGTTCGCGTTCGCGCTCACCGCTCTCGGCACGAGGCTCATGGCCGTCGGCGAGGACGAAGCGGCGCTGCGGGCGCTCGGCGAGAGCGTGGAGAGGTACCGGAGCCTGGTGGACTCGGCCCCGAAAGCGCACCTGCCCGGCCTCGCACGGGCGTTGACGAACCTCGGCACCGCCTGCTTCCGGCTCGAACGTTCGGCTGAAGCACTCGAAGCCTCCGCGGAGGCCGTGGACATCCGGCGTGACCTCGTCGCGGTGAACCGAGAGGCCTACGCGCCCGATCTGGCGCTGTCGCTGATGAACCACGCGGGCCGGCTCTGCGACGTCGGCCGGGACGCGGAAGCCACGGCCACCGCGGACGAAGCCGTGGCCTCGGCCAGGAAACTCGCCCAAGCCGACCCCGTGCGCCACACAGCCCTGCTCGCCGCAACGCTGTCGAGCCGCGGCAGCGTCTACGCGCAGGTCGACCGCGACCGCGCGGTGGACTCGTTGCGTGAAGCGGTCGCGTTGTACGAACGCCTGGTGGTGAACAACGAAAGCCATCGATCCATGTTGGACACAGCCCTGCGCAACCTGCGAATCCTCGATTCCACACCGGCGGCCGGTGCCTCCCGGACACCGCAGCCGGAGACCGTCGAGTTGTTCAACCGCGGTGTGCTGCTGGAGAAAGCCGGTCGCACGACCGAAGCGGAACACTGCTACCTCGGAGCCGCCGACGCGGGTCTCGCCGAGGCGATGTTCAACCTCGGTCATCTGTACCGCGCCGACGGTCGGCCTGCGGACGCCGAGCGCTGGTTCACCGCCGCCGTCACCGCGGGCATGACCTCGGCGTGCTTCAACCTCGGCGCGCTGTGCCTGCACCAGGGGCGCCGGGACGAGGCCCGCCGGTGGTTCCACGCCGGCGCCGACGCGGGCATGGCGATCGCCATGACGGTGCTGGGAAGCATGTACCGCGACGACGGCGCACCGGCCGAGGCCGAGCGCTGGTTCATCGCGGCCACCGAACGCGGCGAACCGGAGGGCCACTACCGGTTCGGCCTGACCCTGGCGGAACAGGGCCGGCACGCCGAAGCCGCCGTCCAGCTCGCCAAGGCGGCCGAGGCGGGCCACCCCGACGCCGCCAAGGAGCTCGCTGACCACCAGATGCGGCACAACCAGACGCACCAGGCCCACAGGTGGTGGCGCATCGCCCGCGCCGGAAGAGCTCCCGCGCCACCACCACCGACCGCCGCACCGCAGTCGGACCACCCCCTGGTGCAGGCGGCCCTCGACCGCGACATCCCGACGCACGTCGTCTCCCCGGCCGGCAGCGTGTCCGTGGCGGCCGAGCTGCGCGAAGCCCACGTGAGGCAGCTCCTCGACGCCGGACGGCTCGACGACGCCATCGACACCTACCTGGGCGCTGCACGGGACGCCGAGGCGCTGCTGGCCCACAGCCCCACCGGCTCCGACCTGACCTACAGCCTGCTCAGGCAGCGGGCCGTCGACCTCTCCAGGGCGGCAGCCCTCCAGCAGACCGCGGGCCGCACCACCGAAGCACTCGCTGCGAGCCAGACGGCGGTCACCGCACTCGGTGAGCTCGCGGCCCGCTCCGGTGACACGGCCACCCACGCCCGAGCCCAGCGGATCTTCGCCGCGATCCGCGCCGACGCGCGCACCGAGCTGGACCGGGCCGTCGTCGAGGTCGAGGAGGCCATCGCGACGTTCTCCCAGCTCGGCGGAGCGGACTACGCGGAGGGTGAGCTCCGGTTGTGCCGGATCGTCCTGAGCGCACTGCGGTCAGGACCGCGGAACTAGGGCCTGTGTCGAAGTCCATGTTCGCGATAGCCGGCCTGAGGCGGCCCCTGGGGGCACGGGCGGACAGCCCGCATACAACACCGGTATGCGGGCTGTCCGCCCGCACCGCCAGGAACCACCTCAGGCGCGACTCTCATCGAACGGGACCTCGACACAGACCCTAGTCGTCGAGGCACCGGCCGTGGGGCAGGAGCCCTCCCAGGAAGCTCCCGCCCCCTCCACCCGGCACGCTCGTGACGTACCCGACGAGGCAGGCGTTCTCCGCGACGGGCACCGCGTAGAGCAGGGCCCCGGAAGGCGCGGGGTCGTCCGGGCGGGCGATGCGCACCACGCTGTTCACGAACCCGGCCCGTTCCAGGGCCGTGCGGCGGCGATCCGCGTCGTCGGTGACCGGTGGACGCCTGGAGGGCACGACGCACCTGTCGTTCGGCGCGGAACTGCAGCGCGAGTCGACCGACATGGCGCGCTGAACGTTGTTGTAGACCTGTTCAGCGGCGGTGCGCTGCGCGGAGGTGAGGGGCGTGCGCCGGGCGATGTCGGCCGCGACCCGCCCGCAGTGGTCGTCCTTCTCGTCCTGCGCCGTGATGCACGAGACCGAGGTCCCCGACGACGAACCCGTCGGCCGGTGCCGGGTGCTCAGCCACCACGCGCCTGCGAGCAGGCAGACTGCGAGCGCGAAGCAGACGACCAGCGTGGCCTGGCGGCGCCGTGATGGCATGACCCGTGTCACCGCGGCTCGCGCGGCGGGGCAGCCGGCCCGGTGCGAGCCCACCGGGCCGACGCCCGTGCCCCGAGCAGCAGTCCTGTCGCGACGGTCAGCAGCTGCACGCGCTGCACCAGACCGGCACCGGGGTGGTTGACCAGCACCGCGGACAACACCCCCGTCACGGCCAGCAGCACCGCCACCACCCAGGCGCTCCACCAGCGTGTGCTCCGTGCGAAACCCACGGCGGCAACCAGTGCGCTGAGGAACGTCAGCACGCTCGTCACCTGGTGCAACTGATGTCCGAGCGACACCGACCCGCTGCTCTCCCGGGCGCGGCACACCATGTCCACGCTCGGCGCGCAGTCCAGGGCGAGCGCGGTGTCGGCGAGGGTCGCGCCCGCGAAGACGAGCACAGCGGCGACGACCAGTCGTCCGCGCATCCCGCGGGCGGCGAGCAGCAGGCAGCAGGCGGCCAGCGAGTCGGTGACGCGGAACAGCCACCGGTACGGCTGGTCGTCGGCGAGCAGCTCGCTCACGTAGCTGTCCACTGAGGACAACCCGGTCGGCAGGACCAGCTCCAGCAGCCAGCACGAGTACAGGACCGCGGCAGTGACCAACCACCCGTGCGGCCGGCGGGACAACGGTTCCCGCATCACGCCCGCCTCATCCTTGCGCCATGCTGTGTCCCGTGGCCAACGTCGTGGGATCGACCCTGCACCTGCTGGCGGACGGACCGGCGGACGCGCCGCCGGTGGTGCTCACCTCGGGCCTGGCCGGCGCTGTCGCCGACTGGGACGCCGTGACCCGCCTGCTCACCCCGTCCGCGCGGGTGCTGCGCTTCGACCGGCCCGGCACCGGCGCGAGCACCCCGTCGCCCGAACCACCGTCGGCCCGGCGCGAGGTGGCGGTGCTGGACGCGGTCCTCGACGTCGCCGGAGCCCCGGCCGTGCTGGTCGGGCACTCGCTCGCCGGCCTGCACGTGGAGGCGTACGCGCGGTTGCGCCCCGAACGCGTGCGCGGCGCGGTGCTCGTGGACCCCAGCCTCGTCCCGCCCGGAGTCGGCCGCCCGTTCGACCTCTCCGCCGTGTTCGCGCAGGCCCTGCTCCGGGTGGGTGCCGCAGGACCGGCCGCACGCTGCGCCGGTCCGCTGCTCCGGCTCTTCGGCAGGCCACCGGCCACCGCCGCCGTGGTCGAAGAGCTCGCCGGTTATCCCGCTTTGGTCGCGGAGGTGGACGCGTTGCGCACGCACCCGTTGCCGGACGTGCCGTGGCAGGTGCTCACGGCGGGAGGGACGCTGGGCGGCGCGAGGTCGGCGTTGCACATCCTCACCGCCCACGGATCGATGGCCTCCCTTTCCGCTCATGGCCTTCATCGCATCGTGCCAGAAGCGTCGCACATGGTGCAGTTGGACGATCCCGGTGCGGTGGCCGATGCGGTGCGGCGCTGCCTCTCGTCGTCCTGACAGTTCCCGGCCGCGTGTTCAAGATCGGCGTTGCACGCGGCGAGCGGATGCCGGGTCACCGGCGGATCTCGCGCACGGGCATGACGGCGATGTCGTGCATGCGCCAGTCGGCGTCGCGCAGCCGGTGGCTGAGCCGGTCGAGCCGTTCGACGAGGTCGTCGGTGCCGGGCCGGGGTACGACGAGCATCTCGCCGACGAACACGTGGCCTTCTTCCCGCAGCCGGATCCAGGCGTCGGTGACCCAGGGCTGGTCCAGGGCGAGTGCGGTGAGCTGAGCGGGCAGGGGGTGCGGTTGGTCGTCGGTGACGGTGCGGGGCCGGCGGTCCATCAGGTCGGCGACGGCGGTGCGGGTGGTGCGCAGGCCGTCGCGGACGATGTCGGCGGAGATGATGATCGCGGCGACGGCGTCGGCCCACCACAGGCCGGCGCCGATGCCGAGGATGCCGAGGACGGCGGCGCCGGCGGTGAGCCAGTCCGCGCGGTTCATCTCCGCGTCGGCGTGCAGGACCTTGTCGTGCAGTTGTGCGGCCAGCTTCGTCTTGGCGCGGCCGAGCAGGATCGCGGGGACCATGGTGGCCAGCAGGACGGCGATCATCGGCCACCCCAGCCACACCGCGTGGTCGAAGACCTCGATCAACCCGATCGGCGGGCGCTCGCCCTGCACGAGCCGCAGCACGGACTCGACGAGGATGTAGCCGCCGAGGATCAGCAGTGCCAAGGCGGAGGCCAGGAACGCGATGGCCACCGAGCGGTGATGCCCATAGGGGTGTTCCTCGTCGACGGGCCGGTTGCGGTAGCGATCGGCGACCAGGAACGCGATGGGCGGCGCGAGAGCGAGGATGTCCTCCACCCAGGCCGCCTTCATGGCCTGCGACTGGCCCAGCACGACGGCCAGCACGGTGATGGCCACGACGAAGAACGCGACCGTCCACCACTCCAGGCGCACGGCCCGGCGGTGCAGCGCCGCCTTGTCGGGCGGAAGCTCGAAGCTGTCGTGGATCGCGGCCATGTCACGCCCCCTCACGGCGGGCGTCGAGCAGCAGCCGGCGCACCTCGTCGGGCTTCAGGCCCAGCAGGAACCGCTCGACCGTGCTCTGCCAGGCGTTCTCGCCGGCGGGCACCGCCATGACGTGATCGGCACTGGACAGGTGGATGCCGGAGTCGGTCAGGCCGGCCGCGTCCACCCGCCAGTCCGGGACGACAGCGGCACCGCCGGGGCGTTCGGGAACGTCGGCGACGGGGACGGCGGTCGCGTCTTCGTCGGACAGCAGCGCGGCCTCGGCGCTGCCTTCCCGCACCAGCACCCGTTGCCCGGTGATGTCAGCCGCTGCTCCCGCGGGCACGGCGACGACCATGTCCGTGGTGAGGTAGTCGGTGGTCAGTGCGACGTCCTTCTCCCAGGGCGACTCGGCGTCCAGCCCCGCGACGACGAGGTCGAGGCTGCGTTCGGACAGCGCGGTCATGAGCTCGGCCTCACCGCCGGACACCCACTGCACGCGCGCGCCCAGGCTGTCGGCCAAGCGCTGCACCAAGACCGTCTCGGCACCGCCCGGTGCCTGGTTCCCGTCCGTGATCGTCCACGGCGGGCGGTGCGCGACCCCGACCCGGAGCGTGCCCTCCCGCACCCGGTCCAAGGTGCCGTCGGCGTCGCGCGGCCACTGGCAACCGCCCACCGACACCAGGACCAGGACCACCGCGGCCGCTCGTTGCCACACGTGTCGAGCCAGTGCAACCGATGCCATGCGGGTGATGTTGCCCAAGACCACCCCGTTCAACCATCGGATGATCCACTCAGGAACGCCTTTCACAGGCGCAACCGGGATGAAACGCCCGAAAGCGGTGTCTTCTCACCGCAGCCACCGGAACGGCACCGCTCGCGCGGGGGAGAACGCGAGGACCGGGGTCAGGCGGGCACCCGGTAGTACCCGCCCGCCGTGGTCAGCAGGTACGGGTGCAGCGCGTCCGAGGCCAGGCGGGACTGTGCGCGGGCGAAGCCGTCCTCGAAGGACGACTGGAACGCCATGAACACCACACCGGTCTCGGCAGGGGTCTCCTGGTAGATCCACGACCGGCGCAGCATGCGCGGCGCCGGGGTGTCCCCGGTGCGCGGGTTCATGGCGCGCACGTGCGAGTTCAGCGGGATCGCCACACCGTCCGGGTCGCCGGCGTAGTCGGGGACGCGGCCGGGCGGGGTGCCGTCGAGCCAGGTGCCGTCCGGGTGGCGGCCGATGATCCTGGCCTGCGCCTCGGCGCTGTCGGCGTCCCACAGCGGGTGGGCCAGCCGGATGACGCGCAGCGCGGCGAGGGTGTCGCCGTCGGGCAGCAGCACCGACTGCTCGTTGGTCTGCCCCTCGACGAAGCCGAACGGGTTGCGCTGCAGGGGTTTGCCGTCCAGCGGCGGGGCGACGTCGCGGTGGACCGGCACCGTCCACACCGGCGTGAGGCCGGGCAGCTCGGCGAGCACCTCGGCCAGCCGGTCCGCGCAGTCGTCCCGGTCGTCCCCCTCGACCTGGACGAACGCGTCGGTGCGGGACCGGTCGCGGTCCAGGGTCTCGCCGGGGAAGTCGGGCATCACGGGCACGTCCGCGAGCGTCGGGCCGAGGCCGACCATCACGTCGTCGCCGCGCACGCCGAGCAACCGCGCCCTGGCGTCCGTCCCCCGTGCCCGCAGCAGGGCCAGCGCCCCGGCCGGACGCGGGGTGCGCAGCACCGGGTGGGTGCCGGGCGGGTCGGTGCCCGGTGTGCCGCAGCCGGACAGGCCCAGGCACGCCAGCAGCGTGCCGAGGCCGGCGCCGACCAGCAGGTCGCGGCGGTCGATCACCGGGCGACCGCGACCACGAGGTCGTCGAACGAGGGGTCGTCGTAGCCGTCGCTGCACCGCAGCACCGCCCCGTCGCCGGTCTCCTCCACGACGATCCCCGCGTTGCCGACCCACGCCTGGTCGACGCCGGCGTCGTCGACCCAGGTGTTCCACATCCGCACCAGCAGCGCCCCGCGCCCTGACCGGCGCACGGTCAGCTCGACCAGCGGCGGTGCGGTGTCGGTCCACAGCACCACTTCGGCGAGCCGCTGGCCGTTGACCTCCAGCACCCCGCCCCTGGCCTTGACCACCAGACCCTCCCGCCGGTCCCGGCGGGCGCCGGTGAACGCGATCCGCAGGGTCTGGCCGTCGGCGGGGTCGGGCAGCTCGTAGGTCATCGTCACGCGCTGCCCGGCCACGTCGAGGGGCGCACCCCGCCCCTCGGCGAACAACTCGCCCAGCTTCTTGGCCATCACAGTCCCTCGTCAGTACCCGGGGTGCCGGAACGGGTCCCTGGCCGCGTGGTCCTGCGGCCAGCGCGGCACGACCCGCTTGCCGCCGTCGCGCATGGGGATCGGCTCGTGGGACAGCTCCATCGACTCCATGCCGCCCTTGTCGGGATTGTAGCGAGTGGGCGGTTGCCCGGACCGCATCCTGGCGAGGTCGGCGTCGGACCACTGCCGGCTCGCGCTGGGGTGCTCCGCGGCGTTCTTCCAGTACCGTGACCGCACGGTCGACCAGGCCGGGTCGTTGCCCGCCGCGGTCTTGGAGTAGATGTCCTGACCGCGCTGCCAGCCCTTCCCGTTCGCCGCCTTCCACCCGTTCTGGATGTCGCGCATGTCCGCGGCCTTCGACAGCCACTTGCCGATCCCGGCGCCGAGCATCCCGCCGAGGCAGCCGGCCGCGGCGGCACCGCCGACGCCGCCCCAGCCCCAGTCGACCTTGCGCCCGGACAGGCGCTGCCCGGCGTAGTCCATCGCCGCGTCCATCGCGGCCCCGCCGAGGCAGCCGAGCAGCAGCGGGTTGGTGCCGTTCGGGTCGGTGGCGTTGGCCGGCGAGTTGCCGACGTAGGCGTAGAGGTTGCCGCCGCCCTGGTAGCCGATCGGGTCCTCGGAGATGAACCGGCCCAGCGCGGGGCTGTAGTAGCGCTCGCGGTACTGGAGCAGGCCGGTGCCGTCGTCCTGCCGCCCGGTGAACGACAGGTCCGAGCCGCGGGCGTCACCGGTGGTGGCCGGCACGCCGAACGGGTCGTAGGACTGGGTCGCGGCCAGCGTCCCGTCCGCTCGCCCGAGCGCCAGCGGCGACCCGAGCCCGTCGGTCAGGACGCTGTCGGTGATGCCCGCCTTGGCCCGCCCCGCCCACTTGTCGGTGCCCATGGCGAGCAGCCCGGCCGACAACGTGCCCGCGGCGTCGAGCTCGGCCGCGGCGTTGGCGCCGTCGTAGACGAACCGGGTGGTGGCCGAGCCGACCGTGCGGGTGTCCCGGACCCCGGTGGGGCCGTAGACGTTGGTGCTGGTCAGCCCGGACCGGCTGGTGCCGGTCAGCTCGCCGCGCGCGTTCCACGTGTAGGTGGTGGTGCCGTCGGAGAGCAGGTTGCCGTCGTTGTCGTAGGTCAGCGCCGTGCCACCGGCGGAGACCAGCCGGTTGCCGTTGTCGTAGGCCAGGTCCGACCTGGCGGCCGGCAGCGCCACGTTCGCGAGCGAGCCGGTGACCGAGGTCCGCCTGCTCACCGCGTCGTAGGTGTAGCCGAGGTCGCCCTTGGCGGTGCCGTTGTGGCTGTAGGCGATGCCGGTGACCTGCCCGATCGCGTCCCGGGTGAAGGCCTGCCGCCAGCCGCCCGGCAACGCGACCGCGCTGGCCCGCCCGGCCGCGTCCCGCGTCACGGTGACCGTGTCGCCGCCGCGGGTCGCGCCGGTGAGCTGGTCGGCGTTGTCGTAGGTGTAGGTGGTGGCGGGCAGCCCCGGCACCGTGACACCGGTCGTGCGGCCGAGGACGTCGTAGGTGTAGCCGACCGTGCCGTTGGGTCCGGTGGTGGTGGCGAGCCGGTCGAACGAGTCCCAGGTCTGGCTGGTGGTGCCGCCCGCCGTGTCGGTGAGCGTGGTGAGCCGGTCCAGGGCGTCGTAGCCGTAGGTGATCTTCGACTGCTGCGTGCCGGCGCCGGTCACCCCGTACCTGATGCTCGTCGGCCGGTTGAGCTGGTCGTAGGTCATCTCGGTGCGCAGCCCGGCGCGGCTGACCGTCGCGGTGACCCGGCCGGTGCCGTCGTAGGTGGTGGTGTCGGTGCGGTTGAACGGGTCGACGCGGGTGACCGCCCTGTCGGCCTTGTCGTAGGTCCACGAGGTCGTCTTGCCACGCGGGTCGGTGTAGGCGGTCCGGTTGCCGTTGGCGTCGTAGGTGAACGTGCTGACGCCGCCGAGCGCGTCGGTGACCTTCACCGGGTTGTTCAGCGCGTCGTAGGCGACGAGCTTGCGCGCCCCCGCCGCGTCGGTCCACAGCACCGGCCGGCCGGCCGCGTCGTGGAAGGTCGTCGCGGTGCGGCCGAGCGCGTCGCGCACCCCGGTCAGCGTGCCGGACTCCCAGGTGAACGTGGTGGTCGCGCCCGCGGGGTCGCGCAGGGTCGCGACCTGCCCCGCCGACGTGCGGGTGGTGGTCGTGGTGCGGCCGAGCGGGTCGGTCGCGGTGAGCAGGTTGCCCTTCGCGTCGTAGGTGAAGGTGCTGGTGCGCCCGGCCGCGTCCTTGGTGGTCGTCGGCTGGTCGTACGGCCCCCAGGTGGCCTCGGCCGAGGTGTACTCGCCCGCGGTGTCCGCGAGGCCGGTCGCCTTCACCACCCGGTCCGCGGCGTCGTAGGTGTACTCGGCGCGCCGGCCGTACGGGTCGACCACGGCGTCGAGCCGGTTGCCTGCACCGCGTTCGTAGGTGGTGGTCCGCGCCAGCGACGTGCCGAAGGCGGTGGTGTCGGTGGCGACCATCCCGGTGGCGGTGAAGGTCACCCGCCGCACCGACCCGTTCGGCTGGGTCACCCTGGTCTCGGTGACCTGGTTCTGCGCGTCGAGGGTGTAGGCGAAGGTGAAGGAGCCGCCGTCGGCGATGTCCTGCCGCGACACCCTGCCGTTCGCGTCGTAGGCGACGCTCAGGTAGGTGTTGCCGCGCCCGTCGGTGATGCCGGTGACCCGGTTCGCGGTGTCGTAGGTGTAGGTGGTGACCTTGCCCGCCGGGTCGGTGACGGTCGCGAGCCGGCCCGCCGTGTCGTAGGTGTAGCCGACCTGGCGGCCGATGTTGTCGCTGGCCCTGATCACGCGGGCCGAGGCGTCGTACTCCAGCCCGATCCAGCGGCCGTTGGGCGAGACGATCTGGGTGACCTCGCCGTTGGCGCCGCTCGGCCGCACGAACGTGACCTCGTTGCCGTTGCGGTCACGCATGGCACGCGGCCTGCTGTACCAGGGGAAGAACCACTTGGTGCCGTCCCGCAGGGTCAGCACCCAGTCGCCGTTCTCCTGCGCGATGGTGGAGCCGGTGTAGCGGCCGGGGGAGCCGACCGCGGCGAACACCGCGTCGCCGTAGCCGGTGCCGGGCGAGGTGCGGACGTAGTGCGCGCGCCCGCCGCCCGGGGTGTAGAGGTCGACCTCCTGGTACTGCTGTTCGGAGGCCAGGTACATGTTGTGGTCGGCGCCGGAGTTCAGCCCGAAGTCGCGGCTGTGGTTGTCGCCCTGCCAGTACTGCCGGTTCAGCGCGATCGGCACCGTGTCGTCGAGGCCGAGATCGGTGTGGGTGTCGGTCAGCAGACCGGTGGACAGGTCGACCGGGTCACCGGAGAGCTTGTCGAGCAGGTCCTGCCACCACGGCTTGTCCGGCTTCGGGTTGCCGCCGGTGTTGAACATCGCGCCGTCGAGGGTCCACAGCTTGGTCTTCTCGTCCGGGATCACCCGGCTGGCGTCCGCGTTGACCTTGCCGTGGCCGTAGACGTACCACTGCTTCTCGGCCGGGTCGTAGTTCCAGAAGTCGACGACGGTGCCGGCGGGCAGCTTGGTGTAGTTCGGGTACACCACGCTCGCGCCGTCCGGGAAGATCGTCGCCCCGCCCGGCTGGACGGTGAAGAACGTCGGCACGATTCCGTTGCGCGGCAACGGGTAGGGCGGCCGGTCGATCGGGATGGCGGTGATGCCCAGCTCCGTGACGACCTTGCCGTCCATGTCGCGCACGACGGTGCCGGCCGGGATGTGGACCTCGAGGCCGGGGATGGCCGGCGTGGTCAGGACCATGTCCTTCGTGGTCGGCGCGGCGAGCTCGACCGTGTGCGCCATGTCCAGCTTGGGCAGCCACACCGGCGCGTCCAGCGGCGTCGTCGTGCCCCGCTCGACCCTGGCGTGGATGCGGAACGTGCCGTACCTGCTCTTGCCGGTGGCCGCCGCGTACCCGTCGACCACGATCATGGTCGCGTTGGCGCGGACACCGGACAGCAGGAACCGGCCGCTCGCGTCGGTGGTGGTGCGGATCGAGTCGACGCGCACCGGGATGCCGGCCAGCGGCCTGCCGTCGAGCCCGAGCACGTGCCCGCTGATCGCGGTGACGCCCTTGGGCGCGGTCAGGTCGGTCACCGGTGTGGCCGGGCCGCGCCGCGTCAGCCAGTCACGGCCGTCGAGGTTGCCCGCGTCCGGCGTCCAGGCCGCGTCGAGCCGGTCGTCGCGGACCAGCGTCGCGGCGTTCGGGGAGGCCGGGTCGGGGTCGACCCGCAGCGAGTCGTCCCGCAGCCGTGCCGGCAGGAGCTGGGGCTTGGTCCTGGTCTCGTGCTTCGGTTCGGCGACGGCCGTGGCCACCGGAGCCTGCTCGGTCCGCTCGTTCTGCTTGGCCTGCTCGGCCGGTGGTGCGACCGCCGCGGCGAGGGCGGTGGCGGTCCGCGCGGTGAAGGTCGTGGCGCCGGTGTTGATGCCGTAGGGGCCGAACCACACCTTGTACGTGCCGGTCTGCGGCAACGTGCGCCCGGTGACCTCGGTGTTCATGTACTGGTCGGTCAACCGTTGTCCGTCCGGCGCGATGATCTGCCAGGCCGCGCCGCAGCAGCCCAGCGAGCCGGAGGTGTTGCTGGACCCGATGGTCACGGCCTGGCCGGCCGTGCCGGAGAAGGTGACGAAGGCGTCCTGGCCGGGGTTGGTGACCGTGACGGTCTTCGCGGTGCCGTCGAGGGTGATCGTGCCCGCGTCGAGGTCGGCCGGGACGGTCCACGCCTTGAAGGTCGTCGAGCCGGTGTTGGTGCCGTACGGCCCGAAGGAGATCTTGTAGGTCCCGGTCTGCGACAACGTCTTGGTGTCGACGGTGGAGTTCATGTACTCGTCGGACATCCGCGTGCCGTCCGGGGCGAACACCTGCCACGCGGCGCCACAGCAACCCAGGTTGGCCGACGTGTCGGTGGACTGGAAGATCACTCGCTGGCCCGTGGTGCCGGAGAAGGTGACGTAGCCGTCCTGGCCCGGGTTGGTGATGGAGATGGTCTTGCCCGTGCCGTCGAGGGTGATCGTGCCCGCGTTGACGTCCGCCGGGACGGTCCACGCCTTGAACGTGGTCGAGCCGGTGTTGGTGCCGTAGGGGCCGAAGGAGATCTTGTAGGTTCCGGTCTGCGGCAACGTCTTCGTGTCCACCGTGGAGTTCATGTACTCGTCCGACATGCGGGTGCCGTCCGGGGCGAACACCTGCCACGCGGCGCCGCAGCAGCCCAGGTTCGCGGACGTGTCGAGGGACTGGAAGATCACGCGCTGCCCGGCGGTGCCGGAGAAGGTGACGTAGCCGTCCTGGCCGGGGCTGGCGATCGAGATGGTCTTGCCGGTGCCGTCGAGCGTCAAGGTGCCGGCGTTGAGGTCGGCGGGCACGGTCCACGCTTTGAACGTGGTGGAGCCGGTGTTGGCGGCGTAGGGGCCGAAGGAGATCTTGTAGGTTCCGGTCTGCGTCAACGTCTTGGTGTCGACGGTGGAGTTCATGTACTCGTCGGAGATCCGCGTGCCGTCGGGTGCGAAGACCTGCCAGGCGGCGCCGCAGCAGCCCAGGTTGGCCGACGTGTCGAGGGACTGGAAGATCACCCGCTGACCCGCGGTCGCGGAGAAGGTGACGTAACCGTCCTGGCCCGGGTTCGTGATCGAGACGGTCTTGCCGGTGCCGTCGAGCGTCAAGGTGCCGGCGTTGAGGTCCGCGGGCACGGTCCACGCCTTGAACGTCGTGGAGCCGGTGTTGGTGCCGCGCGGGCCGAACCAGATCTTGTACGTGCCGGTCTGGGGCAGCGTGCGCGTGTCCACAGTGGAGTTCATGTACTCGTCGGACAAACGCGTGCCGTCCGGCGCGATCACCTGCCAGGTCGCGCCGCAGCAGCCCAGGTTGGCGGACGTGTCGAGGGACTGGAACAGCACGCGCTGACCCGTCGTGGCCGAGAACGTGACGTAGGCGTCCTGGCCGGCGCTGGAGATCGTGACGGTCTTGGCCGTGCCGTCGAGGGTCAGCGTGCCCGCGTTGAGGTCGGCGGGCACCGTCCACGCGGTGAACGTGACCGAGCCGATCAGCACCGACGACGGGTCGGCCACGATCCGGTAGGTGCCGGTCTGGGGGAGCGTGATCGTGTCGAGGGTGTCGTTGGCGTACTTCGTGTCGCCGACGCGGGTGCCGTCCGGTGCGACGAGCCACCAGTACAGGCCGCAGCAGCCGAACTGCGACGACGCGTTCGTGGACTGGACGGTGACCCGGTTCCCGGCCGTGCCGGCGAAGGTCGTGTACGCGTTCTGGCCGGGCTTGGTGAAGGTGACGGTCTTCGCGGTGCCGTCGAGCGGCTGGGTGCCCGCGTTGAGGTCCGCCGGGACCGACCACGCGCTGACCGTGACCGAACCGGTGTTGGCGCCACCCGGATCGAGGAAGACGCGGTAGGTGCCGGTCTGCGGCAGGGTGGTCGTGTCGAGGGTGTCGTTGGGGTACTTGGTGTCGCCGACGCGGGTGCCGTCCGGTGCGACGAGCCACCAGTACAGGCCGCAGCAGCCGAACTGCGACGACGCGTTCGTGGTCTGGATGATGACGCGGCCGCCCGCCGTGCCGGAGAACGTCGTGTAGGCGTTCTGGCCGGGGTTGGCGACCGTCACCGTCTTCGCGGTGCCGGACAGGGACTGCGCGCCGGCGTTGAGGTCGGCCGGCACCTTCCGCACGGTCACCGTGGTGGTGCCGGCGGTGTCGGTGTCGTTGCGCAGGAAGATCGTGCGCAGCCCGGGACCGCTCGTGGGGCCGGTGTCGATCCAGCCGCCGGTGCCGACGCAGCTGCCGGTGGCGGTCTGCCGGTTGCGCTCGTCGTGGACGCGGGCGTACAGGCCGCAGGAGCCGAAGGTGCCGTCGCTGAGCGAGAAGGCGAACCGGTCCCCGTCGGCGGCTGAGAAGTACCGCACCGCCCACTTGCGCGCCGCCACCGGCACCTGGGTCGCGGTGCCCGCGGTGATGGCCGCGGCGGTGTCGATGCTCGCCGGGTCGATGCCGGTGGGCGGCACGACCAGCACGGCCGAGCTGGTGCCGGTGCCGGCCGGGGTGCTGAGCGACACGGTGCCGGTCGCGGCACCCGGCGGAATCCGGACGGTGAGGGAGCCGCCGGAGCGTGCGGTGACCGCGGCCAGCATCCCGTTGACCCGCACCAGGTTGTTGGCGAACTCGGGGTCGGAGTTGGTCGTGGTGACGGTGACGGTCGACCCGGCGGCGGCGATCTTCGGCGTGACGTCGGTGACGGTCGGCTTGTCGTTGCGGACGACGGTGACCACCGGGCCGGTGCCGGTGCCGGCCGACGTGGTCACGGTGACCGCGCCGGTCGTCGCCGACGTCGGCACGGTGACCGTCAGCCGGTCGGCGGCGGCCGTCTTGACCGTCGCCGTGACACCGTTGACCTTCACGGTGTTGGCCGTCGCGGTGGTGCCGAAGCCCTTGCCGGACACCACCATCGCGTCGCCGGGACGCACGATGCCGGGCACGGTCGACAGGACCGCGACGGCCGGCGTGCCGAGCCGCTCGACCGACAACGGGTTGCCCGCCGGGTCGTAGGTGTACCGCGCGACCGAGCCGTCGGCGCCGACCACGCCGGCGACCCGTCCGAGCGCGTCGTACGCGTAGGTCGCGGGACCGGGTGGTGGGTCGACGAGGGGTGCCGTCGCGCGGGGTGCCGCCACCTCCGTCCTGGCCGGCAGGTCGCGGGGAGCGGCCGCTACCGGCACGCCGGTGGCCGTGACCGCCGAGGAGACCACCGCCACCACCGACACCAGGACCGAGTACTGCCGCAGCCTCGTGTGCACGTCGTCTCCTCGACCGCTCGGCGCGGGGTCTGCCGACTCCCCCCGGAACTATCGCCGGTCCCGCCGCCCGTGTGTCCACTCAAACCGGAAAACCGAGAAAATTACTCGTTTGTCGTAGCGACCAGGACGAAAAAGACCGACGAGGCGGCCGATCGGTTCATCGTGTCCGCCTATGACGAGTTCATCAACGGCTATGGCTGCGGCTTGACAACCGGGCAGGATTTTGTGCTGCTGCACGACATCCGGAAGCTCCAAAGCCCAGGACGAGCGATCCCAACGGGTTTGCTCCACCCCCCGGGTGACGGGCGTTGTCCAGCCATCTGACCGGTGCACCCAGCCGCGTCACCGGTGCCGCACGGTGCACCGGGGCGTGACGATGGTGGAGCCGGTCCGCGGTGGCGCTTCCGCCTGCCCGGACCACCCACACAGCCACAACAAACGGAGTCGTGTCACCGTGCGCACCCTGATCGACCGCACGACCTGGCGAACCCTCCTGGGGTATGCCGAACCACAGCGGCGCACCATCCTCTGTGGAGGGTTCCTCGTCCTGCTGAGCGGTCTCGCCGCCGCCGCGCTGCCGTTGGCGGCCAAAGCGCTGGTGGACCGGCTGGGCTCGGGGGAGGGGGTTGCCGGGCTGCTGGCGTTGCTCGTCGGCATCGCGCTGGCCGGTGCCGTGATCGCGATGGCCGGCGGTTACCTGCTCGAACGTGCCGCGGAGTCGGTCGTGCTCGGGGCCAGGAAACGGCTGGCCGCGCGGTTGCTGTCGTTGCGGGTGCCCGCGGTGCAGCGCGCCGAGCCCGGTGACCTGCTGTCCCGGTTCACCGGCGACACGACGTTGCTGCGCGAGGTCTGCACCCACGCTCTGGTCGGGCTCGTCACGGGGTCGGCGACGACCGTCGTGATGGTCGTGATGATGGGGGTGATGGACCTCGTCCTGCTCGGCATCACCCTGGCCGTGCTCGCCGTGGTGGGGCTGCTCGCCCTCGCCGGGATGCCGATGATCGAGAAGGCCTCCCACGCCGCTCAGAGCGCTGTCGGGGAGACGGGCGCGCGGCTGGAGCGCGTGCTCGGGGCTTTCCGGACCGTGAAGGCCGCGGGTACCGAGGCCGTGGAGCTCGCCGCCATCGAGCGGGGTGCGCAGGACGCGTGGCGTGCCGGTGTGCGGTCGGCGCGGTGGGAGGCGCTGGTGCACGGCTTCAACGGCCTTGCGGTGCAGGCGTCGTTCCTCGCCGTGCTCGGTGTCGGTGGTGCTCGCGTCGCGACCGGGGCGATCCCGCTGTCCACCCTGGTGGCCTTCCTGCTGTTCCTGTTCTTCCTCGAAGAGCCGATCGGGCAGCTGCTGCACGCCGGCAGCAAGCTGCAGATCGGACTCGCCGCGGTGCGCAGGCTGGGCGAGGTCGAGCAGATGCAGACCGAACCGGTCGGCACGGGCACCACCGCCGCGGCACCGGGTGCGGCCCGCGTGAGCTTCTCCGGCGTGCGGTTCCGGTACGGCCCGGACCTGCCGGAGGTCCTGCGCGGCGTGGACGTCGAGGTTCCGCCGGTGGGCCTGACCGCGTTCGTCGGCCCGTCCGGTGCCGGGAAGTCCACGCTGTTCGCGTTGATCGAGAGGTTCTACGAGTCGGACTCCGGCCGCATCCGCCTCGACGGCCGCGACCTCGCGGACTGGGACCTCGCCGAGCTGCGCGCGGGCATCGGGTACGTCGAGCAGGACGCACCGCTGCTGTCCGGGTCGTTGCGCGAGAACATCGTCTACGGCCGCCAGGACGCGACCGAGCAGGAGATCCGCGACGTGGTCGCGCACACCCGCCTCGACGCGCTCGTCGAGCGGTTGCCGGACGGGCTCGACACCCCGGTCGGGCACCGCGGCACCTTCCTGTCCGGCGGTGAACGGCAACGGGTCGCGCTCGCTCGCGCGCTGATCACCCGGCCGCGGTTGCTGCTGCTCGACGAGATCACCTCGCAGCTCGACGCCGCGAACGAGATGGCGATCAGGGACGTGGTCACCGCCGTCGCGAAGACCACGACGGTGCTCGTGGTGGCGCACCGGCTGTCGACGGTGACCCAGGCCGACCGGATCGTCGTGCTGGACGGCGGAACGGTGCGGGCCACCGGCACCCACGACGAGCTGGTCGGTCAAGATCCGCTGTACGCGGAGTTCGCCACCACGCAGCTGCTCAGCGGCTGACCCGGCGGCAGGCTCAGCCGCGGGCGGTGACCGGCAGGCTCAGCCGCAGCCGGAAGCCGCCGTCGGCGGTGGGGCCGGTGTGGAGCGTGCCGTCCAGCAGGGCGGCGCGCTCCCGCAGCCCGACCAGGCCGTGCCGTGCGCTGGGCAGCGCGAGGTGCGGCCGCGTGGGCGGGGTGTTGGTGACGGTCACGGTGAGGTCGGTGTCGTCGTGGCTGATCTCGACGGTGGCACCGGCGCCGGGCGCGTGCTTGCGCACGTTGGTCAGCGCTTCCTGGATGGTGCGGTAGATGGCGCGCTGCACCGGCGGTTCGAGGCCCTCGGGTGCGGTGCCGACCATGCGAGCGTCGATCGCGCTGTTCGCGATGAGGCGCTCCAGGTCGGTCAGCGTGGGCTGCGGGGTGAGCTCGGTGGCCGGGGTACCGGAGGCCCGCAGCAGGTTCACCATGTGCCGCAGCTCGTCGAGCGTGTTCACCGACAGCAGGCGCACGTTCTCGGCGGCCTTCCTCGCCTCCGGGTCGGGGGTGCTGACCTGGAGCGCCCCCGCCTGCACCGCGATCAGGCTGACCTGGTGGGACACCACGTCGTGCATCTCGCGGGCGAGCTGGTTGCGTTCGCGGGCCAAGATCGCCTCGGCGTCGAGCCGCCGCTCGTGCTCACGGGCTTCCTTGACCTCCTCCAGCCGCAGCGCCAGCTCGTGCCGGGACCGCAGGAACTGGCCGAGCAGGACCGGTGCGAACGCGGTCATCGTGGCGTAGATGACGCCGAGCAGGGTGTAGGTGTCCCAGATGGTCGGAGCGAACTCCGACATGGGGAACGCGAAACCGGCCGCGGCGAGCAGCCAGCACCCCGCGAGCAGCCACCAGTCGCGGTAGCGGCTCGAGACCACGTACAGCGCGATGATCGTGGGGACGATCGCTCCGGGGAAGAGCACCGCCGGCAGCGTCGCCAGGAAGGCGGGCACCGGGACGCGGTGGACGAGCAGGAGAGCGGCGACGGCGACCGCGATGGTGACGATCCCGCCCAGGTCCTCCTCGCTGACCATGGTGAGCACCCCCTCGGCCACCGCGAGTGCGAGCGCCGCCGCGTCGACCAGCCACCGGGGCGGGCGGCGGCTCACCGCTCGGTCCCGTCGAGCAGGCCGGCGCGCTGCGCCACCAGGGCCGCCTGCACCCTGCTGCCCACGCGCAGCTTCGTGAGGATGGCGCTGACGTGGTCCTTCACCGTGCCGACGCTGAGGTGGAGCTGCGCGCCGATGTCGGTGTTGGACAGCCCCTCGGCGATCAGCACGAGCACCGCGCGTTCGCGTTCGGTGAGCAGACCGACCTGCTCGGAGGCCGGCGAGCCCGAACCGGAGCCCAGGTACCCGTCGACGACCGTGCGGGTCACCTTGGGGGACAGGACCACACCGCCGCAGGCGAGCGTGCGGACCATCTGGGCCAGCTGCTCGGGCCCGGTGTCCTTGAGCACGAACCCGGCCGCACCGGTCCGCAACGCCGTGGCGATGTACTCGTCGGAGTCGAACGTCGTGAGCATCGCCACCACCGGCGGCGGCTTGAGGCCCTGCAACTGGCGCAGGACCGTGAGGCCGTCGACGTCCGGCATCCGGATGTCGAGCAGCACGACGTCCGGCTTCCGCAGGCCGATCTCCCGCACCGCCTGCGCGCCGGTCGTGGTCGCGACCACCTCGATGTCCCCCGCCGCCTGCAGGATGAGGCGGAACCCCGTCCGCACCAGCTCCTCGTCGTCCACGACGACCACCCGGATCATGCACCGCTCCTTTGTGGATACTGTCCGTGCAGTGTCCCCAGGAGTCGTGCGAGCGCGCCATCCGGGGACCGGCCGGACCCCTCCGCCGACCGGCGGGCGCGACCAGCCGGTCGGCGGAGGGGAGCCGGCGCAGGGAAGTCGGTTCGGGGGAGCCGGCTCAGCGGACGTGCTTCGCCGGTGTGGTGGCGAGGTGGAGCAGGTGCTCCAGCGGTCCCCTGCGGAAGAACCGCGACCAGACGCCGGCGAACACCGTGACGCCGACGACGAACACGAGCACCGGCACCCAGGACGCCGTGGACTCGGCGCCGGTGCTTCCCGATGCCCCGGCCAGTTGTGGCGACAGGACGAAGTGCCCGACGTAGGCGGTCAGCGACATCGTCCCGACCGCGATGACCGGCGTGGCCAGGCGGCGCAGCAGCGGCAGGCGGTCGAGCAGCACCGTCGCGCCGACGACCACGGTGATCGCGACTCCGACGCAGCCGATGACGTCGAGCGGCATGCCGCTGTGCGGACCTGCCGTGAGCAACGACCACGCCGACCCGACGGCGTCAGCGCCGAGGTCCTCCGGTCCCGCCTTCCCGGCGACAGAGGGACGCTGCACCTCCGCAGCCGACCGGACGCCCTCGAACAGCTGCGACATCAGCCAGGAGGTGCCGTAGGCGAACACGGCCAGGGCGGGACCGAACACGGCCAGCCGGCGCCGCACGGTGCCCGAGGACAGGTCCAGCCGGCCCAGCGCCATGCCGGAGACGACGAACGCCATCCAGGGGAGCGCCGGGTAGAAGCCGGTGAGCAGGAGCTCGAGCACCCCGACACCACCGACGCGGTCGAGCGGGTCGTGGGCCTTGAGCGCGGCCGAGACCGGGTCGCTCAGCAGCGACCGGAGCCCCAGCGCCAGCGGCGGCAGGACGACGGCGAGCGCGGCCGCGACGATCGCGAGCGTGCGGGCGCGCAACCGCACCAGCGGAAGGGCGAGCAGGAAGTAGAGACCGTAGAAGGCGAGGATCACCACGCCGCCGTAGACGGTGGCCATCACCGTGCCCAGCGCCAGCAGGACCACCGCCCTGATCGCGATGCGGGCCTTGGCCTGCCGTCCGGCCACACCGGTCCTGGGTTCCAGGCGACCGGCGAGCAGCACCAGCGAGAACCCGGCCAGGGTGGCGAACAGCGCCGAGGACCGGCCCTCTGCCAGGTGGCGCACCCAGATACCGATGCCGGACGTGGCGTCCGCGGCCGGGCCGAGGTGCACGACGTACATGCCGAAGACGGCCAGTGCGCGGGCCAGGTCCACCCCGACCAGCCGTGCCGTCGAGGGTGTGACCGGTGTGCCGGGCTGGTGGGCGGTGGAGATGTCCTGTAGTGGCAGCTGTTTCACACAGCCACCTTTTCGGTGCGGCCCGGTGGCGGACCACCCGTCAGGTCGCGGTGCGCACCCCGCCGGTCGACCGGAACCGCCCGGCCGACCGGAACCGTCCGCAGTGGACGGTCATCCCTCGTCGTCGTCGCCGAAGAACTCCTCGGCCATGCCGCTCAACGCCATGCCGCCGAGCACACCGCCCGCGGCACCGGCGGCACCGGCGGCGAGCATGCCGCCCATGCCGGCTCCGCGCCGCTGGTCCTGCTGGTGGTAGTGGTGGTCGTCGTCGTGACCACGGCCGCGGTAGCCCTGCTGCCCGCCGTACCCGGCCGGGGTGCCGAAGGCGGGGTGGTGCCCGGGTTGCCCGCTGAACGCGGGGTTCTGCGCACCACCGAAGGCGGGGTTCTGGGCGCCACCACCGAACGCCGGGTTCGCCCCGCGCTCGGCGACCTGCGCCAACCAGCCGCTGATCGCGGCCGCCCAGTCGGTGACCAGCGCTTCCTGGTGGGAGACCCGCAGGTGCCCGGAGGTGTCGCCGCCGATCGAGAACCCGCCCCGCCGCCGGTCGGCTTCGAGCACCACGTGCAGCTCGTGCGCGGTGGCGACGAAGGTCAGCTCGACCTGGCTCACCCGGCCCGCGAACCGCCCCGGCGGGAAGAACTCCAGCTCCTGGTAGAAGCCGAGCTCGTGCGGCACACCGGGCAACCGCCCGTTCTCCACACCCGCACCGCGGAACGAGAACCCGAGCTGCCCGACCGCGTCCAGCACCTTGTTCTGCGACGGCAGCGGACCGACCAGGACCGGGTCGAGATCACCCTTGTCGGGCGCACCCGCGACGACGAGCTCGGTCCGCAGCCCCACCCCCATCCCGGGCAGCGCCGCACCACCGACCGCGGTGATCGGCGTCTCCCACGGCAGCTCCAGCTGGAACGGCACCGCCACCAGCTGCCCCGCGGGCACCCGCACACCCTGCTGCACCACCGCCCGGAAGAACTCCGCGCCACCGTGCTCGTCGTCGCGGGCGAAGGCGAACCCACCCCGCTCGACCTGCGCCACCAGCGACAGCACGACCTGGCCGATGTCGGCGTCGGCACTGCCGCCCTGGATGCGCACCTGCCCGGTGACGGGCTGACCGGGCACGGCGTGCGGCGAGTCCAGCACGGTGTCGACGGACGGGCCACCGATGCCGAAGGCGCTCAGCATCCGATTGAACATGAGAAGCTCTCCTCCTGGGACGAACGGGTCGAACCTGTTGCCGTGTCCCAGCTTCGTGAGCCCGTCGGACCGTGCACAGCTGCCGGACGTCCGGAACACCCCGCTACCCGGCTGGACCTGACCCCGCCGATCGGCGGGGTGGGCCACGTCCCGCCGAGGCTGAACCTGTCCTCGGTAGCCTCGGCGGTGTGATGGACGATCGTCGCGGCGTTGCCCCAACACGCACCCACTCGGTGCTCGTCGTCCTGTTCGACGGCGTGCAACCCCTCGACGTCGCGGGTCCTCTGGACGTGTTCTCGTTGGCAGCGCGTTGTGTCGGAACGACGGACACCCCGCCCTACGTCGTCCGCACGGCCTCACTGGGCGGCGGAACGATCCGCGCGGCCGGCGGCCTGCGGGTGGTCCCGGACCTCGACCTCGCCGCTGCCGACACCCCGGACCTGCTCCTGGTGCCGGGCGGTCCCGGCGTGGGGGACGTCGACGAGCGGCTCGTCGCGTGGCTGCGTGAGCGGGCTCCCGGTTCGCGACGAGTGGTGTCGGTGTGCACGGGGGCGTGGCTCCTGGCCGAGGCCGGTCTCCTGGACGGGAGACGGGCCACGACGCACTGGGAGTCCTGCGGTCACCTCGCCGACAAGCACCCGCGGGTGCGGGTGGAGACCGAACCGATCTTCGTCCAGGACGGCCCGTTCTACACGTCGGCCGGTGTCACCGCGGGTGTGGACCTCGCCATCGCCCTGGTCGAGGAGGACTTCGGCCGCGCGGTGGCCCACGAGATCGCCCGTCTGCTGGTGGTGTTCCTGCGCAGGCCGGGGAACCAGGCCCAGTTCAGCGCGCAGCTGTCGGCCCAGGCCGCGTACTCCGACCCGCTTCGGGACGTCCAGCACTGGGCCACCGCGAACCTCGCGGCGGACCTGTCCGTTCCGGCGCTCGCGGGCAGGGCCGGGCTGTCGCCACGTCAGTTCGCTCGCGCGTTCGCCGAGCAGGCCGGCGTGACACCGGGCCGCTTCGTGGACCTCATCCGGCTGGAGGCCGCGCAACGCATGCTGGCGGACACCGGGGAAGGGGTGCTGCGGATCGCGCGCCGGTGCGGGTACGGGACGCAGGAAGGGATGCGCCGCGCGTTCCTGCGCGAGCTCGGCGTGTCGCCCACGGAGTACCGGCGCAGCCGGGCCTGATCCGGGACGGATGGCAGATTCGTTGGGGTGCACGACATGGGCACGGCGACCGACCGGACCTACCGTTGCCCACAACGTCTGACTGAAGGGTCCCGACATGCAGGTCGCCATCGTTCTCTACCCCGGCTTCACCTCCTTGGACGTCCTCGGGCCCTACGAGGTCCTTGGCCGCCTTCCCGACACCGAGGTCGTCTTCGTGGCCGAGAAGCCGGGCCTGGTGGTCAACGACCTGAAGAGCCTGTCGATCGACGTCGTCGCCACCCTGGCCGATGTCACGGCACCCGACGTCGTTCTCGTCGGCGGAGGCCCGGGCCAGGTGGAGCAGATGTCCAACCACGCCTTGCTGGAGTGGCTGCGCACGACCGACCGGACGAGCAGGTGGACGACGGCCGTCTGCACCGGCACCTTCCTGCTCGCGGGTGCCGGACTGCTCGGCGGACGCAGGGCAACCACCCACTGGGGCGGGCTCGACCAGCTCGCCGAGTTCGGTGTGACTCCTTCGAAGGAGCGGGTGGTCGTCGACGGTCACTACGCGACCGCGGCCGGCGTGTCCGCCGGCATCGACATGGCGTTGACCCTGGCCGGTCTGATCGCGGGCGACGACGTGGCGCAGACGGTGCAGCTCATCATCGAGTACGCGCCGGAGCCGCCCTACGACGCGGGTTCGGTGGACTCCGCTCCCGCGGCCGTGGTCGAGAACGCGATGCGGATGATGTCGAGCTGACCCACCTCCGGCGGATCACCGCCGTTGACATGCCGGTGGGCACGAGTAGAGGACGAACGCTGACCGGTACTTGCGACACAGTGCCCTTGTCATCGGAAGCGTCCGGGGACGAAGTCCACTCGCAGTCAACGCAGGAGAACAGTCATGCGAACCCGTCCGCTCGGCCGCACCGGCATCCAGGTCAGTCCCTACGCGCTGGGCACGATGCTGCTCAACTCGTACGGCAACCCGGACCAGGACGAGTGCGTCCGCATCGTGCACCGCGCCCTTGACGCCGGCATCAACGTCGTCGACACCGCCGACGTCTACGGCCCCGACGGGGAGTCGGAGACGATCCTCGGGAAGGCCCTGCGCGGCCGCCGCGACGAGGTCGTGCTGGCCACCAAGTTCAACGGCGCCATGGGCACCGACCCCAACCAGCGCGGCAGCTCCCGCCGCTGGATCGTCTCCGCCGTCGAAGGATCGCTGCGCCGCCTCGGGGTCGACCACATCGACCTCCACCAGGTCCACCACCCCGAACCCGGCACCGACGTCGAGGAGACGCTCGCCGCGCTGACCGACCTGCTGCGAGCGGGCAAGGTCCGCGCCATCGGGCACTCCAACCTGCCCGCCGCGGAGATCGTCGAGGCCCAGTGGGTGGCCGAGCGGCGCGGGCTGGCCCGCTTCCGCTCGGAGCAGCCACACTACTCGATCCTCAACCGCGGGATCGAACGCGAGGTGCTCCCGGTGTGCGAGCGCTACGGACTGGGCGTCGTGGTGTGGAGCCCGCTGGCGATGGGCCTGCTCGGAGGCCGTCTGCGCAAGGGCAGCGCCGAGACCGCCTCGGCCGGCCGCCTGCACTGGGCCGGGAAGCACCTGACCGACGAACGCAAGCTCGACGCCGTCGAAGCACTCGCACAGGTCGCGGAGGAGGCCGGGGTGTCGTTGCCCCACCTCGCACTGGCCTTCGTGACCGCCCACCCCGCGGTCACGTCCGCGATCATCGGCCCGCGCACCCTGGACCAGCTCGACGACCTGATCGCGGGAGCCGACACCCTGCTCGGCGACGACGTGCTCGACCGCATCGACGAGATCGTGCCGCCGGGCACGGATGTGGGGCCCATGGACGTCGCCTACGTCACCCCGCCAGTCGCTCACCCTCATCTCCGCCGTCGCCCTGTTGCCACCCGCGCCGCACGGCAACGGTCTCCGCAGTGAAGGTCGACGTCGGACAACGCCGGGCTCGTCTCAGTGTCCGGCACCACCTGGCCACGGCCGCGACCACAGTCCAGGAGGCCATCGAGGGCGTCGTCGCGCTGCACGCCACCGATCCCGCGACGGTGTACCTCTCAGCGGCCGCACGGCTCATGCGCCCGGCCGTGGCGGAGGTCGAGCACGCGCTGTACCAGGAGCGCACCTGCTTGCGGCTGCTCGGGATGCGCCGCACGATGTTCGTGACAGGCCTTGAGACCGCGGCTCTGGTGCAGCACGGTTGTTCCGCCGACGTCGCGACGAAGCAACGGCGGCTGCTGGAGAAAGAACTCGGACAGCAGGGACACCCGGAGAACGTGTCGGAACCGGCGACGTGGCTGACCGAGGTCGAAACCGCCGTCGAGGCCGCCCTGCACAGGCTCGGGTCGGCGACAGCGACGCAACTGGCCGATGAAGAGCCACGGCTGCGCCAGCAACTGCGGATGTTCGAGGGCAAGCCGTACGAGGCGATCGGCAACGTCACCAGCCGGGTGTTGTTCCAGTTGGCCGCGGACGGCCGGATCGTCCGCGGCCGTCCACGCGGCACGTGGCTGAGCACGCAGTACGTCTGGCACCCCTTGCGGGACTGGGTTCCGGACGGCCTGCGGTCGTGGGAGCCCGACGCGGCGCGGACGGAGCTGGCACGGTTGTGGTTGCGCGCGTACGGTCCGGCGCCGGTGTCGGACCTGCGGTGGTGGACGGGCTGGACGGTCAGCCAGACCAGGAGCGCCCTGGCCGGGGTGGCGACGGCGGAGGTCGATCTGGCGGGCGTGCCGGGGCTGGTGCTGGCCGATGACCTGGACCCGGTGCCCGTGCCGGAGCCGTGGGCGGCGTTGCTGCCGAGCATGGACCCGACGTCGATGGGCTGGCAGGACCGCGACTGGTTCCTGGGTGAGCACCGGGCGGCGCTGTTCGACCGCGCGGGCAACATCGGCCCGACGGTCTGGGTGAACGGCCGCGTCGTGGGCGGCTGGGCGCAGCGCGCGAGCGGCGAGGTCGTGCACCGGCTGCTGGAAGACGTGTCGTCGGACGAACGGGAGCTGGTGGAGGAGGCAGCCGGCCGCTGTGCGACCTGGCTGGGCGGGGTCCGGGTGACACCGCGGATGCGCACTCCGCTGGAGCGCGAACCGGCGGCATGACCGCCGAGGACGTCTCGGCGGGGATCGGCTGCACGGCTCACCGCCGGGTGACGTCGACGACGAGCCGGGTGTGTCGACGGACCACGGCGCGCGCCTGGCGCTGAGGCTGCTCGGCCTCCCTGATCGCGTCCACCCGCAGCGCCAGCTGCCGGAACGCGACCTCAGCGGTCACGAGCCCCAACTCGGCTCCAGCGCACCGGTGCGCGCCCAGGCCGAACGACAGGACGTCGCGTGGCCCGGTGTCCGGCGTGAGGAACCGGTCCGCCACGAACGAGTCCGGATCACCGAACCTGCCGGGATCCCGGCCGAGCGCACCGAAGCACACGAGCACCACGCTGTCGCGGGCGACGGGGACACCGGCCAGTTCGGTGTCCTGCGCCGCGACCCTGACGCCGTACTGGACAGGAGGGTCGTACCGCAGTGCCTCCAGGACGAACGACCTCAGCAGTGCGTCGTCGTCGCGCAGACCCGGCAACAGGTCGTTGTGCGCCGCGAGCTGACGCAGGCCGCTGCCGAGCAGCGACGCGGTGGTCGCGGTGCCCGCGCCGAGCAGGAACACCAGGTTGCTGACGAGGTCCCGCTCGTCGATCTGGCTGTGCTCCCTGAGCGAACGGACGAGCGGAGCTTCGCTTCCCCGCTTCGCCAGGACCGTGTTCGTGATGTGGTCGACGAGGTGTGACGATGCCTCTTCGGCGGCTGCGAGCGCCTTGTCCGGCGGGTGCATCTCGTTGCGTTCCAGGAACCTGTCGAGCCAGCCGGCCACTCGTTCGCCGTCGTGCCGCGGCAGACCGAGCAGTTCGCCCATCACGGAGTCGGGAATGGTCGTGAACGACCGGGTGGCGTCCACCAGGCCGTCGCCCTCGCCGAACGGCGCTGTGCCGGCGCCGGCGTGCCGCGTGATCATCGGGCGCATCCGCTCGACCTGGTCGGGGGCGAAGAAGCGCGCGATGAGGCGGCGGGCGGGTTGGTTGTCGGGTGCGTTGCGGAAGAGCAGGCTGCGGTAGAGCAGATCGGTCGACGGGACCGTGTACCAGGTGGGCCACAGCCGGTCGGCGTAGTGGCGGTCGGGTACGGGGAAGAGCTTTGGGTTCACCAGGACGTCCGCGCACTCCCGGTAGCCGGTGACGAGCAGGCGCTGAGGGGTGATCGGCAGCACCGGCCAGTGTTCGACCAGCTCGCGGTAGTGGCGGTAGGGCGCGGTCCGCCCCTCGGGGGACAGCAGCCGCAGCAGCACGTCGTGAGGACTGGTCACGGCATGCCGTCCCGTCCGCTCAGCACGAGTCCGGACAGTGTCACGAGTGGACTGCCGTCGGCCGTGCCGGCGATGCCGTCGGCGACACCGTCCACATGCGTCACGTGCAGGTGGATGCCGTTCTTCGCCTGTGCTGCCAACGCGAGGTCGTTGTGCCCGGTGTGCAGCCTCAGCTCGGCGATCGAGTGGGGCGTCGCGTACCGGTGCGGGGTGTCGATGGCGCAGGCGGTCTGCAACAGGGCGTCGACGAGCAGCCACGGTGTCCGGTGCGCTGCGAAGAACTCGCCGTCCGGGAGCGGGGGTTCCCAGCGAGCCGAGGTCGTGCCGGTCGTGAACCTGAGGTCGCGAACCTGGTCGAACAGGCCCGACATGGACATCGTCGCCGGCGCGCGCCGGACGCTGAGCTGACGGGGCCGGGCAGGCGTGACGGTGCTGTCGGTGGTGCCGCCGACCGGAACCAGAACCTCGACGTGGTGGACACGGCGGCTGCGGTGTCCGGCCCTGAGGTGCGATCGGACGGTGACGCGCACGACGCCGGCATCCGGACCCGCGGGCGTGAACGACGCGGCCAGGGTGTACTCCGCAACCTGGGGGTCGACGGCGATGGGAGCCTCGAAGCGGACGTCCCGGAACCTGTCCACGACAGCGCCGCCGGTGAGGTGGCCGGTGACGGCGGCCGCGAGCTCCAGCACGAGCGCACCCGGCACGAGCGCGCGCGACTGCCGCACGTGGCCCCGCAGGTGGTCGTGCCGCGAGAGGTCAAGTCGCCAGACGGTGTCGTCCCGGTCGGTGTGGGACGGGCTGCCCACGTAGGGGAGTCCGGCGCCGTCGCCCACGAGGCCGGGGAACCGCGATCCCGCCAGCCGCCACTCCGCTTCGCCCAGCAGGACCGGTGCCGCGTGCCGCCCGAGGTGGTTCGCCGGCACCAGCGTGGTGAAGATCCGCTGTCCCTCGGCGTCGCTGATCAGGCCGAGCTGCCCGGTCTTCGCCGTGTAGTCGGTGAAACCGCTTCGTGGCCCCAGTCCGGACTCACCCCACAGGCTCCAGCCGATCGCGCACTCGGCGCCCGAGCTGCGGCCGGACTCGTACCGGGCGGCCGCGTTGAGCACGTCGTTGGCCGGTCCGTAGTCGATCTCGCCGGGCAGGCCGAACGCGCCGGCGACGGAGCTGAAGTGGCACCACGCGAGCGGTGCGGGGTCGCGGAACGCCGCCCTGAGGTTGTGGTAGCCCATGACCTTGGTGTCACGCACCCGCCGGAACGTCGAGAGGTCCTTGGCCCTCAGCCTGCGGGCGCCGCTGATCCCCGCGCCGTTCAGCACCAGGTCGATGCGGGGCGTCGTCGCGGTGATCACCGCCGCCGCGCGCCGGACCGCGGCGGGGTCCGTCACGTCGCACCCCAGGTAGTGCACCCGGTCCGCCCCGATCCGGTCGCGCAGGGCGGCGATGGTCGCACGCGCCTCCCGCGACCTGCGGCAACGGTCGTAGGTCGCCCGCAGGCCACCGATGTGGGCATCTGGGTCCTCGTGGCGCCTCCTGCGCACGTAGTCGGCGCTGCTCAGGTCACCGATCTCCGCGGACTCGGCAGCCATGGTGTCCGGTTCGGTGCTGCCGAGCAGCCACAGCACCGACGGCGGAGGGTTCATCGCCTCCAAGCACCGTGCGGTGATGCCACGTGCGCCGCCCACCGCGACCACGACGGGGCCGGTGACGGCTGGGTCCTCGACGGCAGGTGACGGCTCTTCGAGCGGGAGAAGTCGTTCCTCCCACCTGACCGCCGGGGCCGACCCGGTCCGGTAGTAGGCGACGGGCAGGCCTCTGCCGCACCCGGACTCCGCGCGAAGCCGTGCCAACGCGGCAGCGAGGCCGACGTCGTCGGTGACCACGGCGAGCACGTGCGCCGCCGGCAGCTCCCACGCGACCGACTTCGCCATCCCGGTCAGCAGCGCGCAGTGCGGATGTGGTGTTCCGCCGTCGAAACGGTCGAGCACGAGGAGCGCGACCGACGAGTTCTCGTGAGCCGGGTCGGCACGCTGTTTCAACGCGACGAAGGTCGCCTCCTGCAGGGCGAGAAGACCCGGACGTGGCGCGTCGGGCCACGCGGCACCGCGCAGGGACGTGATCACGCACAGCTGGTCGCTGACCGTTCCCGCCGAGGTGACGAGGTTCGTCACCGCCTCCTCGTCCCAGGTGGCCGCGGCGTCCGGCACGAGCACGACCGTCACCTCGTGCGCCGCGATGGCGCGCACCTGGTCCGCGATCTCCGCGTCGTCGGTGAGCACCAGCGCTCCGGCGGGCAGCGGATCGCGTTCGGGGAAGCGGGCCACAGCGGGACGTGGCACCAAGCGGAGGTCGTACGGCCGCACAGTCGTCTCCACCGCGTCCGTGGCCGTCATGGCAGCGGTGGGAGCACGTGGACGGTCGGGCCGGACTCCGCGGAGAACCGTTGGGGCAGGGTGTCCCGCACGACGCTCCGGATGACGTCGAGCACCCCGTCCGCGGCGAGGTAGCTCTTGCTCCGGCGTGGCGGTGCCGCCGCGGGTGCGGACGCCAGTTCGGTTCGCACCCGTGCGAGCACCTGCCAGCCGCGGGCGTCAGCGGTTTCGGGACGGGCGAGCGCCACCGCGAACGCACCCTCGGCGCTCTCCCCGCCCTCGCTGACGACCGAGCCGGTGCTGCCGAAGGCATCGGTGTTCCACGCCATCACCAGCGCGAGATCGATGTCGCCCCGGCGCAGGTAGCAGCCCGCGGTGTGCACGGCGGCGAGCCCTGACGCCGCTCCGGCGTCGACCATCATCGTCGGCCCGCGCAGGTTCCTCCGGTTGCTGATCCACCCGAGTGCGATGGACGACATGCGTCCCACCAGGCTGTACGGGCCGATGGCTCGGCTGCGGTCGTGGAGCTCTCGCAGGTACTGCTCCGCAGCCGCCTTCTCCTCGCCGTCCAACGTCGCCGCAAGCCCGTCACCCAGGCACCGCACGGTGGACTCGACAGCCGATCTGCTGACGCCGTACCGGGCGCCGAAGACACCCGTGCGTTCCTCAAGTCCCTGCCACCACGGTGTGTCGTCCCCCGATCCGGCCAGCCGGCCCGCCAGTTCGGCCGCGAGCAGCTGACTCATGTCCAGCTGAGCCGCGACCTTGGGCACGATCAACGAGCTCGCGAACGGAGGAAGCGGGTACGGGGCCTCGAACCGGGTCGTGTCGGCGGGATCGTCGCCTCGGGACAGCCGGTGCGCGACCGACTCGTCCTCCGGCTTGCCCGCCTGCAACGCGCTCCACCGCACCAGCACCAGCTCGTCGCAGGACGCGGGCGGAGCGGACCGCACGGCACGGGTCCGCGTGCCGGGCGGGCAGAGCAGCTGATGTCCGTTGATGCCACCGAGTCCACAGGCGAAGACCCCGACGAACGACCGTTCCTCCGCCGCCAGCGGCACCGGTGCCGACGGCACCCGGACGGAAAGGGAGCGGGCGTACTCCGGCAGCGACGCGTGGTTGGGCTGCCGGGGCACCGTCGACCGGTGCAGGCCGATCGCGGCCTGGATCAGCGAGACGATCCCGCAGGCCATGCCGGTGTGGCCGAGCATCGCCTTGTTCCCCGTGACCCACGGCGTGCCACCGGCGTGGGCGGCGGCGATGGAGCGCAACTCCGTCGCGTCCCCTGCGAGGGTCGCGGTCCCGTGCCCGATGATCCACGAGACCTCGGCGCCGGTGACGCCGTTGACGTCCCCGGCCCGCGTCATCGCGCGAGTCTGGCCCTCCTGGCTCGGTGCGAAGATCGCTTTGCTCTTGCCGTCGCACGCGGCGCCGAACCCGGCGAGCACCGCGAGCACCGTGTCGCCGTCCCGCAGGGCATCGCTCATCCGCTTGAGCGCGACGACGCCGGCGCCTTCGGAGAACACCGTGCCGTCCGCCGCCGCGTCGAAGGCGCGCAGCTGTCCCGTGCGCGACAGCGTGCCCATCTCGCCGAAGTACACCTGGCGCAACGGTCCGTGTGAGCTCACGCCACCGCAGAACGCGACGTCCACCTCGCCGTCCAGCAGGTGCCTGACGCCGAGGTCCACCGAGTACAGCGCCGACGGGCAGATGTTGTCGGAGACGAGCACGTGCGTGTCGGGAGGGAGCAGTCCCTTCGCGGCGCGGACGGCCTGGTGGTGGGGGAGGAACTCGGTGTGTCCGCGGTGCGCGCAGGGGTCCGCTTGCGCGAGCTTCCGCCTGATCGCGTCGCGCCGGTCTCCCGGCAGCCGTGCCGCGGTCTGGGCGGCGAGGGCGTCCGCGGCGAGCGCGAGGTCCATCTCGTAGCTCGTGTCCGTGGACGAGGCGAGGAACAGACCGGTGCGGCCGGTCGGACCGGGCGACGTGGTCGTGACGCATTGATGCAGCGCACGACGCAGCCAGGACACCTGGAGGTCGCCGGCGTCGTCCCCCGGCGCCGCCGGAACCTCGCCGAACCGGAGCTCGTACGGCTCACCCGTGTCGCTGTGGGTCAACCGCGCCAACGACTCGAGCCCGCGGAACCGGGCGGAGGGCCCGAACACGAGAGGGCCGTCCTGCGCGCGCCTCCACAACTCCTCGACGTCGTCGCAACCCGGCGTCACGACACCGGCGGCGACGACGCAGACCTGGTCGGCGTGCATCGGATCAAGCCGTTTCCCGCGCCGCACCGGCGTCCTTCAGCAGCTGGGCCACCGTGCGGACGGTGATGGTCGCGGGCGACTCGACCTGACCGAGCTCGACCGACCACCGCTGCTGGGCCTTGACCAGCACGAGGTGGTGCTGGAGGGAGTCCAGGCCGAACTCGGCTTCGAGGTCGACATCCGGGGTGACCATGTCCTCCGGGATCTCGAGCGCGGCAGCGTAGCTTTCGCGCAGGTAGGTGGTCACCACGTCGTCTGAGCTGGTCACGGCTGACTCCCTGGGGCTGGTGAGAAGAGTGGTCAACTGTCGGACATCGGTCTCGGTCACGCGTTTCCTGAACGGCGCCCACACCCGCGCCCTGCTGCCGAGGGTCTCGGAGACGAGCCGGGTCAGCGTGTCCTTCAGGCCGCATTCCACGAACTCCGCCACCCCCTCCGAGCTCAGCTCCGTGACGGCGTGGCAGAAGTCCAGCGGCCGCACCATCTGGAGCGCGGCGAGCAGGACAAGGTCGTCGTCGGCTCCCACCGCGCGCCCGAGCACAGGTGACCACACAGCCGTTTTCAGGGGCGCTGACCGGATTCCACGTACGGACTCCAGGTACCGTTCGAACGCGGGGCCGAGCGTGACGTGGTGCTGGGCGTAGGGGCCCGCGCGCAGTGCGGTCACCGTGGTGCCCTGCGCACGGGCGTGGTGCGCCAGCCGTTCGACCTCTTCCGCCGGGCCGGAGAGGATCACCTGCGTCGGGCTGTTCACCGCGGCGACCACGACGCTCCTGGCACCTGCCACGACCGCTGCCGCTTGGCAGGACGACAGCATGAACGCCGCGGTGGCGGCATCGGCGTTTGCGTGTGCCTGCAACGCTTTGGCGCGTTCGCACAACAGGCGGGCGCCGTCCTCGACGGTGATGCCCTCCGCGGCGACCATCGCGGTGATCTCACCGAGGCTGTGTCCGAGCAGGACGTCCGGGCGAAGCCCGAACTCCTCCAGGAGCACCCGGTGACAGCTCAGTTGTGCGTGGTAGGTCTGCATCTCGCTCAACGGGCTCCACGCCGTGGGCTCGGGCTCGCTCAAGACGGACGGCCACCCGAGGTCAGCCGTCACGGCGTCGATCCGGCTCGCGAGCTCGGCCGCGTGCCGTCGACCTGCTGCGTAGTGGGCGAACGGATCAGTGAAGAGCGATCCGAGGCCGGGAAAGACGAATGCGGTCTTCATGGAATCCCGTCATGTCGAACCTCTGCGCTGCTGTGCGGATCGAAGCTGACCTGTCCCGCTGGACGGTATGGCACCAGGACTTCGCCTTCCACGAGCCGTCCCATTCGATGGAACGACCCGTTCCGGCGTGCCTCACCGAACATCCGGATGGGCGTGCCGCTTGATGTGACCGTTCTGCATGACGAAGTCGACGTTCCCGGTGCAGCCGATGTCCTCGAAGGGGTTGCCGGGCATCGCGACGAGGTCGGCGAGCGCGCCGGGGCGGATGGTGCCGCGGTCGGGGGTGGCGAGCAGCGCGGCGGCTTCGGAGGTAGCGGCGCGGAGCGCGCGCAGCTCGCTGATGCCGTTGGAGACCATGGTGGGGAACTCGCGCCAGTTGTCGCGGTGGGGCAGGACGCTGGCGTCGGAGCCGAACGCGATCCGGGCCGCTGAGCCGGCGGGATGGGTGGCGCACTGGTGCAGGCGGTCGGCGTGCGTGCGGAAGGTGTCTCTGAGGTGGTCCGGCTTGTCAGTCCAGAAGTCGTCGTCGTCGAGGTGGCGCAGGCATTCGACGGTGACGAACTGGGTGGGGACGAGCCAGATGCCCTTGTCCGCGAGCACGGTGAGCGTGGAAGGGGTGGCGAGTGAGGCGTGTTCGACGGAGCGGACGCCGGCGTGGGCGGCGCGCAGGACGCCTTCGTCGTTGAACGCGTGGACAGCGGTGGGCATCCCGAGGTCGCGCGCGGTGGCGACGAGGGCGTCGACTTCCGCCTGGGAGTAGGTGACCAGTTCGGGGTCGTCGTGTTCGGAGCCGAACCCGCCGGTGCCGGCGAACTTGATCCAGTCCGCGCCCTGCCGTGCTTCGACGCGGACGGCCTGGACGACCTCGTCGACGCCGTCGGCGAGGGCGCCCAGTTCGACGCCGAAGCGTTCGCCCAACCCGGCGGACTTGTCGCCGTGGCCACCTCTGCCGGAGATGATGCGCGGCGCCACGATCATGCGCGGACCGTCGACGACCCCTTCGCGCTGCGCTTGCTTCAGGTCGACGGTGACGGACGGGGGTGCGCACCCGAGGTCGCGCACCGTCGTGAAGCCGTTGTGCAGCAGGGTCCGCAACGACGTCAGTGCCGCCAGGGTCTGCGCACTGACGGAGGTGTCGGGTGGCAGGTCGGGCACGACGTGGACGTGGCAGTCGATGAACCCCGGAACCAGGGTGCGATCGCCCAGGTCGACCACCTCCGCCCCCCGCGTCCGCGTCGGGCCGACCTCCTCCACGCGGCCTCCTGCGACGAGCACCGAGGTCCGCCCGGAAGGACGGTCGGCGATCCCGTCCCAGAACCGGTCGGCGACCACGATCAAGGGGTTCGTCGCGATTGACATCGATTGCCCTTCACTTTCACCGGTCGACTGGTCGCAGGGCCACTCTTTTGTGGGAATCTGCACCCGGAAAGCGCAGTCCCGGTGGACGTGTTGCTGCTGACCGTAGGCTCCTGCGCCTGTTCGAGTGACGGGTTTCCCTCCATTTCGATCTTACCAATGAATGAGGTGCTCCGTGGTGGATTAGCGGGCTTCCCGTGCGGGCATCACCAATTAAGGGAACTGTGCGGTTGAATTCCGAGCGAAATCGAATACGCGTGAATACCGTGGAGGACGACGGTGGAGGACACGACGGCCGGAGACCGGTCATTGATCTTGGGCGAGAATTCTCTCGACCCGCGAACGGTGGCAGAGGTCGCCTCCCGTGAGCTCCGCGGCGGGATACGGCTGTCCGACGGGGCGGCCGAGCGGGTCGACGGCAGCGCGGCGCTGCGCGGGGAACTGGTCGAGGCCGGACAACCCCTGTACGGGGTGACCACCGGTTTCGGTGACAGCGCGCGCCGGGTGGTGTCCGCGGACAAGGCGGTGGAGCTGCAGCTGGGCCTGGCCGAGTACCACTTGGCGGGGGTCGGTCCGCAGACCCCGCCGGAGGTGGTGCGGGCGGCGATGCTGATCCGGGCCAACTGCTTGGCCAAGGGCGCCTCCGGGGTCCGCCGCGGCCTGGTCGAGCTGCTGCTGTCCTGTCTGGAGAACGACCTGGTTCCCGTTGTGCCCCAACGCGGTTCGGTCGGCGCGAGCGGTGACCTGACGCCGTTGTGCTACATCGCGAACGTCCTGCTGGGCCGGGGCGAGGTGGTGGTCGGGGGTGAACGGCGACCGGCGTCCGAAGCGCTGCGGGAGTGCGGGTTGACGCCGTGGGAGCCGGAGCCCAAGGAGGTGCTGGCGCTGATCAACGGCACGTCGTTCTCCTCGGCCTTCGCGGTCGTCGCGCTGCAGCGCGCCACCCGCCTGGCCCACGCCGCCGAGGTGTGCACGGCGATGGCCTGCGAAGCCCTCGACGCCGACCGCAGCCACTACGACCCCGTGATCCACGAGCACAAGCCGCACCCTGGGCAGCGGGCGAGCGCTGAAGCCCTGCTGTCGCTGCTGGACCGGTCCGGCCTGGTCGAGGACCACCCCGCGTCCCTGGGCGATGACGACCGGGTCGACGGCGACTACGAGGAGCTGGACCAGCCGATCCAGGAGCCGTACAGCCTGCGGTGCGCCCCGCAGGTGATCGGGGTGCTGCGCGACACCCTCGACTGGGTCGGCCGCTGGCTGGAGGTGGAGATCAACTCGGTGGACGACAACCCGCTGTTCGACACGCGCACGGGCCAGGCCTACAGCGGCGGCAACTTCTACGCGGGCCACGTCGGCCAGGCGATGGACTCGCTCAAGGTGGTGACGGCGTCCATCGGAGACCTGCTGGACCGGCAGGTCGCGCTGCTGGTGGACGAGCAGTACAACCGCGACCTGACCCCGAACCTCATTCCCCGCGTGGACGACGACGACCCGCACGCCGGGCTGCGCCACGGTTTCAAAGCCGCCCAGATCACCTGCTCCGCCCTGGCGGCCGAAGCGCTGAAGAACACCATGCCCGCCACCGCCTTCTCCCGTTCCACCGAGTGCCACAACCAGGACAAGGTCAGCATGGGCACCATCGCCGCCCGCGACGCGCACACCGTGGTGGAGCTGGTGGAGAACATCGCCGCGGTCCACCTGCTGGCCTCCTGCCAGGCGTTGGACCTCCGCGGCGCCGACCGGGCCGCGCCCGCCACGAAAGCCGTGCGCGACCTCGTCCGCGAACACGTGCCGCCGGTCGAGGACGACCGCGGCGTGGGAGGTGACGTCAGCGTCGTCGCACGACTGCTGCGCACCGGGGCCGTCATGCGGACCGGTGAGCGGTGAACGCCGGCCACAGCGCTCTCGGCGCGTCGACCGGCCTGCCGGAGGGCACCGGCGTGACGATGGGCGTGGAGGAGGAGTTCCTCCTGGTGAGCCGCGGTTCCCGGCTGCCGGTCGGCGACGCCGCAGCGGTGCTGGCCGGTGTGCCTCCCGCGGACCTGCCCGGTGAGAGCCGCGTGGTGCACGAGCTGTGGGACACCCAGGTCGAGGCGACCACCGGAATCTGCTCCGACCTCGCGCAGGTGCGCGACGAGCTCACCCGCAACCGCGCCGCGCTGCGACGGTCGGCCCGGTCACTGGGCCTGGAGCTGGTGCCCTCGGGACACCCGCTGTTCGGCGCCGAGACCGCGCCTCCCCGGTGCGACGGCCACTACGGGTGGATGAGCGAGACCTACGCCGGGGCCCTGGCCGACCAGGAGATCTGCGGCTGCCACGTCCACATCGGGCTCGGCGACCGCGAGATCGGCGTCGCCGTGCTCAACCACCTGGCACCGTGGTTGCCGACGCTGCTGGCGCTCACCGCCAACTCACCCTTCCGGCGAGGCCGGGACAGCGGGTTCCACAGCTGGCGGATGATGGTGCTGACCCGCCTGCCGGCCTCCGGCATCCCGCCGTGGTTCGGTTCGACCGCCGAGTACGACGCCGACCTGGCCCGCCTGCGGGAGTGCGGGCTGCTGCCCCCCGACCACGGCGGCCTGCGCCTGGCCCGCCTGTCCGACCACCTGCCCACCGTGGAGGTCAGGGTCGCCGACACCACGGCCACGACCGACGAGGCGGTGCTCCACGCTGCTCTGGTCCGCGGTCTCGTGCGCACCGCGCTGGGCGAGCTGGACGCCGGCCGGGAGGCCCGCCGCCTCGGGGACACCGTGCTGGGCGACGCGTTGTGGGCGGCCGCTCGACACGGCCTCGACGGCCCGGCCGTGGACCCGTGGAGCGGCACGCGCACAGCACCGGGCGCGATGGTGTCCCGCCTGTTCCGGCACGTCGAGGACGCACTGGCCGCGACCGGTGACCTCGACGAGGTGCGCACGCTGCTCCACGCGGTGCTCACCGGCGGCAACGGGGCCATGCGGCAGCGCCTGGCCGCTGTTCTGCACGGCGTGCCCGGCGCGCTCGACCTGCTCGTCCGGGACGCGGAAGGTGGGACACCGCCACCGGCCGGACCGGTGACACCACTCAGGAGGTGAGCGACGTGAACGACGCCCTGCTCGGAAAGCACCTGATCTACACCTACGACAGCGGATGGCGGTACGAGTTGTACGTCAAGAACGCCACCGGCATCGACTACCGCATCCACAGCGGGCCTGTCGGCGGCCGGTGGGTCAAGGACCAGGCCGTCCACATCACCCGCCTCGACTCCGGCGCCCACACCGTGTCCTGGACCGAACCCACCGGCACCTCGGTCGCCCTGGTCGTCGACCTGGAGCACCGCCAGTTGCACGGCGCGATCTTCTTCCCCCGCTGGGTGTGGGACGACCCCGCCGAGACCGCGTGCTTCCAGAACGACCACCTCGACCGGATGACCGCCCTCCGCGACGCCGGACCCACCTACCCGGTCGAGGTGGTCGACGAGGCCGCGCGGATCACCTTCGTCGACCAGCGGGACACCGACGACGACACCGTGATCGACCGCGCACCCGAGGACCTGCCCGACGGGTACGCCGACCGCACGCGGTGAACCGGCCGGCTCAGGCGCGCTGACCGGTCAGGTCCGCGCAGAGCTGGTCGATGAGCTCGGTGGTGACGTGGGGCATGACGGACAGGTGCGCGCGCCCGTCCACGTCGAGCAGGTGCCAGGCGCTCATCGCCTCGTCCTCGGGACGGTCGAACAGCACGACGTTGCCGCCGGGGAAGCGGGTCGGGTTGAGCCCCGCTTCCCCCAGGCGCCGGACCGCGTGCTCGGTGACCTCCAGGCAGTGCCGGACCCGTTCGGCGAGCCCGTCGCGTCCCAGTCCGCGCAAGGCGTACCACAGCAGCAACGGCGACAGCGCGTCCCGGGACCCGCCGATCGTGTCGTCGTCGCTGCCCACCGCCACTCCCGGCCTGCGGATCGCGTCCGCGTCCACCTCGCGCACGAGGACCGCACTGCTGGGCAGGGGCGACCCGATGATCTTGTGGCCGCTGATCGACACGCTGTCTGCGCCGTCGGGGAACGACCAGGGGCGGCGTGGTCGACCGAACTCGGCGAGCGGCCCGCCGAACGCCGCGTCGGAGTGGACGAACACCCGGTCCACCCCCGCGTCGGAGGCGGCCCGCCGGATGCCGGGGATGTCGTCGACAGCGCTCCTGCCGGTGGTGCCGATGGTGGCGACCACGACCGCCGGCACGCCTCTGCTGCCGATCTCGTGCCCGAGCGCGGCGAGATCCAGCACGCCGCGCTCGTCGACGTCCACCGCCACGTAGGGCATGCGCAGGAGCTTCGCGATCTTCGGCATGGAGTAGTGCGCCTCGCGCGAGGCGAACAGCACGCCGTCCGGGTACCGCTCACGCGCCACGTAGGCCGCGAACAGGTTCGCCTCCGTCCCGCCGTGCGCCAGGTGACCGAACACCTCGTCCGGTGACCCGCCGGCGAGCTCGACGAAGAACGTCATCACCGCCTGTTCGAACGGCTTGGTGTCGAGCCCGTACTCGCTCGCCTGGTCAGGGCTGCCCGCGTTGTTGAGGTGCATCGACAGGAACGGGGCCAACGGGCCGTAGTCGAACTCCAGGTTGACCGGAAAACCGGTCATGTGCCGGGAACGCTCTTGGACCGAGGCCGCGAAGCGCTGCAACAGTTCGACGTCCGCGCCTCGGCGGGCGTCGCCGTGCACCGGGATCCGCAGTTCTTCCGGTGAGAACACGAAGACCACCTATTGGGCAGGAGCACCGTCGTCACCGCCGTGCTGCCCGCGCTCGCCCTGCGGCGGCAGACGATGTCGTTTCCGACATGGACCGTGTTCCATCATGCCGGGCAGACGACGGCCACCGTCAGCGCGAAACAGGTGAAATTCGATCCGCCCGTTCACGGACGCGGCTTCACACACCTGCGGCGCCGCGGCGAGGAATGGGCGACCCGTTGCTCCTCGCGGGTGAACCGCTGACCAGGCACTGTCCCAGCCGGGGTGTCCACTTCTGGTCCGAGCCGTTCCGCGCCCTTCTTCGTTCGCGATCGAGGTGGGATCTCGACTTTCGCCGGAAATTGGAATAGATCGACACCGGGGTGCGAGCTTCACCTAATCGAACCTGTTGTTCCCAGTGTGTTCCGAGTACGAATGAACACCGCCACTTGCAATCTTTGGAGGATTCATGTCACCTGTCGACTCAGCCGGCCGCTCGTTCACCCGAAGAGGGCTGGCAGCAGCGGCGCTGACAGCGTTGTTGCTGCCGTTGACCGCGCCGGCGCCCGCTCACGCGGCCTTGGTCAACACCTACACCAACCCCGGCAACTTCACCTTCACCGTGCCGGCCGGGGTCACCGCCGTCACCGTGCACGTCGTCGGGGCAGGCGGCGGGGGCGGTGGCAGTGGTTGGGGGTTCTTCCCCGTGCCCGGACCCGGTGGTGGCGGCGGCGGAGGCGGGGCGAACGCGACCTGCACGCTGGCCGTCACCGCGGGTGCCGTCCTGAAGATCTCGGTCGGTGCGGGGGGCACCGGAGGCGGTCCGCGCGAGGGCGTCTACCAGGCCAAGGCCGGCGCGTCCGGCGGGAGCTCCGGCATCACCATCGGCACGACCGTGCGGGCCAACGGTGGCGGCGGTCAAGGCGGGCAAGGTTCCCTCGGCGACAACACCGGCGGGGTCGGGGGCAACGGGAGCAGCTCGGCGAGCTGCAGCGGCACGGTGGTCACCACAACCCCCGGCGCTGCTGGAGCCACCGGAGGCAACGGTGTGCTGAGCAGCGGCGGAGGTCCAGGCGGTGCGCCCGGTTCGACGGTGCCCGCCGAATGCGCGGCCGGCACCGGACGAGGGGGCAACGGCGCCAACGGCGGTGTGTTCAACGGGTTCACCGGCGACGTCGGCAGCAACGGCTGCGTCGTCCTCAGGTACTGATCCGGCTCTGTCCGGACGAGGCCGCTGACCCTTCCTCCTCGCCGGTGTGGGGTCAGTGGCAGACCTGACTGATCAGGTCCGGTGCGGTAGGCAGGTGCCTGAGAGTTGAGCTCCGTGCCGCCGCCTGCGCCCACTCGGTCGGACAGCTCGGGCGAACACCGCAGTGCCTCGTTTGTCGCAACGCCAGCCTGTTGACTGCGGGTAATCGCCCGAGAACACTGGGTCTTCACGAGGTGAGGAGTGGTCTGGTGAAACTGCTGAAGAGGATTGTCCGTCGTCGCTTCGCCAAGCCCGGTTACTACGCCTACCCGGCGGTGTGATCCGATCCTGTTTCCGGGCCGCCCGCTCGGGCGGCCCGGACCGGGAGCCGTCCGCGTGAGAGACCCGCGGCAGGCGTTGACCGCCGTGGCGCGGTCCGAGGGTGGCGTGGTCGAGTTGCGGCCCGGTACGTGGCTGGTGACCGATCCCGCCACCACCGAGCGCCTGCTGGCGAGCCGGCACGCCCTGACCGCCAGGACCGAGCGGGGCGCGGCTGTCATCTCCTGGGGCGAGGACGGCCTGGAGCGGTGGATGGCGGCTCGCCGCGCCATGCGCCCAGGACTGACAGCGGCTGCCGCTGCCCGGTTCGAGCCGACCACCGGCTGGTACGCCCGACGGGCCGTCACCGGGTGGGCGTCGATGACGAGCATCGACGCAATGGCCGAAGCCACCCGCCTGATGGCGGCGGTCAACACCCACTACGTCCTGGGTGAACCGGCCCCGGTCATCACCGCCCTCGTCGGGAACGAGCTGTCGACCGCGCAGCGGACCCGTTTCCCCGTGTCCCGCCGGTTGCCGCGCAGGCAGCTCGCCACGTACACCGCCCTGCGCACCCACCTGCGCGACCGAACGCCGGCCAGAGGACTCGTCGCTGACCTGGCCGCCGCGGGACTGGACGAGCGGAGCACCACGCTGGCGGTGCGGGCCATGCTGCTGTCCAGCCACCACGTTCCCGCCGCCGCCTTGGCGTGGGCGCTGCACGAGCTGTCGCGGTGTCCCGATCTCCAGCGGAAGATCCGCGACGAGGCCACCGCACTTCCGGACCCTGGCGCCGCTGACCTGCCCCTGTGCCGGGCGGTCGTCAGGGAAACCCTGCGCCTGCACCCGCCGATCTGGCAGCTGCGGCGCGTCCTGGACGCCCCCGTCCCCGGCTTCCCGGCCGGCGCCGAGGTGCTGTTCAGCCCGTACCTCAACCACCGCGACCCGGCAGTCCACCTCGACCCGGACCGGTTCGACCCCCACCGGTGGACCTCCGCTCCGCGCCCTTCCCCTGGCTCCTACCTGCCCTTCGGGCTGGGGCACCGCTTCTGCCCCGGCTCCCACCTGGCCACCGCCGAACTCACCGTCGTCCTCGCCGCGGTCCTCGCAGGTCACCACGTCCTGCCGCGCCAGACGCCCAAGCCGCTGCGAGGTGTCCTGAACGCACCGCACCGCCTGCGTGTGGCCCTGGTTCCGCGTCCCCGGTGAATCGGTGTTGTCGAAGTTCTTGGTCGCCTGTCCTCCTGCTCACGCGGACGATGACCGGAGAGCGCTCTCCCAAACAGCGTCCCGCTGGGCGCCGGGAAGTGTCAAGAGGGCTCGTTGACATCGCTGACCTGCGTTCGTAACATTCGTCGGCAGGGGCTGTGAGAGCGCTCTCCCGCATCTCTCATCCCCAGTCGACCCTGCAGGAGACGCAATGTCCCGCCTCCGCTCCATCGGCACAGTCATCGCCGTACTCGTAGGACTCGCAGTAGTGCCGGGCCCGGTCAGCGCCGCGCCCTCACTGCTGTCCCAGGGAAAACCCGCCACCGCCTCGTCGACGGAGGGCGCGGGCACCCCGGCATCCGCTGCTGTCGACGGTGACGCCGGCACCCGCTGGTCCAGCGCGTGGAGCGACCCGCAGTGGCTGCGGGTCGACCTCGGCGCGTCCTCGTCCATCACCCGCGTCGAGCTCGACTGGGAGGGTGCCTACGCCACGGCGTTCGAGATCCAGGTCTCCGCCACCGGTGACGCGTGGACGCCGGTCCGCTCGGTCACCGGTGGCACCGGCGGCCGGCAGGGCTTCGACGTCAGCGGCACCGGCCGGTACGTCCGGGTCCACTCGACACAGCGCGCCAACGGTTACGGCGTCTCGCTGTGGGAGTTCCGGGTGTTCGGCGAGCAGGGTTCCACCCCGCAGCCGGGCACCGGGGTGCGGGTGACCGGCTCGCAGGGCAACTGGCAGCTCACCGTGGACGGCCGGCCGTGGACGGTGAAGGGCCTGACGTGGGGCCCGCCCGCCGCGGACGCCGCGCGGTACATGCCGGAGCTGAAGTCCATGGGCGCCAACACGTTGCGCACCTGGGGCACGGACGCCTCCACCCGCCCGCTGCTGGACGCGGCGGCGGCGAACGGGCTGCGCGTGATCAACGGCTTCTGGTTGCAGCCCGGTGGCGGTCCCGGTTCTGGCGGCTGCGTCAACTACGTGACCGACGCGCAGTACAAGGCGGACACGCTCGGCCAGATCCGGCAGTGGGTCACGACCTACCGGGACCACCCCGGCGTGCTGATGTGGAACGTGGGCAACGAGTCCATCCTCGGGCTGCAGAACTGCTACTCCGGCGCCGAGCTGGAGAACCAGCGCGTTGCTTACGCCAAGTACGTCAACGAGGCCGCCCGCGCGATCCACGCGATCGACGCCAACCACCCGGTGACCAACACCGACGCCTGGACCGGTGCGTGGGTGTACCTGAAGGCCCACGCACCCGACCTCGACCTGTACGCGGTCAACTCCTACGGCAACGTCTGCAAGGTGCGGCAGGACTGGGTCGGCGGCGGCTACACCAAGCCGTACATCCTCACCGAGGCCGGCCCGGCCGGTGAGTGGGAGGTCCCCAACGACGCCAACGGCGTTCCGGCCGAGCCCACGGACGTCCAGAAGCGCGACGGCTACACCCAGGCGTGGAACTGCATCACCGGCCACACCGGCGTTTCCTTCGGCGGCACGCTGTTCCACTACGGCACCGAGTACGACTTCGGCGCCGTGTGGTTCAACCTGACCCCGGCGGGCAAGAAGCGGCTGTCGTTCTACTCGGTGCAGCGCGCGTTCGGCGGTGCGACGCCGGCGAACACCCCGCCAGTGGTCTCCGCGATGACCGTCCCGCAGACCGTCGCCGCCGGTGCGCCGCTCACGATCGACGTCGCGGCGTCGGACCCCGACGGGGACGGCATCGCCTGGTCTGCGGCGTTCAACAGCAAGTACGTCGACAACAGCGGCGGCCTCGCGAACGCGCCGGTGCGGGTGAACGGCAACCGGCTGACCGTGACCGCACCCGACCGGCTCGGCGTGTGGAAGGTCTACGTGATCGCCGAGGACGGTCGCGGCAACATCGGCATCGAGACGAGGTCCGTCCGGGTCGTGGCACCGCAGCCCGCCGGGGTGGACGTCGCGCGGGGCAAGGCGGTCACCGCGTCGTCGTACCAGCAGGTCGGTGACGGCGCCCCGTTCCCACCGGCCAACGCCGTCGACGGCAACGGCGCGACCCGCTGGGCCACCGACTGGGCCGACCCGCAGTGGCTGCGCGTCGACCTCGGCGCGGTGACGACGTTCCAGCACGTGCAGCTGGTGTGGGAGGGCGCGTTCGGCCGGGCGTACGAGGTCCAGGTGTCCGACGACGGCACGAACTGGCGTTCGGTGTACGGCACGACCACCGGCAACGGCGGCGTGGACTCGATCGACGTCACCGCGACCGGGCGGTACGTGCGGCTGTACGCCACCCAACGCGGAACCGGCTGGGGTTACTCGCTCTACGAGCTGGGCGTCTACCGCAGGTGATGCCCGGCGCACCGAACCGGCCCACGGCACCACGTGATCCGGTTAAGGTGCCGGAATGGCGGAGAGCGGATTCGTCGAGATCCACGGGGCCAACCGGGGCAACAACGTGTTCCTGCACCTGTTCGCCGTGGCGTTGATGCTCACCGGACCGATCGTCTACGCGGCCAACGACGGCGGCACCGTCGGCATCGTGCTCACCGCGGTGCTGGTGCCGCTGGGCATCTCCGTGTGGCGCGGGATCGGGCGGGCCAAGCGGCGGCTGCTGCGACTGGACGAGGTGGGTCTGCCCGCGACCGCCCACGTGCTGACCATGGAGCCGGTCAGCGAGGACGCCACGGTCCGCGTCCGGCTCTGGATCAGCGGCCCCGATGTGCCCGGCTTCGTGGCCGAACACGACGCCAGGTACGACCCGAGGCTGCGGCCGGGCAACGAGCTGGTCGCGACGGTCGACCCCGACGACCACCACGACTTCGAGCTTGACTACTAGGGCTGGGCACGGCCGGAAGCACAGCGGAATGGCATTATTGAAAGCGCTAATACTATTTTCCGCCCTTTGCGGCTTGACGCTCTCGCTGATCTCGTGACCTGCGAGAAATAAATATTATCGTCTGGACGTCCCTCTTTTGGTCGAGCACTCTGCTGTGCACACCCGGCGCGCCGCCCGCCGTCCGTCGAGAACAGCCGAGGAGAGACGATGAACGGTTGCACCGCCGCCCTCAAGCTGGCATCGGTCGTGGCCCTGGCGGCCGGTCTGGTCGTGACCGCGCCCGTCGCGCACGCCGCACCCGATCCCGGTCAGCTGGCTGACGTCCTCGCAGACCGGCTCGGAGCCGCGAGCGCCGGGTCCTACGTGGACGGGGGAGGAAGACTCGTCGTCACGGTGACCGACCGGGCCGCGGCGGACACCGTCACCGCGACCGGTGCGCGTGCCGAGATGGTCAAGCACAGCGCGGCGACTCTCGGTGTCAGCGCCGCCGTCCTGGACCGCACGGCGCGGATTCCCGGCACCTCCTGGGGGATCGACCCCGCGACCAACCAGGTCGTGGTGTCCGCCGACGCGACCGTCACCGGCTCCGCGCTCGCCCGGCTGAGGTCCGTGGTCGGCGGTCTCGGCGACACGGCGCGGCTGGAGCAGGTCGGCGGCTCGTTCCGGCCCACCATCACCGGCGGTGACGCCATCCTCGGCGGCGGCGTGCGGTGCTCGCTCGGGTTCAACGTCAAGACGCCCGGCACCAGCACCGCCTACCTGCTGACCGCCGGTCACTGCGGCAACCTCACGTCCACCTGGAGCACCTCCGGCGGTCAGGTCGTCGCGTCCCGCACGGGAACCAGCTTCCCCGGCAACGACTACGCCCTGTTCCGCTACACCAGCGGCATCAGCCGGCCCGGCTCGGTCAACCTGTACAACGGCTCCCAGCGCGACATCGCCCGCGCCGGCGACCCCGTGGTGGGGCAGACCGTCGGCCGCAGCGGCAGCACCACCGGGTTCCACCGGGGCAAGGTCACCGGCCTGAACGTCACGGTGAACTACGCGGACGGCACCACCGTGACCGGCATGATCGCGACGACGGTCTGCGTCGAGGGCGGTGACAGCGGGGGACCGCTGTTCGCCGACAACACCGCACTCGGCCTGACCTCGGGCGGCAGCGGCAACTGCGCCAGCGGCGGCCGGTCGTTCTACCAGCCCGTCACCGAAGCCCTCCGTGCCTACGGCGTGGCGATCTACTGACGTCCGCCGTCACTCCACAATGGATTCTTCAGCGTCGAGGAGCGTTCCATGACAGTCAACCGTCGCCGTCTTCTGCTGGGCAGTGCGGCTCTGCTGGCGGGCACCGCGGGTGCGACCGGTGCGGCCGGTACCGCCGCCGCGGCGCCGGCGGGGTTTCCCGACTACCGCTACCGCAGGCTCGCGCTGGTCAAGAGCAAGCTGCGGTACAACCCGACCGGTGAGCTGATCTTCCCGACGATCCGGGGCACGAAGGACCGCATCCCCGGCGCCAGGGCGGCCTACTACCTGTACTACGCGCCGCACGACGCACCGGGCGGGATCTGCCTGGCCTATGCCAACACCCTCGAC